>CAVWQZ010000008.1:0-217303 GCA_963757295.1 uncultured Actinomycetota bacterium | reverse complement strand
CATGTGCACGCCGCACGGCAGGCAGGGGTCGAAGCTGCGGACGGTCCGCATGATGTCGATGCCCTTGAAGTTGTCCCGGTCGTTCTCCTCGAAGATCGGCTGGTCCTGCACGGCGTCCTCGTACGGGCCGGGCGTGCCGTAGACGTCGCGCGGGTTGGCGTTCCACGGCGTCGGCGGGTACGGGTGGTAGTTCGCGATCTTCCCGTCCCGGATCACCATGTGGTGCGACAGCACGCCGCGCACCGCCTCGGTGAAGCCGCAGCCGATCGCCTCGTCGGGCACCTCGAACGGCTCCCAGGTCTTGGTCCGCCCGGCCCGGATCTCCGCCAGCGCCTTCTCGGCGAAGTGCAGCGCGCAGGCGGCCGCGTAGGCCTGGAAGTAGGTGCGGGCCCGGTTGCGCTCGATCGTGTTGCTCCACTGCGGGATCTTCCACTCGAAGCTGACCGGGCCCTTGAGCGCGGTCTTCGGCAGCTTGATCTGCACGCTGGTGCCGGTCGCCTTGACGTAGCCGATGTCGACCAGGCCGGCCAGCGCGGTCGACCACAGCCGGGCGAGCGGGCCGCCGCCGGTGTCGAGGGCGAGGTGCTCGCTGCCGTCGTACCAGCGCGGCGACATCACCCAGCTGTACTTGTCGTCCAGGTCGCGCTTCTGCGGCTTGGGGTTGGTGTGCTGGTTCCACGGGTGCCGGCGGTCCACCGGGTTGCCCAGCGGGTCCTGGGTCGACGAACATCTCCTGGTCGGTCCAGTCGTCGTAGTACGAGCTGCCGAGCAGGATCCGGATGCCGAGGTTGATCGTCGACCAGGTCGGTGCGTGACCAGCTTGCCGTCCACGACCACGCCCGGGGTCACGAACATCTCGCGGCCCCAGTCGGTCATGTCCTTGTAGGCGAAGTTGCAGTACTCGGGGTCCTGGAACGAGCCCCAGCAGCCGAGCAGGGTGCGGCGCAGGCCGACCTGCTCGTAGCCGGGCAGCGCCTCGTAGAAGAAGTCGAACAGGTCGTCGTGCATCGGCACGACCTTCTTCATGAACTCGACGTAGCGCATCAGCCGGATCAGGTAGTCGGTCATCAGCTGGATCGTGGCGACCGTGCCGACGCCGCCGGGGTACAGCGTGGACGGATGGACGTGCCGGCCCTCCATCAGGCAGAACATCTCCCGCGTGTAGCGGCTGACCTGCAGCGCCTCGCGGTAGAACTCGCCGGTGAACGGGTTGAGGGCCCGCATGATGTCGGCGATCGTCCGGTAGCCGTGCGCGCCCGCGTGCGGCGCCTCGGTGTTCTCGGCCCGGGCGAGCACGCCGGGGTTGGTCTCGGCGACCATCCGCTCGCAGTAGTCCACCCCGACCAGGTTCTCCTGGAAGATGTTGTGGTCGAACATGTACTCGGCGGCCTCGCCGAGGTTGACGATCCACTCGCCGAGGTGCGGCGGCTTCACGCCGTACGCCATGTTCTGCGCGTAGCAGGAGCAGGTGGCGTGGTTGTCGCCGCAGATGCCGCAGATGCGGCTGGTGATGAAGTGCGCGTCGCGCGGGTCCTTGCCCTTCATGAACATCGAGTAGCCGCGGAAGATCGACGAGGTGCTGTGGCACTCGGCGACGGTCCGGTTGCGCGAAGTCGATCTTCGTGTAGATCCCGAGGCTGCCGACGATGCGGGTGATCGGGTCCCAGGCCATCTCGACCAGGTCCTTGCGGGCCTTGCCGGTGCTCGCCGGTGCTGCGGTTGCCGTCGTGGTCATCCCCGGGCTCCCTCACCAGGTCCGCTTCGCGCCGGTGTGCAGCTCGTCGCCGGGCCGGCGCCACTTCGGCTCCTTGTCCAGCGTGCTCGGTGGTCTGCCCGCGCAGCCGGCGGATCGTCGCCCCGTAGAGCGCTCGACCGAGCGGGTCGACATCTTGCCGCCCGGCGGCTCGTCCATGAACGGCATGAACTTGTCCGGGAAGCCCGGCATCGTGCAGCCGATGCAGATGCCGCCGACGTTCGGGCAGCCGCCGACGCCGTTGATCCAGCCGCGCTTGGGCACGTTGCACTTCACCACCGGGCCCCAGCAGCCGAGCTTGACGATGCACTTCGGCGAGCCGTACTCGTCGGCGAAGTCGCCCTGCTCGTAGTAGCCGGCCCGGTCGCAGCCCTCGTGCACGGTCGCGCCGAACAGCCACGTCGGCCGCAGCGCGTCGTCCAGCGGGATCATCGGCGCCTGCCCGGTCGCCTGGTAGAGCAGGTAGGTGATCGTCTCGGACAGGTTGTCGCGGCTGGACCGGGCAGCCCGGCACGCAGACGATCGGCATGCCGGCCTTGGACTTCCAGTCCCAGCCGAGGTAGTCGGGCACGCCCATCGCGCCGGTCGGGTTGCCGGCCATCGCGTGGATCCCGCCGTACGTCGCGCAGGTGCCGACCGCGAGCACCGCCAGCGCCTTGGGCGCGAGCCGGTCCAGCCACTCGCTGGTGGTCATCGGCTGCCCGGTCATCGGGTCGTTGCCGAAGCCGCACCAGTAGCCGTCGTCCTGTGAGCGCCTCGTTCGGGATCGACCCCTCGACGACGAGCACGAACGGCTCCAGCTCGCCCCGGTCGGCCTTGAAGAACCACTCCAGGAAGTCGTCCGCGACCGCCGGTCGGACCGCACTCGAAGTCGATCAGCGGCCAGTGCACGGCGACTTTCGGCAGCCCCGGCAGCGCGCCGAGCGCGATCTCCTCGATGCTCGGCTGGGTGGCGGCGGTCAGCGCGACGGAGTCCCCGTCGCAGCTGAGCCCGGCGTTGATCCACAGGACGTGAACGGTGGTTTCTTCGGCCGCAACGGCCTCGGCAGTATGGCATCTGCGCCTCCGGCTGGGACCTGCGCTGGAGGCCCCCTCACGTCGTAGACGGCCGACCCCGGTGCCGGTCTGTGCGACGCAGAACTTGTCCTATTCCTGGCCGTGATCAGTTGTCAAGGATCGCCCACGGTCGTAGGCAGGCGCCGGCCAGATCGGGCCACGCCGCGTCACGGCGCACCTACCCTGGGGCCATGCCCGGACCGCTCGACGGCGTCGTCGTCGTCGACCTCTCCCGCGCGCTCGCCGGGCCGCACGCGGCGATGATGCTCGGCGACCTCGGCGCCCGGGTCATCAAGGTCGAGAACCCCGACGGCGGCGACGACAGCCGCGGCTGGGGGCCGCCGTTCGTCGGCCCCGAGGACGCAGCGCGAGTCGACGTACTTCTTCTCCTGCAACCGCAACAAGGAGTCGGTCACCGCCGACCTCAAGTCCGCCGACGGCAAGGACCTGCTGACCCGGCTGGTGCGCCACGCCGACGTGCTGATCGAGAACTTCCGCACCGGCGTCCTCGACCGGCTGGGCTTCCCGGTCGAGCGGCTGCACGAGCTCAACCCGCGGCTCGTCATCCTGTCGATCTCCGGCTTCGGCCACGACGGCCCCGAGGGCGGCCGGGCCGGCTACGACCAGATCGCCCAGGGCGAGGCCGGCCTGATGTCGCTGACCGGCACCGGCCCCGACGACCCGATGCGGGTCGGCGTGCCGATCGGCGACCTGCTCGCCGGCATGTACGGCGCGTACGGCGTGGTCGCCGCCCTGCACGAGCGCAACGCCACCGGCCGGGGGCAGGTGGTCCGCACGTCGCTGCTCGCCGCGATCGTCGGGCGTGCACGCGTTCCAGGGCACCCGCTACACCGTCACCGGCGAGGTGCCCTACGGGCAGGGCAACCACCACCCCTCGATCTGCCCCTACGGGCTGTTCGGCTGCGCCGACGGCATGGTGCAGATCGCGGTCGGCAGCGAGAGCCTGTGGCGCCGCCTGGCCACCGCGTTCGGCCTGCCGGTCGACGCGCCCGGCTTCGCGACCAACGCCGACCGCGTGGGCAACCGCGACGGCGGTCATCGACGCCGTCAACGCGGCGTTCGCCGACCAGCCACTGGCCGACCTGCTGCCGCGGCTGGACGAGCTCGGCATCCCCGCCGGCGAGGTCCGCACCCTGGACCGCGTCTACGACTGGGAGCAGACCCGGTCCCAGGGCCTGCTGGTCGACGTCGACCACGCCACGGTCGGGCCGATCACCCTGCCCGGTCCGCCGCTGCGGTTCGACGACGGCGGCCGGGTCGCGCACACCGCGCCGCCGACGCTCGGCCAGCACGACGACGTCGGTGCGCCGCTGGCTCGACGAGGTCGACGCCGCCGAGCACCCCGGTGGCAGCCCGGGCGCCCTCGAGCTGATCGAGGCGGTCCTCGACGCGGGCAGCTGGGTGCGCTGGGACGAGCCGCTCGGTCGACGTGCCGTCGGACCCGGCGTACGCGCGAGGCCCTGGCCGCGCGCCCGCGAGCGCACCGGCCTGGACGAGTCGGTCGTGACCGGCGAGGGCCGCATCCACGGCCGCCGGGTCGCTGTCGTCGCCTGCGAGTTCGGCTTCCTGGCCGGCTCGATCGGCGTGCAGGCCGCCGAGCGGCTGGTTCGCGCGGTGGAGCGGGCCACCGACGAGCGGCTGCCGCTCCTTGCGTCTCCGACGTCCGGCGGCACCCGGATGCAGGAGGGCACCGTCGCGTTCCTGCAGATGGTGAAGATCAGCGCGGCGTTCGGCCGGCACAAGGCGGCCGGCAACCCCTACCTCGTCTACCTGCGCAACCCGACGACCGGCGGCGTGCTCGCGTCGTGGGGCTCGCTCGGGCACGTGACCGTTGCCGAGCCGGGCGCGCTGATCGGCTTCCTCGGCCCGCGGGTCTACCAGGCGCTGTACGGCGAGGACTTCCCGGCCGGCGTGCAGACCGCCGAGAACCTCTACGAGCACGGACTCGTCGACGCGGTCGTGCCGCCCGAGCAGATCGCCGACCTCTGCGACCGGGCGCTCAACGTGCTCGCCGCGCCGCGGGAGGGCTCCCCGGACGTCGCCGAGGTGCCGCTGGACGAGCTGCCCGACATCCCGGCCTGGGAGTCGATCACCCGCTCCCGCACCCCGACCGGCCGGGCGTGCGGCAGCTGCTGCGGCACGCCGCTCGCGACGTCGTACCGCTGCACGGCACCGGTGCCGGCGAGAGCGAGCCGGGCCTGCTGCTCGCGCTGGCCCGCTTCGGGGGAGCGCCCTGCGTCGTGCTCGGCCAGGACCGCAAGCGCCAGACGATGGGCAAGCCGCTCGGCCCGGCCGGGCTGCGCGAGGCCCGGCGCGGGATGAAGCTCGCCGACGAGCTCAAGCTGCCGCTCGTCACCGTGATCGACACCGCCGGCGCCGCCCTGTCCAAGGAGGCCGAGGAGGGCGGGCTGGCCGGCGAGATCGCCCGGTCACTGGCCGACCTGGTGCTGCTCGACGCCCCGACCGTCTGCCTGCTGCTCGGCGAGGGCGCCGGCGGCGGGGCGCTGGCGCTGCTGCCCGCCGACCGGGTCATCTGCGCGCAGCACGCGTGGCTGTCGCCGCTGCCGCCCGAGGGCGCGTCGGCGATCCTCTACCGCACCACCGAGCGCGCGCCGGAGATGGCCGAGTCGCAGGGCGTGCGGTCGCTGGACCTGCTGCGCGCCGGCATCGTGGACCGCGTGGTCGCCGAGCGCCCCGACGCCGCCGACGAGCCGGCCGCCTACCTCGAGCGGGTCGCGCAGGTGCTGGAGTTCGAGCTCACCGGGCTGCTTCGCCGCGACCCGGCCACCCGCCTCGCCGCCCGCCTGCGCCGCTACCGCACGCCTCGGCCACTAACCCCTAGAGTCCCGGCATGCGCGCGCTGATCGCTCTCGGTGGGAACGCCATGACCGGGCCCGGCGGCAGCGCCACACCAGTCGACCAGGACAACGCCGTGTCCTCGGCGATGGAGCACGTCGCCGACCTGATCGCCTCCGGCATCGACGTCGTGCTGACGCACGGCAACGGTCCCCAGGTCGGCAACCTGCTGGTCAAGAACGAGCTCGCGGCGCAGGTCGTGCCGCCGGTGCCGCTGGACTGGTGCGGCGCGCAGACGCAGGGCACGATCGGCTTCCTGATCCTCGACTCCCTCGACAAGGCGCTGGCCGCCCGCGGTGTCGACCGGCGTACGGCGACCGTGGTGACCCGCACCCTCGTCGACGGGGACGACCCCGGCTTCACCAAGCCCGACCAAGCCGATCGGCCGCTACCTGCCCGAGGACGAGGCGAAGGTCCTCATGGAGCACGGCCAGACCTGGGAGCACCGCGGCGACAAGGGCTGGCGCCGGGTCGTCGCCTCGCCCGAGCCGTTGGAGATCATCGACGCGCCCGCGATCGGTCTGCTGGCCGACTCCGGGCTACGTCGTCGTCGGGGCCGGCGGCGGGGGCATCCCCGTCGTACGGGATCCCGACGGCACGCTGCGTGGCGTCGAGGCCGTGATCGACAAGGACCTCGCGGCGGCCATCCTCGCCCCTGCTGTCGGGGCCGACGTGCTCGTCATCGCGACCGACGTGGACAACGCGGTGCTGTCCTACGGCACCCCCGAGGCGCGGCCGCTCGAGCGGGTGACCCCGGCGCAGATGCGCGAGTACGCCGCGGCCGGCCACTTCGCCAGCGGCAGCATGGGACCCAAGGTCGAAGCCGCCGTGCGCTTCGTGGAGGGTGGCGGCACCCGGTCGGTCATCACGTCGCTGCAGCGCATCCGTGAAGCGGTGCACGGCTCCGCCGGCACCATCATCGAGTCTGACCAAGAATCCGACTGAGGAGAGCCAGATGCCAGAGCCCATCGAGGTCCACAAGGTTGCGATCGAGAGCGTCTCCGATGCGTCGGGCCTCGCGCAGCTCATCGACAAGGGCACCATCGAGGCCGACCGGGTCATCGCCGTCATCGGCAAGACCGAGGGCAACGGCGGGGTCAACGACTACACGCGGATCATCGCCGACCGCGCCTTCCGCGAGGTGCTGGAGAGCAAGGGCACCCGGTCGATGGACGAGATCAAGCAGATCCCGATCGTCTGGTCCGGCGGGACCGACGGGGTCATCTCGCCGCACGCGACCATCTTCGCGACGACCGACCCGGCGACCGCGCCGAAGACCGACGAGCCGCGGCTGTCCGTCGGCTACGCGATGAGCGAGCAGATCCTGCCGGAGGACATCGGCCGGGTGCCGATGGTCGAGAAGGTCGCCGCCGGGGTGAAGGTCGCGATGGAGCGGGCCGGCATCACCGACCCGGCCGACGTGCACTACGTGCAGACCAAGACGCCGCTGTTGACGCTCGAGACGATCACCGACGCGAAGAGCCGCGGCAAGGAGGTCTGGACCGAGGACACGTTGAAGTCCATGGACGTCTCCAACTCGACGACCGCGCTGGGCATCGCCGTCGCGCTCGGCGAGATCGAGATGCCGCGGGCCGAGCAGATCCACAAGGACCTGTCGCTCTTCTCCGCGGTCGCCTCCTGCTCGTCCGGGGTCGAGCTCGACCAGGCGCAGATCGTCGTCCTGGGCAACGTGCGCGGCGTCGGGGGCCGGTTCCAGATCGGGCACAGCGTGATGAAGGACGCGCTCGACGCCGACGGCGTCTGGGACGCCATCCGCAACGCCGGGCTGGAGCTGCCGGACCGGCCGCACCCGAGCGACCTCGCCGGTCGCGTCGTGAACATCTTCTGCAAGTGCGAGGCCGACCCGAGCGGGCGCGTGCGCGGGCGGCGCAACATCATGCTCGACGACTCCGACGTGCACTGGCACCGCCAGATCAAGTCCTGTGTCGGCGGCGTCGTGTCGTCGGTCACGGGTGACCCGGCGGTGTTCGTGTCCGTGGCGGCGGTGCACCAGGGTCCCTCGGGTGGGGGACCGGTCATCGCGATCGTCGACCAGGGGGAGTAGCCAGCAGCCTGATCACCTCGTCGTCCGACACCTGCGTGAAGGCTGCGTACCACCGGCCGACGGCGGCGAAGCCGCTCGGCGCGGTCAGCACGGCGAACTCGTCCGCCGCGTCCTCGAGGTCGCGCAGCGACCCGGGTGCGGCCACCGGCGCGGCCAGGATGAGCCGGGCCGGGGCCTGCGCTCGCAACGCCGCGAGCGCTGCGCGGGCGGTGACCCCGGTGGCGACGCCGTCGTCGACCAGGACGACCGTGCGACCTTCCACCCGGGGGACCGCCCGGTCGCCGCGGTAGAGCCGGACCCGCCGCGTCAGCTCGGCCCGTTCCGCCGCGACGACCGGTGCCAGGTCCTCCGCCGACAGCCCCAGCAGCCGCAGCGCGCGCTGGTCGAACACCGGCTCCCCGCCCTCGGCGATCGCACCCACGCCGTACTCCGGCTGCCGCGGCAGGCCGATCTTGCGGGCCACGAACACATCGGCCGGTACGCCGAGCACGGCGGCGGCGTGCGCCGCGACGACGACCCCGCCGCGGGGAAGTCCCAGCACGACGGGCTCGTCCAGGCCGAGACCGGCCAGGTGGCGGCCGAGGAGCTCCCCGGCCTCCGCGCGGTCGGCGAAAATCCGCGGCGCCATGCGCGCCAGCATCCCCCGTTACGCTCGCGCGATGTCGACCAGGAGCATCCCGGCCTCGGCGTTCCGCGACGACGACGGGGCGGCGGACGCCCGCCTGGTCGCCGCCCTCGCGCTGTTCGCCACCGATCCGGCGCGCCGGCCGGACGTCCTGGCCGCCCTGCACGCAGCGCGCGTGCTCGCGCCGGTCGTGGCGACCCCGGACGAGGTCGCGACCGGCGCCGCCGGGCTGCGCGTCGACAAGACCTCGGACATCGCCGTGCCGCTCCTGGAGGGAACCGACGGGCGCCGGGCGCTGCCCGTCTTCACCGGGCTGGACAGCCTCGCGCGGTGGGACCCGGCTGCCCGGCCGGTCCCCGTCACGGGACCGCGAGCGGCCGAGGTCGCCGTCGCCGAGGGCGCCGAGGTCCTCGTGGTCGACGTCGCCGGCCCGGACGCCTGCGTGCTCGAGGTGCCCGAGCTGCGCGCCCTGGTCGGCGGGCGCGGCACGGTTCCGGCGTACGACGACGACCGGCTGGCCGCCGAGCTGCGATCCGCGCTGGCGGCCGAGCCGGCGGTGGCGGCCGCCTGGCTGCTGCCGGCCCCGGGCGTCGACGCGCGGCTCACGGTCCGCCTCGTCGACAGCGCTGCCACGCAGGGCGAGGTGACGAGCCTGCTCGCGTCGCTCGCCCGCCGCGTCGCCGACCTGCCCGGCTGGGCGGACCACGGCGTACGCGGTCTCGACGTCGCCCTGCCGCCTGCGCACGAGACGCCGCAGCGGCCGCCGGTTTCCAGCGCCGTCCTGACTGACCGCCCAGCGCCACTGCCGGTGGGCTGGGCGGGATTGGGTGGATGGGGCGCTGCGCTGGTAGTTTGGTTGTCGACCCGTCCTGGGTCGAGGGCCTCGGTCCGCGCTCGGGACGTGCAAGTGGAGGCCTCTCCCACCCGCATCGGCTGCATCTTGGCCGTCGGGTCCCGGTCCGGACGGTCCGTCTCGGCGGTCCGTCCTTGCGTGGGCGCACCCGTCCGCGCCTGGGTCAGCAGGCTTCCGCGTGCATCGGCGCGGAAGCCTTTTTCGTGCCTGGGGTCACGAACAGTGTCAAGGAGGCCCCATCAGCACCGAGCCCAGGATCAACGACAGGATCCGCGTCAACGAGGTGCGGCTTGTCGGTCCCAACGGCGAACAGGTCGGCATCGTCGCCATCGGTGACGCGCTGCGCCTGGCCCAGGAGTCCGATCTCGACCTGGTCGAGGTCGCCCCGATGGCCCGGCCGCCGGTCTGCAAGCTCATGGACTACGGCAAGTTCAAGTACGAGTCGGCCATGAAGGCCCGTGAGGCGCGCAAGAACCAGGCGCACACGATCATCAAGGAGATGAAGCTCCGACCGAAGATCGACCCGCACGACTACGAGACCAAGAAGGGTCACGTCGTCCGGTTCCTCAAGCAGGGCGACAAGGTCAAGATCACGATCATGTTCCGCGGCCGGGAGCAGTCCCGGCCCGAGCTGGGCTTCCGGCTCCTGCAGCGGCTCGCCAGCGACGTCGAGGAGCTCGGCTTCGTCGAGTCCGCGCCGAAGCAGGACGGCCGAAACATGATCATGGTCCTCGGACCGCACAAGAAGAAGGCCGAGGCCAGCGCCGAGCGAGCAGCGGACCGCACGCACGCAGACAGCCAACGCTGCGGCGGACGCGGATCAGGACAGGCAGGCGGCTCCCGCACAGCAGAGCGCGGACGCCGAGCAGCCTGGCCACGCCGTACAGGCCTGACCGCCCGCCGGTCGAGCCAGCACCACAGACTTCAGCCCCGGCACCGCCAGGGCAGAGCAAGACGACGAGGAGAGACGGCGACATGCCGAAGAACAAGACCCACAGCGGCGCGAAGAAGCGCTTCCGCCTGACCGGCACCGGCAAGGTCATGCGCGAGCAGACCAACCGCCCGCCACTACCTGGAGGGCAAGCCCTCGACCCGCACCCGACGGCTCTCGATGGACGTCCAGGCCTCGCCGGCCGACGTCAAGAAGATCAAGCGCCTGCTCGGCAAGTAGCCGTCCGTCCCCAGCAAGGAGTTCACACGTGGCACGCGTCAAGCGGGCAGTCAACGCCCACAAGAAGCGCCGAGTCGTCCTCGAGAGGGCGAGCGGTTACCGGGGTCAGCGGTCCCGGCTCTACCGCAAGGCCAAGGAGCAGATGCTCCACTCGATGACCTACGCCTACCGCGACCGCAAGAAGCGCAAGGGCGACTTCCGTCAGCTGTGGATCCAGCGGATCAACGCAGCTGCGCGGCAGAACGGCATGACCTACAACCGCTTCATCCAGGGCATCAAGGCAGCCGGCATCGAGATCGACCGCAAGGTGCTCGCCGACATGGCCGTCAACGACCCGCCGGCCTTCGCCGCGCTCGTCGAGCTGGCCAAGGCAGCCGTTCCGGCCGCGAACAGCCCCGCCGCCTGATCGTCACCACCCCGATCGTCAGCACCATGTCGGACTCCGCAGCGCCTCGAGGCCTGCGGAGTCCGACGTTTCTGTGGGCGGTGACGGCGTGATCGCGTCGGAGCTGACGTCGGTCCGCTCGGCCCGGGTGCAGGCCGCGCGGCGGCTGACCAAGCGGGCGTTCCGGGCCCGCGAGCGGCGCTTCCTGGCCGAGGGCCCGCAGGCGGTCCGCGAGGCGCTGGCAGCTCCCGGCGGCGTGCTGGAGCTGTTCGCGACCAGGGACGCCGTGGACCGCCACGGCGACCTGATGACCGCCGCCACGTCGGCCGGTGTCGACGTCCAGCTCGTCAGCGGCGACGTGATGGCAGCGATGTGCCAGACGGTCACGCCGCAAGGTGTCGTCGCCGTCTGCGGCTTCGTCGACGTCGCCCTCGACGAGGTCCTCGCCGCCCGGCCCCGCCTCGTCGCGGTGCTCGCCGACGCCAGAGACCCGGGCAACGCCGGCACCGTCGTACGCACTGCCGACGCGGCCGGCGCCGACGCCGTGGTGCTCGCCGGCGCCAGCGTCGACCCCTACAACGGCAAGTGCGTGCGCGCCTCCGCCGGCAGCATCTTCCACCTCCCGTTGGCGGTGGACGGCGACGTGGCGGCGACGTTGGACGGCGCTGCGCGCTGCCGGGCTGCGGGTGCTGGCCGCCGACGGCAACGGCGAGCGACGACCTCGACCAGGCCAGCGACGACGGTCGCCTCGACGGCCCCACCGCCTGGGTGTTCGGCAACGAGGCCTGGGGCCTGCCGGCCACGACTCGCGCGCTCGCCGACGACGTCCTGCGGGTGCCGATCCACGGCCGGGCCGAGAGCCTCAATCTCGCCACCGCGGCCGCGGTCTGCCTCTACGCATCCGCCCGGGCCCAGCGCCGAGCGTGATCCTTCCGGGCACCCCGCTCCGTGGGTAGGCTCGCCCGCATGGCAGGGGGGATTCCGGGCGCGATCGCCGCAGACGATCTGCCTGACGGGCTCGTCGTGGCAGACCGCGACGGCCGCGTGGTGGTCTTCAACCGCGCCGCGGCGCGGGTGACCGGCGTCGACCCCGACTCCGCACTGGGCAAGGAGCTCGAGGACGCGCTGCCGCTCGAGGGTCTCGACGGCCGGGCCTGGTGGCCGCACGCCGCCCCCTACACCGGGCTGCGGATCACGACCGGGCACCCCGAGCGCAACCTGCTGCTGCCCGGCGGGACCGAGATCCTCGTGACCTCGCGCTACCTGCGCGACGAGCCCGACGGCCCCGTGACCCGGGTGGTCGTGGCGTTGCGCGACACCCGGCACCGCGCCCGCGAGGAGCTCAGCCGCGCCGAGCTCGTCTCGACGGTCGCCCACGAGCTGCGCTCACCGTTGACCAGCGTCAAGGGGTTCACCGCGACGCTGCTCGCCAAGTGGGACCGGTTCAACGACGACCAGAAGCGGCTGATGCTCGAGACCGTGCAGGCCGACGCCGACCGCGTCACCCGGCTCATCACCGAGCTGCTCGACATCGCCCGGATCGACTCGGGGCGGCTGACCATCCGTCGCCAGGTCGTCGACCTGGGCCGGACCGTGCAGCGCCACGTCGACGGCATGGTCGCCTCCGGCGAGGACGCCGACCGGTTCACCGTCACGGTCGAGGACGGGCTGCCGGAGATGTGGGTCGACGCCGACAAGATCGACCAGGTCCTCGCCAACCTGCTCGAAAACGCGGTGCGGCACGGCTCCGGACACGTCACGATCGTGGTCGAGCCGGCCGGCGACGGAGCAGGAGTGACCGTGATGGACGAGGGCGAGGGCATCCCCCCCGAGGCGCACGACCGCGTCTTCACCCGGTTCTGGCGCTCGGGCCGCCGCGGCGGCACCGGCCTCGGCCTCTACATCGTGCGGGGTCTGGTCGAGGCGCACGGCGGGCGCATCCACGTCGGCCAGGCGCCCGGCGGCGGCGGGCTGTTCCGATTCGTGTTGCCCGCCGGCACCCCGGAGTTCCTGGACTGAGGGGGTCGGCGGGCGCCTCGCCCCTGCCACCCCGCCTAGACTCGCCCGGCGATGCCGTGACCAGAACCGCATGACCAGAGTCGCCCGAGTCGCGAGCCGTTGACCGACGGAGCCGATCCCATGTCCGCACCCAACAAGTCCTTCGACCCCGTGCAGGTGACACCGTTGAACGCCGAAGAGGTCGACCGCGCCCGCGACGCTGCCCTCGCAGCGATCGCGGCTGCCGGTGACCTCGACGAGCTCAAGCGGGCCAGGCTCGACCATGCGGGCGACCGGTCGCCGCTGGCGCTGGCCAACCGCGAGATCGGCGCCCTGCCGCCGGCCGCGAAGGCCGAGGCCGGCAAGCGGGTCGGCGCCGCGCGGCGAGCCGTCGCCGAGGCGCTGACCGCCCGCGAGGCCGTCCTGCAGGACGAGCGCGACGAGCGGGTCCTCGTCGAGGAGTCGGTCGACGTCACGCTGCCGTGGCACCGCCGTCCGCCGGGTGCCCGCCATCCGCTGACGACCATCCAGGAGCGCGTCGCGGAGCTGTTCGTCGCGATGGGCTACGAGGTCGCCGACGGCCCCGAGGTCGAGGCGGAGTGGTTCAACTTCGACGCCCTGAACCTCGGCCCGGACCACCCGGCGCGCTCCATGCAGGACACGTTCTGGGTCGGGTCCGCCGACTCCGGCGTGGTGCTGCGCACCCAGACCTCCCCGGTGCAGATCCGCACCATGCTCCGCCGCGACCCACCGATCTACGCGATCTCGCCGGGTCGGGTCGTTCCGCACCGACGAGCTCGACGCGACGCACACCCCGGTGTTCAGCCAGGTCGAGGGACTCGTCGTCGACGAGGGCATCACGATGGCTCACCTGCGCGGCACGCTGGAGCACTTCGCCAAGGCGATGTTCGGACCGGACGTCGTGACGCGGCTGCGCCCGTCGTACTTCCCCTTCACCGAGCCCAGCGCCGAGATGGACCTGCGCTGCTGGGTCTGCAACGGCGAGTCGGTCGGCAACCCCGACCGGCCCTGCCGCACCTGCTCGTCCGAGGGATGGATCGAGTGGGGCGGCTGCGGCATGGTCAACCCGCGGGTCCTGGTGGCGTGCGGGATCGACCCCGACCGCTACAGCGGGTTCGCGTTCGGGATGGGCCTCGAGCGCACCCTGATGTCGCGCTACGGCGCCGAGGACATGCGCGACATGGTCGAGGGTGACGTGCGGTTCGCCCTCCCGTTCGGGATGGAGCTCTAGGAGATGCGCGCGCCCCTGTCCTGGCTACGCGAGTACGCCGAGCTCCCGCCGGACGTGACCGGACGTGACCTCGCCGAGCGGCTCATCGCGGCCGGCCTCGAGGTCGAGAGTGTCGAGCAGCCCGGCGCCGAGATCACCGGCGACGTGCTCGTCGGCCGCGTGCTCTCGTTCACCGACGAGGAGCACTCCAACGGCAAGACCATCCGGTGGTGCACGGTCGACGTCGGCGAGGCGCAGCCGCGCGGCATCGTCTGCGGTGCGCTCAACTTCGCGGACGGCGACCTGGTCGTCGTCGCGCTGCCGGGAGCGACACTGCCGGGCGGCTTCGAGATCGCGGCGCGCAAGACCTACGGCCATGTCAGCGACGGCATGATCTGCTCCGCCCGGGAGCTCGGCCTCGGCGACGACCACCACGGCATCCTCGTCCTGCCCCCGACGACCGCTGATGTCGGTGCGGACGCGGTTTCCGCGCTCGGTCTGCGTGACGAGGTGCTCGACATCGCCGTCACGCCCGACCGGGGCTACGCGCTGTCCATCCGCGGCGTCGCCCGCGAGGCGGCCACGGCGTACGACGTCGCCTTCCGTGACCCCGCCGACGTCGAGGCGCTGCCCGCGGCCGGCGACGGGCATCCCGGCGTGATCGACGACCCGACAGCAGCCGACCGGCTGGTCCTGCGCACGGTGACCGGGCTCGACCCGCACGCGCCGAGCCCGCTGGCGCTGCAGCACCGGTTGCTGCTGAGCGGGATGCGACCGGTGTCCCTGGCGGTCGACGTGACGAACTACGTGATGCTCGAGATGGGCCAGCCGCTGCACGCCTTCGACCGGACCCGGCTCGACGGGCCGATCGTCGTTCGCCGGGCCCGGGCGGGGGAGCGGCTGGAGACGCTGGACCACGTGAACCGTCACCTCGACCCCGAGGACGTGCTCATCACCGACCGGACCGGCCCGGTCGGGCTGGCCGGGACGATGGGCGGCACCACCACCGAGATCGACGAGAACTCGACCGACCTGGTGATCGAGGCCGCGCACTTCAGCGCCACGGCCGTCGCGCGCATGTCGCGGCGGCACAAGCTCTCCAGCGAGGCGGCCAAGCGGTTCGAGCGCGGTGTGGACCCCGAGCTCGCGCCGGCCGCCTCGGCGCGCGCGGTGCGCCTGCTCGCCGAGCTCGGCGGCGCCACCTACGTCGGCAGCTCCGAGGTGGACCTGCCCCGGCCGGAGCGGCACATCGCCCTGGCCGCCGGCCGGCCGGCGCGCACTGCCGGGATGCCCATCCCGGGCGAGCAGGTGGTGGCGAACCTGGAGGCCGTGGGCTGCGGGGTCGCGGGCTCACCCGACGGGGTGCTCACCGTCACGCCGCCGTCCTGGCGACCCGACCTGGTCCAGCCCGCCGACCTCGACGAGGAGGTCATCCGGCTGGCCGGCTACGACCGGATCCCGGCCGTGCTGCCGCAGGCACCGCCCGGTCCGGGCCTCTCGCCCGAGCAGCGCGCGCGGCGCCGGGTCGGCCAGGCGCTCGCCCACGCCGGCTACGTCGAGGCGCCCACCTACCCGTTCCTCTCACCCGAGATCTGGGACCAGCTCGGCGCCGGCCCGGACGACCCGCGTCGGAACGCCCTGCGGCTCGCGAACCCCATGTCCGACGAGGAGCCCGAGCTGCGCACCGCGCTGCTGCCGGGGCTCCTGCTCGCGCTGCGCCGCAACGAGCGCCGCGGCATGCACGACGTCGGCCTGTTCGAGCTCGGCTGCGTCTATCTCCCGCGGCCGGCCGCCGGTCCGGTGCCCCGGCCCGACGTCACGGGCCGGCCGACCGACGAGGAGCTCGCTGCGCTCGATGCCGCGCTGCCGGACCAGCCGTGGCACGTCGCCGCTGTCGCCGCCGGCCAGTGGGAGGCGGCCGGGTGGTGGGGGCCGGGCCGACCGGTCACCTGGTCCGACGCGGTCGAGGCGGCCCGCACCGTGGCGCGCGCTGCGGGTGTGGAGCTCGACGTACGCCGTGGTGCACTCGCGCCGTGGCACCCCGGTCGCTGCGCCGAGCTGATGGTCGGCGGCGAGGTCGTCGGCCACGCCGGCGAGCTGCGGCCCAGGGCAGTCAGCCGCACTCGGCCTGCCGGAGCGGACCGTGGCGATGGAGCTGGACCTGTCCGCCGTCCTCGAGCGCCCGGACCGGCGAGCTGACGGCGCCGCGGGTCTCGACCTTCCCGGTGGCGACGCAGGACGTCGCGCTCGTGGTGGCCGACGACGTCCCGGCCGCCGAGGTGGCGCAGGCGCTTCGCGACGGGGCCGGGGAGCTGCTCGAGTCGGTGCGGCTCTTCGACGTCTACCGCGGCGAGCAGCTCGGTGACGGGCAGGCGTCGCTCGCCTACACGCTGCGGTTCCGGGCTCCCGACCGCACCCTCACGGTCGAGGAGGTGTCCGCGCTCCGGACCCGCGCCGTCGAGGAGGCCGGCCGCCGGACCGGGGCGGTGCTGCGCGGCGCCTGATCAACGCGCTTCCGCGTCACCCGAGCGGTGGTCCGTCAGAGAGTGCCGCACGGGCCTCGTCGAGCAGGATCTGCTCGGCCTGCTGGTAGGCCTTCTGCGCATCGGCAGGGCTGTCACCGACGGCAGTCAGGCCGATGCGCCCCTCGGTCACGCAGCTGAGCATGTGCAGGACGACCCCGGTCTGGCGCGACTGGTCGTAGTGCAGTCCGTGGCGGGCCACGATGTCGAAGAGGTCGTCGAGCCGGAGGCCGCGCAGCAACGGTGACTCCAGATGATCGGTGGCCACCAGGTGCTTCTCCGCCCCGTTCGGAGTGAGGAACAGGCCGGTCGCCGGGTCGTACCGGCCGTCGGTCAGGAACTGCAAGGTGAGGAACGGATGCGTCGTGCCACCCTTGCGCAGGTTGATCTCGATCGCGTACGGGTCCCAGCCGCCGAACTCCCCCCTCACGACCACGAAGTCGATGGCGAAGCGCCCGAGGACTCCTTCCCTGGCGAGCCGGTCCCCGATGGTCCGCGCCTCAGCGGAGATGCGGGCTGCGTAGGCGACGTCCGCCGGGAACCGCGCCCCCAAGTAGCTCTGCCCACTCGGGCCGCCGAGCAGCTGGTCGTGCGTCGACAGCAGCTCCACCTCGCCGGACGGCAAGACCCGCAGCTGGACGCTGGGACTGCGAACCTCCACGCCGCTGATGAGCTCCTCGACGATGCCGCCTCGTTCAGCCAGCTTGTCGGCATAGGCATCGAAGGGCATGCCCTCCGCCTCGAACCGCATCGCCCGCACCCGCTGACGCACCTCGTCCGTCTCACCCGGTGACCCGGGCGTGGGCAGGCCAGCAAGATCCACCAGCGCGTTACCGGCACCGGAGACGCCCTCGTTGAGCTTGACGATGGCGGCGTCCATCACCGGTCGCTGGGACCGCATCGCGACCAGTGCCGATACCGTCGCGTCCATCGAGTGCAGATTCTCGGCACCCAACGGATGGTTGACCCCTTCCTCGGCGAACAGTCGACGGCAACCGGACTTGGTGCCCCACTCGAACAGCCGTGGGTCGGCGCCGTACATCGGGATCCCGAGCGACACCGAGATGTCCCGCTCCAGCGGCGTGGTGTTGTAGGGGATGAGATGCGATCTGGAGCGATCGGGGATGAGCTCCGAGATTCGCCGCAGCAGGCGAGGGCGCTCGAGCAGCTTCTCGGACAGTGGGCGGGCTGACGAGTCGCCGGTGGACACGAGGTGCAGCCGGGCCCTGGCATGACTCGGGATGACGCCAGGCAGCAGCGCGAGGTAGTACTCCACGATGGTGGGCTGGATGGGCATCGAGGTGACATAGACCATCCGGAGTCGTGGCTGCCGCAAGAGAAGCAGGAGGAACAGGAACCGTTCCTCGTACGCCTGGGTCATGGCGCCGCTACCTGCGTCGATCTTGTCGACGGTCACGGACGGTACGACGACGACGGACTCACCCTCGAGGTCGTGGCGCATGACGTCCCACACGTCGGCCATCGTCGCCTGCAGCCGGTCGAAGCGCGCGTAACGCTCTGCCTCGTCGAGCTGGTCGAGGGTCACTGCTTCCTTCGGAGTGGCCGTTGTCCTGGAGCCGGTCACGGCGCGACCCGGGCAGCGTCGAGCTCCTGGACGGCGAATGCCTTCACCGGCCGGCTGAAGCCGCGGAGGTGCAGGAGTCCGACGGACTCGCCGACGGCCGCATCGCCCGACTGCTGCGTGTACTCGCTGGGTCATGAGCACCTGCCACGGCTCGGACTCGGAACACAGTCGTGCCGCCAGGTTGGTGACGCTTCCGATGGCGGCGTAGTCGAACCGCCCCTCGTAGCCGATGCGTCCCAACGTGGCGAATCCCTGGGCGATGCCGATCGAGAAGCCGAGCTCGTGGCCGCGCGCCGACCAGCCGTCGGCCAGTTCCCGAACCCGAGTACGCATCGCCACCGACATCCGCACGGCGCGGGTCGCCGGGTCCGGGCAGGGGAGCGGGTCGTTGAAGAAGACCATCAGACCGTCTCCGGTGAAGCGCTCCAGGGTTCCTTCGAACCGGAAGACGAGGTCGCCGAGAGCAGCGTGGTACTCGCGGAGGAGGCCGATGACCTCTTCGGGTTCGCTTGTCTCGGCGAAAGGCGTGAACCCTCGTAGATCGCAGAAGACGACGACGATCTCGCGCCGGTGACTCTCCAGCACGCGACTCGTCACCGTCGCGCATGATGAGCTCGGCGACCTGGGGTGAGAGAAACCGCCGCAACCGGCCAACCCGTGCAATCTCGTCCAACTGCTGCTCGACGCGCTGCTCCAGCTGTTGGTTCCACGCCGCGAGCTCGCGGGACTGGGCGGCAATGGTCCGGTGGAAGGTGTTGATGCGAACGAGAGACCGGATCCGCGCCATCAGCTCGGCCTGGTCGAAGGGCTTGGTAATGAAGTCGTCGGCACCGGACTCGATCGCTTTGATCTTCTCCTGCTCGCCGCTGGCGGTGATCATCACGACGGGCAGCACCGCCGTGCGCGGATCCTCCCTGATCCGCCGGCACACCTCGTAGCCGTCGATCCCGGGCATGAGGATGTCCAGAAGCACCACGTCGGGGAGGTCTGCCTCCAGCAGCCGCAGAGCCGCCTCGCCGGACTCGGCCGTGATGACGCGGTACCCGCGCGGTGACAAGACCGCCTCGAGCAACCGTCGGTTTGCATCCTGGTCGTCGACGACAAGGACGACTCCGGCGTCAGTCATCGCTCTGCCTCTCTCGCGAGGTAGCCGCGGACCTGCTCGGGCAGGGCGCGAACGCTGATCGGCTTGGTCAGATAGCCGTCGAAACCGGCGCGATCGACGCGCTCCTGGTCTGCTCTCATCGCAAAGGCCGTCAGCGCGACGATGGGCACTGCCGCCGTGGATGGTGACTCCCGAATCTGCCGGAACGCCTCGGTCCCGTCGATTCCGGGCAGCTGAAGGTCCATCAGGACCAGATCCGGCAGGCTCTCCCGGGCGAGGTCGACTCCCTGCTCGCCGGTGTGTGCCTCGACCACCTCGAACCCGGCGTGCTGCAGCACGTCGCGCACGAGCTTGCGGTTGCGGTCGTTGTCCTCGACGACGAGGATCCGCGCCTCGCTCATGTCGGCTCACCGCGTCCGGACGCCGGCTCCATTGGCCGCCGGAGAGCGTCGGCCAGGGCCGCGAGGAGGTGCTCGCGGTTCACCGGCTTGACCAGATAGTCGGCTGCGCCCAGGGACAGACCTCGCTTTCTGTCGTCGAGAACCGACGCCACGACGACAGGCGTGGCCGCCGTGGCGGGATCGGCCTTGATCTCCGACGAGCACGTCCCAGCCCTCGAGACCGGGAAGCCCGATGTCGAGAACGACGGCCGCAGGCCGGTCCCGCCGCACAGCCGCAAGCGCTGCGAGTCCGTCGCGGGCGACCGTGACGTCGTACCCGCTGCCCTCCAGATATGCCTCCAGAAGGTCGAGGGAGGCCTGGTCGTCCTCGACGAGCAGCACGAGCGGTTCGCCGGCATCGATCGGCCTGGCCGGAGACTCAGCGGAGTCCTGCTCGGTGGCGACAGGCACGCTGAACCCGAATGTGCTGCCGGCGCCGACCTCGCTGCGCACCCAGATGGTGCCGCCGTGCAGTTCGACGATCCGCTTGCAGAGGGTGAGGCCGAGGCCGGTGCCCTCCTGGCGGTTGAGTGGCCGGCTGCCCTGCTGGAACGACTCGAAGATTCGTTCCTGGTCCTCGGGCGGAATGCCGATGCCGGTGTCGGTAACGCTGACGACGAGATCGTGCCCCTGGCGCTCTGCCGACACCGATACCGACCCGCCCTCCGGCGTGAACTTGACGGCGTTGGACAGCAGGTTGACCAGCACCTGCTTGATCCTCAGCTCGTCGGCGTAGAGCCGATCGCGTTCCGGGCCCGGATCGGCGATCAGCCGGACACCGTGGCGGGATGCCCGCTCCCGGACCATCGACAGGCTGTACTCGATCGCTGCGGAGACGTCGAACATCGACCGTTCCAGCTCCATCGCGCCGGCTTCCACCTTGGACAGGTCGAGGATGTCGTTGAGGAGCTCGAGCAGGTGCCGGCCCGAGCCGAGGATGTCGCGGAGGTACTCCTCCTGCCGCTCGTTGATGTCGCCGAACATCCGCTCGAGCAGTACCTCCGAGAAGCCGATGACGGCATTCAGCGGCGTCCGCAGCTCGTGGGACATGCTGGCGAGGAACTCCGACTTGTGCCGACTTGCTACCTCGAGCTCCGCGCTGCGCTGCTCCAGGGCCCGCACCAGGTGCGCGTTGTGGATAGCCACAGCAGCGTGCGCAGCAAACGCCGTGAGCAGCGTCGTCTCTTGTTCGTCGAAGGGATCGACCTGCATGCGCCACAGGTTGAGCACCCCCACCACATGGTCGTCGAGCAGCAGGGGAGCTGCCACCACCGTTCGGAAGCCGGCCACCCGCTGGGCGTCCGCTCGCCCGTATGACTCGTCGAGCAGCACGTCCTCGATCTGCCCTGGTCGGCGGGACAGCCCCACCCGGCCGGTCAGGGTGCCCTGGTCCAGCACGAACGGATGCTGCTCGATGTACTCCGAGACGGCTGCCGGCATGCCCACCGCGCGGGCCACCCGATAGACGTCCCCTTCCAGCAGGTAGATGAGTGCGGTGTCCGCGCTGCACAGCCGGCGGGCACCCTCGACGACAGCGCCGAGGATCGCGTCGAGGTCGGACCCCGAGCGGCCCAGCACGGCCAGCACCTCACTGGTCGCAGCCAGGTGCCCCCTGGCCTCGGTCAGGTCCCGTCGTAGCCGGTCCGCGGCTTCACCTGAACGCGCACTGTTGGCCAACCCCGCCTCCGAAGCAATCCTCGGGAACGTTCCCCATGCGCGTCAGGTGTTCGCAGTTCAGCATGCTCTCGGCGCGTCCCGCCGACAACCGGATCGACCACCCAATGACCCGCCGCATTTGCATGACCATGCGGCGGCCTGCATAATCATGCAGCATGGGAACGACGGTCGCGGTTGCCGGCGCCAGCGGGTACGCCGGCGGTGAGCTGCTGCGCCTGGTGCTGGGTCATCCCGACCTCACGCTGGGCCCGGTAGCGGCCGGCGCCAGCGCCGGTGCGCCGGTCACCGCGCTGCACCCGCAGCTGCCCCAGCTCGCCGGCACCACGTTCGTCGCCACCACGGCGGCGGCCCTCGCGGACGCCGACCTCGTCTTCCTGGCCCTGCCGCACGGGGAGTCCGCCGGCCTGGTCGCCGGCCTGGCCGGGCACCAGGTGGTCGTCGACCTCGGTGCCGACTTCCGGCTCGCCGACCCGGCCGGCTGGGAGACCTACTACGGCGGTCCCCATGCGGGCAGCTGGCCCTACGGGCTGCCCGAGCTGGCGGGTGCCCGCGAGCGGCTGGCCGGCGCGCGCCGGATCGCGAACCCCGGCTGCTACGCCACCGCCGTGACCCTCGCCCTGGCCCCGCTGCTCGCGGCCGGGCTGGTGGAGCCCGACGACGTGGTCGTGGTCGGCGCATCGGGCACGTCCGGCGCCGGCCGGTCCGCGCGGGCTGACCTGATGGGCAGCGAGGTGATGGGCTCGCTGCGCGCCTACAAGGCCGGTGGCGTGCACCAGCACACGCCGGAGATGGAACAGGCCCTGAGCACGGTCAGCCGGTCAGCGGTCACCCTGTCGTTCACGCCGGTGCTCGCCCCGATGCCGCGCGGCATCCTGGCCACCTCGACGGCGCGCCTCGCGCCGGGAGTCTCCACCGCCGACCTGCAGGACGCGTTGGGCACGGCGTACGAGTCGGAGCCGTTCGTGCACGTGCTGCCGGACGGCACCTGGCCGACGACCGCAGCCACGGCGGGGAGCAACAGCGTCCACATCCAGGTCGCCGCCGACGCGCACAGCGGGCGCGCCGTCGTCGTCAGCGCGCTGGACAACCTCGTCAAGGGCGCCGCCGGGCAGGCGGTCCAGAACGCCAACCTCGCCCTCGGTCTGGACGAGACCGTCGGGCTGCCCGTGACCGGGGTGGCGCCGTGAGCATCACTGCGCCGGGCGGCTTCCGCGCTGCTGGTGTCGCGGCCGGTCTGAAGTCGGTCGGGCTGCTCGACGTCGCCGTCGTCGTCAACGACGGACCGGTCGCGGGCCGCCGCCGGCGTGTTCACCAGCAACCGGGTGAAGGCCGCACCGGTGCTGTGGTCCGAGCAGGTGCTGGCCGACGGGCGCGTGGATGCCGTGGTGCTCAACTCCGGCGGCGCGAACGCGTGCACCGGGCCGCTCGGCTTCCAGGACACCCATGCCACCGCCGAGTGGCTGGCCGCGGAGCTTCAGCTCTCGACAACCGACGTCGCGGTCTGCTCGACCGGCCTGATCGGCGAGCGACTGCCGGTCGAGGCGCTGCTGGCCGGAGTCGACGCGGCCGTCGCCCGGCTGTCCGTCACCGGCGCCGACGACGCTGCCCGCGCGATCATGACGACCGACACGAAGCCGAAGCAGTCGGTCGTGACGACGGCCAGCGGCGTCACGGTCGGCGGCATGGCCAAGGGCGCCGGGATGCTCGCCCCCGGACTGGCGACCATGCTCGTCGTACTCACCACTGACGCGCTGGCCGACGCGGCCGACCTCGACCGGGCCCTGCGGTCCGCCACCGCCGCGACGTTCGACCGGGTCGACTCCGACGGCTGCATGTCGACCAACGACACCGTGCTGCTGCTCGCCTCCGGCGCGTCCGGCGTCACCCCGGATGCCGAGGAGCTGGACGCGGCCGTGCACGACGTGTGCGCCGACCTGGCCCGCCAGCTCGTGGACGACGCCGAGGGTGCGACGAAGACGATCGCCGTCGAGGCCGTGAACGCGGCGTCCGTGCCGGACGCGGTCGAGGTGGCCCGGTCGGTCGCGCGCAGCAACCTGCTCAAGTGCGCCATCACCGGAGAGGACCCCAACTGGGGGCGGGTGCTCGCGGCGGTCGGCACGACGACCGCGGTGTTCGCACCCGAGCGGCTCGGCGTCGCGCTCAACGGTGTGTGGGTCTGCCGGGACGGCGCGGCCGGCGAGGACCGCGCGAAGGTCGACCTGTCCGGGCGGCTCGTCACGATCACGGTCGACCTGGCCGCCGGTGACGCGGAGGCCACGGTGTGGACCAACGACCTCACCGCCGCCTACGTGCACGAGAACTCGGCGTACTCGACATGAGCAGCCGCCATGCCGCCGCGCTGGAGCGAGTCGGCGTCCTCGTCGAGGCGCTGCCGTGGCTCGAGCAGTTCCACGGACGGACCGTCGTCATCAAGTTCGGCGGCAACGCCATGGTCGACGACGCGCTGCAGCGCGCGTTCGCCGAGGACGTCGTGTTCCTCCGCTACGCCGGCCTGCGGCCGGTCGTCGTGCACGGCGGCGGCCCGCAGATCACCGCGCATCTCGACCGGCTCGGCATCGAGTCGGTCTTCGCCGCCGGTCACCGCGTGACGACTCCGGAGACCATGGACGTCGTCCGGATGGTGCTCGTCGGGCAGGTCCAGCGCGACATCGTCGGGCTGATCAACGCGCACGGCCCGTTCGCCGTCGGCCTGTCCGGCGAGGACGGCAACATGTTCATCGCCGAGCCGCACGAGGTCACCGTCGACGGCGCGACGGTCGACCTGGGACAGGTGGGCGACGTCGTCTCCGTCGACCCCGGCGTCGTCGAGGCCCTGGTCGCCGACGGGCGCATCCCGATCGTCTCCAGCGTCGCGAGGGGATCGGCGGGCACCGGCGCGTCCCTCTACAACGTCAACGCCGACACCGCTGCCGCCGCGCTCGCAGTCGCGCTCGGGGCCGAGAAGCTGATCGTGCTCACCGATGTCGAGGGCCTGTACGCCGAGTGGTCACCCGGCGGCACACCCGGCGCGGACGACGTCATCAGCACGATCACCGCGGCCGACCTCGAGACGCTGATGCCGACGCTGGAGACCGGGATGGTGCCGAAGATGGCGGCCTGCCTGCGGGCCGTGCGCGGCGGTGTCGCCGAAGGCGCACGTCATCGACGGCCGGGTGCCGCACGCGCTGCTCGTCGAGGTCTTCACCGACGAGGGTGTCGGCACCCAGGTGGTGCCATGAGCTCGAGCGCCGCGACCGATCTGAACCCGGGCACCGGCCTGCTCGACCGGTGGGCCCGGTCGGTCATGGCGACCTACGCACCACCGCCGATCGCCCTGGTCCGCGGCGCCGGCTCGCTCGTGTGGGACGACCAGGGACGCGAGTACGTCGACCTGGTCGGCGGGATCGCGGTGAACCTCCTCGGCCACGCGCACCCCGCGGTCGTCGAGGCGGTCGCCCGGCAGATCGCCACGCTCGGCCACGTGTCCAACCTGGTCGCGAACGAGCCGGCCGCCGAGCTGGCCGAGCGGCTGCTCGACCTGACCGGACGCGACGGGACGGGTGTTCTTCTGCAACTCCGGGGCGGAGGCCAACGAGGCGGCCTTCAAGCTGGCGCGACGCACCGGACGCGCCTCGGTCGTCGCCGCCGAGGGGTCGTTCCACGGCCGGACGATGGGCGCGCTCGCGCTCACCGGCCAGCCGGCGAAGCGCGCGCCGTTCGAGCCGCTCCCCGGCGGGGTCACGTTCGTGCCGTACGGCGACGTCGCCGGCGCTGCGGTCGGCGGTCGGCTCATGGACCGCCGCAGCGTTCCTCGAGCCGATCCTCGGTGAAGGCGGTGTGGTCCCGGCCCCGGACGGCTACCTCGCGACCGCGCGCGCCGCCACCGCCGCAGCAGGGTGCGCTGCTCGTGATCGACGAGGTGCAGACCGGCCTCGGTCGCACCGGGTCGTGGTTCGCGTCGAGCCGAGGTCCGACCGGACGTGATGACGCTGGCGAAGGGACTCGGTGGCGGGCTGCCCCTCGGCGCCTGCCTGGCCTTCGACGACGCGGCGCAGCTGCTCGGGCCCGGGCAGCACGGCAGCACGTTCGGCGGCAACCCGGTCTCCTGCGCGGCGGCGCTCGCCGTCCTGGACACGATCGAGAAGGAGGGCCTCTGCGAGCGGGCCGACGCGCTCGGTCAACGGCTGCAGCGCGGCATCGCCGCACTCGGCCACCCGCTGGTCGACGAGGTGCGCGGGGCAGGTCTGATGCTGGGCATCGCGTTGACCGCCCCGGTCGCGGCGGCCGTGGAGACGGCGGCACGGGACCGCGGGTTCCTCGTCAACACGGTCGCTCCGCACGTCGTACGGCTGCTGCCTCCGCTCGTCCTCACCGACACGCAGGTCGACACGTTCCTCGCGGCGCTGCCCGACGTCCTCGACGCCGCTAGCGTCCCCGCCGGCTGACACCGACCGAGGGGACTCCTGAGATGACGCAGCTGCGCACGACGACCCGGCACTTCCTCCGCGACGACGACCTGAGCCCCGAGCAGCAGGCCACGGTCCTCGACCTGGCCGACCGGATGAAGGCCGACCGGTTCGGCTGGCAGCCGCTCGCCGGTCCGCGGTCGGTCGCGGTGGTGTTCGACAAGCCGTCGACGCGGACCCGGGTGTCCTTCTCGGTCGGCGTCGCCGAGCTCGGCGGCTACCCCCTGGTCATCGACGCGCAGAGCACCCAGCTCGGCCGCGGCGAGCCGATCGAGGACACCACGCGGGTGCTGGACCGCCAGTGCGCGGCGATCGTCTGGCGGACCTCCGGGCAGGACCGGATCGACCGGATGGCCGCGGTCAGCCAGGTGCCGGTCGTCAACGCGCTCACCGACTCGTTCCACCCGTGCCAGATCCTGGCCGACCTGCAGACGGTGCGCGAGCACAAGGGCCGCCTCGCCGGTCTGACGCTGGCCTACCTCGGTGACGGCGCCAACAACATGGCGCACTCCTACCTCGTCGGCGGGGCAGTCGCCGGCATGCACGTGCGGGTGAGCTCGCCCGCGGGCTACGACCCCGACCCGGAGATCCTGGCGACCGCCCAGCGGATCGCGGCCGAGACGGGCGGCTCGGCGACGCACGTGCGCGCCGCCGAGGCCGCCGCCGACGGTGCGGACGTGCTCGCCACCGACACCTGGGTGTCGATGGGACAGGAGGGCGAGTCCGAGGACCGGGCAGCGCCGTTCTACCCGTACGCCGTGGACGAGGCGGCGCTCGCGCGGGCCGCCAGTGACGCGATCGTCCTGCACTGCCTGCCCGCCTACCGCGGCAAGGAGATCGCCGCCGCCGTCATCGACGGGCCGCAGAGCGTCGTGTGGGACGAGGCCGAGAACCGGCTGCACGCGCAGAAGGCGCTGCTCACCTACCTGCTGGAGCAGACATGACAGACCTGCGGGAGCAGACATGACCCAGCTCGCTCCGACCCGGACCGCCCGGCACCGACGCATCGTCGAGCTGCTCGAGACCCGGCGGGTGCACTCGCAGGGCGAGCTCGCGCGGCTGCTGGCCGACGACGGCGTGGCCGTCACCCAGACCACGCTGTCGCGCGACCTCGACGAGCTGGGCGCCGTCAAGATCCGCGACGGCGACGGCGACCTGGTCTACGCCGTGCCCGCCGAGGGCGGCGACACGACGCCGCGGCTCGCACCGGCGAACGGGGAGAACGGCGCGCGGCTCGGCCGGCTCGCTGCTGAGCTGCTCGTGTCCGCGGACTCGTCGGCCAACCTCGCCGTGCTGCGCACCCCACCGGGTGCCGCGCAGTTCCTCGCCTCCGCGATCGACCGCTCCGGCGCCACCGACGTCCTCGGCACCATCGCCGGGGACGACACCGTGCTGCTGATCAGCCGTGACCCGGCCGGGGGAGCGGCGCTGGCCGCCCGGCTGCTCCACCTCGCCGAGAAGTCCGCCACCACCGAAGGAGAATCCACCGTGACCGCCCGCGTCGTACTCGCCTATTCCGGAGGGCTCGACACCTCCGTCGCCATCGGCTGGATCGCCGAGCAGACCGGCGCCGAGGTGATCGCGGTCGCCGCCGACGTCGGCCAGGGCGGCGAGGACCTCGAGGTCATCCGCGAACGCGCCCTGGCCTGCGGCGCGGTGGAGTCGGTCGTCGTCGACGCGCGCGACGAGTACGCCGCCGACTACTGCGTGCCCGCGCTCAAGGCGAACGCGCTCTACCTGGACCGCTATCCGCTGGTCTCCGCGCTGTCCCGGCCGCTGATCGTCAAGCACCTGGTCGCCGCGGCCCGCGAGCACGGCGCCTCGGTGGTCGCGCACGGCTGCACCGGCAAGGGCAACGACCAGGTCCGCTTCGAGGTCGGCGTCGGCGCCATCGCCCCCGACCTCTAGGTGCTCGCCCCGGTCCGTGACTCGGGGATGACGCGGGACAAGGCGATCGCGTTCGCCGAGGAGAAGGGCCTGCCGATCGACGTCACGCGCAAGTCGCCGTACTCCATCGACCAGAACCTGTGGGGCCGCGCCGTCGAGACCGGCTTCCTGGAGGACATCTGGAACGCGCCGATCGAGGACGTCTACTCCTACACCGACGACCCGGCCGTGCCGCGCGAGCCGGACGAGGTCGTCATCACCTTCGACCAGGGCGTCCCGGTGGCCCTGGACGGGCGCGCGGTGAGCCCGCTGGCGGCGGTGCTGGAGCTCAACGCGCGGGCCGGTGCGCAGGGCGTCGGGCGGCTCGACCTGGTCGAGGACCGGCTGGTCGGCATCAAGAGCCGCGAGGTCTACGAGGCCCCGGGAGCGATCGCGCTGATCACGGCGCACCAGGAGCTGGAGAACGTCACCGTCGAGCGCGACCTGGCCCGCTTCAAGAAGGGCGTCGACCAGCGCTGGGGCGAGCTCGTGTACGACGGGCTCTGGTTCTCCCCGCTCAAGCGGGCGCTGGACGGCTTCGTCGACGACGCGAACGCGAACGTGTCCGGCGACATCCGGCTCACCCTGCACGGGGGCCGGGCCGTCGTCACCGGACGCCGCAGCGACGAGGCGCTCTACGACTACGCGATGGCGACCTACGACTCCGCCGACACCTTCGACCAGTCGCTGGCCAAGGGCTTCGTCGAGCTCTGGGGCCTGCCGAGCAAGATGGCTGCCCAGCGCGACCAGCGGCCGAGCGCTCCGGTAGCGACGGCTGATCGTCGACACGATGTGAGTGGAGGCGACGAGCGACGGCGGCACGACCCGCCTCTGGGGCGGCCGCTTCAGCGGCGGGCCGAGCGAGGCGCTGAGCCGGCTGTCGGTGAGCGTGCACTTCGACTGGCGGCTGGCGCCCTACGACCTGGCTGCCTCGCGGGCGCACGCCCGGGTGCTGCACGGCGCCGGCCTGCTCGGCGACGGCGAGCTGGGCACGATGCTCTGGCGCTCTCGACGACCTCGAGGCCGCGGTCCTCGACGGCAGCTTCCGGCCGACCGTGCAGGACGAGGACGTGCACACCGCTCTGGAGCGCGGGCTGCTCGAGCGGGTGGGCTCCCTCGGCGGCAAGCTGCGCGCCGGCCGGAGCCGCAACGACCAGATCGCCACCGACCTGCGGATGTTCCTGCGCGAGGCCGCCCGGCAGGTCGCCTCGCGCGTCGCCGAGCTGGAGACCGCGCTGATCGCGCTCGCCGAGCGGCACCGCGCCACGGCCATGCCCGGCATGACCCACCTCCAGCACGCGCAGCCCGTGCTGCTCGCCCATCACCTGCTCGCGCACGTGCACGCGTTCAAGCGCGACGTGGAGCGGCTCGTCGACTGGGACAAGCGCGCCGCGCTGTGCCCGCTCGGCGCCGGCGCGCTGGCCGGCTCGTCGCTCCCGCTCGACCCGCACGCCGTCGCCGCCGAGCTGGGCTTCGACGGACCGGTGGCCAACTCGATCGACGCGGTCTGCCGACCGGGACTTCGCTGCGGAGTTCCTGTTCGTGGCCGCGCTGCTCGGCGTGCACCTCTCCCGGCTCGGCGAGGAGATCGTGCTCTGGGCCACCACGGAGTTCGGCTGGGTCGAGCTCGACGACGCCTACGCCACCGGGTCGTCGATCATGCCGCAGAAGAAGAACCCCGACGTGGCCGAGCTCGCCCGCGGCAAGTCCGGCCGGCTGGTCGGCAACCTCACCGGCCTGCTCGTCACGCTCAAGGGCCTGCCGCTGGCCTACGACCGCGACCTGCAGGAGGACAAGGAGCCGGTGTTCGACTCCGTCGAGCAGCTGCTGCTCGTGCTGCCCGCGATGGCCGGCATGGTGTCGACGCTGTCCGTCCGCGACGACCGGCTCACCGCCGCGGCCGCCACCGGCCACGCCCTGGCCACCGACGTCGCGGAGTGGCTGGTGCGGACGGGCGTCCCGTTCCGCGAGGCGCACGACGTGAGCGGCCGGCTGGTCCGCTGGTGCGACGAGCACGACTGCGAGCTGTGGGAGGTCGACGACGCCCAGCTGGCGGCGGTCGACGAGCGGCTGACACCCGACGTACGGGCTGTGCTCTCCGTCCGCGGGGCGCTCGAGGCCCGCTCGACCTACGGCGGGACCGCACCGGCGCGGGTCGGCGAGCAGCTCGCCGAGCTGGCCGACGCCGCATCCCGGCACGCCGCCTGGGCCACCGGTGCAGGCTGAGCCGATCGGCCCGGGGCCCGACCTGCGACCCGTGCCCCGCGAGTTCTTCGACCGACCGGTGCTCGAGGTGGCGCCCGACCTGCTGGGCGCCGTGGTCGAGCACCGCAGCCCGCTGGGCGTCGTGGCGGTGCGCCTGACCGAGGTCGAGGCGTACGACGGCGAACGCGACCCGGGCTCGCACGCCTTCCGCGGCCAGACCCCGCGCAACGCCGTCATGTTCGGCCCGCCCGGGCACGTCTACGTCTACTTCACCTACGGCATGCACTGGTGCATGAACCTCGTCTGCGGCCCGCCGGGCACCGCGTCCGCGGTGCTGCTGCGCGCCGGTGAGGTGGTGGTCGGCGAACCGCTGGCCCTCGCCCGGCGTACCAGTGCCAAGTCCGCGCGCGACCTGGCCCGCGGCCCGGCGCGGCTCACCGTCGCGCTCGGGATCGACGGCGCGTACGACGGGGCGGACGCAACAGACGAGGCGGCGCCGCTGCGGGTGGTGACCGGGTCGCGCGGTCCGGCGGACGTCCGCACCGGACCGCGCGTCGGGGTGTCGGGCGACGGTGCGCACCAGCCGTGGCGGTTCTGGCTGGCCGGCGAGCCGACGGTCTCGACCTACCGCCCGGCGGTGCGCCGCCGCCGTCCCGGCGCCGCATCGGGCAGGCTGTCGTCGTGACCCCGGCGACCGAGCTCCTCGACGACCTGCAGTGGCGCGGCCTGATCGCGCAGAGCACCGACCTCGACGCCCTGCGCGAGGCCTTCGACGCGGGCCCGGTCACCTACTACTGCGGCTTCGACCCGACGGCACCCAGCCTGCACATCGGCAACCTCGTGCAGATCCTCACGCTGCGGCGGCTGCAGCTGGCCGGGCACCGGCCGCTCGCCCTGGTCGGTGGTGCCACCGGCCTGATCGGCGACCCCAAGCCGACAGCGGAGCGCACGCTCAACACCAAGGAGACGGTGGGCGAGTGGGTCGACCGGGTGCGCGCCCAGATCGAGCCCTACCTGTCCTTCGAGGGCGACAACGCGGCCGTCATGGTCAACAACCTGGACTGGACCGCGCCGCTGTCGGCCATCGACTTGCTGCGCGACATCGGCAAGCACTTCCGGGTCAACCGGATGCTCGCCAAGGAGGCCGTCAGCGCCCGGCTCAACAGCGACGCCGGCATCTCCTACACCGAGTTCAGCTACCAGATCCTGCAGGGGCTGGACTTCCTCGAGCTGTTCCGCCGCCACGGCTGCGTGCTGCAGACCGGCGGCAGCGACCAGTGGGGCAACCTCACCGCCGGGCTCGACCTGATCCACCGGGTGGAGGGCCAGACCGCGCACGCGTTCGCGACGCCGCTGATCACCAAGGCGGACGGGACGAAGTTCGGCAAGACCGAGTCGGGCACCGTCTGGCTCGACCCGGCGATGACCTCGCCGTACGCGTTCTTCCAGTTCTGGGTCAACGCCGACGACCGCGACGCGGCGACCTACCTCAAGGTGTTCTCGTTCCGCTCGCGGGAGGAGATCGAGGCGCTGGAGAAGGCCGTGGCCGAGCGGCCGGCGGCCCGCGAGGCCCAGCGCGCCCTGGCCGAGGAGCTGACCGCGCTCGTGCACGGCGAGGCGCAGCGCGACGCGGTCGTGGCGGCCAGCCAGGCGCTGTTCGGGCGCGGCAGCCTCGAGGACCTGGACGAGGCCACCCTGGGCGCGGCCCTGGCGGAGCTGCCCCAGGTCGTGGTGGCTGCCCCGGCCGGCGGCGAGTCGCTGCCCCCGTTGGTCGAGCTGCTCGCCGACAGCGGGCTGTGCGCCAGCCGGTCGGCAGCCCGGCGCGCGATCGCCGAGGGCGGCGCCTACGTCAACAACGCCAGGATCGCGGACGAGGGGCAGGTGCCGGGGGAGGGCGACCTGCTGCCGGCCGGTGGCTGGTGCTGCGGCGCGGGAAGCGGCATCTCGCGGCCGTCGACGTCACCACCGCACCTCGGATCATGCAGCGGCGCTGCAGCACGATTTGACGCTGCCCGCGGCTGCCTCCTAGGGTTGCACCCGTTGCTCGGCAGGGAGAGACGGACACCTCGGTGGACGGTCCCGGAGCAGCATCCCGATCGACCATCCGACACCCGTTTCCGGGTGTCGTTGGCTGCGCGGGAACGAGCGTGAACCAAGCGTGACCAGCAGGACTCGAAGCGGTTTGACACCCCTACGCCGCCCGAGTAAGTTTGCGGGGTTGCCCCGAGATCGGCCGAAAGGCCCTGATCGGTGCGCGCCCGATCCTTGAGAACTCAACAGCGTGCCAAAAGTCAATGCCAAACATAACCCCGTCCGGGGCCTGTACGGCGGTCGCAGACCGTGCCGGCAGAACTCGGCGGAAATTCCTTTGGTATGACAGACAACTAACTATTTGCTAGTTACGTTTCTGGAATGCCGAGATCTGCTTCACACCGCCAGGTGTGGAGCGCTCTTCATGTCAAAGTTTCCCGCGCTTCGGTGCGGGAGTCAGACATTTACGGAGAGTTTGATCCTGGCTCAGGACGAACGCTGGCGGCGTGCTTAACACATGCAAGTCGAACGGTGACCTCGGAGCTTGCTCCGGGTGATCAGTGGCGAACGGGTGAGTAACACGTGAGCAACCTGCCCCTGGCTCTGGGATAACTCCGGGAAACCGGAGCTAATACCGGATACGAGACCGATTGGCATCTTTACGGTCTGGAAAGTTTTTCGGCCAGGGATGGGCTCGCGGCCTATCAGCTTGTTGGTGGGGTAACGGCCCACCAAGGCGACGACGGGTAGCCGGCCTGAGAGGGCGACCGGCCACACTGGGACTGAGACACGGCCCAGACTCCTACGGGAGGCAGCAGTGGGGAATATTGCGCAATGGGCGAAAGCCTGACGCAGCGACGCCGCGTGAGGGATGAAGGCCTTCGGGTTGTAAACCTCTTTCAGCAGGGAAGAAGCGAAAGTGACGGTACCTGCAGAAGAAGCACCGGCTAACTACGTGCCAGCAGCCGCGGTAATACGTAGGGTGCAAGCGTTGTCCGGAATTATTGGGCGTAAAGAGCTCGTAGGCGGTCTGTCACGTCGGATGTGAAAATCCAGGGCTTAACCCTGGACCTGCATTCGATACGGGCAGACTAGAGTTCGGTAGGGGAGACTGGAATTCCTGGTGTAGCGGTGAAATGCGCAGATATCAGGAGGAACACCGGTGGCGAAGGCGGGTCTCTGGGCCGATACTGACGCTGAGGAGCGAAAGCGTGGGGAGCGAACAGGATTAGATACCCTGGTAGTCCACGCCGTAAACGTTGGGCGCTAGGTGTGGGGAACCTTCCACGTTCTCCGTGCCGCAGCTAACGCATTAAGCGCCCCGCCTGGGGAGTACGGCCGCAAGGCTAAAACTCAAAGGAATTGACGGGGGCCCGCACAAGCGGCGGAGCATGTGGCTTAATTCGACGCAACGCGAAGAACCTTACCAAGGCTTGACATATACCGAAAACTCATAGAGATATGGGGTCCGCAAGGGCGGTATACAGGTGGTGCATGGTTGTCGTCAGCTCGTGTCGTGAGATGTTGGGTTAAGTCCCGCAACGAGCGCAACCCTCGTTCTATGTTGCCAGCGCGTAATGGCGGGGACTCATAGGAGACTGCCGGGGTCAACTCGGAGGAAGGTGGGGATGACGTCAAATCATCATGCCCCTTATGTCTTGGGCTGCACACATGCTACAATGGCCGGTACAAAGGGCTGCAATACCGCAAGGTGGAGCGAATCCCAAAAAGCCGGTCTCAGTTCGGATTGGGGTCTGCAACTCGACCCCATGAAGTCGGAGTCGCTAGTAATCGCAGATCAGCAACGCTGCGGTGAATACGTTCCCGGGCCTTGTACACACCGCCCGTCACGTCACGAAAGTCGGTAACACCCGAAGCCAGTGGCCCAACCCGCAAGAGAGGGAGCTGTCGAAGGTGGGATCGGCGATTGGGACGAAGTCGTAACAAGGTAGCCGTACCGGAAGGTGCGGCTGGATCACCTCCTTTCTAAGGAGCACCTGGCGATCGGCTCTCGAGCTGGTCGTCCAGAGCCATGCCCCGGACATTCCGTCCGGAGATGGTGCTCAAGGGTGGAACATTGACCAGTTGGCAGGCCTTCGGGCCCTCTCATCTAGTACAGCCGCTTGCGGCAGGAACGTGGGACGGGCGCGGACGGTCTGCCTAGGCACGCTGTTGGGTCCTGAGGGACCGGGCGATCGTTGCTCGAACCTCTGGCCTTCCGAGACACCGGCGCAGCACGCAGGCGCCGGCGCATGGAAGGGGACCTGCCCACGTCGAACGACTCCTGGCGCTGTGTGGATGTTGTTGGAAGACATCCCGCGGCGCCTTCGAGCACGCGACGAGCCTGGGCCGGCCCGCCCGTACCTTGAGAACTGCACAGTGGACGCGAGCATCAAATTTGTGGCCAAGTTAATAAGGGCGCACGGTGGATGCCTTGGCACCAGGAGCCGATGAAGGACGTAGGAGGCTGCGATAAGCCTCGGGGAGCTGTCAACCGAGCTGTGATCCGAGGATTTCCGAATGGGGAAACCCGGCAGGAGTCATGTCCTGTCACCCTCACCTGAACACATAGGGTGAGTGGAGGGAACGTGGGGAAGTGAAACATCTCAGTACCCACAGGAAGAGAAAGCAACCGCGATTCCGTGAGTAGTGGCGAGCGAAAGCGGAAGAGGCTAAACCGAGCACGCGTGATAGCCGGCAGGCGTTGCGTGTTTGGGGTCGTGGGACCACTCCGGTAGGTCTGCCGACCTACCAGGGAGTCAGAAATCGCTGTTATAGCCGAAGGCCATGCGAAAGGGCCGGCACAGAGGGTAATACCCCCGTAGGCGAAATCTCAGCGACTTCCGAGTGGCATCCCAAGTAGCACGGAGCCCGAGAAATTCCGTGTGAATCTGGCGGGACCACCCGCTAAGCCTAAATACTCCCTGGTGACCGATAGCGGACAAGTACCGTGAGGGAAAGGTGAAAAGTACCCCGGGAGGGGAGTGAAATAGTACCTGAAACCGTGTGCCTACAAGCCGTGGGAGCGTCGTCGTCGAGCTTGCTCGGCGGCCGTGACTGCGTGCCTTTTGAAGAATGAGCCTGCGAGTTAGCGATGTGTGGCGAGGTTAACCCGTGAGGGGTAGCCGTAGCGAAAGCGAGTCCGAACAGGGCGACTGAGTCGCACGTTCTAGACCCGAAGCGGAGTGATCTACCCATGGCCAGGTTGAAGCGCCGGTAAGACGGCGTGGAGGACCGAACCCACCAGGGTTGAAAACCTGGGGGATGAGCTGTGGGTAGGGGTGAAAGGCCAATCAAACTCCGTGATAGCTGGTTCTCCCCGAAATGCATTTAGGTGCAGCGTCGCGTGTTTCTTGCCGGAGGTAGAGCTACTGGATGGTCTAGGGGGCCTACAAGCTTACCGAAATCAGCCAAACTCCGAATGCCGGTAAGTGAGAGCGCGGCAGTGAGACTGCGGGGGATAAGCTCCGTAGTCGAGAGGGAAACAGCCCAGATCACCGGCTAAGGCCCCAAAGCGTGTGCTAAGTGGGAAAGGATGTGGAGTCGCACAGACAACCAGGAGGTTGGCTTAGAAGCAGCCATCCTTGAAAGAGTGCGTAATAGCTCACTGGTCAAGTGATTCCGCGCCGACAATGTAGCGGGGCTCAAGCACACCGCCGAAGCCGTGACATTCACACTGATAGCCAGGCACAGGGTTACACCTGTGTCCAGGCGTGTGGATGGGTAGGGGAGCGTCGTGTGGCGAGTGAAGCGGCGGGGTGACCCAGCCGTGGACGCCACACGAGTGAGAATGCAGGCATGAGTAGCGAAAGACGGGTGAGAAACCCGTCCGCCGAATGACCAAGGGTTCCAGGGCCAGGCTAATCCGCCCTGGGTAAGTCGGGACCTAAGGCGAGGCCGACAGGCGTAGTCGATGGACAACGGGTTGATATTCCCGTACCCGCTTTGACACGCCCATGCCGAGCCCAGTGATGCTAAGTGCCTGAAGCCGGCCAAGTCTTCGGACGAGGCTGGTGGAGCGCGCGACCCGAGCTGGTAGTAGGCAAGCGATGGGGTGACGCAGGAAGGTAGTCCAACCGCGGCGATGGTTGACCGCGGGTAAGGGTGTAGGGCGACAGGTAGGCAAATCCGCCTGTCAATGCCTGAGACCTGATGCCGAGCCGATCTAGGCGAAGTGGATGATCCTATGCTGCCGAGAAAAGCCTCTAGCGAGTGTCATGGCGGCCCGTACCCCAAACCGACTCAGGTGGTCAGGTAGAGAATACCAAGGCGATCGAGCGAACTATGGTTAAGGAACTCGGCAAAATGCCCCCGTAACTTCGGGAGAAGGGGGGCCGCGGATGGTGTAGGGGCTTGCCCCCGAAGCTGTCTTCGGCCGCAGAGACCAGTGGGAAGCGACTGTTTACTAAAAACACAGGTCCGTGCCAAGTCGCAAGACGATGTATACGGACTGACGCCTGCCCGGTGCTGGAACGTTAAGGGGACCGGTTAGACCTTCGGGTCGACGCTGAGAACTTAAGCGCCAGTAAACGGCGGTGGTAACTATAACCATCCTAAGGTAGCGAAATTCCTTGTCGGGTAAGTTCCGACCTGCACGAATGGCGTAACGACTTCCCAACTGTCTCAACCATAGGCTCGGCGAAATTGCACTACGAGTAAAGATGCTCGTTACGCGCAGCAGGACGGAAAGACCCCGGGACCTTTACTATAGCTTGATATTGGTGTTCGGTACGGCTTGTGTAGGATAGGTGGGAGACTGTGAAGTCGGCACGCCAGTGTCGGTGGAGTCAACGTTGAAATACCACTCTGGTCGTTCTGGATGTCTAACCTAGGTCCGTGATCCGGATCAGGGACAGTGTCTGGTGGGTAGTTTAACTGGGGCGGTTGCCTCCTAAAAAGTAACGGAGGCGCTCAAAGGTTCCCTCAGCCTGGTTGGCAATCAGGTGGCGAGTGCAAGTGCACAAGGGAGCTTGACTGTGAGAGAGACATCTCGAGCAGGTGCGAAAGCAGGAACTAGTGATCCGGCGGTGGCTTGTGGAAGCGCCGTCGCTCAACGGATAAAAGGTACCCCGGGGATAACAGGCTGATCTTGCCCAAGAGTCCATATCGACGGCATGGTTTGGCACCTCGATGTCGGCTCGTCGCATCCTGGGGCTGGAGTAGGTCCCAAGGGTTGGGCTGTTCGCCCATTAAAGCGGTACGCGAGCTGGGTTTAGAACGTCGTGAGACAGTTCGGTCCCTATCCGCTGCGCGCGCAGGAGACTTGAGAAGGGCTGTCCCTAGTACGAGAGGACCGGGACGGACGAACCTCTGGTGTGCCAGTTGTTCTGCCAAGAGCACGGCTGGTTGGCTACGTTCGGAAGGGATAACCGCTGAAAGCATCTAAGCGGGAAGCCTGCTTCAAGATGAGGTCTCCCACAGGGTTAACCTGGTAAGGCCCCCAGTAGACCACTGGGTTGATAGGCCGGAAGTGGAAGTGCGGCAACGCATGAGCTGACCGGTACTAATAGGCCGAGGACTTGACTACACACACTTTTGCTACGCGTCCACTGTGCGGTTCCCGAGATACGGTCGGGAACGGCTTGATATCTCCATAGAGTTTCGGCGGCCATAGCGAAGGGGAAACGCCCGGCTCCATTCCGAACCCGGAAGCTAAGCCTTTCAGCGCCGATGGTACTGCGCGGGAGACTGCGTGGGAGAGTAGGACGCCGCCGGACATTCATTGGTCAAAGGGCCACCCCGTCTCGGGGTGGCCCTTTGTCATGCACAGACTTCATACGCGGGCGTGTCCCGAGCCGACGGAGGAAGGATCGCGACGTGACCCGGCCGGACGAGCGCCCAGACCGCGCACAGCGCGAGACGCGGCGGATCGCGCGGAACGCGCGGTGGCGGGCATGCGCCGGGCCAGCCGCGCCCCGGCCCGGCGCGGATCGTCCCGCAGCCGACCGCACGCCGCGCCGGGTCGAGCCGCCGCTGCCCGAGGACGTCACCGGCCGCGAGCTGGACCGCAGCGTGCGCGACGAGCTGAGCTCGCTGGCCCGGATCAACGCCGACATCGTGGCCCGCCACCTGGTGATGGCCGGCCGCCTCGTCGACGAGGACCCCGAGCTCGCCTACGAGCACGCCCGTGCCGCGCAGGCGCGGGCCGGCCGGGTCGGAGCGGTGCGGGAGGCCGCCGGTCTGGCCGCCTACGCGACCGGGCGGTTCGCGGAGGCCCTGTCCGAGCTGCGCGCGGCCCGCCGGATCACCGGTGACGACACCCTCCTGCCGGTCCTCGCCGACTGCGAGCGCGGGCTGGGCCGCCCGGAGCGGGCGCTCGCCCTGGCCGCGAGCCCCGAGCTGGCCGGGCTCGATGCCGGCGTACGGGTCGAGATGCTCATCGTCGCCTCGGGTGCTCGCCGCGATCTGGGCCAGCACGAGGCGGCCGTGCAGGCGCTGCGCGGGCCGCAGCTGAAGCCCTCCGCGCGGCGGCCCTGGTCGGCGCGGCTCTTCTACGCGTACGCCGACGCGTTGCTCGGCGCCGGCCGCGTCGACGAGGCGATCGAGTGGTTCGGTCACGCCGCCGACGCGGATGACCTCGGGCAGACCGACGCGGGCGAACGGCTCGCCGACCTGCAGGGCATCACCTTCTCGACGCGACGACGCCGACGACGCCGACGACGCGCGAGGACACCGAGGGGCTGACTCCGCCGCCCGCGGACTAGCGCCACCGTCGTCCACAGTCCCGCGCACGTCGCGGCTGCCGTCCCCAGAGTGCTCCGCGGGGCTGCCGCTGCCGGAGACGCCGGCGGCACGCTCTCGGGACCAGACGCCGCCGCCGCGACGGCGTACGTGATCCAAGGGAGGCCGCCGTGGCCGGTTCCGCCACCGAGACCGACCGGACCGCCACGTCGCTCGAGCACTGCAACGAGGTCCATCTGGTGGGCCGGCTTGCTGCCGAGCCGGTCCGCCGCGAGCTGCCCAGCGGTGACGTCCTCATGCAGTTCCGGGTGGTCGTCGAGCGCGGCCCCGGGTTGCGGGCGACGGGCCGGCGCACGCCCACGGTCGACACCCTGGACTGCACGGCCTGGCGCAAGGACGTGCAACGGTCGCTCGGGTCCTACGCCGCCGGCGACGTCGTCGAGGTCACCGGTGCGCTGCGCCGGCGGTTCTGGCGCTCACCGGGTGGCCCGGCCAGTCGCAGCGAGGTGGAGGCGACCCGGCTTCGCCGGCTGCAGCGGGCCCCGTGACGAGGGGGCCGTGACCCCTCAGTCGTCGAGCAGGCGCAGGACCAGCCCGGTGCGGGGCTTCGGCCCGAACGACGTGGACTTGCGCGGCATCCGCTCCCCGGTGGCGGCCACGGCCATCACCTCCCGACCGACACCGGCCGCAGCAGGACCGCGGTGCCACCGACGCGGCGGGCCGCCCGGAGGGCACCGTCGACGTCGTGCAGATAGCGCAGCCGGGGGCTGCCGTCGGGCACCTGCCACAGCCGCTCGAGCAGCAACGCGTGCAGCACGCTCGCGTCCAGGTCGCGCCAGAGGGCGGAGTGCAGCGGCGGCATCGCCGCAGCCACGGCGCGACGGGTCGGGGTCGGTGAGCAGCGCGTAGGACTCGCCGTCGCTGAGCAGGAACGCGTGCTCCGGTGGCGTCCTGCAGCGCACTCGTCGCGGCCTGCTCGTCCTGGCCCAGGTCCCGCGCGGTGAACACCGTGCCGGCCGTCTTGACCGCCTCGTCCAGCGGAAGCCCTTCCACGACGCGGTGGATCGCCTGGAGGTCCAGCGGATAGGCGCCGGAGTCGACGAGCAGGGCCAGGCCGCGGTCCCAGGGCCCGGCTCCGCGGCCGGCGTCGTGCTGCTCGGCCTGCAGCCGGCGGTAGGTCGCATACCGGTGGTGCCCGTCGGCGATCAGTGCCTGCCGCGGCTGCAGGTCCGCCTCGACGGCCGCCAGCGCGGCGGGCTCGGTCAGCGCCCAGAGCCGGTGCCGGATGCCGTCCTCGGTCACCGTCTCGACCAGCGCCGGCTGCGCGGCAGTCGCGTCGATCACGCCGACCGTCTCCCCGCCGCCCTCGTAGACCAGCAGGATCGGCTCGAGGTTGGCCTGGGTGGCCCGCATCAGCTCCAACCGGTCGGCCACCGGGCCCGGCATCACGTCCTCGTGCGGCAGCACGACCCGCTCGTCCGGATCCCGCAGCTCGACCGCGGCCAGCAGGCCGCGCTGCAGCAGGTCGGGCTCCCGGGACTGCTCGTAGACGTAGATGGCCGCCGTGTCGTCGCGGCGCAGGTAGCCCTCGGCCTGCCAGGCTGACAGCCGGGCGGCCGCGTGCTCGTAGCGACCGCGGGAGTCGTCGGCCTCCTCGCGTGGCAGGATCAGACGGACCACATTGTGCGGGTCGAGCTCTTCCAGATGGGTCGCGCTGTCCGGGTCGATGACGTCGTACGGCGGGCTGGTCACCGCGGCGACGTCGGGCACGCGTGCGGGGTCGAACCGGACCCCGCGAAACGGCGTGACGAGCAAGCCCCGGCCGGACGAGCTGCTGTGCCGCGGGTGTGGCGGCCGGGGTCCCGGGCATGGCGGGAATGCGTACGGGGATGCGACGGAGGGTCTGATCGGTGTCACAGCGCGCGGAGGGCGGCGGCCAGCCGTCAGGTGAGGTCTACGACTGGTACGTCGCGAGCCGTCGCCCTGCTGGAGAGCGGCAACCCGGAGGCGGCCGCGGCCCTGCTCACGCATGCGCGCGCCGAGGAGCCGTCGTCGGCGAGCGTGCTGGAGGCCCTCGCGCGCGCCGTCTTCGACGCGAGACGCTATGCCGAGGCCGCCGAGCACTTCACGGCGCTCATCGAGGTGCAGCCCGACAACGACTACGCGCGGTTCGGGCTCGGGCTGTCCCGGATGCGCTCCGGTGACCACGCGGGTGCCGTCGAGCAGCTCGCCCTCGCCGTGGCGATGCGCCCGCACCGGCGCGACTACGAGCAGGCGCTGAAGGAGGCGCGGGCGACCCTGCGCTTTCCGCGAGCAGAGCCCGTGACGCTGCTGACGGAGCGGCTCGCCGAGCCCCTGGCCGCGCGCTTCGACACCGCGCTGGTCGACCTGGACGGCGTGGTCTACATCGGTCCCGACGTCGTGCCCGGCGCGGCCGAGTCGCTGGCCGAGGCGCGCGACGGCCGGCATGCGGGTGGCCTTCGTGACCAACAACGCCGCCCGCACACCGGAGGCGGTGGCCGCGCACCTGCGCGACCTGGGTGTCACCGCCGAGCCCGACGACGTCGTCACGTCCGCGCAGGCCGCCGCCACGCTGGTCGCCGAGCGGGTGCCGGCGGGCGCGCGGGTGCTGGTCGTGGGCGGCGAAGGGCTGCGGGCCGCGTTGACGGAGCGGGGGCTGCGCCCGGTGGCGTCGGCCGACGACGATCCCGCTGCGGTCGTCCAGGGCTTCGCGCCGGACGTCGGCTGGACGCTGCTGACCGAGGGCGTGATCGCCGTACGCCGTGGGCTGCCCTGGATCGCGTCCAACCTCGACCGGACCATCCCCACCGCGCGCGGGTTGGCGCCCGGCAACGGCGCCCTGGTCGGCGTCATCGCCGCGGTGACCGGGGCGACACCGGTGGTCGCCGGCAAGCCGGAGCTCGCCCTGCACGAGGAGGCGGTGCGGCGAACCGGTGCCCAGCGCCCGCTGGTCGTCGGGGACCGGCTGGACACCGACATCGAGGGCGCCAACCGGGCCGGCGCCCCCAGCCTGCTGGTGCTGACGGGCGTGGCGAGCCCCGGGGAGCTGGTCTGCGCGGCCGCGGCACTGCGCCCGTCGTACATCGCGGAGGACCTGGAGTCGGGCCTGCTCGCGCCCCACCCGCCGGTGCAGGAGCGGGCCGGCGCCTGGACGTGCGGCGGCTGGACGGCGCGGCGCGACGGGGCGTGGCGCGTGGAGGGGACGGGGCCGCGCATCGACGCGCTGCGCGCGCTGTGTGCCGGTGTGTGGTCTCAGGCGGAGGACGCCGCCGACGCCGAGAGCGTGGCTGCGGCGGTCGACGGGCTGCCGGACCGCTGAGCCGGCCGGGAGTCGTCAGAGCAGGGACTTGAGCTTGATCAGGTCGAGCACGCTGGCTTCGACCCTGACCTTCCCGCCCAGCCAGGCCTGGCCGAAGCTCAGGTGCCCGTCGGTCATCGCGACCAGGTCGTCGCTGTTGGCGGTGAGCCGGATCTGGGCCTTCGGGGCCGGGTCGGTGCTGATGTCCTGCAGGTGCCCGTCCCGCAGGGCGCCGGTGAACGTGAGGTCGAGGTCGGGGATGTGGCAGCTCAGCGTCCGGTCGAACGCGTGCTTGCGGCGCGCCTCCTCGTCGACCGAGGACAGCCGTTCGGCCAGGCGCTCGACCGCGTCGTGACACTCATCGACCGTCGCCATGGCGAGGCCATTCCTCCCTCGTCTCGTCGGCTCGTGCTGCGACCGGCGACGCTACCGCAGCATGCCGGTCGCTCGGTGCGGGCGGTAGCGTCTGCGTTCATCCGGGAAGTCGGGGACGGCCGGTCCATCGGCCGGGGCTGCGAAGGAGATCGCTCATGGTGATCGACGGTGTGAAGGCCTACGTCCAGCTCGCGAGCGGGCTCACCGACGTCACGCGCGAGCGGGCGCTGGCCGCGGCGCGCACGCTGGTCGCGCAGGGCGAGGCAGGCGTGGGTGCGGTGGTCCCCGACACGATGCGCGTGCAGGTGGCCAGCGTGACCGACGACCTGATCGCGACGAGCAAGGCGAACCGCGCCTTGCTGGTCGGCCTGGTGCGGGCGGAGGTCGAGCGGACGGTGCGCCGGCTGGGCCTGGTCTCGGCCGCTGAGCTGACCGCCGCGAACCGACGCGCCGAGGCGCTCGACGACCGGGTGCACGAGCTCGAGCGAGCGCTGCGCTCGGCGCGGAGCGCCCCCGCCACCAAGAAGTCGACGAAGAAGTCGGCGGCCAAGAAGTCGGCGAGCAAGAAGTCGACGGCGAAGAAGTCGACCGCCAAGAAGTCCGCGGCGAAGAAGTCGACCACGGGGACGAGTGGATGACCAGCGACGAGTCGCACGTCGACGGAGCCGGCGACGGAACCGGTCGACCAGGAGCCGGTCGACGAGCCGACAGGCCGGTCGACCACGCGCCGGTCGAGACATCCGCGCCGGCATCGGGCGACCCGCGGGTCGACGCGGCAATGCAGCGAGCCGCGGAGCTCGCCGGCACGTCGCCGACGGAGCATGTCGAGATCTACGAGGACGTGCACCGCAGCCTGCAGGAGGTTCTCGCCGACGCGTCCGGCCAGCCCCCGAGCGACCGAGCGTGCCGGGCCCCGAGGCGGGAGACGCCGTCCGGTGAGCCGGCGCGCCCGCCTGGACACCGAGCTGGTACGCCGAGGGCTGGCCCGCTCGCGTGAGCAGGCTGCCGCCCTGGTCGAAGCCGGCCGGGTGAAGGTTGCCGGCCGCGCCGCGGTGAAGGTGGCCACCCAGGTGATGACGGGCGAGCCCATCGTCGTCGCACCGACCGACGCCGGTGACGACTACGTCTCTCGCGGCGGACACAAGCTGGCCGGCGCGCTGGACGTCTTCCAGGCCGCCGGTCTGCGGGTCGACGGGCGACGCGCCCTCGATGCCGGCGCGTCGACGGGCGGCTTCACCGACGTGCTGCTCCGCCGCGGCGCGGAACACGTCGTCTGCGTCGACGTGGGCTACGGCCAGCTCGCCTGGTCCCTGCAGACCGACGCGCGGGTGACCGTGGTGGACCGCACCAACGTGCGCGACCTCGAGGCTGCGACCGGTCGGACCGCCGGTCGGGCTGGTCGTCGCCGACCTGTCGTTCATCTCGGTCCGGCTGGTGCTGCCGGCGTTGCTGCGGTGCGCCGAGCCCGACGCCGACATCGTGCCGATGGTCAAGCCGCAGTTCGAGGTGGGTCGCGAGCGGCTCGGCCAGGGTGGTGTCGTGCGCGATCCGGCGCTGCGGGCGGACGCCGTCCGACGCGGTGGCGACGACGGCGTACGACGACCTGGGGCTGGGCGTGATGGGCGTGACGGCCAGCCCGTTGCCGGGCCCGGCGGGCAACGTCGAGTACTTCCTGTGGCTGCGTCGCGGCGCCCCCGCTCTGGTTGACGACGACCTGGTCGCGGCCGTCGAGGCAGGTCCGCAGTGACCGCGGAGTCGCGTCGGGAGATGCTGCTCGTCGCGCACACCGGCCGGGCCGACGTGCCGGTCGCCGTGCGCAAGGCGGCTGAGCAGTTCGCCGCGAGCGGCGTCGCCTTGCGGGTGCTCGAGGACGAGGCGGACGAGCTCGGTCTGGCCGAGCGCCACGGTCGTCCCGGCCGGCCCGTCGGCCGCCGAGGGCTGCGAGCTGGTCATCGTCTTCGGCGGCGACGGCACGCTGCTGCGGGCTGCGGAGTACGGCCGGGCCAGCCGGACGCCGCTGCTCGGCGTCAACCTCGGCCACGTCGGCTTCCTGGCCGAGGCCGAGCCGGAAGACCTCGACGTCCGTGGTGGCGCGGGTCCTCGCCCGCGACTACGAGGTCGAGGAGCGGATGACGCATCGACGTCACGGTCACCGTCGACGGACACGCCGGTGACCCGGGGCTGGGCGCTGAACGAGGCATCGGTGGAGAAGGGCAGCCCCGAGCGGATGCTCGAGCTGGTGGCCGAGGTCGACGGCCGGCCGCTGTCGCGCTGGGGCTGCGACGGCGTCGTCTTCGCGACGCCGACCGGCTCCACCGCCTACGCGTTCTCCGCCGGCGGACCCGATCGTCTGGCCCGAGGTCGAGGCGCTGCTGCTCGTCCCGATCAGCGCGCATGCGCTTGTTCGCCCGACCGACTCGTCGTCTCGCCGGACTCCGTCCTGGCGGTCGAGCGTCCTCGCCGAACAACGAGGGGTCGGGCGTCATGTGGTGCGACGGCCGGCGCGCGGTGGAGCTGCCGCCCGGCGCCCGGGTCGAGGTGCGCCGCGGCGAGCTGCCCGGTGCTGCTGGCCCGGCTGCACCGGCGCCGTTCACCGACCGGCTGGTCGCGCAAGTTCGACTTGCCGGTGCGCGGGTGGCGAGGCAGCGCCGTTCTGACGGTGGTGGCGCGTAGGCTCGCGCCCGTGCTCGAGGAGATCCGCATCCGCGGGCTCGGCGTCATCGACGACGCCGTGCTTCCAGCTCGCCGCCGGCCTGACCGTCATCACCGGCGAGACCGGCGCCGGCAAGACGATGGTCGTGACCGGTCTCGGCCTGCTCTTCGGCGGGCGCGCCGACGCCGGGCCGTCCGGCCGGCGTCCGGGCACGGCGCTCGTCGAGGGCCGGCTGCGCACCGCACCCGACGGTCCGGCGGCCCAGCGGGCGGTCGACGCCGGCGGCGAGCTCGACGACGGCGTCCTCCTGCTGGCCCGGTCGGTCTCGGCCGAAGGACGTCACGCGCCCACGTCGGCGGGCGGGCCGTGCCGGTCGGTGTGCTGGCCGAGCTCGCCGAGATCTGCGTCGCCGTGCACGGCCAGTCCGACCAGCCGCGGCTGCTGCGCCGAGCCGCCAGCGCGAGGCACTCGACCGCTACGCCGGCGACGCCGTCGGACGGCCGTTGGGCCGCTACACCGCCGCCTATGCCGAGCTGCGGGCCGCTCGAGGACGAGCTCGCCGAGCTGACGCACGCGGGCCCGGGAGCGGGCCCAGGAGGCCGACCTGCTGCGGTTCGGGCTCGAGGAGATCGAGGCGGTCGACCCGCAGGCCGGCGAGGACGTCGACCTGGCCGCACGAGGAGGACCGGCTCGCCCACGCCGACGCCCTGCGCGGTGCGGCCAGCACGGCCCGCTCGGCGCTCATCCGTGACGCCGAGGCCGGCGACGAGCGCGCGGCGACGCGGCCACCCTGGTGAGCCGCGGCGACCGTCAGCCTCGAGCAGGAGGGCGGCCACGACCCCGCGCTGGCCGAGCTCGCCGGCCGCCTGCGCGAGATCGGCTACCTGGTGGCCGACGTCGCCGCCGACCTGGCCTCCTACGTCGCCGGCATCGAGACCGACGCCGCCCGGCTGGCGACGGTCAGGAGCGCCGCGCCGCCATCGGCCGGCTGACCCGCAAGTACGGCGACAGCGCGGCCGAGGTGCTCGCCTGGGCGCAGCGCTCGGCCGCCCGGCTCGACCACGCTCGAGGGTGACGACGAGCGCATCGCCCTGCTGCAGGAGCGAGAGGGCGCGCTGCTCGACGAGCTCGGCGACCCTGGCCGCCACGGTGTCCGCGGCGCGCGGCAAGGCAGCGGTCGCGGTTCGCCACGGCCGTCTCCGCCGAGCTCACCGCCCTGGCGATGCCGCAGGCCAAGGTCGAGGTCGCCGTGGCGCAGACCGAGAGCCCGGACGGCCTCGAGGTGGCCGGCCGGCGGCTCGCGTTCGGCGCGCACGGCGTCGACGACGTCGAGATGCTGCTGTGCCCGCACCCCGGTGCGCCGGCCCGGCCGCTGCAGCGCGGCGCGTCCGGCGGTGAGCTGTCCCGGGTGATGCTCGCCGTCGAGGTGGTGTTCGCCGGCGCCGACCCGGTGCCGACGTTCGTGTTCGACGAGGTCGACGCCGGCGTCGGCGGCAAGGCGGCGGTCGAGGTCGGCCGGCGGCTCGCCCTGCTGGCCCGCACCGCCCAGGTCATCGTGGTCACCCACCTGCCGCAGGTCGCCGCGTTCGCCGACCAGCACCTCGTCGTACGCAAGACGAGCGACGGCTCGGTCACCAGCAGCGGGGTGCAGCGTGCTCGACGACGCCGAGCGCGGTGCAGGAGCTCTCCCGGATGCTCGCCGGCATCGAGGAGTCCGCGACCGCCCAGACGCACGCGAGCGAGCTGCTGGAGGCGGCCCGGGCCAGCAAGGCGGGGTGACCTGAGTCACCTCGCGGGCGGGCGCCGCACGGTCTCGCTGCGGTGCCCGTTTCGCGCCGATTCGGTCCCGGGCACCGTCGGCTCGCCCGTGGCAGGATGGAGCGCGATGAAGATCGCGACGCTTCGGCGTGCCCGCAAGCAGCCCGAGCTGCCGGGGCTGACGCGGCACCGCCCGGGTCGACCGCGCGCACCAAGAACCTCACCAAGCGGCTGCGCCCCGGCGACATCGCCATGATCGACCACCTCGACCTCGACCAGGTCAGCGCCGAGGCGCTGGTCGGCGCGCGGGTCGGGGCCGTCGTCAACGCCGCGCCCAGCACGAGCGGGCGCTATCCCAACCTCGGTCCCGAGATCCTGGTCGGCGCCGGCATCCCGCTGCTCGACGCGGTCGGGCCCGAGGTGATGCGTGCCGTCGCGGAGGGCGAGCAGCTCCGGCTGCACGAGGACACGCTCTACCGCGACCACGACGTGGTGGCCAAGGGCGAAGTGCTCACCGTGCAGAGCGTCCAGGCGGCGATGGAGAAGGCCCGGGCCGGCCTCGCCGTACAGCTCGAGGCCTTTGCCGGCAACACGATGGAATACCTCCGCCAGGAGCGCGAGCTGCTGCTCGACGGCGTCGGCGTGCCCGACATCCGCACCCGCCTCGACGGCCGCCAGGCGCTGATCGTGGTGCGCGGCTACCACTACAAGGAAGACCTCGCGATCCTGCGGCCCTACATCCGCGAGTACCGGCCGGTGCTGATCGGTGTCGACGGCGGCGCCGACGCGCTGCTCGAGAGCGGCTACAAGCCCGACGCTGATCGTCGGTGACATGGACTCCGTGTCCGACGCGCGCGCTCACCTGCGGCGCCGAGCTCGTCGTGCACGCCTACCGCGACGGGCGCGCGCCCGGCCTGGAGCGGCTCGAGGAGCTCGGAGTGCCCAGCGTCATCTTCCCCGCGACCGGCACCAGCGAGGACGTCGCCATGCTGCTCGCCGACGACAAGGGCGCCGAGCTGATCGTCGCGGTCGGCACGCACGCGACCCTGGTGGAGTTCCTCGACAAGGGCCGGTCGGGAATGGCCAGCACGTTCCTCACCCGCCTGCGGGTCGGCGGCAAGCTGGTCGACGCCAAGGGCGTGAGCCGGCTCTACCGCAGCCGCGTCTCCAGCGCCCAGCTCGCGCTGCTGGTCGTGGCCGGACTCTTCGCGCTGGTGGTCGCGATGGTCGCGACCGAGGGCGGCCAAGTCGCCATCACCGTGCTCCAGGCACGGTGGGACGCCTTCTACTTCTGGCTGCAGGGGCTCTTCTGACGTGATCGACTTCCGCTACCACATCGTCTCGCTCGTGGCCGTCTTCCTCGCGCTCGGCGTCGGCATCGTGCTCGGCTCCGGCCCGCTGGACGAGCAGATCCAGGGCGCGCTGCAGACCCAGACCGACGACCTGCGCAGCCAGCAGAAGGAGCTGCGCAGCCAGGTCACCGACCTCCAGCACCAGGTCGCGGTGGGCGAGCAGTTCGCCCAGGAGGTCCAAGACCCGCTCACGGCCAACCAGCTGACCGACCGCAGCGTCGTGATCTTCACGCTGCCCGGCACCGACAACGACCTCGTCGACGAGGCCGCCAAGGTGCTCGAGCGGGCCGGCGCCACGGTGAACGGCACGGTGGGCATCACCGACGTCTACGTCGACCCGACCAAGGCCAAGGCACCGCTGGAGGACCTCGCGCTGCGCCTGGTCCCTCCCGGCGTGGAGTTCCCCGACGGCGCCACCCCCATCGAGCGGGTCGGCACCGTCCTGGCCCGGGCCACCGTGGCCAGCGAGCGCGAGGACACCCAGGAGGTGGACCAGCGAGCCGCGGAGGTGCTGGCCGGCCTGCAGGAGCTCGGCGCCATCGAGGTCACCGGCGAGCCGGGCAAGCGCTCCGACCTGGCCGTGGTCATCGCGCCGGCACCCGCCAAGGAGCCAGGTCGACGCCGAGGCGGCGAAGGCGGCTGACGACGCGCTGCTCGGCCTGGTCGCCGCGCTCGATGCCGGCAGCCGGGGTGCCGTCGTGACCGGACCCCCGGAGTCCGCCGACGCGGGTGGCTTCGTCAACCTGGTCCGCAGGTCCGACGACAAGGCCAAAGGCGTGTCCACGGACGACCTCGCCGACTCCGCGATGGGCGAGATCGGCCTGGTGCTTGCGCTGGTGGAGCAGACCCGCGGCGCCGCCGGGGACTACGGCGGCGGCGACGGCGTGGACAGCGTGATACCCGACATCTCCGGCTCCGGCGGCTCGTGACGCTGGCCGGCCTTCTCGGGTCGGCCGCGGCCGGAGCGGCCGCCACCGGCGTGGCCCAGCGGCTGCTCACCTCCCGTCCGCCCGGTGGGCGCCAGCGGTGGGCACGCACCAACCACCGCGGGGAGCCGGTCACCCTGCTCGAGGGGCCGGCGATCGCGGCCGGGCTCGCCGCGGCCGCCGTGTTCGCTCCCGGGCTCACCGGGCGGGTCCGCGCCGCCGCCGTTGTCGCGGCGGTCGGGGCCGGTGGTTTCGGGGCCTACGACGACCTGGCCGGCAGCGGGGACCGCCGAGGCCTGCGGGGTCACCTCGGGGCGTTGCAGCACGGTGAGCTCACGAGCGGGGCAGTCAAGATCGTCGGCATCGGCGCGACCGGGCTGGCGGCCGCGGCGCTCGCGGGACGCCGCGGCCCGGGCCTGGTCCTGGCCGGGGGAGTCGTCGCGGCGACCGCGAACCTCGTCAACCTGCTGGACCTCCGGCCCGGCCGGGCGCTCAAGGCCGGCCTGGTCCTGGCGCTGCTCGACGGGCGGCACGGGGGCGACTCGGCACGACTGGCGGCGGTGGCCGCCGGTTCTGCGCTCGTCGTACTGCCCGCGGACCTCGGCGAGCGGACGATGCTCGGCGACGCGGGCGCCAACGCGTTGGGCGCGGTGCTCGGCCTGGCAGCCGTGTCCGGCCGGTGCCGGCCGCGCCAGGCTGGCCGGCCGGTTGGCCGCACTCACCGCGCTGACCCTGGCCAGCGAGAAGGTCAGCTTCACCAAGGTGATCGAGGCGACGCCCGGGCTGCGCGAGCTCGACCGGTTGGGCCGTCGCCCGGCGTCCACGTGAGCCCGCGCCGGAGGCTCCTCGTGCCGACCGGCCTGGCCGGCGCGGCGCTGCTCATCGCGGCGGTGACGGCGCTGAGCCGGGTGCTGGGGTTCGGCCGGTGGCTGGTGTTCTCCGAGACCGTCACCGACTCCTGCCTGGGCACCGCCTACTCCACGGCCAACCTGCTGCCGAACATCGTCTTCGAAGTGGTCGCCGGTGGCGCGCTCGCCAGCGCGGTCGTGCCGCTGATCGGTGCCCAGCTGGCCCGCGGTGACCGCGAGTCGGTTCGCCGTACGTCGTCGGCCCTGCTCACCTGGTCGCTGCTCGTGCTGACCCCCATCGCGCTGCTCGGCATGGCGGTTGCCGCGCCGTTGATGGATGCGCTCATCGGCTCGCCCCGCGGCTGCGACGGGTCGTCAGTCGGCCGACGTGGCAACCGCGATGTTCGTGTTCCTCGCTCCGCAGATCCCGCTCTACGGCATCGCGGTCGTGTGTGGCGGGATCCTCAACGCCCACCGCCGGTTCCTGGCAGCGGCCGCGGCGCCGCTGGTCTCGACTGTTGTCGTCATCTGCGCCTACGTCGCCTTCGGTGTCGGCTACGACGGCAGCAAGAACGACCTGACTGACTTCCCGCCGACGGTGGGAGGTGGTGCTGGCTGCGGGAACCACAGCGGGCGTCGTCGCGCTCGCGCTCACCACGGTCGTCCCGGTGGCCCGGTTGCGGCTGGGCCTGCGACCGACACTGGGCTTCCCGCCCGGAGTGGCACGGCAGGCCCGGCGGCTCGCGTTCGCCGGGCTGGCCGGGCTCGTGGCGCAGCAGATCTCCGTCGCTGGTCGTCATCGTGCTGGCGAACCGCGAGGGCGGCGCCCTGAACGTCTACCAGTACGCCTGGGCCGTCTACCTCCTGCCGTACGCCGTCCTGGCGGTGCCGATCGCGACCAGTGCGTTCACCGCGCTCTCGGAGCAGACCGGCCGCGACGACCACGCCGCCTTCACCCGCACCACGGCGGCGACGACGCGCGCCGTCGTGCTCGTGTCTCTCGTCGGGGCTGCGCTGCTGGCCGGCACGGCAGAGCCGGTGGCCCGCATGTTCCTCGCCGGGGACGACGGCACCGCGGCCCCCTGGCAGCTCGGCTGGGCGCTCGCGGCGTTCGCGCCCGGCCTGGTGGGCTACGGCCTGATGGCCCACCTCGGCCGGGTCCTCTACGCCCAGCACGCCGGCCGAGCCGCAGCAGTGGCGACCGTGACCGGCTGGGTCGTGGTGGCGCTGGCCTCCATCGCGCTCGTCGCGCTGGTGCCGGTGAGCTGGACCGTGCCGGCGATCGGTGCGGCCAACTCGATCGGGATGCTGGTGGCCGGTGCCTTGCTGCTCGGTGCCCTTGCTCGCCGTACCGGCATCGACAGCCTCGCCGGAGTTGCCCGGGCGGCCGGCGCGGGGAGCGTCGGTGCCGTGCTCGGGGCGGGCGTGGCGGCCGGTGCCGCGGCCACGCTGGAGCTCGACGGCAAGCTCGCCAACGGCCTGCTCGCGTGCGGCATCGCCGTGCTCGCCGGCGCGGTGTGCGCGGGGGTGGTGCTGGTGCTCGACGGACGTGACCTGCGCGCGTTGATCAGCCGCCGGTACGCCGATGGCTGACCCCCGCCGGCTGCGGATCGCCCTCGTGCTCGGCACCAGCGGCGGCGGGGTCGGGCGGCACGTCGCGGCGCTGGCCGCCGGTCTGGTCGGCGCGGGTCATGACGTGCTGGTCGTGGGGCCGGCGGCGACCGAGGAGACGTTCGGGTTCGCAGCCGCGGGCGCGACGTTCCGCGCGCTGGGAGGTGGGCGACCGGCCCCGGCCGGCGCGACCTGGTCGCGGTCCAGCAGCTGCGTGGCCTGCTGCGCGGCGCCGACGTCGTGCACGCGCACGGCCTGCGGGCGGGCGGGCTCGCGGTGCTCGCGCTGCGCACCCTCCGTGCGCCGCGACCCCCGCTCGTGGTGACCCTGCACAACGCGCTGCTCGCCGGGGGAGCGGTGGCGCTCGCCTACCGGGCGCTCGAACGGCTGGTGGCGCGCGGTGCAGCGGTGGTGCTGGGCGTGTCGGCCGACCTGGAGCAGCGGATGCGCGAGCTCGGGGCACGGCAGGTGGAGCATGCGGTGGTGCCCGCGCCGATCCTGGGCCGGTCGACGCGTGACCGCAGCACCACCCGCTCCGAGCTGGGTGCCGACGGGCCGCTGGTCGTGACCGTGGGCCGGCTGGCCGAGCAGAAGGGCCTGCCGCTGCTGCTCGATGCGGCCGGGCTGCTGGCGCAGCGCTCGCCGGCACCGCTGTTCGTGGTCGCGGGTGACGGCCCGATGGAGGACGCGTTGCGGCGCCGGATCGCCGACGAGGACCTGCCCGTGCGGCTGCTCGGGCGGCGCGACGATGTCGCCGACCTGCTCGCCGCCGCCGACGTGGTGGTGGTCCCGAGCAGCTGGGAGGGTCAGCCGCTCGTCGTACAGGAGGCCCTGCGTGCCGGTGCGCCGCTGGTCGCGACCGCGGTCGGCGGCATCCCGGACCTCGTGGGTGACGCAGCAGTCCTGGTGCCCTACGGCGACCCCGTGTCCCTCGCCGACGCGATCGCCGCGCTCCTGGACGACCCCGCCGCCCGCGACTGGCTGGCCGCGACCGCCCGCGCCCGGGCCGCCGAGCTGCCCGACGACGCGGACGCCGTCGACGCGGCGCTGTCGGTCTACCGGCACCTGTGCTGATAGTCTCGAAGCCCGTGGACGGACTGATTCTTCAGTCGCACACCTGACCACGGGAGCCCCCATTGGCCGCGTCGCAGACGACCAAGCACATCTTCGTGACGGGCGGCGTCGCCTCCTCCATCGGCAAGGGCCTCACCGCGTCCGGTCTCGGACACCTGCTGCGCTCCCGCGGGCTGCGGGTCACGATGCAGAAGCTCGACCCCTATCTCAACGTCGACCCGGGCACGATGAACCCGTTCCAGCACGGCGAGGTGTTCGTCACCGACGACGGCGCGGAGACCGACCTCGACATCGGGCACTACGAGCGGTTCCTCGACCGCGACCTGCACGGCTCGGCCAACGTGACCACCGGCCAGATCTACTCGGCGGTGATCGCCAAGGAACGGCGCGGGGAGTACCTCGGCGACACCGTGCAGGTGATCCCGCACATCACCAACGAGATCAAGGCCAGGATCCGCGCGATGGCCGCTGACGACGTCGACATCGTCATCACCGAGATCGGCGGCACCGTCGGCGACATCGAGTCGCTGCCGTTCCTCGAGGCGGTGCGCCAGGTCCGCCACGACATCGGCCGCGACAACGTCTTCTTCCTGCACATCTCGCTGGTGCCCTACATCGGGCCGTCAGGGGAGCTGAAGACCAAGCCCACCCAGCACTCCGTTGCGGCGCTGCGCTCCATCGGCATCCAGCCCGACGCGATCGTGTGCCGCTCCGACCGCGAGATCCCGCCGAGCGTCAAGCGCAAGATCTCGCTCATGTGTGACGTCGACGAGGAGGCGGTCGTCGCTGCGGTCGACGCGCCCTCCATCTACGACATCCCCAAGGTGCTGCACAAGGAGGGACTCGACGCCTACGTCGTGCGCCGGCTCGGGCTGCCGTTCCGCGACGTCGAGTGGACGGCGTGGGACGACCTGCTGCGCCGGGTGCACAAGCCGGCCCACCACGTCACCGTCGGCCTGGTCGGCAAGTACATCGACCTGCCCGACGCCTACCTGTCCGTCACCGAGGCGCTGCGGGCCGGCGGGTTCGCCAACGACTGCAAGGTCGAGCTGCGCTGGATCGCGTCCGACGACTGCCAGACCCCGGAGGGCGCGGCGCGCCAGCTGGACGGCGTCGACGCGGTCTGCGTGCCGGGCGGGTTCGGCGTGCGCGGCATCGAGGGCAAGCTCGGCGCGATCAGGCATGCCCGCGAGAACCGCGTGCCGGTGCTGGGGCTCTGCCTCGGACTGCAGTGCATGGTGATCGAGTACGCCCGAACCGTGGCCGGCCTCGACGGCGCCAACTCGCTGGAGTTCGACGACGCGACGCCCCACCCGGTGATCGCGACCATGGCCGACCAGCGCGACGTCGTCGCGGGGGAGCGCGACATGGGCGGCACCATGCGGCTCGGGCTCTACCCCGCGAAGCTCGCCGAGAGCTCGCTCGTGCGCGAGGTCTACGACGCGCCGTACGTCGAGGAGCGGCACCGCCACCGCTACGAGGTCAACAACGCCTACCGCGGCCAGCTCGAGGAGGCCGGTCTGCGGTTCAGCGGCACCTCGCCGGACGGGCGGCTGGTGGAGTACGTCGAGCTTCCCGCGCGAGGCGCACCCCTACTTCGTCGCCACCCAGGCCCACCCGGAGTTCCGGTCGCGGCCGGCCCGGGCGCACCCGCTGTTCGCCGGCCTGATCGCTGCCGCGCTCGCGGTGCAGGAACGAGGCGCAGGAGTCCGCGACCGTGGTCGACCTGGCGGCGGCCTCCGGCGCCGGTTCCTAGATGGCGGCCGAGCACACCGCTCCGGTCCGCGACGATCGCGCCGACCTGGAGGTCGTCTCCTCCGAGACGGTGTTCGACGGCAAGGTGTGGGACGTCCGCCGCGACGAGGTCAGCCTCGAGGACGGGCAGAGCGTCGTACGCGAGGTCCTGGTGCACACCGGTGCGGTCGGTGTCGTCGCGCTCGACGAGCAGGACCGGCTGCTGCTGGTGCGCCAGTACCGCCACCCGGTCCGGCACTACCTCTGGGAGCCGCCCGCCGGGCTCCTCGACGTGGCCGGCGAGGACCCCCTCGATGCGGCCCGTCGCGAGCTCGCGGAGGAGGCGCACCTGCGGGCCACCGACTGGCACGTCCTGGTCGACTACTTCAACTCTCCCGGCGGCAGCACGGAGGCGTTCCGCTGCTACCTCGCCCGCGGCCTCGAAGCCGTCGCCGAGGACGACCGGCATGTCGGCGAGGGCGAGGAGCGGGACATGCCCGTGGCCTGGGTCCCCCTCGACGAGGCGCGCGACCTGGTTCTCGGCGGCCACCTGCACAACCCCACCGCCGTCACCGGCATCCTCGCCGCCTGGGCCGCGCGCGAGTCGGGCTGGCGGACGCTGCGACCGGCGGACGCGCCCTGGCCCGAGCGCTCACCCGGACGCGGCCGCCGATGAGTCTCGGCGACCTGCGCAGTCAGAACTGCATGGAAGCCAAGAATCTCGCTGAGCTGTACCGACTCCCGTTGGTCGACTGGCAGCGGGTCGAGACCCGCCTGGCCGCGCCTGAAGGGCTGGCCGGGACCGGCGGTCCCGACAACCGCAGCTGGCTGGCGACCACGAACAGCCGACGGCAGCCCGCACCTGACCGGCCTCGGCCCGCAGTGGGTGGCCGGCCTCGTCTACTTCACGACCGGAGAGACGACCCGCAAGGCGCGGAACCTGGCGAGGGACCCCCGATGCACGCTGGGCGTCTCGACCGAGGAGTTCGACCTCGCCGTGGAGGGGGACGCCGCCCTGGTGGACGACCCTGACGTCGTCGCGCAGATGGCGACCCGGTGGGCCGCGGGCGGGTGGCCGTGCAGCGTCGACGCCTCCGGCATCGCGCTGACCGCGGAGTACAGCGCGCCGTCTGCGGGCCCTCCGCCGTGGCGGGTCTTCCGGCTCACCCCGCGGCGGGCGACCGTGGTGCTCGCATCCGAACCCGGCGGCGCCACCCAGTGGACGTTCTGACCGACTGCTAGCGAGACCGGCGGAGCTGCGACGCGACATCCGTCTCGCTGCTCCGCCAGCCTGGCCGGAACGGCTCACCTGGGCGCTTCCCATCGGGGATGGGTCGCCTTCCGAAAACCGACGAAAGCCACTAACGTGAAGGTGGACAAATGCGGGAAAGGGCAGGCGAGGGCCGTGGCGGTCGGAGTCTGGCTGATCGGTGCGCGCGGGTCCGTGGCGACGACCGCAACAGTGGGAGCCGCAGCGCTCGCCGCCAACCTCGTACCCCCGGTCGGCCTCGTCACGGAGCTCCCGCCCTTTGCCGCACTTCCCCTGCCGGCGATGGGGGATCTCGTCTTCGGCGGCCACGACGTGATCGACACCCCCCTCGTGAAGCGCGCGGAGGAGCTGGCCAGCGCGGGTGTCCTTCCGGCCCGCCTCCTGCCGGCCGTCGCACCCGCCCTGATCGACGCCGACACGCGAATCCGGCGGGGCATCGACGCCCGCGATCGAAAGCATCCGCTCGACTCCGTCCAGCGTGTCGCGAGCGACCTCACGAGCTTCCGGGAGGAGCAAGACCTCGACCACGTCGTCGTGGTGAACGTCGCGTCGACGGAGGCATCGTCGGCCCCGCACCCTGCGCACGCCGAGATCACGCTCCTCGATGAGGCGCTCGAACAGGGGCTCGACGTCCTTCCCCCGACTGCGTTGTACGCCTACGCGGCGTTCCAGGCCGGATGTTCCTTCGTCGACTTCACCCCGTCGACCGGTGCGCGGCTGCCCGCCCTCGAACAACTTGCCGAGCAGCGAGGCGTCCCGCACGCAGGCCGGGACGGCAAGACGGGCGAGACCCTGGTGAAGAGCGCTCTTGCGCCGATGTTCGTCACCCGGAACCTGCACGTCCGCTCATGGTCAGGAACAAATCTCCTTGGCGGGGGAGACGGGGCGGCGCTCGCGGACCCTGACCGGCTTGCGAGCAAGCTCGGGTCGAAGCAGCGCCTTCTCGCGTCGATCCTCGGATACGAGCCCGACGCGCCGCTGCACATCGACTACGTGCCCGACCTCGGTGAGTGGAAGACGTCGTGGGACCACGTGTCCTTCGAAGGATTCCTCGGCACCAGGATGCGCATGCAGTTCACCTGGGAGGGGTGCGACTCGGCCCTGGCTGCGCCGCTGGTGCTCGACCTCGCCCGCCTCGTGGCGGCGGCCGCACGTGCCGGGCAGCGGGGCGGGTTGGACGCCCTCGCGTTCTTCTTCAAGGACCCATGGGGGGTCGACGAGCACCGTCTCGAGCCGCAGTTCCAGCGGTTGTGTGACTGGGCCCACGACCTCGAGGAGCGCCCGTGACAGCAATGCCGGACGCCCGCTCTCTCATGGACCTGGTCCGCCTCCCTGCGGTGCTCAGCGTCCCTGGGGACTCACTTGCTCGGTCATGCGAGCGCCAGGGCGCCCGGGAGCCCGGCACGAACGGTGGGACTCGCCGGGTCGTCCTGCCTGCTCTACCTGGGCGGCATGGCGCTGAACGACTACGCCGACCGCGACGTCGACGCAGTCGAACGCCCACAGCGCCCCATCCCGTCCGGGCGGGTCCAGGCCGACTTCGCGCTGCGCCTCGCCCAGGCCCTCACGGCCGCCGGCGTGGTCACCGCGGGTCTGGCGGGCGGACGTCGGTCGCTCGCGGTCGCGGTTCCCCTGGCAGCGACCATCTGGGCCTACGACCTGGCACTGAAGAACACCCCGGCGGGCCCGGTGGCCATGGCGGGGTGCCGCGCGCTCGACGTACTGCTGGGCGCGTCTCCCGCCGCGATCGCACCCGCCCTGGCGCCTGCTGCGGTCGTTGGGGGCCACACGTTGGCCGTCACGGTCGTCAGCCGCCACGAGGTCGCAGGCGGCAGCCCGGCCGTCGGTCGTGGCGCCGCCTGCGCGGCCGCCGTGGTCACCGTCGCCGCCGGCGCCTTCGCGATCCGCCGGCTGCGCGGCGCTCCGCGCGCACGCGCCCTCGCACCCGGCGCGGCCGGACTGCTCGCCGTCTATGCGTCGTCGTTCGGACGCGCTTCCGTCGAGGCGGCGCGGGACCCGAGCGCACCACGCCTGCAGCGCGTGGTCGGCGCCGGAGTCCTCGGCCTCATCCCCCTCGAGGCCGCCATGCTCGCCGGCGCCGGGCGCCCGGCCGCAGCCGGCGGGCTCGCGTCCCTCTGGCCACTCGCGCGCCAGCTGAGTCGGCGGCGCTCGGTGACATGACGACTGTCCGCGACACCGCGATGAATGCCGGGCTTCGCTACGGCTACATCACGAACGGGCTGGCCGACCACCGCCTGGACGACGCGCTCGCGTTCCTCGCGGACTGTGGCTACGACGGCGTCGGACTCACCCTCGACCACCACCATCTCGACCCGTTCGGCCGCGACGTCCGGGCGCAGGTCGACGCAGTCTCCCGTCGCCTCCAGGACCTGGGCCTCGCCGTGGTCATCGAGACCGGCGCACGCTTCCTGCTCGACCCCCGTCGCAAGCACGAGCCGACGTTGCTCTCTGACGGCCGTGAGCTGCGGATCTCCCTGCTCCGGCGAGCGGTCGCAATCGCCGCCGACATCGGCGCACCGGTGGTCTCGTTCTGGTCGGGCGTCGTACCGGCGGGACTCGACCCCGACGAGGCGTGGAACCGGCTCGCCACGGGCTGCGAAGAGGTGATCATCGAGGCGCAAGCCCGTGGCGTGACGCTCGGCCTCGAACCGGAACCCGGCATGCTCGTCGAACGCATCGACGACTGGGAGCGGCTGGCCGCGCACCTCGGCCAGCCCGATGGGCTCGGCTTGACGCTCGACATCGGCCACTGCCAGTGCCTGGAGACCGAGCCGATCGACGAGTGCGTGCGGCGGGTCGGGCGCGAGCGACTCGTCCACGTCCAGATCGAGGACATGCGCCGTGGCGTGCACGAGCACCTCGACTTCGGGGACGGCGAGATCGACTTCCCACCGGTGCTCTCGGCCCTCGCCGAGATCGGCTACCGCGGGCTGGTCTGCGTCGAGCTGTCGCGGCACAGCCACACCGCCCACACCACGGTTCCGCGGGCGATCTCCTTCCTGCGGCAGGCGGAGAGGAAAGAGGTGATGGCGTGAGCGGAGTCTCCCTTGCCCTCTTGACCGGCACGCTGCGACGGCACCTGGACAGCGGTGCGGCTTCGTGGCTCGACGGTGCGCTCGCCGCGGTGACGAGCGACGCCAGCGCCGTTCGGACCTGGTTCCCGGCAGCTGCACGCAAGGTCGGGACTGCCTCGCTCGACGTACGCGACCACGACGGAGGCGAACCATGGAGCGCGGACGAGGCGGCGCGGGCAGCGCTGCTCGCTGCGCTCGGGGCGCGCGTCACGGAGGAGATCGACGATCTGTACCGCTACGGCGACGCGGCCGAGCGCAGGGCGATCCTGCGCTCGCTGCACCTGCTCCCGGTCGGCGACGCGGCGACGACGCTTGTGCTCGACGCGCTGCGCACCAACGACGAGCGGCTCGTCGTCGCGTCATTGGGTCCGTACGCCATCGATCATCTCGACGACAGCAGCCTCCGCCAGGCCGTGCTCAAGTGCGTCTTCATGGGGATCCCGCTCGCCCGGATCCCCGATCTCGAAACCCGTGCGGACGCTGAGCTGGCGAGGATGCTCGCCGCCTACGCCCACGAGCGCGTTGCCGCAGGACGCGACGTCCCGAACGACGTGTGGCCATGGATCGACCGCTTCCCGCCGGAGGCTGAGCTCGCCGCCCTCGCCGACGAGCTGCACGCCAACGCCCACGCGCGGCGACGCGCGGCCGCCGCTGCTCTAGCCCAACACGATGCCATCCGTCGGAGGAACTGACATGCGAATCTTCGAACCGCATGCGCACATGACGTCGAGAACGACCGACGACTACGAGGCGATGGCCGCCGTGGGCGTCAAGGCGATCGTGGAACCCGCTTTCTGGCTCGGGCAACCGCGCTCGTCGGTGGGCACGTTCGTCGACTACTTCAACTCCCTGCTCGGCTGGGAACCGTTCCGGGCCTCGCAGTTCGGCATCGCCCACCATTGCGCGATCGCGCTGAACCCCAAGGAGGCGAACGACCCCGCGCTGCGCGACGGCGTGCTCGAGCTGCTTCCCCGCTACCTGGTGAAGGACCGGGTCGTCGCGGTCGGCGAGGTCGGCTACGACGCCATGACGCCGGAGGAGGACCAGGTGCTTGCCGCGCAGCTCGCCCTCGGCATCGAGCACGACCTGCCCGTTCTCGTCCACACACCGCATCGCGACAAGCTCGCCGGCGTACGCCGATCGATCGACGTGGTGCGCGAGTCCGGGCTCCCGCCCGAGCGCGTGCTGCTCGACCACAACAACGAGCTGACCGTCCGAGACGCGAAGGACAGCGGTTGCTGGGTCGGCTTCTCGATCTATCCCAACACCAAGATGGACGAGGACCGGATGGTCGCCGTTCTCCGTGAGGAGGGCACCGACCGGATGATCATCAACTCGGCGGTGGACTGGGGACGCAGCGACCCGCTGAAGGTGGCGAAGACGGCGAACGCCATGCGCCAGGCCGGTTTCAGCGAGGACGAGATCGACAAGGTCGTGTGGCGGAACCCGCTGGCGTTCTACGGGCAGAGCGGCCGGCTCCAGCTCGAGCAGGAGGAAGAGACCACCGAGACCTTCGCCGGGAACAGCATCCTGAGAGGGGAAAAGGCGGGATGACCCGGTTCCGCCACCCTGACGGCAGCGTCGTGCACCTGTCCTACTGCAGCAATGTCCACCAGGCGGAGGACGTCGAGGGCATCGTCGCTCAGCTCGCACGTTTCGCCGGTCCCGTGCGCCGGGCTCTGGGGTGGTCCCGCCTCGGCGTCGGGCTGTGGTTGCCCGCCAAGGCGGTTGCCGACCTGCGTGACGCACGGACACTCGACGTCCTGCGCGCAGCACTCGACGTCGAGCAGCTCGACGTGGTCACCCTCAACGGGTTTCCCTACGAGGCGTTCCACGCTCCCGTCGTCAAGCACGCGGTCTACCGACCCGACTGGACGGAGCCGGCGCGCCTCGAGCACACCCTCGAGCTGGCCAGGCTTCTCCATGCCCTGCTTCCCGAGGATGCCGATGGGGGGAGCATCTCGACCCTGCCGCTGGCATGGCGCGAGCCGTGGCCGGCCGAGGCACATGAGCGGGCCCTCGGGGCGCTGCGTCGCCTCGCCGACGGGCTCGCGGACCTCGCTGACCGCGCCGGCCGCCCGGTCCGCGTGGCACTCGAGCCAGAACCGGGCTGCGTCGTCGGGACCGTCGCCCAGGCAGTCGACGTGCTGGCCGGCCTCGCTCCTGACTGGATCGGCATCTGTCTGGACGCCTGCCACCTCGCGGTCGAGTTCGAGGACCCGGCGGAGGCGGTACGGCGCGCGGTCGACCGTGAGGTCCCCATCGTCAAGGCGCAGGTCTCCAGCGCGCTGCGGGTGCCGCACCCTCGGGGGGAAGACGAGGTGGGGGCATTCGCCGAGCCGCGCTTCCTCCATCAGACCCGCGAGCTCGTCGACGGGCGGGTGGTCGGGGTGGATGACCTCGCGGCAGCCCTCGGCGGTGAGCTTCCCGGAGACAGTGAGTGGCGCGTTCACTTCCACGTGCCGGTTCACGCCGACGGTCCGCGCACCACGCAGACAGAGCTGTCGGCGACCCTCGCGGCGCTGGTCGGCGGGCCGGCCGCGGTCACCACTCATCTCGAGGTGGAGACCTATACGTGGACCGTCCTGCCCGAGGCGCAACGCCCCCGCGACGACGAGGGCTTGGTGCAGGGGCTCGCGCGCGAGCTGGCGTGGACACGCGATCGTCTGGTGGAGCTAGGACTCGAGGAGGAGACATGACCACAAGCCCGGTGCTCGTGCTGGACGTCGTCGGACTGACGCCCAAGCTGCTCACCCACATGCCACGACTGCAGGAGCTGGCCAAGGGCGGCTTCCAGGCCAACCTCGGGACGGTGCTGCCCGCCGTCACCTGCTCGGTCCAGTCGACCTTCCTGACGGGCTCGCTCCCCAGCGACCACGGCATCGTCGGCAACGGCTGGTACTTCCGCGACCTCGGCGAGGTCTTCCTGTGGCGCCAGCACAACGGGCTGGTGGAAGGCGAGAAGATCTGGGAGACGGCCCGGCGGGCATCGCCCGACTACACGGTCGCCAACCTCTGCTGGTGGTACGCCATGGGCGCCACGACCGACATCACCGTGACACCGCGCCCGATCTACCACGCCGACGGGCGAAAGTCTCCCGACTGCTACACGGTGCCGGCCTCGCTGCATGACGACCTCACCTCCCGGCTGGGCCCGTTCCCGCTGTTCAACTACTGGGGGCCGACTGCCGGGATCGCCTCGTCGGAGTGGATCGGAGCCGCCGCCGCACAGGTCATCACCCACGTCGGACCGGACCTCACCCTGGTCTACCTCCCGCACCTCGACTACGACCTGCAGCGCTTCGGGCCTGACGGGCCCGAGGCGATCGTCGCGGCCCAGGAGGTCGACCGGGTGGCCGGTGACCTCATCGACGTCGCCCGGTCGCGCGACATCACGGTCGTGGTCCTCTCCGAGTACGGGATCACCAGCGTCTCGCAGCCCGTCGACGTCAACCGGCACCTCCGCCGGGCCGGGCTGCTCGAGGTGTACACGCAGGCCGGGATGGAGTACCTCGACCCGTGGACGTCGCGCGCCTTTGCCGTGGCGGACCACCAGATCGCCCACGTCTACGTGCGCGACCCCGGAGATGTGTCACGGGCGCGCGACGTGCTCGCCGAGCTGCCCGGCGTGGCCGAGGTCCTCGACGCGGATGGGAAGGCCAAGTCCGGTCTCGACCACCCGCGCGCGGGCGAGCTCGTCCTCGTCGCCTCGCCCCACGCGTGGTTCACCTACTACTACTGGCTCGACGAGGCCCGGGCTCCGGACTTCGCCCGGACCGTGGAGATCCATCGCAAGCCCGGCTACGACCCGGCCGAGCTGTTCATGGACCCGAACGACCCCTATGTGAAGGCTCGGGCCGGGCTCGCCCTGGGCCGCAAGAAGCTCGGCTTCCGCTACACCATGAATGTCGTGCCGCTCGACCCGTCGCCGGTGCGTGGCTCACACGGGCGGCTGCCCGACGATCCGGACGACGGTCCCGTCCTTCTCTGTTCGGAGGCGTCGGTCGCACGAGACCGGCTCGAGGCCACCGACGTCAAGCCCTTCCTCCTCGCGCTCGCCGGCATCGGCGGCACCACGTGATCGTCTCGACGGCAGCACCCGACACGCTGCGGCGGACCGAAGAGCTGCTCCTCCAACCGCTGGCCGACGCCGTTGGCGCTCTTCCCCCGTCGGTCCAGCCCGTCGTGGCGCACCACCTCGGCTGGACCGGACCGGACGCACGCCGAGGGACGGGCGGCAAGGCGGTTCGAGCCACCCTGGTTCTCCTGTCCGCCGAGGCGGCGGGCGGCTCGGTCGATGTCGCCATCGACGGCGCCGTCGCCATCGAGCTCGTGCACAACTTCTCGCTCCTGCACGACGACGTCATGGACGGCGACACCGAGCGCCGCCACAGGCCGGCGGCGTGGACGGTGTTCGGCGAACCACTGGCTCTGCTCGCCGGCACGTCGCTGGTGGCTCGCGCCCAGGCCATCCTCGCGTCTGCAGGGGCCAACGGTCCGGCGGCAGCAGCGTGTCTCGAGCAGGCGATCCAGCAGCTCGTGACCGGCCAGGCGCTCGACCTGTCGTTCGAGCGCCGGGACGACGTGACGGCGACCGACTGGGTCCTGATGGTCGAGGGAAAGACGGCCGCCCTGCTGGAAGCCTCGACCTCCATCGGGGCCATGCTCGCCGGCGCCCAGCAGCCGCTCGTCGACGCGCTCGCCTCGTATGCGCTCCATCTCGGGGTCGCCTACCAAGCAGTCGATGACCTGCTCGGCATCTGGGGCAGTCCCGCCTTCACCGGCAAGCCGGTAGGCCGGGACCTCCGGCAGTTCAAGAAGACCCTGCCCGTCGTCGCGGCACTCGCCGTCGGGAACGACGCGGCCAGGCACCTCACAGACCTGTTGAGCGAACAGGCGGGCGAGGAAGCCGACGTTGCCCGCATGACAGCCCTCATCGAGGCCAACGGCGGCCGCGATGCGACCGAGGCGGAGGCCGCACGTCGCGTGGACGCCGCGCTTGAGGCGATCGACGGAGCTGATGATGCCGGCCGCCGTCGCGGCCGACCTCACGGCGCTGGCGCTGTTCGCGACGGCCCGCGACCGCTAGCGCGCGAGCGCTGGGGCGCTAGGCCGACGGAGCTGCGCAGGCCGAGCTCGTCGAGCTCCAGGCGGGCGAGGGCCCGGACGGTGTCGGGGTCACGGGCCCGCCATCCGTCCATCAGGTCGGCCGAGCCGCCGGCCCGGGCGAGGCGCTCCAGCGGCTGGCGGGCCAGCCCGCGCAGCGCGAACAGGTCCTCGCCGTGGTCGCCGCCACCACGCAGCAAGCGCTTGGCGGCGGACGCGGTGGCGATCCAGCTGACCCGTCGGGGCAGCCACAGGGCCAGGACGACGGCGATGGGCGCCAGGGCGATGAGCACACCGGCCAGCATCGCCAGGTCGGCCACGGCGTCCTGGTAGGACTGGGCCGCCTCCGCCAGGTCGCGTCCGGCGCCCGATCCCTCGTCGAACGGCGCCCGCAGCGCGTCACCGGCGAACGGCACGTCACCGACATTCCCGGCAGCGTCGCCGAGGCTGTTCTGGAGCGTGCGGCCCGCCTTCTCGGCCTGCCTCGCCGGGCGCGGCGAGCCCGAGCACCAGGTCGTGCAGGCGGAACCCGGCCCAGACCCACAGGGCGATCCACCCGAGGACGAGCAGGTCGCCCAGGAGCTGGTTGGTGGATCGGAACGGCCGGTCGGCGTACAGCTTCATGTCCCAGGCCTTCCCCGGCAGGCGGCGCACTAGACTCCGGCACGCCGCGAGGCCGCGGCCGGAGGCACGATCGAGCGCCGACAACGGAGTCGGCGCCGGACGACGAAGGACTTGATAGCCGTGAAGATCGGCATCCCTCGCGAGGTCAAGAACCATGAATACCGCGTAGCCATCACCCCGGCCGGCGTGCACGAGCTGGTGCGGCACGGGCACGAGGTGTACGTCGAGCAGGACGCCGGGCTGGGCTCGTCCATCCCGAACGCCGACTTCGAGAAGGCCGGCGCGAAGATCCTGCCGACGGCCGACGACGTGTGGGGGACCGGCGACCTGATCCTGAAGGTCAAGGAGCCGATCGCGCGAGGAGTACCACCGGATGCGGTCCGGGCCAGACGCTGTTCACCTACCTGCACCTCGCCGCGTCCAAGGAGTGCACCGACGCGCTGCTCACCCAGGGCGTGACCGGCATCGCCTACGAGACCGTCGAGCTGCCCGACCGGTCGCTGCCGCTGCTGGCGCCGATGTCGGAGGTCGCCGGCCGGCTCGCCCCGCAGGTGGGCGCGCACACGCTGCTGCGCGCGGAAGGCGGCCGCGGGATCCTGATGGGCGGCGTGTCCGGCGTCTACGCCGCCAAGGTCGTCGTCATCGGTGCGGGCGTGTCCGGGCTGAACGCCGCGGCGATCGCGCTGGGCATGCAGGCCGAGGTGCTCCTGCTCGACCGCAACATCCAGCGGCTGCGCGAGGTCGACCGCATCTACCAGGGCCACATGCAGACGGTCGCGTCCAACTCCTACGAGATCGAGCGCGCCGTCATCGACGCCGACCTCGTCATCGGCGCGGTCCTCGTGCCCGGCGCGAAGGCGCCGATGCTGGTGAGCAACGAGCTGGTCAGCCGGATGCGTCCCGGGTCGGTGCTCGTCGACATCTCCATCGACCAGGGCGGCTGCTTCGAGGACTCCCACCCGACCACGCACGCCGACCCGACGTACAAGGTGCATGACTCGGTCTTCTACTGCGTGGCGAACATGCCCGGCGCGGTGCCGCACACCTCGACCTACGCCCTCACCAACGTCACGCTTCCCTACGCGTTGGAGCTCGCCAACCGGGGCTGGCGCGACGCGATGCGCGCCGACCCCGCACTCGCCCTCGGGCTGAACACCCACGACGGGCACATCACCTACGGCCCGGTGGCGGAGGCGCACGGCGCCAAGGGTGTCGAGCTGGACGAGGTGCTGCGCTGAGCCCTGGGGCTGCGGTGGTCGCCGCCCCGACGCCGCTGCAGGAGGCGCTGCGGGCCTACCTCGACCACCTCACCGTCGAGCGCGGCCTGGCCGCCAACACGCTGTCGTCCTACCGTCGCGACCTGCGCCGCTACCTGGCGCACCTCCAGGCCGCGCCACGTCAGCACGGCCGACGGCATCTCCGAACCCGACATCAGCGCGTTCCTGCTGGCCCTGCGCGAGGGCGACCCCGACCACCCGCCGCTGGCCGCCAACTCGGCCGCGCGCGCTGTCGTGGCGGTCCGCGGGTTCCACCGGTTCCTGCTGCGCGAGGGCGTCACCACGACCGACCCGGCGAGCGCGGTCCACCCGCCCGCGCCGCCCAAGCGGCTGCCCAAGGCGATCACCGTCGAGGAGGTGGAGGCGCTGCTCGACGCGGCGGGCGCCGACCAGACCCCCCGGGCGGTCCGCGACCGGGCGCTGCTCGAGCTGCTCTACGGCTGCGGCGCGCGCATCTCCGAGGCGGTCGGTCTCGACGTCGACGAGCTCGACCTCGAGTCCGGCACGGTGAAGCTGCTGGGCAAGGGCAGCAAGCAGCGCATCGTGCCGATCGGCTCCTACGCGCGGCAGGCGATCGAGGCCTACCTCGTCCGCGCCAGGCCGGTGCTCGCCGCGGGTGGCAGCGGCCCGGCGATGTCACCCGCGTTGTTCCTGAACGCCCGCGGTGGCCGGCTGTCCCGGCAGAGCGCCTGGACCGTCCTGCGCGCGGCGGCCGGCAGAGCCGGGCTGCGCGACGACGTACGCCGGGAGATCTCCCCGCACACGCTGCGGCACTCGTTCGCGACCCACCTGCTCGACGGCGGCGCGGACATCCGGGTGGTGCAGGAGCTGCTCGGGCACGCGTCGGTGACGACCACCCAGGTCTACACGTTGGTGACCGTCGAGCGGCTCCGTGAGGTCTACGCGGTGGCGCACCCGCGCGCCCGGGGCTGACTCGCCGGAATCCGGCGCGCGTCCCCCGGCGTGGCGTCGTGATCGGGCGTCGGCCGCTGCTTAGTGTCGACCCGAGGTCGGTACGGCGATAGGCCGACGAGTCGACAATGGAACGGAGAACGGCTGTGAGCACCCAACCGTTCGAGATCGTGGACGCAGCTGCCGCCCTGGAGGTCGTGCCCGCGCCCAGCGCGCGACCTGTTGGCCCGACGGGCCGGCCGATGCCGGTCTTCCCGGAGCCGACCAGGCTGGAGCACCACGGTCCGGCGCGCATCGTGGCGATGTGCAACCAGAAGGGCGGGGTGGGCAAGACCACCACGACCATCAACCTCGGGGCGGCGCTGGCCGAGTTCGGCCGCAAGGTGCTGCTCGTCGACTTCGACCCGCAGGGCTCGTTGTCGGTCGGTCTGGGCATCAACCCGCACGAGATCGACCGCAGCGTCTACAACCTGCTGATGGACCGCGACTGCACGATCGAGGACATCGTCCTCAAGTCCAACGTGCCCGGCCTGGACGTGCTGCCGAGCAACATCGACCTGTCCGCGGCCGAGGTCCAGCTGGTCACCGAGGTGGCCCGCGAGCAGGTGCTCGCCCGGGTGCTCGAGCCGGCGATCCCCGACTACGACTTCATCATCATCGACTGCCAGCCCTCGCTCGGGCTGCTCACCGTCAACGCGCTCACTGCCGCGCACGGCGTGATCGTGCCGATGGAGTGCGAGTTCTTCGCGCTGCGCGGTGTGGCGATGCTGGTCGAGACGATCCAGAAGGTGCAGGAGCGGCTCAACCCGGTGCTGGAGATCGACGGCCTGGTCGCGACGATGTTCGACCCGCGCACGGTGCACGGCCGCGACGTGCTGGCCCGGCTGGTCGAGGCCTTCGACGACAAGGTGTTCCACACCGCGATCGCCCGGACCGTGAAGTTCCCCGAGACCAACGTCGCGGGCGAGCCGATCACGACGTTCGCCACCACCTCCGGCGGGGCCTACTCCTACCGCCAGCTGGCCAAGGAGGTGCTTGCCCGGTGTCCGGTCCGGTGAGCGACGCAGCGGGGGAGGCCACCGACCATCCGGCCGACCGAGCCCCTGCCCAGGTCCGCCGGCTGCGGCCGACGAGCAGACGCACCACCGGCCGGGAGCGGCACGAGGAGAAGATCACCGTCTACGTCTCCTCCGACGAGCTGTTCGCGCTCGAGCAGGCCCGGCTGGTGCTGCGGGCCGAGCACGGGATCGCCGTCGACCGTGGCCGCATGGTCCGCGAGTCGGTGGCCGAGCTGCTCGTCGACCTCGACGCGCACGGCGAGGACAGCATGATCGTCCGGCGGCTGCGGTCCTGACGCCCTCCGAAGGCCGCAGGGGGACATGAGCACCGGGCTCGACTACCGTTTGGCCGTGACCGAGGAAACCGCTGCTGCCGCTGTGCCAGTGGTCCCGGCGGGCGAGGTCCATGCCTTCCAGGTGCATCTCGGCGACGTCTTCGAGGGTCCGTTCGACCTGCTGCTGGGCCTGATCGCCAAGCACAAGCTCGACGTCACCGAGGTCGCGCTGGCCAAGGTCACCGACGAGTTCATCGGCCACATCCGGGCCGGCGGGGCCGACTGGGACCTGGGCCAGGCCACCGAGTTCCTCGTCGTCGCGGCCACCCTGCTCGACCTCAAGGCCGCCCGGCTGCTGCCGAGCGGCGAGGTGGACAGCGAAGAGGACCTCGCCCTGCTCGAGGCTCGCGACCTGCTCTTCGCCCGGCTCCTGCAGTACCGCGCCTACAAGCAGGCGGCCGCCTTCCTCGCCGGCCGGATGGCCGAGGAGCGCGGCCGGTTCGTCCGCTCGGTGAGCTTGGAGCCCCAGTTCGCCAGCCTGCTGCCGGAGGTCCTGCTCGGGCTCGGGCCGCAGGAGTTCGCGGCCCTGGCCGCCCGGGCGCTGGCGCCGAAGCCGGTGCCCGAGATCTCGATGGCCCACCTGCACGCGGTCAAGGTCAGCGTCCGTGAGCAGGCAGCGATCCTGGTCGCGGCCCTGCGCCGGGCCGGGTCGAGCACCTTCCGTGCTCTCACCGCAGACTGTGAGGGCACGGTCTACGTGGTCGCCCGGTTCCTCGCGCTGCTCGAGCTCTACCGCGAGGGCGCCGTGATGTTCGACCAGGTCTCCCCGCTGGGGGAGCTGCACATCCGGTGGACCGGCGCCGACGACGGTGACGTCGTCGTGCCCGACGAGTTCGACGACGAGAGCACGGAAGAGACGGAGGGCCGTGATGACGAGCCACGATGAGCCCGGCCCGAGCCTGCGCACCGCGCTCGAGGCGATCCTCATGGTCGTCGACGAGCCGGTGAGCGAGATCCTGCTGGCCCAGGTCGTCGAGCGGCCCACCGAGGAGGTCGTGACCGCCCTGCGCGAGCTGGCCGCCGACTACGACGAGGCCGGCCGCGGCTTCGAGCTGCGCGAGGTGGCCGGCGGCTGGCGCTTCTACACCCGGGCGTCGTGCGCGCCGTACGTCGAGAAGTTCGTCCTGGACGGGCAGCAGGCCCGGCTGACCCAGGCAGCGCTCGAGACCCTCGCCGTGGTGGCCTACCGCCAGCCGGTCAGCCGGGCGCGGGTGTCCGCGGTCCGTGGCGTCAATGTCGACGGCGTGGTGCGCACGCTGGTGTCCCGCGGCCTCATCGCGGAGGCGGGCAACGACGGCGAGAGCGGCTCGATCCTCTACCGCACCACGCCCCACTTCCTGGAGCGCCTCGGCCTGCGCGACCTGACCGAGCTGCCCGACCTGGCGCCCTTCCTGCCCGACCTGCCCGACCTGCAGGGGCTGGGCGAGAGCCTCGACGACGAGGCCGAATCGCAGCGCACCACATGACCGACGAAGCGCACCCCGAGGGGATCCGCCTGCAGCGGGTGCTGGCCGCAGCCGGGCTCGGCAGCCGCCGCGCCTGCGAGCTGCTGATCGAGGAGGGCCGCGTCGAGGTCGACGGCGCGCTGGTGCGCACGCAGGGCATGCGGGTCAACCCCGACAAGGCAGTCATCCGGGTCGACGGCATGCGGATCGCCTCCGCCCCCGATCACGTCTATCTCGCGCTGAACAAGCCGCGCGGTGTCGTCAGCACGATGAGCGACCCGCAGGGCCGCCCGTCACTGCAGGAGTACGTGAACGACCGCGAGGCGCGGCTGTTCCACGTCGGCCGGCTCGACACCGACACCGAGGGCCTGCTGCTGCTCACCAACGACGGCGAGCTCGCGCACCGGCTCTCGCACCCGTCGTACGAGGTCGTCAAGGTCTACCTCGCCGAGGTGCAGGGCCCGATCGCGCGCGACGTGGGCAAGCGGCTCAAGGAGGGCGTCGAGCTCGACGACGGCGTGGCGCGGGCCGACCGGTTCCGGATCGTGAACACCTCCGGCGGGCGCTACATGGTCGAGGTGTCGCTGCACGAGGGACGCAAGCACGTCGTACGCCGGATGCTGGACGCCGTCGGCCATCCCGTCACCCGGCTGGTCCGCACCGACGTCGGCCCGATCTCCATCGGCAACCTCAAGCCCGGCAAGCACCGCAGGCTCAGCCAGCAGGAGGTCGGCGCCCTCTTCGCCGCCGTCGACCTCTAACCCACGTCAGGCACGGGGGTGTCGCCGTCCCAGGTGAGGTCGGTGACGTACATCGCCCGATAGATCGACTGCCGGGTCCCAGCCGTGGAACACGATGTGCGTCTTGCCTGCCGTGTCGGTGACGACGTCCTGGCCGCCGGGACCGGTGACGCCGGTCGCTGCACTCGTCAGCAGCGGTTCGGCTGCCTTCGTGTACGGGCCCTCGAGCTTGCTCGCGGTGGCATAGCCGGTGGCGTAGCTTGTCGCCGCCGTAGTCGTTGGCCGAGTAGAAGAGCACGTACGACGAGCCGTGCCGCACCAGGGTCGGGGCTTCAACGAGGTTGCCCTCCCACGGCTGGTCCTGCATGACCAGGCGAACCGGGGGTCCGGTGAGCTTCAGCCCGTCCGCCGAGAGCGGCTGCAGGTTCAGCCAGGTGTCCTTGCCGCAGCAGTTGCCGTCGTTCTTCCACAGCAGGTACCGCTTGCCGTCGGGCTCGACGTAGGAGGCGGCATCGATCGCGCCGCCCTCGTCCTCGGGGCAGATCAGCGGTTCGTCACCGACCGGCCGGAACGGACCGGTGGGGCTGGTGCTGCGGGCGACGCCGATGCACTGCAGGGCCGGGACGACGCTGCGCGCGGTCAGATACATGAGGTAGCCGTCCGGCCCGGCCGTGACGTCGGGCGCCCACGTGTGCCCGTTGGTGGCCCACGCGGGCAGCTCCGGCAGCGGGTCCTGGACCTGGACGTCCCACGTCTTGAGGTCGGTCGACGTGGCCATCTGGACGTTGACACTGCCGTCGCCCGGCTGGGTCGCGTAGGCGTAGTAGGTGCCGTCGACGAGGAGGATGTCCGGGTCGGGGAAGTCCTGGTCCAGGACCGGCGCCAGTGCGGTGGCTCCGCTGGACTCGCCCGCGTGTCGGCAGCAGCCGTGCCGTCATCGCCTCCGCAGCCGCCGACCACCAGGGCGGCGAGCAGGGCGAGGACGGCGGCGGGTCTGGCGGTGCGCTGGCTCACCGCATCACTGTGCCCCTCGTTAGGGTGAGCGACTCCACCAGGTTTGCGGGAGGTCAGCGGTGCCGAGTCGTGCTGTCCGCGCGATCCGCGGGGCGACCCAGCTCGACCGCGACGACCGCGAGCACCTGCTGGAGTCGGTCACCGAGCTGATCCGGTCCATCCTCGAGCAGAACGCCATCGACAACGACGACCTGATCTCGATGATGCTGACGGCGACTCCCGACCTGCGCAGCGAGTTCCCTGCCGTTGCCGCCCGTGCCCTCGGCATCGGCGACGTGCCGCTCATCTGCGCGCAGGAGATCGACGTGGCCGACGCGCTGCCGCGCGTCATCCGGGTGATGGTGCACGTGCACAGCGACCTCGGTCGCGACCAGATCAAGCACGTCTACCTGCGTGGCGCCGTGGCGCTGCGCAAGGACCTGGCCCAGTGAGTCCGGCCGGCGAGCTGCGGTCCTGCCTGGTCGTCGGCTCCGGTCTCATCGGGACGTCGATCGCGCTGGCGCTGCGCGGGCGCGGCGTGACCGTGCACCTCACCGACCGCGACCCGGTGGCGGTACGCCGCGCGGCAGACCTCGGCGCCGGTGACCCCGCGCCGCCGCCGGGCCAGGTCGACCTGGCGATCGTGGCGGTCTCACCGTCGGCGACCGCGGAGGTCGCTGTCGGTCTGCTCACCGGCAACGTCGCCGCGACGGTCATCGACACGGCGGGCGTCAAGGCCGGGGTTCTTGCCGACGTACGCCGGGAGATGGGCCGGGCCGCGCACTTCGTCGGCACCCACCCGATGGCCGGCCGGGAGCGGTCCGGTCCCGGCGCGGCGCGGGCCGACCTGTTCGAGGGCCGGCCCTGGGTGATCGTGGAGTCCGAGGCCGAGCCGGACTCGCTCGCGCGGGCGCACGCGCTGGTCGCCCTCTGCGGCGGCATCGCCGTGACGATGGATGCCGCTGCGCACGACACCGCGGTCGCCCTCGTGTCGCACGTCCCCCAGGTCGCCGCGACGCTGGTCGCCGCTCGGCTGGCGGAGGGCCCCGAGGACGCGCTCACCCTCACCGGCCAGGGTCTGCGCGACGTGACCCGGGTGGCCGCCTCCGACCCCGACCTGTGGATCGACGTCCTCGCGGCCAACGCCGACCCGGTGGCCCAGATCCTGACCGAGCTGCGCGCCGACGTCGACAGCGCGATCGCCGCGCTGCACGAGCTCGCCGACGACCCCGAGTGGGGCCGGACCTCGCTGCGCGAGCTGCTCATCCGGGGCAACGCCGGGCGGGCCCGGCTGCCGGGCAAGCACGGGGCGCCGCCCACGTCGTACGCCGTGGTGCCGGTCGTGCTGGCCGACCGGCCCGGCGAGCTGGCCCGGCTGTTCGCCGACGCCGGCGACGCGGGGGTCAACATCGAGGACGTCCGCATCGAGCACTCGCCCGGGCAGGCCGTCGGCCTGGTCGAGCTCTCCGTCGCGCCTCCCGTGGCCGAGCGGCTGGTCGAGGCGCTCGTCGCGCTCGGATGGGTGGTTCACGGCTGAGGCCGGGTAGCCTCGGGGTGTCCCCACCAGCCAGACGTCCTTGAGGTTCCGCGTGCCCGCGACCCGGTCCGACCACAGCACGATCGTGGTCGCCGTCGACGGCCCGTCCGGCTCGGGCAAGTCCAGCGTGTCGCGGGGCATCGCCCGCCGCCTGGGCCTGCGCTACCTCGACACCGGCTCGATGTACCGCGCGATGGCCTGGTGGATGGCCGAGCAGGGCATCGACGTGCACGACGCCGACGCGGTCGCGGCCGCCTGCGGGCAGCCCAGCATCGAGGCGGGCACCGACCCGGAGGCACCCACGATCACGGTGGACGGCCGCGACGTCTCCGGCCCGATCCGCACCCGGGAGGTCACCGCAGTCGTCAGCCCGGTCAGCGCGGTCCCCGCCGTACGGTCCCGGCTGGTCGCCCTGCAGCGCGAGGCGATCGGTGCCGGCGGGATCGTCGTCGAGGGGCGCGACATCGGCACGGTCGTCGCGCCCGACGCGGCGGCCAAGATCTTCCTGACCGCGCGCGCGGAGGTCCGCGCGCAACGACGTGCGGCCGAGCACAGCGCCGACCCTGCGGTCGATGCCAACGTCACCCTCACCGAGCTGCGCAACCGGGACACGATCGACACCCAGCGCGCGGCGTCACCGCTGCTCAAGGCCGCCGACGCCGTGGAGATCGACGCGAGCGAGCGCAGCCTGGACGAGGTCATCGCCGCGGCCGTGGACGTCGTGCTCGCGAGGACGGCGCGATGACCGTGGACGAGTACGCCGAGGAGCTGGGCGGCGAGGCCGAGCGGTCCCGCTCCCGTGCTCGCCGTCGTCGGCCGTCCGAACGTCGGCAAGTCGACGCTGGTCAACCGCATCCTGGGCCGTCGCGAGGCCGTGGTCGAGGACGTGCCGGGTGTGACCCGTGACCGGGTCCTCTACGACGCGGTCTGGAACGGCCGCCGGTTCACCGTCGTGGACACCGGCGGCTGGGAGCAGGACGCGAAGGGCCTGGCCGCGCAGGTCGCGGCCCAGGCCGAGATCGCCATCGAGGCGGCCGACGCGGTGCTGTTCGTGGTGGACGCGACGGTGGGCGCGACCGAGACCGACGAGGCCGTGGTCAAGGTGCTCCGCCGGGCGGGCAAGCCGGTGGTCCTGGTCGCGAACAAGGTCGACGGCGAGAAGGCAGAGGCCGACGCGGCCGCCCTGTGGTCACTCGGCCTCGGGCAGCCCTACGCCGTCTCGGCCCTGCACGGGCGGGGGAGCGGCGACCTGCTCGACGCCGTGCTCGCCGTGCTGCCGGAGGCGCCGGCCGACCGCGAGGACGACGCCGAGGGGCCGCGCCGGGTCGCGCTGCTCGGCAAGCCGAACGTCGGGAAGTCCAGCCTGCTCAACCAGCTCGCGGGCACGGAGCGGGCCGTTGTCGACTCCGTCGCCGGCACGACCCGCGACCCGGTCGACGAGCTGATCGAGCTGGGCGGCGAGACCTGGAAGTTCGTCGACACCGCGGGCATCCGCCGCCGCGCCCATCAGGCCAGCGGCACCGACTACTACGCGACGCTGCGCACCCAGTCGGCGCTGGACCGCGCCGAGGTCGCCGTCGTCCTCGTCGACGCGAGCGAGGTGCTCAGCGAGCAGGACACCCGGATCATCTCGATGGTGGTGGAGTCCGGCCGCGCCCTGGTGATCGCCTACAACAAGTGGGACCTGCTCGACGACGAGCGCCGCTACTACCTCGAGCGCGAGATCGAGCGCGACCTCGTGCAGGTGCCGTGGGCGCCGCGGGTCAACATCTCGGCGCGCACCGGTCGGCACATGGACCGGCTGGTGCCGGCGATCGAGACCGCGCTGGAGAGCTGGGACAGCCGGGTGCCGACCGGTCGGCTCAACACGTTCCTCGGCGAGCTGGTCGCGGCCAACCCGCACCCGGTCCGCGGCGGCAAGCAGCCGCGGATCCTGTTCGCCACCCAGGCCGACACCAGGCCGCCGCGGTTCGTGCTGTTCACGACCGGCTTCCTCGAGGCCGGCTACCGCCGGTTCGTCGAGCGACGGCTGCGCGAGGAGTTCGGGTTCGTCGGCAGCCCGATCGAGATCAGCGTCAAGGCCCGCGAGAAGCGCAAGTAGCGCGCTGCCGGAGCCGTATCGAGCGCGCCGGGCGCGACGCCTCGCTGCGATAAGGTTGCTGGGCCCGGGAGCGATCCCGGGCGGCGGGCTGTAGCGCAGCTTGGTAGCGCACTTGACTGGGGGTCAAGGGGTCGCAGGTTCAAATCCTGTCAGCCCGACACGACGTGCATCTGATCACCGCGGAGCGCATCCGCGATGACGTCGTGCCGCCGGCGGTTCACTCGCAGGCATCGACGGGCTGAAGCAGTGTGATGGCGTTGATGGCCACGTGAACCCGTCGCTCGTCGACGTCCAGCGCGATGACTCCGGGCTCACCGGCGCGCAGGTCTCCGCAAACAGTGCCACTGCTGGTGTCCACTCGGACCTGGCCTGCTGCCTCTGCCTCGCTCGGCCACCAGGACGACGTCGCGGCGAGTGCCAGCAGTCCTACGGCAACGAACGTCAGCCGTATTCCGGAGCGCAGCCGGCTGCGGCCACGCTGGACGTCCCGATCGCTGGAGGGTGACTCGAGGGGCCAGGCGACAGTGGCCACCACTGCTATCGCGATGCACGACAGCAAGAGGGCGAGAAGGACAAGAAGCCCAGCGACGATTTCCAGCCAACGAGGCGCACTCGAGTCGGCAGAGCTCTGCAGCACACCGCAGAGTCCGATGAACCCCAGCACCGCTAGCTGGGCCCCATGCCAGCCCTGGGCGGATGCCCGCAACCCGGCAGTTGCCTCCTCCGGCGACGGATCCGCGCCCTCGAAGCTCATCAGGCTCTCCCTTCCCCGACCCCACCAGTCGCGAGTAGGTCGTGGTGCCTTCTCCCGAGGCTCCCACGACAACACAGTTGTCGGCGTACCTCTCATGTCAAGGCTCGTGGGCGGCGCGTGTCAACCGGCATGCCCTGGGTCGCGTCTAACACGCACCTCGAAAGGAGCACGCCATGAAGGTTTCCACGATGAGCCGGCGAGTTCTGCCCCCGCTGGTGGTCGCTCTCGCACTGGGCATCGCGCCCGCCGTGGCGATGGCCCCCGCAGCCCCGATGGCGACAAGCGCCTGTGCGACGCAATGGGGCTCGCTCGTGAAGCAGAAGGCGCCTTACACCGGCAAGCAGGTCACCAACGTCAGGTCAGGTCGCCACCAGTGCTTCGACCGGCTGGTCATCGACATCAACGCGGACGGCGAGGGCACACCCGGCTACGTCGCCCGATACGTGGCCACCGTCAAGAGGGACGGATCCGGCGCCAGCGTGCCCCTCCGCGGTGGTGCCCGTCTCAGCATCGTGATCAAGGCGCCGGCCTACAACGAGCACGGCGCGGTCACCTACAAGCCCGCGAACGAGAAGGAGCTCGTCAACGTCGCGGGCTACCGGACCTTCCGCCAGGTGGCGTTCGCCGGGACGTTCGAAGGGCAGACCACGATCGGGCTCGGCGTACGGGCACGGCTGCCCATGCGCACCTTCGTCCTGAGCAGCCCGGGCGGGGGCCACCGAGTCGTCGTCGACGTCGCGCACCGCTGGTAGCAGCAAGGCTGCCGTCGCAGCGGCCTAGACTCGGCCCATGAGCAAGGACTCGGGAATTCACGAGCGCATCTCCGGTCTGATCGCCGAGGAGAAGAGCCTTCGCGAGCAGCTCGGCCAGGGCAAGATCAGCGAGGACGAGGAGCATGCCCGGCTGAAAGACGTCGAGGTGCAGCTCGACCAGTGCTGGGACCTGCTGCGACAGCGGGACGCTCTCCGCGCTGTGGGTGAGAACCCGGACGACGCCGCCGTGCGTCCGCCCTCGACCGTCGAGGGCTACACGGGCTGAGCGGACATGGCGACCTGGTGGACGCTCGGTTGCGACGCCGCAGACCCGCAAGCGATTGCGGCGTTCTGGTCGAACGCACTTGGGTATGTGGCTGAGCCGGGGTACGACGACCCAGATGGCGCGTCCATCATCGACCCGGACGGCATCGGCCCCGCCATCGGCTTTCTCCGGGTGCCTGAGGGCAAGACAGCCAAGAACAGGATGCACATCGACATTCGCGTTGCGGGCGAGCCGCCCTGGGACATGGCGGAGCGCGAACAGCTCATCCGTGCGAAAGCAGCCGAGTTGGTCACCACCGGAGCGACCCGCGTCCGCGAGGAGTCCTATGACGGTCAGCATCTCGGCCATGTGGTGATGCTCGACCCGGAGGGCAACGAGTTCTGCGTCGCGTGAGCCGGGCGCTACCTGGGCTGGGCGGGCCCGCGCGGCGGTCGCGAGGGATGCCCCTCGCTCCAGGCCAGCGCGCCAGATAGGCTTCGACCTGCACGAAACGTCCAGCGGGAAGGCGTGACGGTGTCGGAGACGGGGTTGGTGACTGACCGCGTCCTGACCGTGCCCAACGCCCTGAGCCTGCTGCGCCTGCTCGGCGTACCCCTCTTCCTCTGGCTCGTCCTCAACGAGTACGACGCGGCCGCCGTGGCCGCTGCTGATGGTCAGCGGCGTCACCGACTGGCTGGACGGCAAGATCGCCCGCAAGTGGGGCCAGATGTCGCGGCTCGGCCAGCTGCTCGACCCGGCGGCCGACCGGCTCTACATCCTGGCGACGCTGATCGGGCTGACCATCCGCGACGTCGTGCCGCTGTGGCTCACCCTGGCGCTGGTCGGTCGCGACGTCTTCCTCGCGTTCTTCCTGCCGGTCCTGCGCCGCCACGGCTACGGCCCGCTGCCGGTCAGCTTCCTCGGCAAGGCGGCGACGTTCAACCTGCTGTCCGGCTTCCCCCTGCTCCTCCTCGGCGAGGGCGACAGCCTGGTCAGCCAGATCGCCCATGCCTTCGGCTGGGCGTTCGCGATCTGGGGCACCGCCCTCTACTGGTGGGCCGGGATCCTGTACGTCGTGCAGGTGCGCCAGCTCGTCAGCGCCGATCGCGCCCAGCCCGCCGCCGGATCGCTCGCAACAGCCGGTGGGGAGACCCCGTCATGAAGGCCGTGGTGATGGCCGGCGGTGAGGGCACCCGGCTGCGGCCGATGACGACGAGCATGCCCAAGCCGCTGCTGCCCATCGTCAACAAGCCGATCATGGAGCACGTGCTGCGGCTGCTGCAGCGGCACGAGTTCTCCGAGACCGTCGTCACCGTCCAGTTCCTCGCCAGCCTGGTGCGCAACTACTTCGGCGACGGCGAGGACTTCGGCATGCCGCTGCACTACGCGACCGAGGAGACGCCGCTCGGGACCGCCGGCAGCGTCAAGAACGCCGAGGACCTGCTGCGTGACGAGACCTTCCTCGTGATCTCCGGCGACGCGCTGACCGACTTCGACCTGACCGACCTGGTGGAGTTCCACCGCGAGAAGGGCGCGCTGGTCACGGTCTGCCTGACCCGGGTCCCCGACCCGCTGGAGTTCGGCATCACCATCGTCGACGACGAGGGGCGGGTGCAGCGCTTCCTCGAGAAGCCCACCTGGGGCCAGGTCTTCTCCGACACCGTGAACACCGGCATCTACGTCATGGAGCCGGAGGTCTTCGACTACGTGACGGAGGGCGAGTCCGTCGACTGGTCCGGCGACGTCTTCCCGCGCCTGTTGAAGGAGGACCAGCCGATCTACGGCTACGTCGCCGAGGGCTACTGGGAGGACGTGGGGACGCACGAGTCCTACCTGCGCGCCCAGGCCGACGTGCTCTCCGGCAAGGTCGACGTCGACATCGACGGCTTCGAGGTCTCGCCCGGAGTCTGGGTCGCCGAGGGTGCCGACGTGCACCCCGACGCGATCCTCGACCGGCCCGCTCTACATCGGCGACTACGCGAAGGTCGAGGCCGCCGCCGAGCTGCGCGAGTTCACCGTGCTCGGCAGCAACGTCGTGGTCAAGGCCGGCGCGTTCCTGCACCGGGCCGTCGTGCACGACAACGTGTTCATCGGTCCGCAGAGCCAACCTGCGCGCGTGCGTGATCGGCAAGAACACCGACATCATGCGCGCCGCGCGGGTCGGCGAGGGCGTGGTCGTCGGCGACGAGTGCGTCGTCGGCGAGGAGGCGATCGTCTCGGCCGGCGTCATGATCTACCCGTTCAAGACCGTCGAGGCCGGCGCCGTCGTCAACAGCAACGTCATCTTCGAGTCGCGCGGCCAGCGCGCGCTCTTCGGCCCCCGCGGTGTGTCCGGCATCGTCAACGTCGAGATCACGCCGGAGCTCGCGGTGCGGCTGGCCGGCGCCTGGGCGACCACCCTGAAGAAGGGCGTGACCGTCACCACGTCACGTGACGTGTCGCGAGCCGCTCGCGCCCTCAAGCGCGCCGTCATCTCCGCGCTGACCTCCAGCGCCATCAACGTCGTCGACCTCGAGGTCGTCCCGGTGCCGGTCGCCCGGCTGGAGACCGCGCAGGGTCGCGCCGGCGGAGTCGTGATCCGCACCACCCCCGGTCAGCCGGAGAGCGTCGACATCATGTTCCTCGACAACCGCGGCGCCGACCTGTCCCAGGCCGCGCAGCGCAAGCTCGAGCGGGTGGTCGCCCGCGGTGAGTTCCGGCGGGCCTTCCCCGGCGAGATCGGCGACCTGTCCTTCCCCCCGCGCGTGATGGAGGCCTACGCCCTCGAGCTGCTCCGCCGGGTCGACACCTCCGGCGTCGCGGAGGTCAGCCCGAAGGTCGTCGTCGACACCGGCGGCGGCACGGCCGCGCTGGTCCTCCCGTCCTTGCTCGGCCGGCTCGGCGTCGACGCGCTCACGGTCAACAACGGCTTCGACGAGCGGTCGCCGACCGAGTCGGCGGCTGAGCGCCAGGAGGCCCTGCACCGGCTCGGCCGGCTGGTCGAGTCGTCCCGCGCCGACTTCGGGGTGCGCTTCGACCCGGTGGGCGAACGCGTCTCCATCGTCGACGAGCGGGGCGTGCCGATCGATGACGGGCGGGCGCTGCTCGTCGTACTCGACCTCGTCGCCGCCGAGCGCAAGAAGGGCACGGTCGCGCTGCCGGTCACCACGACCCGCCTCGCCGAACAGGTCGCGGCGTTCCACGGCGTCGAGATCCGCTGGGTGGCGACGTCGCGCGGCCGAGCTGACGCGGGCCACCACCGACCCCGACGTCATCTTCGGCGGTGACGGCCGAGGCGGCTTCGTCGTCCCCGAGTTCAGCACCGCGATCGACGGCCTCGCCGCGTTCGTCCAGCTCGTCGGGCTGGTCGCCCGCACCCAGCTGCAGCTGTCCGAGATCGACGCGCGCATCCCGCAGTCGCACCTCGTCCGGCGGTCGGTCCCGACACCGTGGGCAGCCAAGGGCATGGTCATGCGCGCTGTCGTCGAGGAGGCCGGCGACCGCAGGATCGACACCACCGACGGGGTGCGCGTCGTCGAGGACGACGGCTCGTGGGCGCTCGTGCTGCCCGACCCGTCCGAGCCGGTCACCCACGTCTGGGCCGAGGCAGCCAACGACACTGCGGCGCACGAGCATCTCGATCGGTGGGCCGCCGTCGTGGAGCGCGCCGACCACTGACCGCGTGACCGCCGGACCTGCCGGACATGCGACGATGACCGGCATGTCGGCACGAGCACCGTACGACGCGCCTGCGCGCCCCGATGCGTCGATGTCGCTGCTGACCAACCTGATCGAGCACTCGCTCGACGAGGGCTACGCCGAGGCAGCCGCGCGCCGGGCAGCCGGCGAGGCGCCGCCGTCCCGCCCGGGCTGGATGCTGGCCGCCGGGCTGGTGATGATCGGGCTGCTCCTCGCGACCGCCGCGCTGCAGGTTCGCGACCGTGCGCCGTCCGCGGCCCAGGCGCGGGACGCCCTGACCGGGGAGATCGAGCAGCGTACGGCGGCGGCCGACCGGCTCGAGACCGACCTGCAGGAGCTGAGGGAGTCCGTGGCCACGGCCCGTGAAGACGCCTTGGGCCTGACATCGACGGGGTCCGAGCTCGCCGCGACCTTGACCGGCCTGGAGGTGGTGACCGGTGCGGGTGCCGTGCAGGGTCCCGGCGCTCGTCATCCACCTCGAGGACTCCGACGACGCCGACACCGAGGGACGGCACCGACCCACGCGCGGGGGAGAGCAGCACCGAGGGCCGGGTCACCGACCGTGACCTGCAGACGGTCGTGAACGAGGTGTGGGCAGCCGGGGCCGAGGCGCGTCGCGATCAACGGTCAGCGGCTCACGTCCCTCAGCGCGATCCGCTCGGCGGGCCAGGCCATCCTGGTCGACTTCCGCCCGCTCAGCCCGCCGTACGACGTGGTTGCGGTGGGCGACTCCGACGCCATGCAGAGCCGCATCGTCGACGGGTTCGGCGGCAGCTATCTGCAGGTGCTGCGCAACTACGGCATCGAGTACACGGTGAAGACCCGCGACAGTGTCCGGCTGCCCGCGGCCGCGGGGCTCCCGGTCCGATACGCGACGGTGCCCGAGCAGCCGGGGGAGAACGCCGTGATCGCCGCCATCGGCCTGGTCGTCGGCATCGTGGCCGGTCTCTTCCTCGAGCCGACCGTGCCGCTGTGGCTGCAGCCCTACCTGCCGATCGCGGTCGTCGCCGCGCTGGACGCGGTGTTCGGCGGCCTGCGCTCGCTGCTCGACGGCATCTTCGACGACAAGGTGTTCGTGGTGTCGTTCGTCGCCAACGTCCTCGTCGCGGCGTTGATCGTCTACCTCGGCGACCAGCTCGGGGTCGGCTCCCAGCTCTCCACCGGTGTGGTCGTGGTGCTCGGGATCCGCATCTTCTCCAACGCCGCCGCCATCCGCCGCCACCTGTTCCACGCATGAGCACCGACGCGCCGGCCCCGGTCCCCCCGCACCACGCCAGCGGCCCCGCGCACCGGGCCGGGCGGGACCGGCTGCGCGGGAGCGCTCCGGCCGAGGGCGACGCGCGGACAGCTGATCGCGGCAGTGCTGTGCGGGATGCTGGGGTTCGCGGCCGCCGTGCAGGTCCGGGCCAACCAGGACTCCGACCTGGCCGGGCTGCGGCAGACCGACCTGGTGCGCATCCTCGACGACGTCACGGAGCGGTCCGCGCGGCTGCAGGCGGAGGCGCGCGACCTCGAAGCCGCTCGGGCCGAGCGTCACCGACGACACCAGCGGGTCCCGAGCCGCCCTGGAGGAGGCGCGGGCGCGGGTCCGGACGCTGGGCATCCTCGCCGGCACCGTCCCGGCGACCGGACCGGGCATCGAGTTCACGATCAGCGACCCGAAGGGCGAGGTGCAGGCCGACCTGCTGCTCGACGCGCTGCAAGAGCTCCGCGACGCCGGCGCCGAGGCGGTCGAGATCTCCACCCCGGACGGGCCCCGGGTCCGGGTCGTGGCCAGCACCGCATCTCGTGGACGTCGACGGGGGCGGTGCCGTGGAGGTGGACGGACAGGTCATCGAGGCGCCGTACCAGTTCCGGGTCATCGGTGACGCCCGGACGCTGGCGGCCGCGCTGGACATCCCGGGCGGGGTGCTGGACGTCCTGCGCCAGCGGGACGCGCGCGGCCAGGTGACGCAGCGCAGCGAGATCACCATCTCCTCCTTGCAACCGGCTCCGGCGCCTGAGTACGCTCGCCCGGCTCCCGAGGACGGCGACGACGACAGTGGCGGCGGCTAGCCCCGACCGGCCCGGCAGACGAGAGGCGAAGCCGATGAACCCCGAGGACCTGCACTACACCCGCGAGCACGAGTGGATCCGCAGCACCGGAGACATGCTGCGCGTCGGGGTCACCGACTACGCCCAGGAGGCGCTCGGGGACATCGTCTTCGTCACCCTGCCCGAGGTGGGTGCCCAGGTGACGGCGGGCGAGGCCTGCGGCGAGGTGGAGTCCACCAAGAGCGTGTCCGACATCTACGCCCCGGTCACCGGGACGATCGTCGCGCGCAACGAGGCGCTGGACGCGTCACCGGAGCTGGTCAACTCCGACCCGTACGGCGAGGGGTGGATGATCGACATCCGGCCGGACGAGCCGGACAGCGCCGAGGGGCTCCTCGACGCCGCGGCCTACGAGGCGGGGCTGGAGACCACCTGAGCGACACGGTTGACCCTCCCCGGTCCGCCGCGTAGGTTTCCAGCGACTCTCGACTTGTGGTCGAGGGTCGAGCACGGGTGCCCGATTCCTTGCGGCACCTCCCCAGCGAGGTCTGCGGCGAAGGCCGTGACGGGAGGCCCACCGATGCCGTTCTGCACGCAGTGCGGGCACGCCAACCCCGACGAGAGCCGCTTCTGCAGCAACTGCGGCGCGGCGCTGGCGCGGGCGACCGCCTCGCCGGGTGACTCGACCACGACCATCACCATCGGCGGCATGGACGCGGGGGACGGCCCCGAGAAGGCCGAGGGCCTCTCGCCCGCCGACCAGGCGGCGGTGGACGCGCTCCCGCCCGGATCGGCGCTGCTCGTCGTACGCCGCGGCCCGAACTCCGGCAGCCGGTTCCTGCTCGACTCCGACGTGACGACCGCCGGCCGGCACCCCTCCAGCGACATCTTCCTCGACGACGTCACGGTGTCCCGGCGGCACGCCGAGTTCAGCCGGGTCGACGACGGCTTCACGGTGCGCGACGTCGGCTCGCTCAACGGCACCTACGTCAACCGGGAGCGCATCGACGACGCGGCTCTGTCCGGCGGCGACGAGGTGCAGATCGGCAAGTACCGCCTGATCTTCTATCCCGACCCGCACGGTCAGCAGCAGGGAGCTGCGGGATGAGCTCGGCGGTCCCCGCCAGGTCGCTCATGAGCATCGGTGAGGTGCTGCAGACGCTGCGTGGCGACTTCCCCGACGTGACCATCTCCAAGATCCGGTTCCTGGAGTCCGAGGGTCTCGTCGAGCCGGCGCGTACGCCGTCGGGCTACCGCAAGTTCAGCCATCAGGACGTCGAGCGGCTGCGCTACGTGCTGTCCGCCCAGCGCGACCAGTACCTCCCGCTGCGGGTGATCAAGGAGCACCTCGACGCCATCGACCGCGGCCGCGATGTTCCGTCGGCTGCCGCGCGGAGGGGGCGTCGACCTCGGCGGCGTCACCGACAACAGCGAGATCCGGCTCTCGCGCAGCGAGCTGATCCAGGCGGCCGGCATCGACGCCGACCTGCTGGAGCAGATCGAGAACCACGGCCTGTGTCGCGCGGCGGCCCGGGACGACGCACTACGACGGCGATGCCCTGGCGGTCGCCAGCGCGATCGCGGAGATGCGCGCCTACGGGCTGGAGCCCCGCCACCTCCGGGCGTTCCGGACCGGGGCCGAACGCGAGGCGGGACTGGTCGAGCAGGTCGTCGCGCCGCTGCTCCTCCAGCGTGACCCGGAGGCCCGGGCCCGCGCCGAGGAGGTGGCCCGGGAGATGGGGGCGCTCTCGGTGCGGCTGCACACCGCCCTGGTCCGAACTGCCTTGCGCGGCTTCGTCCAACGCTGACCGCCGCGCGGGTAGTGTGGCGAGCGTGAACGAGCTCGACGTTGTCGGCGTGCGGGTCGAGATGCCGTCCAACCAGCCGATCGTGCTTCTCAAGGAGTCCGACGGCGAGCGCTACCTGCCCATCTGGATCGGCGCGGTCGAGGCCACCGCCATCGCCTACGCCCAGCAGGGCGTCGTGCCGCCTCGCCCCCTGACCCACGACCTGATCCGCGACCTCCTCAAGGCCATCGGCCAGGAGCTCACCCAGGTGCGCATCACGTCGTTGCAGGACGGGGTGTTCTACGCCGACCTGGTCTTCGCCAGCGGGCTCGAGGTCAGCGCCCGGCCGTCCGACGCGATCGCCATCGCGCTGCGGACCGGCTCCCCGATCTTCGGGGCCGAGGAGGTGCTCAACGAGGCCGGGATCCCGATCCCGGACGCCGATCCGGAGGACGAGGTCGAGAAGTTCCGCGAGTTCCTCGACGGGGTCTCGCCCGAGGACTTCGGACCTGCGCAGGCCTGACCGTCCGAGCCGGCGGCCGACCGCCGACCCTCGACCTCGGGGTCGAGAGTGACACGCCCGGCAGACGCAGCCGGGTCGCGCATCGTTGACCGGCCCGGCGCCGGGCCGTACCGTCGAGACGAACGCCCTTGATGTAACTCCAGGGCTGCAACTCACCTGACCGGGTCAGTGGGCAGCGGCACCGGAGCCTTCCCCCTGAGGGCGCGAGATGGAGGTCCGCGTGAGCACCACCGGCGACGGTTCGACCGAGCCAGGCACCGCCACCGCGGTGACGGCCGATCCGGCCGCGATGGCCGCGGCCCGTGAACGCGCCGGTCGCCAGGGACTGCTCTTCGACGACGACCTGCCCCACCTGCCCGAGGACATGGGCTACCGCGGGCCCACGGCCTGCGCGGCCGCCGGCATCACCTACCGCCAGCTCGACTACTGGGCGCGCACCGGCCTGGTCGAGCCCGGCATCCGGTCCGCCCACGGATCCGGCAGCCAGCGGCTCTACAGCTTCCGCGACATCCTCGTCCTCAAGGTGGTCAAGCGGCTCCTGGACACCGGCGTCTCGCTGCAGAACATCCGCACCGCGGTCAGCCACCTGCGCGAGCGGGGAGTCGACGACCTGGCCCAGATCACGCTGATGAGCGACGGCGCCAGCGTCTACGAGTGCACCTCGCCCGACGAGGTCGTCGACCTCGTGCAGGGCGGCCAGGGCGTCTTCGGCATCGCGGTCGGCCGGGTCTGGCGCGAGGTCGAGGGCTCGCTCGCCGAGCTGCCCGGTGAGCGTGCCGATGGCGCGGACGCCGGCGGGGGATGCCGCGCCCGACGAGCTGTCGGTGCGTCGCAAGGCCCGCAAGACAGGCTGAGCCTGCTCGCGAGGTACCATCGGAGCGCTGTCGACTCCGCGCGGGAGAGTTCCCACCACCTGAGGCCTGTCCTCGTGTGTGTGGGGCGCCGAAGGGGCAACATCCCCGGAACCTCTCAGGCAACCGGACCGTGCGGGCGAGGCGACTCTGGAGCGCGGGTGACAGAGGGGGAGACCCGTACGGCGTGAGCTGCGCCGGACGGCAGGCACCTCCTGGAGGCCCCTCGTGACGTCCCGCACCGACCGCACCGCTTCGCGCAGCGAGCTCGACGCCACCGTGCCGTTCTCGCGCCGCCACATCGGTCCCGCACCCGAGGACCAGGCGAAGATGCTCGCGGTCCTCGGCCACGGCTCGCTCGACGAGCTGGTCGCTGCCGCCGTGCCCGCCGCGATCCAGGGCGGCGAGCCGCTCGCGCTCGAGCCGGGCCGTTCGGAGCACGAGGTGCTCGATGAGCTGCGCGAGATCGCCGGGCGCAACCAGGTGCTCACGTCGATGATCGGTCTCGGCTACTACGGCACCGTGACGCCACCGGTCATCGTGCGCAACGTCCTCGAGAACCCCGCCTGGTACACCGCCTACACGCCGTACCAGCCGGAGATCTCCCAGGGCCGGCTCGAGGCGCTGCTCAACTTCCAGACCGCCGTCAGCGACCTCACCGGGCTCCCGGTGTCCGGCGCCTCGCTGCTCGACGAGGCGACCGCCGCGGCCGAGGCGATGACCTTGGCGCGACGCACCAGCAAGGCCGCGAGCGACGCGGTGTTCGTCGTCGACAAGAGCTGCCTTCCGCAGACCGTGGCGGTCGTGCAGACCCGGGCCGAGCCACTGGGCATCGGCGTCGTCGTCGCCGACCTGCACGCCGACGGCCTGCCCGACGGCGACGTGTTCGGCGTGCTGGTGCAGTACCCCGGAGCGACCGGCGAGATCCACGACTGGTCCGGGCTGATCGAGGCAGCGCACGACCGTGGCGCGATCGTCGCGGTGGCCGCAGACCTGCTTGCGCTGACCCTGCTGAAGTCGCCGGGGGACATGGGCGCCGACATCGCCGTGGGCACGACCCAGCGGTTCGGTGTGCCGCTCGGCTTCGGCGGTCCGCACGCCGGCTACCTGGCGGTGCGCAACGGCTTGGAGCGCAACATGCCCGGTCGGCTGGTCGGGGTGTCCAAGGACGTGGACGGCAACCCGGCGTACCGGCTTGCTCTGCAGACCCGCGAGCAGCACATCCGCCGCGACAAGGCGACGAGCAACATCTGCACCGCGCAGGTCCTGCTGGCCGTGATCGCCGGGATGTACGCCGTCTATCACGGCCCGGAAGGGCTGACGGCGATCGCCCGGCGTGCGCACCGCTACGCCACCGTCCTGGCGGCCGGTCTGGCCGACGTCGCCGACACCGAGGTCGTGCATCGCGAGTTCTTCGACACCGTGCTGCTGAAGGTGCCCGGTCGTGCGGCCGCGGTCGTCGAGGCCGCGCGTGACCTGGGCGTGAACCTGTGGCTGGTCGACGCCGACCACGTCGGTGTCTCCACCGACGAGACGACCACGCGCGCGGACCTGACTGCGGTGTGGACGGCGTTCGGCGCAACCGGGGTCGACGCCGACGACATCGACGGGCGCGCCGAGGACGCCCTCCCGTCAGCGCTGCGCCGCTCGGGCGAGTTCCTGACCCACCCGGTGTTCCACCTGCACCGGTCCGAGACCGCGATGCTGCGCTACCTGCGCCGGCTCTCCGACCAGGACCTCGCGCTCGACCGGACGATGATCCCGCTGGGCTCCTGCACGATGAAGCTCAACGCGACCGCAGAGATGGAGCCCATCACCTGGCCGGAGTTCGCGGCCGTCCATCCGTTCGCGCCGATCGAGCAGGTGCAGGGCTACGTCGACCTGATCGGGCAGCTCGAGGCGTGGCTGGCCGAGATCACCGGCTATGACGCGGTGTCGCTGCAGCCGAACGCCGGGTCCCAGGGCGAGCTGGCCGGGCTGCTGGCGATCCGGGCCTATCACCGGGCCAACGGCCACGCGGAACGCAACATCTGTCTGATCCCGTCCAGCGCGCACGGCACCAACGCCGCCTCGGCAGTGATGGCCGGGCTGCGCGTCGTCGTCGTGCGGTGCGACGACGAGGGCAACGTCGACATGGACGACATGCGCGCCCAGGTGCAGGAACACGCGGACGACCTGGCCGCGGTCATGGTGACCTACCCCTCGACGCACGGCGTGTTCGAGCAGGAGATCACGCAGCTGTGCGACCTGGTCCATGACGCAGGAGGGCAGGTCTACGTCGACGGCGCCAACCTCAACGCGCTGGTCGGTGTGGCGCGGCCGGGCTCCTTCGGCGCCGACGTGTCGCACCTGAACCTGCACAAGACGTTCTGCATCCCGCACGGTGGTGGCGGCCCCGGCGTCGGCCCGGTCGGCGTGCGCGCCCACCTGGCGCCCTACCTGCCGAACCATCCGCTGCAGCCCGCTGCCGGACCGGAGACCGGCGTCGGGCCGATCGCCGCGGCGCCGTGGGGCTCCGCCGGCATCCTCCCGATCTCGTGGGCCTACCTGCGACTGATGGGAGCGGAGGGCCTGACCCGCGCGACGCAGGTCGCGATCCTGAACGCCAACTACGTCGCGGCCCGGCTGGCACCGCACTTCCCGGTGCTCTACACCGGCCGCGGTGGCCTGGTCGCGCACGAGTGCATCGTCGACCTGCGGGCCATCACCAAGGAGACCGGCGTCACCGTCGACGACGTGGCGAAGCGGCTGATCGACTACGGCTTCCATGCCCCGACGATGTCGTTCCCGGTTGCCGGCACGTTGATGATCGAGCCGACGGAGTCCGAGGACCTGGCCGAGCTGGACCGGTTCTGTGCCGCGATGATCGCGATCCGCGAGGAGATCAGCCAGGTCGGCTCCGGTGACCTGGACCGGACGGACAACCCGCTACGCAACGCACCGCACACTGCTGCGGCGCTGGCGGGGGAGTGGGAGCACGGCTACGGCCGCACCGAGGCGGTCTTCCCGGCGGGGGTGACGCCGGGGACGAAGTACTGGCCGCCGGTCCGGCGGATCGAGGGTGCTTTCGGTGACCGCAACCTGGTCTGCAGCTGCCCGCCGGTCAGCGAGTACGCCAACGGCTAGGGGAACCCGCGAGGGTCAGGCTGCGTTGGACTCCGCGTGGACGTCGGTGGGCCGGTGAGGGTTGATCACACGGCCGTCGGGGAGAAGTTCACCCGTGTCGTCGAAGAGAAGAACGCCGTTGCACAGCAGGCTCCACCCTTGCTCGGGGTGAAACGCCACGGTGTGCGCGGCGTCCCGGTCGGGGGCTTCTGCGGGCGGGCAATGCGGCTGGTGCGAGCACATGGGACACGGCTTTCCGGTGATCTAGGTCACTTCGTATTCTCCACCAAATGTCGGCCGCCCAACCGCAATCTGAAAGCGTGTGGCCTAACCGTTGTGGAAATGACTCGATCGGGTGGTCACATGGGCCGAAAGGTCGAGCTCGCCGGTACGTACGGATGAGCCGCATCGCTGCGGTGGCGCCTGTCGTGCCCGAGAACCGCTACGACCAGGCAACGATCACGGCCGCCTTCGCCGAGGTCGTCCTGCCCGACCCGTCCGACCGGCGGGTCCTCGAGCGCCTTCACGAGGCGACGGGGGTCCGCAGCCGGCACCTGGCCCTGCCTCTCGAGGACTACCCGGCCCTGGACGGGTTCGGCGCCGCCAACGATGTCTTCATCCGGGTCGGCACCGATCTCGGCGAGAAGGCGGTTTCCGAGGCGCTCGCCGCGGCCGGCCTGGAGCCGCGCGACGTCGACATGCTGATGGTGTCGTCGGTCACCGGGATCGCCGCGCCGAGCCTGGACGCGCGGTTGGTGCCCCGGCTCGGGCTGCGCACCGACGTACGACGGGTGCCGATCTTCGGTCTCGGCTGCGTGGCCGGCGCAGCCGGCATCGCCCGCGTCCACGACTACCTCCGCGGCGACCCGGACGGCGTCGCCGTGCTGCTCACGGTCGAGCTCTGCTCGTTGACGGTCCAGCGCTCCGACGACTCGATGCCCAACCTCGTGGCCAGCGGCCTGTTCGGTGACGGTGCCGCGGCCGTGGTGATGGTCGGTGAGCGGCGGGCCGTCGCGATGGGCCTCGACGCGGCTCCCCAGGTCGTCCGGACACTGAGCCGGTTCTACCCCGACACCGAGCGGGTCATGGGCTGGGACATCGGCGGCAGCGGGTTCCGCATCGTCCTCGCGGCGAGCGTCGCCGACGTGGTGGAGGCGAACCTCGGCGAGGACGTGCGGGGCTTCCTCGAGGGCAGCGATCTCAAGACGGCCGACATCGCCCGGTGGATCGCACACCCGGGCGGGCCGAAGGTGCTGCACGCGATGCAGCGGGCACTCGCCGTACCGGAAGGAGCGTTCGACCTGACCTGGGCGTCGCTCGCTGATGTCGGGAACCTGTCATCGGCATCTGTCCTGCACGTGCTCGCGGCGACCCTGCAGCAACCGCCACCGGAGCCGGGTTCGCATGGCGTCCTGATGGCGATGGGGCCGGGGTTCTGCGCCGAGCTGGTCCTGATCCGGTGGTGACGGGCCGGCCCCGATGAGCAGCGTCGGTCTCTATGTCTGCCTGGTCGCTGCCGTCGCCGTCGAACGGCTCGTCGAGCTGGTCGTCTCCCAGCGCCACCTGGCCTGGGCCAGGGCGCGCGGGGGCGTCGAGTTCGGACGCGGTCACTACCCGGCGATGGTCCTGCTCCATGTCGGCCTGCTCGCCGGCTGTGTTGCCGAGGTGGTGTGGCTGGACCGGCCGTTCGTGCCCGCTCTCGGCTGGCCGATGCTCGCCGTGGTCCTGGCCAGTCAAGGCCTGCGCTGGTGGTGCGTCGCGACCTTGGGCCAGCAGTGGAACACCCGCGTCGTCGTGGTCCCCGGCCTTCCGTTGGTCAGCACCGGGCCCTACCGCTGGCTGCGCCATCCCAACTACGTCGCGGTGGTGGCCGAGGGCGTGGCGCTCCCACTGGTGCACTCGGCGTGGGTCACCGCCGTCGTCTTCACCGTCGTGAACGCGGTGGTGCTGACCGTGCGGATCCGCTGCGAGGACCGCGCGCTGGCCACGGCCGCGACGTGAGGGACCTGCTCGTCGCCGGCGGCGGGCCGATCGGGCTGGCCACCGCGATCTACGCCCGCCGGGCGGGGCTGTCGGTCACCGTCGTCGAGCCGCGCACGGGTCCCATCGACAAGGCCTGCGGTGAAGGACTGATGCCCGGCGCGGTCGCCCGGCTGCGCGAGCTCGGCGTGCACCCGCCCGGGCGCGCCTTCCATGGCATCCGCTACGTCTCGCCGACCCGGACCGCGGAGGCGCGGTTCCGTGCCGGCCCCGGGCTCGGCGTCCGCCGCACCGACCTGCATGCCGTGCTGATGGCGCGCGCTCTCGAGCTCGGCGTGGAGCAGGTGCACGGACGGGTCGACGACGTCGTACAGGAGTCCGACCAGGTCCACGCCGCCGGTCTGCGGGCTCGCTGGCTGGTCGCGGCGGACGGGCTGCACTCGCCGGTACGCCGGATGCTGGGCCTGGACCTCACCACGGCCGCGGCACCGCGCTTCGGGCAGCGCCGGCACTTCCGCGTCCCCGCGTGGGCCGACCTGGTCGAGGTGCACTGGTCGGGCACTGCCGAGGCCTACGTGACCCCGGTCGCGGACGACGTCGTGGGGGTCGCGGCACTGTGCGGGCAGGGGCGCCGGTTCGACGAGGTGCTGACCGAGTTCCCCGCCCTGGCGGACCGGCTCGGTGGCGCGGTTGCGCTGACCGAGGTCCGCGGGGCGGGACCCCTTCGCCAGGACGTCGCGGCCCGGCGGCGCGGCCGGGTGCTGCTCGTCGGTGACGCGGCCGGGTACGTCGACGCGCTCACCGGCGAGGGCCTGGCGACCGGGCTGGCCACGGCCGCCGCCGCCGTCCAGGCGCTGGCCACCGGCCGGCCGCAGGACTACGAGCAGGCCTGGCGTCGGGCGACCCGGCGGTACCGGCTGCTGACGGCCACGCTGCTGCGGGCCTCGCAGATGCCGTCCGTCCGGCCGCACATCGTGCCCGCGGCGAGCCGCCTGCCCAGGCTGTACGGCGGGATCGTCGACCTGCTCGCCTGAGCCGACACGGGATCTGTCCTCATATCTGCTGCCGCCGCGGCCGGTTTCGTGCGAACCTTGGCCGATGCGCCCCCTTCCCACCGCGGCGGCGCTCCTTCCGCGGTCGACCTCCTTCAGGTCGCCCTTCCGCGCGTCCAGGGAAGCCCTCAGCAGCGCCCGGCCGAACCTCCTGCGCGAGACGGTCCTTCTCACCGTCGCTGTTCCTGGTCTACCGCTTCGGACGGGCCATGATCGCCGGCCACGTGAACGCGGCGATGATCAACGCCGGCGGGGTCTGGGAGGTGGAGCGGCTCCTGCGCTTCCCCAACGAGCTGGTGTTCCAGCAGTGGGCGCTGCGCTGGCCCGACCTCGTGGAGGCGGCCAACTGGTACTACGTGGGCGTCCACTTCCCGCTGACCGCGCTGTTCCTGGCCTGGGGCTACTTGCGGCGGCCACCGAGCGACTACCGCTGGGCCCGGCGGCTGATCATCACGATGACGGGTCTGGCCCTGCTCATCCACACCGCGATGCCGCTCGCTCCGCCCCGGATGATGAGCCGACTCGGCTTCGTGGACACGATGGCCACCATCGGGCCGTCGGCCTACGAGGGCGGCGCAGCGACGGTGGCCAACCAGTTCGCGGCGATGCCCAGCCTGCACGTGGGGTGGGCGCTGCTGCTGTCGGTGGTCGTCATCCGCACCACGAAGCTGCGATGGAGGTGGCTCACCCTCGCGCACCCCGCGATCACCACACTGGTCGTGGTCGTGACGGCGAACCACTACTGGCTGGACGCGCTCGTCGCCGCCGCGTTGCTCGCCGTCACGCTGGCCATCAACCCTCGCCCGAAGCTGCCCTCGCCCGAGCACGCCATCGGCGTCAACGCCGTGCCACAGCAGCGCGTGGTGACCGGGGAGACGCCGAGTCCTGCCTGATCAGGTCACTGCCTGATCTGGGAGCCGACGCGGCTCTTCACGATCGTGAGCTGGGTGGGGATGCGCTGGCGCAGCTCGGCGACGTGGCTCACGATGCCGACGACCCGGCCGCCGTCGCGGAGGCCGTCGAGCACGCCCATCACCTCGTCGAGGGTCTCCTCGTCGAGGCTGCCGAACCCCTCGTCGACGAACAGCGTCTCCAGCAGGGAGCCGCCCGCCTCGGCGGTCACGACGTCGGCGAGGCCCAGAGCGAGGGCGAGCGAAGCCGAGAAGCTCTCGCCGCCGGAGAGTGACGCCGGGTCGCGCTCGACACCGGTCCACGCGTCGAGCACCCGCAGGTGCAGCCCGCCCCGGGCCCGGGCGCTGGCGGCCTCGGGGGTGTGCACGAGCTGGTAGCGGCCCGAGGACATCAACGCGAGGCGCTGGCTCGCGCTGGCCGCGACCTGCTCGAGCCGGGCCGCCAGGACGTAGCCCGACAGGCTCATGCGCAGCCGGTTGTCGGTGCTCTTGCCCTCGGCGAGGCGGGACAGCCCGTCGACGGTGTGATGGTGCTCGGCGACCGGCCCGCGCTCGGCCAGGATGTCGGCGAGGGTGCCTGCGAGCCGCTGCAGTGCCTCGACCCGACCGGCCGCAGCAGCCGCGGCAGCGCCGGCGTCGGCGCGGACGGCCTGCAGCTCGGCCGCCTGTTCGCGCAGAGCCTGCAGGTCTGGAGCGGGGGAGTCGGCGAGCACCGTCAGGGACGGCTCGTCGAGCTGCTCGCGAACGGAGGCCAGCTCGCCGTCGTGACGGCGGCGGGCCTCGTCGAGTCGGGCCACCTCCTCGTCGTCGCGGGCCATCGCCGCGACCTCCTCGAGCGAGGCCAGCCCCCGGGCGAGCGCGGCCTCCTCGGCGCGCTGGAGCGCTGCGGCGACCTGGTCGCCGAGCTGCTCGACGGTGCCGACCTGTGCCGCGAGCCCATCGAGGTCGTCGGCGAGGCGGGCGAGGCGGGCCGCCCGGGCGGCGATCGAAGGGTCGTCCCCCCGAGCCTGGTCGAGCGCCGTGCGCAGGCGCTGGAGACGTTGGGTGTCGGCAGCCACCTGGGTGCGCAGGTTCTTGGCGTCCTGGTCGAGTGAGACCCGCTCGCGCAGCCAACCCTCGTGCTGGGCGCCGAACTCGGCCAGCGCGGTCGCATCGGCCTGGACCTTTGCAGCGAGACCGGTCAGCCGATCGACGTCGGCGGCCGCGGCATCGCTGGCGCGGCGCAGGTCGGCAAGCGGGCTGTCGCCGCCTGCCGCCGACCGGGCGGCGGCGAGCTCGGTGTCCAGTGTCGCCACCGCCTCGGCGGCGGAGGCGCGCTCGCGATCTGCGACCTCCAGCTCCTGGGCCGCCGCGTCCTCCTCCTCGCGGCTGACGGCGTCGGGTGCCGCCTCGGCGGGACGCGGATGCTCGGCGCTGCCGCACACCGGGCAGTCGGCGCCATCGACGAGACCCGCGCGCGAGCTCGGCAGCCATGCCGTCGAGGCGAGCCTGGCGCAGGGCGAGCCAGTGGTCGCGGGCGCCCTGCGCGACGTCGGTGCAGGTGCGCAGGTGGTCGGTGGCGGTGACCCTGCGGATGACGAGGGCGTCGCGTTGCTGGGCCGCGGCCAGCCGGCTGCGAGCGGTCTCGGCGGCCGCCACCGCGCCCGGCAAGCCTGCGGCCGCGGCCTGGCTCCGGTCGCGGGCAGCCTCCAGCTCGGCCCGCCGGACCGGCGCGGTGTCGAGATCGGCGGCGAGGCGTTGGGAGCGGCTGTCGAGCTCGACCACTCGCTGCTCGAGTGCGGCGGTGGCCGTGGCAAGCAGGTCGGCCTCGGCCTCGTCCTTGGACAAGCTGCGCAGGCCCCCGACCTCATCGCGGTGGCCGCGCGCCAAGGCCTGAAGCGATCGGGGTGCGGGCAGCGGCAGACCGAAGACCGCTCCAGCGTCCGTGCCGGTGGCAGGCAGCGCCTGCGACAGCTGCATGCCGGCAGCTGCCGCGACCGACCGTGCCTCTTCCAGCTCGATCTGCAGCCGGGCGACCTCGGCAACCAGGGGGAGCAGCGGAGCGACGACACGGGCGGCCTCGACAGCGGCCGTCGCGGCCACCTGCGCGGGCGCGGCCTCGGTCAGCTGCGTCAGGCGGGCTTGCAGCGCCGCCCGCCGGGCGTGGGCCTCGGCGACAACGGTTGCGCTCTCCACCGCGGCCGTCGCCGCATCGTGGCGGCCGGCGGCGAGGCGTTCAGCCGCCACCGTCGCGTCGCGCGCGGATCTGGCGTCGTCGAGCAGGGCGGCGACCCACTGCGGGGCGTGCGCGGCTTCGACCTCAGTGGGGACGTCCAGCCCCGCCGCCTCGATGATGCGGGCGAGCACCTGCGCGACGCGCTGGTCGACGTCGTCCAACGCGCGAGCGCTCTCCTGTCGGCGCGCGACAAGCCACCGCTCCACGTCGGCGAAACGGCGGGTGTCGAACAGGCTCTCCAGCAGCTCGCGACGCTTCTCTGCGTCGGCGCGGAGGAACTCGGCGAACTGTCCCTGAGGCAGCAGCACCACCTGGCAGAACTGCGCGAGGCTGAGCCCGAGCAGGTCTCCGACGAGCTGCCCGGTCTCGTCCAGCCGCGTGGACAGCGTGGTCCATCCGTTTGGTGCGCGCTCCTCGAGGTGCACCTTGGCCGGCTCGGTCGTGACGCCGGACCCGCGGAGCTTGGGTCGGTCCCACTGCGGCGACCGAGTGATGCGCAGACGCCGGCCGCGCAGCGTCACCTCGAGCACCACCTGCGCTCGGACCCTCTCGTCGGCGTGGTCGCTGCGCATCGACCGACTGGCGTCGCGGGCGCCCGGCACATGTCCGTAGAGCGCGAAGCAGACGGCGTCGAGGATGCTCGTCTTGCCTGCGCCGGTCGCGCCGGTGAACAGGAACAGACCGGACGTGGCGAGCGCGTCGAAGTCGACGCTCTCGGTGGCTGCGAACGGCCCGAACGCGGTGACCTCGAGGCGATGAAGGCGCATCAGCGACTCGACTCGGCCAGTCGGACGCCCTCGAAGCCGGCGACCAGCAGGGCGGCCTCGGCCGGCTCGGCCGGACCCCGGACGTGCGCTGACGAAGTCGGTCGCCACCTCGACGTCGGTGCGGCCCCGGACCCGGGCGGCGTAGGACGTCGACCCTTCGGGGGCACCGTCGGGCGCGAACGCGAGAACCAGGACGTGCGGGAACCGCTGCCGCAGCCGCTCCATCGGCTCGCGCGGGCGCACCGGATCGGTCAGGGTGACCTGCAGGAAGTGGTCGACGAAGCCCGCCCAGCGCGGCCCGGTGAGGAGGTCGTCGAGCCGGCCGGAGATGCGGGCCAGCGGCCGGTGCACCGGCGTCGGCACCGGCTCGACGGTCAGCGGCGCGCCCGGCCGGTCGCCCAGCTCGACGACCAGCAGCTGCTTGGTCTGGTGCTCCTCGGAGAACGAGAACGGCAGGGGCGACCCGCTGTAGCGGACCCGGTCGGAGAGCCGCTGCGCGCCGTGGAGGTGCCCGAGCGCGGCGTAGTCGACGCCGTCGAAGACCGACCGCGGCACGGACGCGACGCCGCCGACGGTGATGTCGCGCTCGCTCTCGCTCGCCTCGGCCCCGGTGACGAACGCATGGGCCAGCACGACCGAGCGGGCGTCGGGACGGTCGGTGAGGTCAGCCCGCACCCGAGTCATCACCGCGTCGAGGACCGCTGCGTGGCTGCGCTCGTCGCAGCCGAGCTCGACGCGCACGGCATCGGGCTCGAGGTAGGGCACGGCGTAGACGGCCACCGGCCCGGCCGGGTCGTCGAGCAGGACCGGCCGATGGGCCTGCGCCACGTCGGTGCGCAGGTGGATGCCGGCGAGGTCGATCAGCCCGGACCCGAAGCCGAGGCGTCGGGCGGAGTCGTGGTTGCCGCTGATGAGCACGACTCGGGTGCGCGCGGCGGCCAGCCGGCGGAGCGCGTCGTCGAAGACGGCGACCGCATCGACCGAGGGCAGCGCCCGGTCGTAGACGTCGCCGGAGACGACCACCACGTCGATGCCCTCGGACCGCACCGTCTCGACCAGGAAGTCGACGAACTGCCCCTGGGCCGACAGCAGGTCCTCCCGGTGGAAGGACCTCCCGAGGTGCCAGTCGGAGGTGTGCAGCAGCCGCATAGCCCGACCGTAGGCGGGGGGTCCGACACCCCACGGCACCCACGGCGGCGTGTCGGCTGCCGGCACTGACAACTGGGCGCAGATGTGCGAGGTTGTGGCCCAGGTGCGTCGGGAAAGAGGTCGGACATGGGCCAGGACGTCGCTAAGACCCAGTTCACGCGCGAGGACCGGCAGCAGTACCGCCAGAAGGTGCGCCGCAGCCTCGACGTCTTCGCGCGGATGCTTTCCGAGTCGCGCTTCGACGTCGAGCGCCGCAGCTTGGGTCTCGAGATCGAGCTCAACCTGGCCGACGAGCGCGGTGACCCCGCCATGGTCAACGAGAAGGTCCTCGCCCTGATCGCCGACGAGGACTTCCAGACCGAGCTCGCGCAGTTCAACATCGAGATCAACATCCCGCCGCAGAAGATCGAGGGCAAGGTCTTCGAGACCCTCGAACGCGAGGTCCGCGCGAGTCTCAACCACGCCGACGACATGTCCAACCAGGCCGAAGCAGACGTGGTGATGATCGGCATCCTGCCGACGTTGCGAGCCGAGCACCTCACCGTCGACGCGCTGAGCTCCAACCCGCGCTACGCCCTGATCAACGAGCAGATCTTCGCGGCCCGGGGCGAGGACCTGCAGATCTCGATCGACGGGGTGGACAAGCTCAACACCTTCGCCGACACGATCGCCCCCGAGGCCGCGTGCACGAGTGTGCAGCTGCACCTGCAGGTCAACCCCGAGACATTCGCCGCGCACTGGAACGCATCCCAGGCCATCGCGGGCGTGCAACTCGCTCTCGGCGCCAACTCGCCCTTCTTCTTCGGCAAGGAGCTGTGGCGAGAGACCCGGATCGCGCTGTTCGAGCAGGCGACGGACACGCGACCGGAGGAGCTCAAGGCGCAGGGCGTGCGGCCGCGGGTGTGGTTCGGCGAGCGGTGGATCACCTCGATCTTCGACCTCTTCGAGGAGAACGTGCGCTACTTCCCCTCCCTCCTGCCGATCTGCGAGGACGAGGACCCGGTCGAGGTGCTCGAGCGCGGCGACGTCCCGAAGCTCGCGGAGCTGCGGCTGCACAACGGCACCATCTACCGGTGGAACAGGCCCATCTACGACGTGGTGCGCGGCAAGCCGCACCTGCGCGTGGAGAACCGCTGCCTGCCGGCCGGGCCCACCGTCGTCGACGTACTGGCCAACGCGGCGCTCTACTACGGGCTCATCAAGGTGCTGGCCGAGGCGGACCGGCCGGCCTGGTCGCAGATGTCGTTCTCCGCGGCTGAGGAGAACTTCCACGCCGGAGCGCGCTACGGCATCGATGCCAAGATCTACTGGCCCGGGGTGGGGGAGGTGCCGGCGACCGAGCTGGTGCTCAGGCGGCTGCTGCCGTTGGCGCACCAGGGCCTCGAGGAGTGGGGCGTCGACACCGCCGACAAGGACCGCCTGCTCGGGATCATCGAGCAACGGTGTCTGACCGGGCGCAACGGCGCGTCCTGGCAGGCGGCCGCGTTCCACCGCCTGCACGACGACCACGACCGCTTCGACGCCCTGCGCGAGATGATGCGCAGCTACGTCACCCACATGCACTCGAACGAGCCCGTGCACACCTGGCCCACCCTCTGACGGTCAGGCGGGGGTGAAGACCTCCGCTGATGCGTCCATGCGCATCGCCTCCAGGCTCTCCAGCTGCGAGGTCGCCCGCTCGAGCAGTGCGTCGAGTCGGGGCGCGTCGAGTCTCGGCTCGTGCTTTGCCACGAGGAGGAGCGTCCGCCACAGGCAGGCCTTGCCCTCGACGCCGAGCCGCAGTGTCTCCAGCTCCACCAGCGAGCTCAACGGCGATCGGTCGAGCAGCCGGCCGTTCAGCTTGAGCCGGCCGACCTTCTCGGCGGCCCAGGCCGCGGCCACCTTGTACTGGCGCACCGGGACCTCCAGGGCGGCCATGATCGCCAGCAGCGCCTCGCGGTCCTCCTCGATCTCCTTCGCGAGCCGGGTCAGCGTCGTACCGGCCTCGGTCCCGCGGTGCGCCCCCGCCGTACGGCGGGCCAGCTCCAACCCTCCGGTCGAGCCGGCCAGGTGGTCGTTGAGGTAGATGCCGAGCAGCGTCGGCTCGGTCTTGGTTCCCGTCGCGCTGGCCGATTCCGCCATTGCTGCCTCCCCGGTCGTGTTGGGCCTGTGTCGCGCCCGTCCGAGGGGGCTCTTGCCCTTCTCCGCGGGAGGTACGCCGGTCAGCGCGCCCGGACTCGTTCGTAGGTCGCCAGGAAGGCGTCCACGGGCGTGCTCGCGACCACCTCGGCGAGCAGGTCCAGGTCGAGGTCATCCAGCCGCTTGAACCGCAGGCAGCTCTTGCCCATGTCCAGCTTCCGACCGGACGCCAGCCAGCGAGCGCGGAAGTCCTTGTCCTGCTCGCTGTCGCTGTAGAGGCCCATGAGGTAGACCGCGTAATAGCGCTTCTGGGCCGCCAGCGCGACGTAGCCGAGCGGTTGACCGTTGTAGGTGTCCGGGTAGCGCTCCAACGGCACCGACCAGGTGATCACTCCCCAGGCGATGCCCTCGTGATAGCCCGTGGGCATCGCTGCACGGAGCACGTCATAGACGGCACGGACGGTCTCTCGGCGCTCGGGCTCGAGCCCGGCGAGGTAGCCCTCGACCGTCGCCGCGCCGCTGTCCATGGCGGGATGCTAGCCCGTCGCCGCACGGTCGGCGTTGGCGTGAATGGCGTCGCGCACGAAGGCAGCCAGCCCCGCCGCGCGGTTGTCGTAGTTCGCTGTGAACCGGGGATCCGCGACGTACATGTCGGCCAGCCCGCGGTGGATCGCGTAGTCGCAGTCGTAGAACCAACGGGAGATGTTGGCGCGGTGCGCCTCCGCGGCGTCCATCGCCTCTGTGCTGGTGGGGCCGAGCCCCGACTGCATCGCCCGGAGCAGGCCGTGTCTCGACCTCCTCCTGGTCTGCCTTCATCCGCACCCAGTCCTCCTTGGTGTAGGACGACGTGCGTCGCCGCGACTCGCGGAAGGCGTCGGTGTCGCCCCATCGCTCCTGCGCCTCGGCTTCGTGCTCGGTGGGATCGAAGTCTCCGAACACCTCGAACATCTCCTCCGGGTTGAGCTGGATTCCCATCTGTCGTGCCTCCAAGGTCTTCTCGATCGCGGCGAGCTGCTGCTGCAGGCGCTCGACGCGGTCGGTGAGCAGAGCATGTTGCCGGCGCAGGTGCTCGACCGGGTCGAGCTCGGGGTCGTCGAGGATCGCGGCGATGGCGTCGAGGCCGAAGCCCAGCTCGCGGTAGCCGAGGATGTGCTGCAGCCGCACCAGGTCGTCGTCGCTGTAGACGCGGTAGCCCGCCGCACTGCGGTCGCTCGGGCGCAGCAGCCCGACCTCGTCGTAGTGGTGCAAGGTGCGCACGGTGACGCCGGCCAGCCGCGCCACTTCTCCCACCGAGCGGTCCACCGGTCTCACCTCCTCCCTCGACGCTAGGGGCTCCCGCCGCGTGAGGGTCAAGCGTCAGTGGCCGGATAGGCTCGGCGTGGTGCTCAGTCGTCGCAGTGCGCTTCGGGCCGCGCTGCTCGGCGTCGCTGGAGCGGCTATCACGGGCGCGGTCGGCGGATGTCGCTCAGGAGAGTCGGAGGGTGACGACCAGGTGCAGCGATCAGTCGAGCGCTACGGCGATGGAGCCCTCCAGCAAGGGGAGTGGTTCGTCCCGGCCGACGGCGACCGGCTGCCGGTGGTGGTTCTCGTGCACGGCGGGTTCTGGCAGCCCGGCTACGACCGGCACCTGGAGGACGACGTGGCGCAGGTGCTGGCCGCCGACGGGTTCGCCGTGTGGAACATCGACTACGCGCTCGCCGACACGGAGTGGCCGGCCACCCTGCTCGATGCCGCCGCCGCGATGGACCACGTGGCGACGAGCCGGCTCACGCCCCGCCTGGACCTGGCGCGGGTAGCCGTCGTCGGCCACTCGGCGGGCGGCCACCTGGCCCTGTGGCTGGCCTCCCGCGGGGAGCTGCCTGCGGGAGCCCCTGGTGCCTCTCCCGCTGTCCGCGCAACGATCGCTGTCGGTCAGGCGCCGGTCGCGGACCTGGTGACCGCCGCCGACGAGGGCGTCGGCAGCGGTGCCGTCGAGGAGCTGGTCGACGGCCGGCCGGAGGATGTTCCCGACCGCTACGCCGTCGGATCGCCGCAGGCGCTGCTGCCGGTCACTGACGTCCGGTTCACGTTGGTGCACGGGGACGCGGACGACACGGTCCCGCTGCGGCAGAGCACGGCGTACGTCGAGGCCGCCCGGGCCCTCGGCATGCAGGTCGAGCTGCGCGTGCTCGAGGGCGTGGGCCACTTCGAGCACCTCGACCCGGACAGCAGCGCGGTGGCCGCGATGCGCTCGGCGCTGGACGACCTCTAGGGCGCTCAGCCCGACAGGCGGGCCCGCTCGTCGCGGCACCACAGCTGCAGCAGGCCCCGGAAGTGCGCCACGAACTGGTCGTGCTCGTGCGGCGGGAACTGCGTCGTCACGGTTTCGACGAGCAGCTGGTCGAACGCCGGGCTCTCGAAGTACTCGAGCGCCACCTCGTCGATGTCCGACAGGCGGCTGGCGCAGAAGTCCTGATAGCGGTCGGTCTCGAAGTAGGCGTCGGCGAGCGTGCGGTAGGCCGCCAGCTTCTCGTCGTACCCGAGGTCGTCGCGGTCGGAGATGGCGAACCACGGCGCGGGGTCGACGTGCGGGTTGGCCCGACGTCCGGTCGCCGTGCAGAAGACCGACCACTTGACGAGCGCCTTCATGGCCCACGGGAAGTAGTAGTGCAGCGACGTGATCGCGACGTCGGGGCAGGCGTTCGCGTAGTCGATCGGGTGGACATCGGTGCCGCGCACCAACGTCTCGCACGAGTTGAACTCCCAGCGGAAGAACGCGTTCACCACCCGGCCGATCGTCAGCACCTCCTCGCCCAGCTCGGGCGTGAGGAAGTTGTGGTCCACCGAGTAGCGGGCGTGCATCGGCTGGTCGGGGTCGAACTTCATCACCATCGTCTCGGCGCCGATGGACAGCGACCTGGCGAAGACGTCGTAGCCCTCGACCGACGCCTGAAGGTGCATCAGCATCTCGCCGGACTCGTCGTAGGCCTGGTGCAGCTCGTCCGCATTGCGGATGCGCGACACGCCACGCCAGGCGCCGCCGTCGTACGGCTTCATGAACAGCGGGTAGCCGACGTGCTCGGCGACCTTGTCGAGGTCGAAGGGCTCGTTGTAGCGCTCGGCGGTGAAGGCGTACTTGGCGTGGTCGACCGGGTTCTTGTAGGGCACGAGCACCGTCGCCGGGACCTTCAGGCCGAGGCGCATCATCGCGCAGTACGCCGCGTGCTTCTCCATCGCCTGGAACGTGAACGGCGAGTTGAGCAGGTAGGTCCCGTCCATCAGCGCGACCTTCTTCAGCCACTCGCGCGGGTGGTAGTACCAGTAGGCGAGGCGGTCGATGACGAGGTCGTACGACGGCTGCTGGCGCAGGTCGAACGGCTCGATCGTGATGCGCTCGACGTCGTACAGGTGCCGGGTCCCGGTCCCGTCGGTCACGCCGCCGGCCCGCCGGACGAGGGCCTCGAACGCGTTCGGCCAGTCGGTCTCGGTGCCGAGGAGAAGACCGATCACGTGCTTCGTCTCGGTGGTGGTGCTGTCGGTCATCGACATGTGCGTCCTCCTTGGGGCAGCACTCAGCAGAACCGTGGCAGGTGATGGGCGAGCTGTCGACGCCAGGACGGCCAGTCGTGCGGGACGTCGTGGCCCCAGACGTCGAGCTCGTGCGGGATGCCCTTGTCGGCGAGGACCTGGGCGAGGCGGTGCGTGCCGGGCAGCGACCCGGTCGGGTCGACCTCCCAGGCACCCTGGCCGACGACCAGGACCAGGTTGATGCGCGAGCGCAGCCAGTCCAGGTGCCCGCCGTTGCAGGTTGGCGACGTACTCGACCGGGTTGTGGAAGTAGGCGGCATCGCCCCGCTCGCCCCACGCGTGCCACTGGGCCGGGTCGTAGTTGCCGGAGAAGCAGAGGGCGAGCGGGAACAGGTCCGCGTGCCGCAGGGCGATGTTCGCGGCGTGGTAGGCGCCGAGGCTGCACCCGAGGGTGACGAACTCGGTCGCGCCGCCGCTGTCCTCGCTCATCCACGGGACGACCTGCTGCAGCACCCACTGCTCGAACTGGTCGTGCCGGCGCGCGCGTTCCTCGAGCGGCACCGAGCGGTCGGACCAGGTAGCGGCGTCGGCAGAGTCGACGCAGTAGAACTTCACCCGGCCGGCGTCGACCAGCCAGCGCACCTCGTCGACCATGCCGTTGCTCTCGAAGTCCCAGGCGCTGCCGCCCTCCGAGGGGAACACGAGCACCGGCCGGCCCCAGTGACCGTGAACCACGACCGACCCGCGCCAGCCACTGGTCGGAGACGTCAGCTCGACGTGCTTCATGTCGCCACCATCCGCAGCAGCCGGGTCAGGTAGGGGTCGAACGAGTCGCGCCACGCGGTGTAGTTGTGCACGTCCGGCAGCTCGTGCAGCGCCACGTCGTACCCCTGCGCCGCAAGCGCGCGCGCCATCGTGCGGTTGTTCTCGATGTTCTCCTCGATGCGCCCGCAGGTCATCACGACCGGCACCGGCGCGCGATGCCCCCCGGCGCGCAGCACGCCGTCGACGCTGCGCTCGATGCGGTCGTAGTGCGGGAAACGGCGTTCGTGCGCGTCGAAGCGCGGGTGGAAGAAGCTGCCGGACTGGAGGAACAGCGCGTTGAACGTGCCGGCGTTGCGGCGCTGTGCGTGCAGCATCGCCAGCGCGCCGAGGCTCGCCCCCATCCCGACCACCACCGTCGTGGTGACGAGGGAGCGGAGGTTCGGCAGCACGGCCAGGCACAGCGCGCGCGTGTAGGCGCCGTTCGCGGAGTACCAGTCGTCGCGAGGACCGGGGGAGAGCAGGGCCGCGCGAACCCGCGGCAGCTCTCCGCGAACGGCCATCGCACCGAGGTACGACGTGAGGCCGGCGAGCTCGTCGTACTCCGGTCCGTCGTGAACCGCGAGCAGGGGCAGCGGCTCGTCATCAGTCGCGCCGGGCGGGGTCCACAGCCGGACCGGCAGCTCGGTGCCCAGAGCGCGCGCCGGAATCGCGAGCTCGCGGACGTCGCCGGCAGCGTGATCGAGGTCCGCGTCGAGCCAGTCCGGCGGCTCGTAGCCGGGCAGCAGCACGACCGACTTGTCGCCGAACGCACCGGGCGACCTCGTGTCGTTCGCCGGGTCGAGCACGTGCTCGGTGCCACCGTCGGGATGGGTGAGCTCGAAGGCGTACTCGATCCGGTGCACGTCGGGACGGTCCATCTGCAGCGTCCAGTCGCCGTCGACGCCGCGGCTGAAGTCCAGCCGGTCACCGGGGATCCGCACGTCCTGCGAGAGCCGGACGCCGCTCAGGGCGCGGTCCGGGTCGGCGAACCGGAACGTCACCGTCGAGTCGGTCACCTCGGGACCGGCGCTGACCGCGGCAGACGTGGGCACGCGGGCAGCCTAAAGGGGGACCGTCGCGGGCTTGACGGCGAGGCCATTAGTGGCTACTAATGTTAGTTGTGACTAATGAAGCGCCCGTCTTCGCGGCCCTGGGCGACCCCACCCGCCGGGCCGTGCTGGCCCGCCTGCGGACCGGCCCGCGGTCGGTGGGGGAGATCGTCGCGACCCTGCCGGTGAGCCAGTCGGCGGTCTCGCAGCACCTGCGGGTGCTGAGGGAGGCGGGGCTGGTGACGGACCGGCGCGAGGGGACCCGCCGGCTCTACCAGGTCGACCTCGAGGGACTGACGGCACTGCGGGCGTACGTCGACGAGTACTGGGACGAGGCACTCGCCGCGTTCCAGCGGTACGCAGAGGAGGAGTCATGACAACCGAGCGGGACAAGCGCAGTGAGCGTTCCCGTCGTACGGGCCGTCACGGTCCGCAGGACGCCCGAGGACACGTTCCGACTCTTCACCGCGGACATCGGCGCCTGGTGGCCGATGGGGACCCACAGCGTCTTCGGCGCGACCGCTCGGGTCGACGTCGAGGGATCGGAGATCGTCGAGACGTCCGCCGAGGGGGAGCGCTCGGTGTGGGCCGAGATCGTCGAGTCGAGCCCGCCACGACGGCTCGTGCTCAGCTGGCACCCGGGGACCGACCCCGCCAAGCCAACCCGGGTCGAGGTCTCGTTCGTGCCCGACGGCGAGGGCACCACTCGGGTGGAGCTCACCCACACGGGCTGGGAGGCGTTGGGGGAGCGGGCCGAAGCGGCCAGGCAGTCGTACGACGAGGGCTGGCAGTCGGTGCTGGAGGGCTTCGCCGAGGCTGGCTGAGGCTCAGAGCATCGAGAGCTGCTCCGGTCGCGATCTGGGTGTGGTGGCGGCCGGGGCAGCTTTCGACGTCGGCGCGGGGGACCGGACCTGGTCGCCGCCCCGGAGCGTTCGGCGCCGGCCGACCTTGTGTCGGGCCGCGAGTGCGTGCACCCGCTCGGACACGTCGCGCTGATAGGCCTTGGGCGCGTAGGCGCGCTCGCCGTACAGCTCGGCGTAGCGGGGGAGCAGGTCGGGGTGCTCCCGGCGCAGCCAGGCCTGCCACCACTCCCGGGCGCCCGGCCGCAGGTGCAGGACGATCGGAGAGACGTACGCCGCGCCGGCCGCCGCGATCGCCTCGACCGTCGCGTCCAGCTGCTCGTCGGAGTCGCTGAGGAACGGCAGGATCGGCGCCATCAGGACTCCGCACCGGATGCCCGCATCGTTGAGCTGTCGCACGACGTCGAGCCGGCGGGCCGGCGGGGGAGCGCCCGGCTCGACCTTGCCGCGCAGCTCACGGTCGACCGAGCCGATGGACAGGGCTGCGGACACGTCGGTCACCTGGGCGGCCGCTTGCAGGAGGTCGAGGTCGCGCAGGATCAGTGCGCCCTTGGTGAGGATGGAGAACGGGTTGGCCGCCTCGGTGAGCGCGGGGATGATGTCGCGCATCAACCGGTAGCGACCCTCGACGCGCTGGTAGCAGTCGACGTTGGTGCCCATGGCGACGTGCTCGTGCTGCCAGGACGGCCGGGCCAGCTCACGGCGGAGGACCTCGCCGACGTTGGTCTTCACGACGATCTGCGAGTCGAAGTCGTGACCGGAGTCCAGGTCGAGGTACTCGTGCGTCTTGCGAGCAAAGCAGTTGTGGCTTCACGACGCCGTTCGCGATGAAGTCACCGGTGCCCGTGGTCAGGTCGTACATCGGGACATCGATGCCGAGGTCCTCGATCGAGACGACGCTCAAGGCGGCGCGCGCACGCTCACCGCGCTCCCGATGAGTGACAGGACCTGCCCGTCACCGAAGCGCCTCTCCGGCCCCATCAGCCTGTTGTCGTCGGTCAAGCTCGGTCGCTCATCGGCGCTGCCGCATGCGCCAGGAGACACACTGCTTCCAGCCTCGGTTCGACAAGAAGCGATGGTCGCTGGCGATCGATCGTACGTGCCGTTCTCCATCGTCACGCGGACGGCCCGCCGCACCGACTCGCCACGAATCGAGCACCTCGGTCTCGACGTAGTCGGAAGCTGCCCGCCCACGAGAGTGGTGCCGTAGACCCGGTCGCCGGCGCCGACCTCGCTGATCGGGCGGGACCGCCCGTCGGCCATGAGCACCAGGGTGTCCTCGCCGAGGCAATAGGTGCACCCCATGCTGCAGCCGCGATACGGGTTGATCGTCCAGCGGAACGGCATGCGCGACGCGTCAGGGACCTTGTTCAACGCGGACCGGGCGGTGACCTCATGGAACGTCATGCCCTGGAACTCGGGGGTGTCGAACGTGCGGGACACCGCGCCGCGGGGGAGCAGCGGGACCGGTCCACCCGTCGCCGCGGCCACCTGCTCGTCGTCCAGGCGAAGGGCATCCCATCGCATGGGGGATATTAGAACATATGTTCGAACGGTGTGCCAGCGTGCCCAGCGTCAGGTCGGCCCCCTACGGTGGGACATATGAGAGAACGTCTTGACCCGCCGCTCGTCGCCGATGAGAAGACGATGCTCGACTCGTGGCTCGACTACCACCGGGACACGCTGATGATGAAGTGCGACGGCCTGCGGGGAGACGATCTCAAGCGCCGGTCCTGCCCGCCGTCCAGCCTGTCGCTGCTCGGCCTCGTGCGGCACATGGCGGAGGTGGAGCGCAGCTGGTTCCGCAACTGCCTGGCCGGCGAGGACGCGCCGCCGCTGTTCTACTCCGACGAGTTCCCGGACGGCGACTTCGACCTCGTGGCGGCCGCGGACGCGAACGCCGACTTCGCCACCTGGCGGGCCGAGGTCGCCGCTGCCCGTGAGCTGGCTGCGGGCCGCGGCCTGGACGACATCTCGCTCGTACGCCGGCGCGGCGACCTCTACTCGCTGCGCTGGATCATGGTGCACATGATCGAGGAGTACGCCCGGCACAACGGCCACGCCGACCTCCTCCGCGAGCGGATCGACGGCGCGACGGGGGACTGAGCAGGGCTCAGCGTTGGCGCAAGTCAGGCGCCTAACCTTGTTCGGGGACCCGATGTCGAGAAACCCCGGCCCGCGTCGTCCCCGGTGCGTACGCGGCCACAATGGTCGCGCCGTACCGAAGGAGACACTCATGGCCAAGTACCTGCTGCTCAAGCACTACCGCGGCGGTCCGGCTCCCGTCGTGGACATCCCCCCGATGGACCAGTGGGCGCCGGGGGAGGTCGACGCGCACGTCCAGTGGATGCGCGACTTCGCGACCAGGTTGGAGGAGACGGGCGAGTTCGTGGACCACCAGGCGCTGTCCCCGGAGGGCACGTTCGTCCGTTACGGCGGCGAGGGCCGGCCGCCGGTCACCGACGGCCCGTTCGCGGAGACCAAGGACCTGATCGCCGGCTGGCTGATCATCGACGTGGAGTCGTACGAGCGAGCCGTCGAGGTGGCGGGGGAGTACTCGGCCGCGCCGGGCCCGGGCGGCAAGCCGAACTGCGAATGGCTGGAGGTGCGTCCGTTCTACGGCTCCCCGCCCACCATCGCGGAGTGAACGAGACCCTGCTGCGGGAGCTGATTCCCGCGGTCACCGGTGTCCTCGTCCGTCGCGGAGCAGACTTCGCGACGGCCGAGGACGCCGTGCAGGACGCGCTGCTGCGGGCGCTGGCCACCTGGCCGACGGATCCGCCGGCGGATCCGAAGGGCTGGTTGATCACGGCCGCCTGGCGCAAGTTCCTGGACGCGACCCGGTCGGAGAGCTCTCGGCTCGCCCGCGAGGCCCGCGTCGCGGCCGAGCCGCCGCCGGGCCCGACCGAGGACACGGCCGACACCCTGCAGCTCTACTTCCTGTGCGCCCACCCTTCGCTCACGCCGGCCTCCGCGGTGGCGCTCACGCTGCGGGCCGTGGGCGGTCTGACGACGCGCCAGATCGCGGAGGCGTACCTGGTGCCCGAGGCAACCATGGCCCAGCGCATCAGCCGGGCCAAGCGCACCGTGTCGGGCGTGCGCTTCGACGAACCCGGAGACGTGGCCACCGTCCTGCGGGTGCTCTACCTGGTCTTCAACGAGGGCTACAGCGGCGAGGTCGACCTCGCCGACGAGGCGATCCGGCTGACCCGTCAGGTGCGGTCGATGACCGACGACGAGGAGGTGTCCGGTCTGCTCGCGCTGATGCTGCTGCACCATGCCCGCCGCGCCGCGCGGACCACACCCGACGGCGCCCTCGTCCCGCTGGCGGAACAGGACCGGTCCCGGTGGGACACCGAACTGATCGCCGAGGGCGTGGCGATCCTGCAGGCGGCGCTGGCGCGCGACCGGCTCGGCGAGTACCAGGTGCAGGCCGCCATCGCCGCGCTGCACGCCGACGCGCAGACGGTGGACGAGACCGACTGGGTGCAGATCGTGGAGTGGTACGACGAGCTCGAGCGCCTCACGGACAACCCGGTCGTCCGTCTGAACCGTGCCGTCGCAGTGGGGGAGGCGGACGGGGCGCAGGCCGGTCTGGCCGCGCTCGAACAGGTGGATCGTGCGGTTCCCAGGTACCCGGCTGCCGAGGCATACCTCCGGGAGCGGGCCGGCGACCTCGCGCTCGCGGCTCGGCTGTACGGCGACGCGGCCCGCGCCGCCACCAACCTCGCCGAGCGCGATCACCTCACCCGACAGGCAGCCCGGCTGAACGGCGTGGTTCGAGGTTGATGCGAATTCCTCCGGGTACCGATGTCGAGAACCCGCGACCGGCGCCGTCCCCGGTGTGAACGCGGCCATGACGGTCGCGCCACGACGGAAGGTGAACACGCATGGAGCGGCACGAGATCGACGCCGAACTCGCCATCACCGGCGCGCAGCAGCTGCTCACGTCCAGCTCGATGGTCCGCCTGGCGTACGTCGGGAAGGACGGAACCCCGCGGGTCATCCCGATGGGCTTCTACTGGACGGGCGACCAGGTCGTGGTCTCCACCGCCGCGACCGCACCCAAGGTCGCGGCGCTGACAGCCCGCCCGGACGTCGCCCTGACGATCGACAGCGGCACACGCCCGGCGAAGCACGATCCCTGTCGATACGCGGACGGGCCAGTGTCCGGATCGTCGACGGGGTGACCGAGGAGTACCTCGCCAGCGCCAGGAAGACCATGGACGCCGAGGCGGCGGCCCAGTTCGAGCAGAACTGCCGCGAGCTGTACGACCAGATGGCGCGGATCGCGATCACGCCGCACTGGGTGCGCTACTACGACTTCGGCACCGGCCGACTTCCGCGATTCCTGCAGGAGCTGGTCGAGCGGACCGGGGGATGACGGTGTGCCTCGGCATCCGGCCGCCGCTCAGGCGAGATGACATAATGTAGATTATCGGCGCGAACCTGAGCGTGCGGATGCGTCGGGCGACCCCTTCTCAGCCCTCTGGGAGCGCCGCGAAGTCACGCTTGGCCTTCCGGTACCACCCCATGCCGGCTACCGGGTTCTTCCACCGGCCCTTCATGTCCTTCAGCGCACTCTCGTGCGTCTTGTCACCGCTGGCGACCATCTCCTTCAGATGGCTGTCCTGCGCCTTGATGACATCGTTTGCGGTTTCTCCGTGCAGCTGGAGATCGCACGGCCCACCGAGCTTGCTTGCACGTCATCGTCTTCATGGCGCATCGCTTCCGTTGGTCGTCGCTTGGTCGTGGGCTCACGCTAGGTGCCGCTCGGGGCCGACGCTTCTCGATTCGTGCCCAGTCTGATCCCCCCGCGCGGTTGTCTGCCCCGGTCTGTTCCGGTGCCGGAAACTCGCGCAGAGTGCGGCACCACCGCGGACCAGACTCACACCGCCCTGGGGCTGCCTCGCCTTCAGGCGTGCCCACGAGGTGCCGACAGAGGCAAAGAGTCCATCAAAGGCGGCTGCCCGGGCGCACGTTCCCGGATAGCGTCCTTTGTCCCGACCTCAGCCGAATGGGACGTTGCTCGTGCGCTTCGCCGCTGTCCGCTCCACGCCCACCGGCGCTCGCCTGCTCGTCCTGGCGCTCGCGGCGGCTCTCGTGGTGCTGACCACCGGCTCCGCCCGGGCCGACGAGCCCTCCCTGAACCAGCTGCGCGAGCAGCAGCGCAAGGCCGCCCAGCTCGACCGGCTCGCCGACAAGCAGGTCGACACCACCCGCAACGCCGCCAGCCGGCTGGCCGCGCTCGCAGCCGAGGCCGGCCGGGCCCTGGACGCCTACGCGACCCTGCGCGACGCCGCCTTCGCCGCCCGCGCCGAGGAGTCAGCCCAGCGCGAGCTGTACGACGCGGCCCGGCTGCTCGTGAACCGGGAGCGGTCCAACCTGGGCCGCATCGCCGCCTCCGCCTACCGCAACGGCGGGTCCGCCGGCCAGATGGCCATGATCGCCTCGCTGCTGGACTCCCGCAGCATCACCGAGATGGGCCGCGGCGCCGCCGACCTCGAGTGGGCCGGCAACCAGCAGAGCTACACCCTGGACCGGGTCCGGGCCGCCGAGGCCGAGGCCCAGCGCGCCGCCGACGCTGCCGCCGCTGCCAAGGAGAAGGCGGAGGACGCCGAGCGCCGTGGCCGCATCGCCAAGGAGCGCGCCGACCGCCTCGTCGCCCAGCAACGCGCGCTCGTGGCTGACCTTGCCGAGAAGGCCCGCAACACCCGCAGCGCCGCCCGCCAGGCGGCGAACGAGGCAGCGCAGATGGCTCATGCCCGCGCGGTCGCCGCCCAGCGCAGGGCCGCTGCCGAACGCGAGCGCCAGTCCGCCGTACGCCGTGGCGAAGCCGTTCGCTTCAACGCCACCGCAGCCGGCAGCGGTGCCTGCGCCGGCGGCGACCTGTCCAGCTACGCCAACGGTGAGGTCCCCCGCGAGATGCTCTGCCCGCTCTGGGGCGCCGAGTGGCACGTCCTGCGTGCCGACGCTGCCGCAACGTTCAGCGCGATGAGCAAGGCCTACGCCGCGAACTTCGGCCGCCCGATCTGCGTCACCGACTCCTACCGCAGCTACGAGATGCAGGTGGACGTCCACCGCCGCAAGCCCAACATGACCGCCACACCCGGCACGAGCAACCACGGCTGGGGCACGGCGGTCGACCTGTGCGACGGCGTGCAGTCCTTCAACACGACGACCTACCAGTGGATGCAGAACAACGCCCCGCGCTTCGGCTGGTTCCACCCGTCCTGGGCTGACCCGGGCGGCTCGCGACAGGAGCCGTGGCACTGGGAGTTCGGCGGCTGATCGGGTGCACCAGCACCCCTAGTCTGTGCGCATGCGGCAGCCCTCAGGTCCGGATGCCTACGCGTTCCTGGACCACGACGGGCCGATCGCCTTCGCCCATCGCGGCGGTGCCGCCGGCGGCGTCGAGAACTCCATGCGCGCGTTCCAGCAGGCTGTCGACCTGGGCTACCGCTACGTCGAGACCGACGTGCACGCGACGTCCGACGGCGTCCTGCTCGCCTTCCACGACCGGACCCTCGACCGGGTCACCGACCTGACGGGCAAGATCGCTGCCCTCCCCCACTCCCACGTCGTGCGGGCGCGCATCGGCGGGTCCGAGCCGATCCCGACACTCGAGGACGTGCTGGGGACGTGGCCCCAGCTTCGGGTCAACATCGACGTCAAGGCGTTCTCCGCCACCGGCCCCCTCGTCGAGGTCATCAAGCGCACCGGTTCGATCGACCGGGTCTGCGTGGCAGCCTTCTCCGAGCGCCGCATCAACGCCGTACGCCGTGCCCTGGGACCGCGCCTGTGCACCGCGCTCGGCCCGTCCCGTGTCGCCCTGCTGAGGGTCGCATCGACGTCGCGGCTGGCCGGGCGGCTCACGCCCCGAGCCGTGCCGTGTGCCCAGGTGCCGGACCGCGTCGGGCCGCTCCGCCTCGTCACCCCCAAGCTCGTGGAGCTCGCGCACCTGCACGGCGTACGGGTGCATGTCTGGACCATCGACGACGCAGACGAGATGCGACGGCTGCTCGACCTCGGTGTGGACGGCATCATGACCGACCGCATCGACACCCTTCGCGACGTCATGGTCGAGCGCGGCAGCTGGCCGACGTGAGCGACGAGGCGGCGTCTCGCAGCGCAGATGACACCGAGCAGCTCCGCCGGCGCGAGCAGCGCGGCTGGTACTGGTACGACTGGGCCAACTCGGCGTACGCGACGACGGTCATCGCGGTGTTCTTCGGGCCCTACCTCACGTCGGTGGCCCGCAACGCCGCGTGTGGCGTCACGGTCACGGACGACAACCCGTGCCCCATCGACGACGCGCGCCTGCATCTGCTCGGGCTCTCCATCCCGCCCGGCGCCTTCTACTCCTACGTGCTCTCGCTGGCGATCATCGTGCAGGTCGTCGTGCTTCCGGTCACCGGCGCGATCGCCGACCGCTCGGTGCACAAGAAGGAGATGCTCGCCGGGTTCGCCTTCGTCGGCTCGCTGGCGACGATGGGCATGTACGCCGTGCACGGTGACCGGTATCTGCTCGGAGCTGGTCTGTACCTGCTGGCCAACGTCGCCTTCGGTGCCTCGATCGTCGTCTACTACTCGTTCCTGCCGCAGATCGCGTCGGCGGACGAGCGGGACGCGGTGTCGGCGCGCGGGTGGGCCCTGGGCTACCTCGGCGGCGGCCTGCTGCTGCTCGCCAACCTCGTGCTCTACAACTCGCGCGAGTCCCTCGGGCTGTCGACCGCAGAGGCGGTCCGGATCAGCCTGTTCTCGGCAGGCGTCTGGTGGTCGCCTGTTCACCCTGATCCCGCTGGCCCGGTTGAGGCGACACGAGCCGGTCGGCGAGATGACCGAGCGGGTCCCCGGCTCGGTGCTGACGGCCGGCTTCCGGCAGCTGCGGCGAACCATCGCCGGGGCCCGCGCCTATCCGCAGACGCTGGCCTTCCTGCTGGCCTACCTCGTCTACAACGACGGCATCCAGTCGGTGATCGCCCTGGCCAGCGTCTACGGCGTGGAGGAGCTCGACCTCGAGCAGTCGACCCTGATCTCAGCCATCCTGCTCGTCCAGTTCGTCGCGTTCCTCGGAGCGCTGCTTCTCGGCCGGCTCGCGGCCCGGTTCGGGGCCAAACGGGTGATCCTGGCCAGCCTCGTGCTCTGGGCCGCCACGATCGCCGTCGCCTACTTCCTGGAGGCGGGCGAGGCCGGGCAGTTCTTCGGCCTCGCCGTCCTGATCGGCCTGGTCCTCGGCGGCAGCCAGGCGCTGTCCCGCTCGCTGTTCTCCCAGCTCATCCCCCGCGGCAAGGAGGCGGAGTACTTCGGCCTGTACGAGATCAGCGAGCGCGGCACCAGCTGGGTCGGTGCGCTCACCTTCGGCCTGGTCTTCCAGCTCACGGGCAGCTACCGCAGCGCGATCTTCTCGCTTGTGACGTTTTTCGTCATCGGGTTCGTGCTGCTGGCCCGAGTCGACATCCGGCGCGCGGTGCGGGAGGCTGGTAACGAGCAGCCCTCCCTGGTGTGACCCACGTCACACCCTGGTTACAGGAGGGCGGGTCCCGGTTCGGCCGCCTCTCGGCGGGAATCCTGACCCGTAGACGCTCGTTGTACTTACCGATGGGCGCCTCGCCCGTCGATCACGGGGACCACTTCCAGGAGGAACCATGGCCGAGCGAGCATTGCGCGGCTCACGACTGGGCGCTCAGAGCTACGAGACCGACGCCGGTGTCGAGATGGCGCCGCGTCAGAGCATCACCTACAACTGCCCCGACGGGCACCGTTTCGCGATGCCGTTCTCGCTCGAGGCGGACGTTCCGGATGTCTGGGAGTGCACCGTCTGCGGCGCCGAGGCGCTGCGGATGGACGGCACCCGGCCGGAGCCCAAGAAGGGCAAGCCCGCCCGCACCCACTGGGACATGCTTCTCGAGCGTCGCAGCATCAAGGAGCTCGAGGTCCTGCTCGCCGAGCGGCTCGAGCACCTGCGCTCCGGCCCCGCGCCCGCCAAGGCGAGCGCCGGCAGCCGCACCCAGCGGAAGAGCGCCTGACCGCAGAACCCAAGATCGACCCATAGCCCCGGGTCGCGTCGTTGCCCCCCGGCGACGCGGCCCGGCTGCATGTCCGGGGTCAGGCGGGCGGTCCGCCGATGGCTCCCCCGCGACGCGGGTCGTCATCGCGCGGAGGCTCGTCCCGGACGACCTCGCCGGGCACGGTCCGTGACCCGCTGCCTCGAGTCGTGCGCGTCGACGGCATCCGCGCGCCGACCAGCCTCGACGCCCTGCGGGCGACGAACCAGCCCAGCGCCCGCCGGGCGAGCCTTCGGGTCGGGGGCAGGATCAGGAAGAACCCGAACACGTCGGTGACGAAGCCCGGCGTCAGCAGCAGCGTCCCGCCCACCAGCACCAGCGCCGCGTCCGCGAGCTCCCTGCTCGGCAGCCGGCCGGTCTCGACCGCCCCCTTGAGAGCCGCCCAGGCGCGGCTGCCCTCGTGCTTGACGAGCCAGGCACCGATCGCGCTCTCGATCAGCAGCAGCGCGATCGTCGGGCCCGCCCCGATCTCCTGACCCACCTGCACGATCACGTAGATCTCGACGATCGGGACGATCAGGAACAGCACGACCAGCAGGACGCCCATGGCTCAGCCTCCTCTGCGCAGCAGTCCGCGCAGCTGGCCGAGCCGGTGCGCGACGCCCCAGATCGTGACCCGCCAGAGCGCCTCGCGCACGATCGCGCCGCTCATCTTGCTGGTGCCGAGCTCGCGCTCGACGAAGCCGATCGGCACCTCGGTGACGACGAAAGCCGCGCCGCACGGCGCGCCAGGCCAGGTCCACCTGAAAACAGTAGCCCGCGCTGTTCACGTCCTCGAGCGTGAGCGCCTCCAGGGTCCGTCTGCGGAAGGCCCGAAAGCCACCGGTCGCGTCGCGGACCCCGAAGCCCAGCATCATCCGCACGTAGGTGTTGCCGCCGCGGGAGAGCAGCTGGCGGCTCAGCGGCCAGTTGACGACGTGCCCGCCGGGCACCCACCGCGAGCCGATCACCAGGTCGGCCGAGGAGAGGGCAGCCAGCAGGTCGGGCAGCTGCTCGGGCTGGTGGGAGCCGTCGGCGTCCATCTCGACCAGCACGTCGTACCCGCGCTCCAGTCCCCACCCGAACCCGGCCACGTAGGCCGCGCCGAGGCCCTGCTTGCTCGACCGGTGCATCACCTGGATCTGGGGGTCCGCCGCCGCCAGACCGTCGGCCAGGTCGCCGGTCCCGTCCGGGCTGCCGTCGTCGACGACGAGGACGTCTGCGGCGGGGACGGCCGCACGCAGCCGGCCGACGACGCGCTCGACGTTGTCCTTCTCGTTGTACGTCGGCACGATGACCAGCACCCGCTGGGACGCCGGCTCCGGCCTCCTCCCCTGCCGGCTCCGTCACGATGCGGTCCGGTCACGGCGAGCAGCGACGGTGGCGACTGCAGCGGCCGCGACACCGAGCGCCGCGAGCACCCATTCGGGCACGGCACCCACCCGGCTGGCGAGCGTGCGCGACGTGCGCAGCGGGACGTCGGCCACGATGGTCTCGGTCGTCAGCTCGCCGGACCGGGCCTGCACGTGACCGTCCGGCAGCACCACGGCGCTGATGCCGCTGGTCGCTGCGACGAGCACGGCCCGGCCGTGCTCGATGGCGCGCAACCGCGACATGGCCAGCTGTTGCTCGGGCTGCCCCGTGCCGTTGTAGGTCGCGTTGTTGGTCTGCACCACCAGCACCTTGGCTCCTCCGTCGACGACGTCGCGCACGATTCCGTCGTAGGCGATCTCGAAGCAGATCACATCACCCACCCGCGTCGGGACCGAGATCCAACACACCGGGGCGTGACCCCGCGGCGAAGTCCCGCGGGATCTGGTCCAACCGGGTGATGAGGCCGCTGAGCTGGTCGCGGAACGGGATGTACTCACCGAACGGGCACCGGATGGCGCTTGACGTAGCGCTCGCCGGGACCGGTCTCCGGCGACCAGACGATTCCGGTGTTGCTGACGTAGTCCGGGCCCGGTCCGTCGAGAACCGCGCCGACGAGGACCGGGACGCCGATCGCGTCGACGGCGCCCTGGATCAGGTCGAAGGCATCGGGGTCCTCGAACGGGTCGATGTCCGAGGCGTTCTCCGGCCAGATGACGATGTCAGGGCGCGCGACCCGACCCGCCGCGACGTCGGCCGCGAGCTGATGGGTGGCGTCGACGTGGTTGCGCAGGACCTCCTCACGTTCGCCGAGGAAGCCCAGACCCGCCTCCGCGACGCCACCCTGGACCAGCGCTGCGGTGGTCGTCGGTCCGCCCGTGGGCAGGGGGATCGCCATCGCCAGCAGCGGGACCGCCACGGCCCCGAGCAGCGCAGCGACCGCCACGGCGCGGCTGCCCCAGCGCAGCAGCGCCAGGGCGAGCAGGCCGCCGGACAGGGCGGTGGCGAAGGTCACCAGCGGCGCTCCACCCCAGGCGGCGTACGGCGTGAACGGCGACCCGGTCTGCCCGAACGCGAGGCGCCCCCACGGGAAGCCGCCGAACGGGATGGTGGCCCGGGCGAGCTCCTGGGCGACCCACAGGCAGGCGACCCAGAGCGGCCACAGCCGCAGTCGGGCAACGGCCGGCAGCAGCGACGCCATCGCGGCCACGAACGCCGCCTCGAGCAGGCTCAGCGCGATCCAGGCATCCACCCCGATGACCTGCATCCAGGCTGAGCAGCGGGAGGAACGTCGCGGTGCCGTACACGAGCCCCAGCACCGCCGCGCGCCAGGGCCGCAGGCCGCGACAGAGCAACGCCAGGGCGGCGACCGCCGGGACCGCGAGCGGCCACACGTCGTACGGCGGGAACGCGAGCGTCAGGAGCAGGCCACTGGCAGCAGCACCGAGCACGCGGGCCCACCAGGGCCACGGCGCGCGCATGCCAGCTGCGGCAGTGCTCACCGTGTGCGATGCCTCCCGGGCGGGGTCGGGTCCCGACCGCGACCGTACCGTCTGGCGGAATGTCGCGGAACCAACCGCGGGCACGGGAAAGGGCCCGCACCGCCCTTCGGACCGACGGGGTCCGGCCGGCTGCCGGTACTCCGCGCCGTTGTCTACTGGGCGGTGGGGCCCTTCCCGTGTCTCACCCCGGCGGTCCCCGTCTCCCTCTCCGTCCTGCACTGCGACGGCGGCGGTCGGACCTGGCACCCGGACGGCGCTTGCGCATTGCGCCGTCCCTTGGCCCGAAGCCGTTGATCATGTCGCGGAGGGAGGTGTTCCGCTGCGGTGTCCTGTGGTGGACCCCTGAACCTTTGCCGTCCGGTCTCCTGCTGTCAACCGGCCGTTCACCTGCGAAAACGTGCAAAGCCGCAGGTGGGGCGGGCTGTGCTGGATCTTGCAATTACCGAGGTTTTTCAAGGGATCCGGCGTGTTGAGACCGACACGCCAGACCGATATCCCCCGTTTGGACTATGGGCATAGTTCGGGTGGTGGATGCCGGCTATGGCACGACCACGGTGCCCCGCGCGGTGACGGCCACCAGAGGCGGCTCGAGGACCTCGGCGGCGGAGGCAGCGGCTCCCGTGCTTGCCCGGGCAACCACCCTCGCCTCCAGCTCCAGGTCGCGGCTGCGCGTGCCGACCCGGGTCACCGTCGCGGACACCTCCACGACGTCCCCGGCCTGGACCGGAGCGCGGAACTGGACGTCGGCGTAGGACGCGAACAGGCCCTCGTCGCCGTCGGTGCGGATGCAGACCTCGGTCGCCACGTCGCCGAACAGACCGAGCACGTAGGCGCCGTCGACGAGGTTGCCGCCGTAGTGGGCGTGCGAGTAGGGCACGTAGCGACGGTGCGTCACCACGAGTCCCAGTCGGGCATCCTCGGTCATCCGTCACTCCTCGACGTCAGCGCGTGCACGAGATAGCTGGCCACCTCACCGGGCGTGGTGCCGCGGCCGAAGATGCGGTCGACGCCGAGCTCGGCGGTCGCCGACGCGTCGAAGCGCGGTCCCCCGACGACGAGCAAGGGCGTGCGCGCGCTCGGGTAGGCCTCGCGGAACGCCGCCGACATCTCGCGGGTGTTGGTCAGGTGCGCGTCGCGTTGGGTCACCACCTGCGACACCAGCACCGCATCGGCCTTCTCGGCTCGGGCGGCCGCAACCAGCTCGGGCACGAGCACCTGCGCGCCGAGGTTGACGACCTTGATCTCCCGGTAGTACTCGAGGCCCTTCTCCCCCGCGAACCCCTTGATGTTGAGGATCGCGTCGATGCCGACCGTGTGCGCGTCGGTGCCGATGCACGCGCCGAGGACCACGAGCTTGCGCCGCAGCCGGCGCTTGATCGCGGCGTTGACCTCCTTCGCGCTGAGCAACGGGAACTCGCGCTCCACGACCTGCACAGCGGAGAGGTCGACCAGGTGGTTGACCTGGCCGTAGACGATGAAGAACGAGTAGTCGGGTCCCATCGCCTTGGCGTGCACGAGCAGAGCCGGCTCCATGCCCATCTTCGCGGCGAGCTGCAGCGCGGCGCCCTCAGACACCTTGTCGTGCGGCACCGGAAGCGTGAAGGACATCTGCACCATGCCGTCGCCGGTGGTGTCGCCGTAGGGCCGGATGATGGTCTTCTCGGTCATCGCGGCTTCCCACCCTCGAGGATGTCGGTGGCCGGGTTGACGTAGCCCGGTGCGTGCTCCACGACGCCGTCGTAGCCCTTGCCCGCGTCGGCCGGCCGCTTCATGAGCCCGAACGTGCCGTCGGCGATCGCCGACAGCAGCGCCGTGTCGCCGGGCTCCGCCGTGATCCGCTCCAGCAGCTCGACCGCCTCGCCCAGCACCTGGTTGGCGCGACGGTTGATGAACCCGTTGGGCGCGGGATGGAAGTCCTCGTGCAGCTTGCCGGCGGCGTCCAGGACGTAGCGCACGTTCTGCAGCGCGAGGTCGCGGTCGGAGAGGAACGGCGTGACGACGGCCTCGGTCATCATCCCGACCAGCAGGATCCCCTGCCCGGTCAGTGCGCCCACCAGGTTGAAGAAGCCGTCGAGCAGGTAGCCACGGAAGACGTCGCCGGTCATGTGCTTCGTCGGCGGCATCCACTTCAGCGGCGCGTCCGGGAAGAGCTGCCGGGCGAGCAACGCGTGCGCGAGCTCGAGGCGGAACGAGTCGGGCACCTCGGGGTTGATCTCGAACGCGTGTCCCAGCCCGAGCTGCCAGTTCTCCAGCCCGGCCTCCTTGGCGAAGAACTCGTTGAGGAGCTGGCTCACCGTCACGGTGTGCGCCTCGTCGACGGCGTCGGCGGTCGTGAGGTAGTTGTCCTCGCCGGTGTTGATGATGATGCCGGCGCGCGCGTGGATCTGCCGGGAGAACCGCTGGTCGACGAACGTGCGCACCGGGTTGATGTCGCGGAAGAGGATGCCGTACATCGAGTCGTTGAGCATCATGTCCAGCCGCTCGAGCCCGGCCAGCGTCGCGATCTCCGGCATGCACAGCCCGGACGCGTAGTTGGTCAGGCGGACGTAGCGGCCCAGCTCCCGCGAGACGTCGTCGAGCGCCGCGCGCATCAGCCGGAAGTTCTCCTGCGTGGCGTAGGTGCCGGCGTAGCCCTCGCGCGTCGCGCCCTCGGGCACGTAGTCGAGCAGCGACTGACCGGTCGAGCGGATGACCGCGATGACGTCGGCGCCCTCACGGGCTGCCGCCTGCGCCTGCGGGATGTCCTCGTAGATGTCGCCGGTCGCGACGATGAGGTAGATCCACGGCGTACGCGGCGCGTCGCCGATGCGGCGGACCATCCGCTCCCGCTCCGGCGCCGCCGGTCGATCGTGCGGATGCCCGCGCCCACCTGACGGCTGCGCGGCACGGGTCGCGCGCGCGGCGTCGCGACCCTCGGGATGCGGAACGCCACTCCCCCGGTCGCGGCCTTCTGGGCCAGCTCGGTCAGGTCGGTGTGGCCCCCGGTCAGCAGGGCGTCCCAGACCGGCAGCGCCACGCCGTGCTCGAGGCCGACCTCGGAGCGGACCGCGTCGACCAGCCGGTTGACCCACGGGATGCCGTCGGGGTCGGCGCCGCTGACACCGGCCAGGCGCAGCACGGCCCGCTCGACCGAGACGGTGGTGTGGGTGCGGGCCAGCGCGACGATGGGCCGCCCCGCCTGCCGGGCGAGGGTGCGCGCGCGGCGCACGACCGCAGGGTCGAGCGCGAGCTTGCGCGGGTGGCGGGTGGTGCTCACGGTCAGTCCGGTCCTTCGGCAGTGGTAGGTGATCTTACGCGGCGAAGACCTCTCGCCCCCGTACGACGGTGCGCGAGCAGGTCGGCAGCGGTCGTCCGGGATCGAGGTCGGGCAGGCCGGGCTCGGTCGTGTCCCAGACGGCGAACGTCGCAGCGGCGCCGACCGTCAGGACGCCCTCGTCGTCGCGGCCCGGCCGCGGCCAGCCGCCGCGGGTGTGCGCGGCGAAGGCGGCGCTCGGATCCATCCGGGCCGTGCTCGTCCGGTGGTGCACCGCGGCCCGCACGGTCCCCCACGGGTCGAGCGGGGTGACCGGCGAGTCCGAGCCGAGGGCCAGGACGACGCCGGCGGCCGCCATCGCGGCCAACGGGTTGAGCGTGACGGCCCGCTGCGCCCCGAGCCGCTCGGCGTACATCCCCTGCTCGCCGCCCCAGAGCGCGTCGAAGGCCGGCTGCACCGACGCGACGATGCCGAGGTCGGCCAGGGTCGCGATCATCGCGGCGTCGACCATCTCCACGTGCTCGAGCCGGTGCCGGGTGGCCCGCACGGCGTCCGCGCCGACCTTCTCGGCGGCCTCGCGGAAGCCGGCCGTCACGGCCTCCAGCGCGCCGTCGCCGATCGCGTGGAAGCCGGCCTGCAGGCCGGCCTGCGTGCACGCCACCACGTGGTCGCGCACCTGGGCCGCGGTCAGGTAGGCGTGCCCCGACGAGTCCGCGTCGGCATAGACCGAGCGCAGGCAGGCGGTGTGCGAGCCGATCGCCCCGTCGGCGAACAGGTCGCCGGCCGCGCCGATGGCGCCCAGCTCACGGGCGCGTTCGACGCCGCCGAGCTCGCCCCAGTAGCCGATCACGTCCGGGCCGGGCTCGCTCCCGGCCAGCGCGAGCATGGCCCGGAAGTCCTCCTCGCTGGAGATGTCCGGCCCGCCCAGCTCGTGCAGGCAGCCGATGCCCAGCGACGCGGCGCGGGCCCGGGTGGCCTGCTGCGCGGCCCGGCGCTGCGCGGGCGTCACGGACTCGCGGGCCACCCGTCGTACGACGTGGTGCGCCTCGGTCGTGAGGTGCCCGCTGTCGGAGAACCCCTCCGCGGCGCGCACCTCGGGCACCGCGGCGAGCAGTGCCGACGACACGACGGCGGAGTGCACGTCGATGCGGCTGAGGTAGACGACGCCGCCGTAGGACGCCCGGTCGAGCTCCTGCCGGGTCGGTGGGCGGTGCTCGGGCCAGGTGGTCTCGTCCCAGCCGTGGCCCAGCACGACCCGGCCGCGTTGCGCCCGGCAGAACGCCTCGACGCGCTGCAGGCACTCGGCGAGGTCGGCACAGCCGACCAGGTCCAGGCCCGCCAGCGCGATGCCGGTCGAGGTCGCGTGGACGTGGGCGTCGACGAACGCGGGCGTGACCAACCGGCTCTCGAGGTCGACGACGGCGTCGACGCCATCCACGAGCCCGTCGGCCGCGTCCTCGGCGCCGAGCCAGCCGACCGTGTCGCCGTCGACGACCATCGCGGTCGCTCCGGGCGCGGAGTCGGTGAACACGTGGCCGTTGCGGTAGAGCGTCCTCGTCACGGCGTCATCCTGCTCTCGAACATCCGGCGGACGCCGGGTTCGGCGCGGAAGAGGTCCATGGCGTAGCCGGCGTGCCCGGGCACGTAGCCGTTGCCGACCAGCATCGTGACGTCGGCGGCCAGGCCCTCGGCGCCGAGCGCGGCGGCGGAGAACGACGTCGCCATCGAGAAGAAGATGACCGTGCCGCCCTCGGCGGTGGCCAGGATCGCGCCGTGCTCGCAGCCGGGCACGTCGACGCAGACGACGGTGACGTCGGCCCGGCTCACCGAGCCGCTCCTCGACGGCGGCGGCCAGCGCGACCGGGTCGCGGGCGTCGGCGAGCGCGACCTCGTCGGCGAGACCGGCAGCCTGCAACGCGGTCGCCTCGTGCTCGACCGGGACGACGCCGACGGTGCGTCGGGCGCCCGAGCGCCGGGCCGCAGCCAGCGACAGCGAGCCGCTCTTGCCCGCCCCGCCGATGACGGCGACGGTCGGTGGCACGCCACGGGCGACGTACGCCTCGACGACGCGGGCGGTCAGCGCAGGCGCGCCGCACACGTCGAACACCGCCATCGCCAGCTCGTCGGCGAGGTCGTCGGGCAGGACCGCCGCGATGGACCGGCCGAACAGGATCGCGGAGCCCTCGGCGGGGACCTGCTCGGAGCGGCCGTCCCAGCGCCGGAGCCCGTCGGTGATCATCAGCGGGGTCAGGGTCAGCGACACCAGGCTGGCGACCCGGTCGCCGACTGCGAGCCCGAGGGGCGACTCCGGCCCGACCTCGTCGACGACACCGATCAGCATCCCGCCCGAGCCGGTGACCGGGTTCTGCATCTTGCCGCGCTCCGCGACGATCTCGAGCACCTCCGCCCGGACCGCCTCGCCGTCGCCGGCGTGCTCGGTCTCCAGCTGGCGGAAGGACGCCGCGTCGAGGTTGAGCCGCTCGACCCGCACCCGGACCTCGTCCGGCCAGATCTCCGGAGACGCGTCCAGGCGCGCGGCGGCCTGGGGCAGGGCGCCGGGCGGGTCGATCACCCGGTGCAGGCCCACCGGCGAGCCGGGCTGACGCTGGTCCACGAGGATGATCCTTTCGGGTCTGAGTCGGGAAATCCTACGGTGTTGAGGTGGAGAAGCCGAAGTATCTCCCGTAGCCTTAGCCGCTACCGGGAAGATGACCACGTGGAGAAGCCACGGGCTTTGCGACCGAGGAGCGTCCCCTTGAGCCAGCCGAGCGTCCGCCCCGACGCAGCCCTGGAGCAGCCCTATGCCTACCGGCGGGTCGAGCTCGTCGAGCCCGACTGGCGCCGCCTGCCGGGCTGGCGCGACGTCACCGCCGCCGAGTGGGCGGACGTGCAGTGGCAGCGGGCGCACTGCGTCAAGAACATCAAGCAGCTGCGCGCGCTGATGGGCGACCTGGTCGACGACCGGTTCTACGCCGACCTCGAGCGCGACCAGGCCGAGCGGGCCACCATGTCGATGCTGGTGCCGCCGCAGATGATGAACACGATGGTGCCGACCGGCCCGGCCGACGGCCAGACGTGGACCGAGGCGTTCTACGCCGACCCGGTGCGCAACTACATGCTCCCGGTGTTCTCCGACCGGCGCACCGACTGGCCGAGCCACCCGCACGCCACCCGCGACTCGCTGCACGAGCACGACATGTGGGTCGCCGAGGGGCTGACCCACCGCTACCCGACCAAGGTGCTCGCCGAGCTGCTGCCGACCTGCCCGCAGTACTGCGGTCACTGCACCCGGATGGACCTCGTCGGCAACTCGACGCCGGTGATCGACAAGCTGAAGTTCGACCTCAAGCCGGTCGACCGCTACGACGCGATGATCGACTACCTGCGCCGCTCCCCCGGCGTGCGCGACGTCGTGGTGTCCGGCGGCGACGTCGCGAACATGCCGTTCAAGAACCTCGAGGCGTTCGTCGCCCGGCTGCTCGACATCGAGAACATCCGCGACATCCGGCTGGCCACCAAGGCGCTGATGGGCCTGCCCCAGCACTGGCTGCAGGACGACGTACGCGCCGGCATGGAGCGCCTGTCGACGGTGGCCCGGGCGCGCGGCGTGCACCTGGCGATCCACACCCACGTCAACAACGCCGCATCGGTCACGCCGCTCGTGGCCGACGCGACCAAGGCGATGCTCGACGCCGGCGTGCGCGACGTGCGCAACCAGGGCGTGCTCATGCACGGCGTGAACGCGACCCCGAAGGACCTGCTCGACCTGTGCTTCGCGCTGCTCGACGGCGCCGGGATCATGCCCTACTACTTCTACATGTGCGACATGATCCCGTTCTCGGAGCACTGGCGGGTGTCGGTCAAGGAGGCGCAGCGCCTTCAGCACGGCATCATGGGCTACCTGCCCGGCTTCGCCACCCCGCGGATCATCTGCGACGTCCCGTTCGTCGGGAAGCGCTGGGTGCACCAGATCGAGGAGTACGACGGCGTGCGCGGCATCTCCTACTGGACCAAGAACTACCGCACCGGCATCGAGGCGAGCGACCCCGACGCCCTGGACCGCCGCTACGAGTACTACGACCCGATCCACACCCTTCCCGAGGCCGGCCAGGCCTGGTGGCGCGAGCACGGCCCGTCGGTCGACCATGCTGCGGCGGCCGACCGCGCGAAGGCATCGCGGACCGCGGCCGCGGAGTCGGTGGACGAGCAGTCCGCCCTCCTCCCCAGCCTGAGCTGATCAGCGTCCTGCGCGCTCTGATCAGTCTGCGGGGTGGCGGTGAGGTCGCGCATGGCGCTCGACCACGCCAGGGCGCTGGCCAGGGGGTCACGGTTTCGCGGCGGGGCGCGGTGGGACAGCCGGGCCATCCGCGTCTTCAGGACCGCGGCGAACGACGGTGCCTGCCGGGCGGTGCTCCGTGAGGCCGCGAGGCCGTCGGGCGAGCCGCTGTCTTCTTCGTGGGTGTGGCGAGGTTGGCAGCGGAGCCCTTGACCGGGGCCCGGAAGATCTCGGTGACCCAGAGCTGACCGCCCGAGCTGACCACGCCGACGCCGACGTGGCGCATGGCCGGGTTCAGGATGTTGGCGCGGTGACCGCTGGAGCCCATGAACGCCCCGTGCACCGCAGCTGTGGTCGCGCCGACGCCGACGTTCTCGGCGAGGGACGTGAAGCAGCAGATGCCGGCCAGGCTCGAGTGGTAGAGCGTCTTGCGGCCGGCCATCGCGCTCGAGTGGCGCCGAGCGGCTGCCACGAGGTCGCCGCTCACCGACACCGCAGGCAGCCCGGCCGCGGCCCTCGCCGCGTTGATCTTGGTCACGAACGCCGACTCGGTGGTGCTGGCCGACGCAGCCGGCGCCCCGACGAGTGCCGAGACCGCCAGCGCCGTGGCGGCGACCAGGGCGAGGGCTCGACCGGGGGAACGACTCATGACAAACCCATCCTGTCCTGACAAGGGGCCCAAGCGCCACTTCCGCAGGCGCGTGTCAGCTGGGCTGGCGGAAGATCTCGGTGACCCAGAGCTAGCCGCCGGACTTGCACGACGCCCACGCCGACCCCGCGCCAGCGCCGGTCCAGGATGTTGGCCCGGTGGGCCGGGGAGGCCATCAGGGCCTTGTGGACGCTGTAGACGGTCGTGGCGTAGCCGACGTTCTCGCCGACCGCCGGTAGCAGCAGATCCGGCTCAGGTCGGAGTGGTAGAGCCGGTGCCGGCTGGCCATCGCCGCCGAGTGCTGGTGGGCCCGGTAGGTCAGGCTGGACGCGGATGGGCAGGGCGCGCAGGCCGTGAGCGGCCCGGGAGGCGTTGATCTTGGTCACCACAGCCCGCTCGAGGGTGGTGGCCGCTGACGCCGGCGTGCCGGTCATCAGCGAGACGGCGAGGCCGCCTGCCAGGAGGGCGGTGAGCAAGGTGCTTCGTAGTACGGAGCGCACGACGAGGGCCTTTCTGCCGGGAACGTTGCCGGCCTCCCTGTCTGTATCGGGTTGCCGCACCCCCCAGTTGACCCGTTTGACCGTTTTTGCGGAACCAAAGGGACTACCCGTTGTGGCAAAGGTTCATACGCTGGGTGGTCGGGACTCGTACGGCGTGCTCAGCACGATCGTCGTCCGGGTCGAGACGTTCGCCGCTGCCCGGATCCGGGCCAGCAGCAGCTCCAGCGCGGACGGCGTGGCCACCCGCACCTTCAGGATGTAGCTCTCCTCCCCCGCCACCGAGTAGCAGGCCTCGATCTCGGCGATGTCCGCCAGCCGGTCCGGCGCGTCGTCGGGGGCGCTCGGGTCGATCGGGCGGATCGAGATGAACGCGGTCAGCGGCAGCCCCAGCGTCTCGGGCGCGACGACCGCGACGTACCCGGTGATCACCCGGCGCTGCTCCAGCCGGCGGACCCGCTGGTGGACGGCCGAGGTGGACAGGCCGGTGGCCTTGCCGAGGTCGGTGTAGCTCATCCGCCCGTCGGTCGCCGAGCAGGCCCACGATCTGGCGGTCGATGTCCGAGAGCTCCTCCACGGCACCACCGTAGCGACGGGCGCCTCAGCCCTTGGCGAGGTGCCTGCCGATGACGAGGCGCTGGATCTGGTTGGTGCCCTCCACGATCTGCAACGCCTTGGCCTCGCGCATGTAGCGCTCGACCGGGTAGTCCTCGACGTAGCCGTAGCCGCCGAGCACCTGGACGGCATCGGTGGTCACCCGCATCGCCATGTCCGTGCAGAACAGCTTGGCCATCGCCGCCTGCTTGCCGTAGGGCTGCCCGCGGTCGCGCCGGCGGGCCGCCTCGAGGTAGAGCGCGCGCCCCGCCTCGATGCCGGTCGCCATGTCGGCGAGCAGGAACGACACCCCTTGGAACTCCACGAGCGGCCGGCCGAACTGCAGGCGCTCCTTGGCGTAGCCGAGCGCCGCGTCGAGGGCGGCCTGCGCGAGGCCGACCGCGCAGGCGGCGATGCCGAGGCGGCCGCCGTCGAGAGCGGCCAGGGCGATCGGGAAGCCCTGCCCCTCCTCGCCGATGAGCCGGTCGGCCGGGCACCTCGGCCCCGGTGAGGATGATCTGGGCGGTGGTGGAGGCCTTGAAGCCCATCTTGCGCTCCGGGGTCCCGGCCGCGAGCCCGGCGGTGTCCGCCGGGGCCAGCAGGCAGGAGATGCCGCGGGCGCCGTCGTCGGACGTGCGCACGAACAGGTTGTAGAAGTCGGCCTCGCCGCCATGGGTGATCCAGGCCTTCGTGCCGTCCGCGACGTAGGTGTCGCCGGTGCGGACGGCCCGGGTGCGCAGGGCGGCGGCGTCCGAACCCGACTCGCGGCTCGGACAGGCAGTAGGCGCCGAGCAGCTCACCACCGACCATGTCCGGCAGCCATTGCTGGCGCTGCTCCTCGGTGCCGAACTGCGCCAGCGGGAAGCAGGCCAGGGTGTGCACGCTGACGCCCTCGGCGACCGACCCCCAGACGCTGGCCAGCTCCTCCACCACCTGCAGGTAGACCTCGTAGGGCTGCCCGCCCCCGCCGTACTGCTCGCCGTAGGGCAGCCCGAGCAGGCCGGCCTTGCCGAGGGTGCGGAAGGCCTCGCGCGGGAACCGGCTCTCGGCCTCGTAGGCCGCGGCCTTCGGTGCGAGCTCCTCGCGGGCGATCTCGCGGGTGAGCGCCAGCAGCTCGCGGGCCTCGTCGGTCGGCAGGAAGCGGTCGGCCGGCATCAGGCCCCCAGCGCCACGTAGTCGCGGTCGGTGGTGTTCAGCCGCTCGATGCCGTCGTCGGTGCAGACGACGATGTCCTCGATCCGCGCACCGTGGCGCCCCGGCAGGTAGATGCCCGGCTCGATCGAGAACGCCATGCCCGGCTCGAGCACCTGGGTGTTGCCGGTGACGATGTAGGGGTCCTCGTGGGTCTCCACGCCGATGCCGTGGCCGGTGCGGTGGATGAACGCGTCGCCGAAGCCGGCGTCGGTGATGACGGTGCGCGCGGCGGCGTCGACCGACTCGGCGGTCACCCCGGGCCGCGCGGCGGCGCAGGCCGCGAGCTGGGCCTCGTGCAGGACCCGGAAGTAGGACTCGAACTCAGCGGGCGGCTCCCCCAGGGTGTACATCCGGGTGCAGTCGGAGCAGTAGCCCTCGGCCGTCGTACCGCCGATGTCCACGACCACGGGGTCGCCGGCTTCGAGGACCCGGTCGCTGACCTCGTGATGCGGTGACGCGCCGTTGGGACCGGACGCGACGATGACGAAGTCGACCGTCACGTGGCCCTCGTCGAGGATCGCGGTGGCGATCTCCCGGCCGGCCTCCCGCTCGGTGCGACCCGGCCGGAGGAACTCCGCCATCCGGTCGTGCACCCGGTCGATGGCCTGGCCGGCCCTGCGCAGCGCGTCGACCTCGTCGGGGCCCTTGCGCATCCGCAGGTCGCGCAGGACCTCGGACGTGAGGTGCTGCTCGGCCGCCGGCCACAGGGCGCCGAACCGCAGCACCTGCTCGGCCCACATCCGGTTGGCCAGCGCGATCCGCGCGACGGTGGGCAGCCGGCCGGCGATCACGGCGTACGGGTCGTCGGTCTCGCCCCACCCGAGCACCTCGATGTCGAGGCCGCCCACCGGCGAGGCGAGGACCGCGGGGACCTCCAGCCCGGGTGCGACCAGGAACGGGTCGGCCGCAGCGGGCAGGACCAGGCAGGTGAGCCGCTCGAGCGGGAGCGCGTCGTAGCCCGTCAGCCAGCGCAGGTCGGGACCGGGCGTGACAAGCAGGGCGTCGATGTCCGCCTCGGCAGCGGCCTTGCGGGCCTGGGCGAGGCGGTCGGGCGAGATGGCGGGCCGCGTCATGCGCCCAATCTAACCGCCGCCCCATTGTCAGACTCTCGTGGCGCGAGCGGGCCGCGGAGTCTGACACGGAGGTGGGCTGGCAGGGTGGGGCCATGAGCGAACGGCTGATGGTGCTGGACACGCCCTCGTTGTACTTCCGGGCCTACTACGGAGTGCCCGACTCGGTCGTCGCCCCCGACGGCAGCCCGGTCAATGCGGTGCGCGGCCTGCTCGACTTCGTCGCCCGGCTGGTGACCGACCGCCGGCCGACCCACCTGGTTGCCGCGATGGACGCCGACTGGCGACCCGCCTTCCGGGTCGCCGCGATCCCGTCGTACAAGGAGCACCGCCTCGCGCCCGAGGGCGGCGAGCTGGTGCCCGACGCCCTGAGCCCGCAGGTCGCCGTCATCGAGGACGTTCTCGACGCGCTGGGCATCGTGCACTTCGGCGTCGACGGCTACGAGGCCGACGACGTCCTGGGCACCCTCGCGACGCGGGCGACCGGCCCGGTCGAGGTCGTCACCGGCGACCGCGACCTGTTCCAGCTCGTCGACGACGAGCGGGGCGTGCGCATCCTCTACACCGCTGCGCGCGGGGTCGGCCGCGCCGAGGTCATCGACGAGGCAGCCGTGACCGCGAAGTACGGCATCCCCGGGCGCGCGTACGCCGACTTCGCGACCCTGCGCGGCGATCCCAGCGACGGGCTGCCGGGGGTGCCGGGCGTCGGTGACAAGACCGCCGCTGCGCTGATCACGAGGTACGGCGACCTGCCGGGGCTGATGGCCGCCCTCGACGCCGGCGACCCGGCGATGCCCGCCGGCGCGAGGCTCAAGCTCGACGCGGCCCGCGACTACCTCGCCGTCGCCCCTGCCGTGGTCAAGGTGGCCCGCGACGTGCCGCTGCCGTCGTACGACGACCTGTTGCCCCGCGCGCCGAAGGACCCGGCGACGCTGGTGGAGCTCAGCGAGCGCTGGGGGCTGGACAGCCCGCTCAACCGGGTGCTTGCCGCGCTACGTGCCAACGACCGCTGAGGCGAGCGCGAGGCTGTAGAGCTTGCCCCACGGAGTGCCGAGGCCGCCGGTCATGATCGCGTAGCCGAGCACGCTCAGCACCGGCACCGAGATCGCCAGCGCCCAGACCAGCAGGAAGTGCAGCTTCCCGACGAGGAGCTGCACCAGCACCATCGCGACCAGCGCGAAGAAGTAGCAGGCCGCAGCGGTGCGGATGATCGCCGACTGGTTGCCGCTGGTCTGCAGCAGGTCGTCGATGCCCAGGCAGGCCGCGTCCTTGGACCCGGCGCATCCCCAGAACCCCAGGAAGACCGGCAGGCCGACCGCCCACAGGATGACTCCCGGCACGAGGATGAGGTAGGCGACGACGCCTTCCCACCACGGGACCGGGTCGGTCGGGGCCGCGTAGCGCTTCGGCTTGTGTCGGACGAGGGGCGGCATCCGGGCAGGATAACCCCGGGGTACGACGGGTTTCCGCCCAATTTGCCCGCGGTTCGCGACGGCCGGCTAGGCCACCGACGAGTAGGCGACGACACCTCGGCGGAGGAGGTCGGCAGCCGCCCGGGCCGTCCGCCCGACGGCGGTCTTCGTGCCGCCGGCCGCCTCGGCGTCGCCGTCAGCGTCGCGTGCAGCCACGGCGATCTGGCCGAGCAGGTCGATCAGCTGCTTGGTCCACCGGACGAAGTCCCCGGCCTGCATCTCGGCATCACGCAGCACCGGCTCCAGCGAGTGGCCCGAGCTCCAGCGGAACGCGGCCCAGGCGAAACCGAGGTCGGGCTCGCGCGGGCTGTCGACCCGATGCTCCTTCTGGCGTTCCTCGACCGCACCCCAGATGCGCACCATCTCGGCCAGCGCCTCACGGCTGCGCCCACCCGGCAGCCGGGGTGTCGCGGCGTCGTCGGGCTGGCGGGACTCGAAGACCAGCGCGGACACGCACGCGGCCAGCTCGGCCGGGCTCAGTCCCTCCCAGATGCCGGCCCGCAGGCACTCCGCCGTCAACAGGTCCAGCTCGGTGTAGATCGCCGCCAACCGCCGCCCGGCCGGCGTCACGGCGTCGCCGTCGAGGTAGCCGAGCTCCTCGAGCAGGCCGCAGATCCGGTCGAAGGTGCGCACGATGGTGTGGGTGCGGTTGCGCACCCGTTGCTGCAGGGCGTCGGTGTCGCGGCGCAGCTTGACGTGGCGCTCGGCCCACCGGGCATGGTCCTCGCGCTCGGGGCAGGCATGGCACGGATGTGCGCGCATCGCCTCCCGCAGCGTGGCCAGCTCGCCGTCGTCGGCCGCCTCGGAGCGCTCCCGCCGGCGCCGCGGCGCGTCCTCGAGGCCGGTGTTGCGCAGCGTCGACGCGAGGTCGCGGCGCTGCGCCGGGTTGCGCGGGTTGAACGCCTTCGGGATCCGCAGCCGCTGCAGCGACTCGACCGGCACCGGGAAGTCCGCGACCGAGAGCTTGCGCACCTGTCGGTCCGCCGTGAGCACCGTCGGCCGTGGCCCGTCGAGTCCCTCCGCCCGGCCGGGGTCCAGGACGACGGCCAGGCCGGCGCGGCGGCCGCTCGGCACCCGGATCACGTCGCCCGGCCGCAGCGCTCCAGCGACGACACCGCTGCTGCCTTGCTGTTCGCCTTGCCGCGGCGGCTGATGTCGGCCTCCCGCGCCTTGATGGCGACGCGCAGCCGGAAGTAGTCCATGAAGTCGCCGAGGTGGCACTGCATCGCCTCGGCGTAGCCCGCCAGCGCCTCCTCGTTGCGGCGGACCTGGCGGGCGATGCCCACCACCGCCCGGTCGGCCTGGAACTGCGCGAACGAGGACTCGAGCATCTCCCGCGCCCGCTCGCGGCCGACCTGCCCGACCAGGTTGACGGCCATGTTGTACGACGGGCGGAAGCTGGACCGCAGCGGATAGGTGCGGGTCGAGGCCAGCCCGGCGAGCGCGGTCGGGTCGAGGCCGGGCTGCCAGAGCACCACCGCGTGGCCCTCGACGTCGATCCCCCGTCGACCGGCGCGACCGGTCAGCTGGGTGAACTCCCCGGGGGTGATGTCGGCGTGCGCCTCGCCGTTCCACTTGCTGAGCTTCTCGAGGACCACCGAACGCGCCGGCATGTTGATGCCCAGGGCGAGGGTCTCGGTGGCGAAGACGGCCTTGACCAGCCCGTTGACGAACAGGTGCTCCACCACCTCCTTGAACGTGGGCAGCATGCCGGCGTGGTGGGCGGCCACGCCGCGCTCCAGACCCTCCAGCCATTCGTGGTAGCCCAGCACCGCGAGGTCCTCGTCGGGAATGTCGGCGCAGCGCGCCGCGACGAAGGCCCGGACCTCGTCGCGCTCCCCCGGGCCGAGCAGGCGCATCCCGGAGCGCATGCACTGCGCGACTGCGGCGTCGCAGCCGGCCCGGCTGAAGATGAAGGTGATCGCCGGCAGCAGGCCCTCGGCGTCGAGGCGCTCGATGACCTCCACCCGGCTCGGCGCGTAGACCCGGCGCGGGCGCTGACCCCCTCGGCCGGGTCGCCGGTCACCGACCCTCCCCCAGCGCATCTCCTCCCGGGCCAGCCGGACCAGCTCGGGGTTCACCGTCTTGTGGGCGTCGTCGACGAACAGGTCGTAGAGACGGTGCCCGGGCATCACGTGCTGCCACAGCGGAACGGGTCGGTGCTCCTCGACGATGACGACGGTGTTGCCGCGGACCGTCACGAGCCAGTCGCCGAACTCCTCGGCGTTGCTGACCGTCGCCGACAGCGAGACGAGCCGCACCGACTCGTCGAGATGGATGATGACCTCTTCCCAGACCGCGCCGCGGAACCGGTCGGACAGGTAGTGCACCTCGTCCATCACGACGTAGCCGAGTCCGCGCAAGGTGGGTGAGCCGGCGTAGAGCATGTTGCGCAGCACCTCGGTGGTCATCACGACCACCTGTGCCTCGCCGTTGACGGTGTTGTCGCCCGTGAGCAGGCCGACGGCATCGGCGCCGTGCCGGCGCACCAGGTCGGCGTACTTCTGGTTGGACAGGGCCTTGATCGGTGTCGTGTAGAAGCACTTGCGTCCCTCGGCGAGGGCCAGGTGCACCGCGAACTCCCCGACGACCGTCTTGCCGGCACCGGTCGGGGCGGCGACGAGCACGCCGTCGCCGGCCTCCAGTGCCTGGCAGGCGCGCACCTGGAACTGGTCGAGCCCGAAGGGGTAGACGGCAGCGAACCGGGCCAGCTCCGATGCCGGTGTCCGCCGCCCGACGCCGCGCGGAGGCGTACTTCTCGGCGGGGCTGGTCATCCCCCCAACCTACGGCGCGAGCACGTGCAGGGCGCCCGGTACGACGTCGCAGGTGACCGGCAGCAGCGCCACCCGCTCACCGTCCGCATAGGCCGTCACACCGGCGGCGGCCAGGGACACGGACTTCGCCCGGCGCACGGTCACCGCGGGATGGCTGACGTGGGCACCGGAGTAGACCTGCGGGAAGACCCGGACGAACTCGAACTTGGAGATGGGTCCGAGCACCGTCACGTCGAACAGGCCGTCGTCCATGCAGGGCTCCCGGGCAGACCTTCATGCCCCCGCCGTACGAGACGCCGTTGCCGACCGCGACGAGCATCGCCTCGGTCTCCCAGCGCTCCCCGTCGAGCTCGAGCACGAACGGCACCGGCCGGAACGTGCGCAGCTCAGCGGCGATCGCGAGGTTGTAGCGCGAGCGCCCTCGTGGCCAGCGTCATCCGGTTGGCGCGCTCGTTCACCATCGAGTCGAAGCCCGAGCTGAGCACGCCGCCGAACCACCGACCGAGTGCGCGTCCGACATCGACCGCACGCGGCTCGGTCGTCGCGAGCAGGTCGACGGCGGTGACCGGCTCGTCGAGGGGAAGGCCGAGCGAGCGGGCGATGTCGTTGCCGGTGCCGGCGGGAACGATGCCGAGAGGTGTGGCCGTGCCGGCGACGACCTGCAGAGCCATGTTGACCAGACCGTCGCCACCGACGGCTACCAGCGCGTCGACACCCTTGGCGACCCGGTTGCGGATCTGGTCGAACGCCTCGTCGGCATCACGCCCGACGACGATGTCCACGTCGTAGCCGTGCCCCCGCAGCCGCTGCGCGACCGGCTCGCAGAGGCGGGCGCCGCGTCCCTTGCCCGAGGTCGGGTTGACGAGCAGCGCGATCTCACGGGGCACGAGCGCACGCTATCTCTAGTTGGTCGGTCAGGTGCCGTCGTCGCCGCGAGACGGCGTCGTGTCCAGCGGGCTCGTCTCGTCGTCGGACAGGCGATCCGTAGTCGATGTCGCGGTTGCCGGCCCGCTTGTCGTGGATCCGGCAGATGAAGTAGGCACCGAGGATCAGCAGGCACAGCGGGGCGGCGAGTGACGTCATCGTGAGCGGGTCGCCGGTCGGCGTGGCCACGGCGGCGAAGAGGAAGACGCCGAAGATGATCTGCCGCCACCAGCTCGCGAGTCGCGCCGCGGGCAGGATGCCGAGGAGGTTCAGCAGGATGATGAAGACCGGCACCTCGAACGCGAGCCCGAAGACGAGCATCAGCCGCATCACGATCGAGAGGTACTCGTTGAAGTCGACGATGCTGCGGACGTCCTCCGGGGTGAATCCCAGCAGGAGCTTGGTCGCCTTCGGCAGGATCCAGTAGCAGAGCGCGGCGCCGGCGAAGAACAGCGGGACGCCCGCAGCCAGGAAGCGCGGCGGTCCACCGCCGCTCGTTGCCGGTGCAGCCCGGGGGTCACGAACGCCCCACAGCTGCGCGAGCCACACCGGCGCGGACAGGGCGACCCCCGTCGCCAGCGAGACCTTCACCTGGAGGTTGAACGGCCCCAGCAGGCCGTTGATGACGAGCGGTCCGCAGGTGTCGCCGTCGGAGAGCCCCTTGACGTCGACGTCGCACACCGGGTCGGCGAGGAACTGCACGATCGTGTCGTAGTAGACCCAGCCGATGATCGTGCCGGGGATCAGGCAGAGGACGCAGATGAACACCCGCCGGCGCAGCTCGCGCAGGTGGTCCATGAGGGGCATCCGCCCCTCGGGGTCACGCTCGACCACCAGCCCGCCGCCGACGCAACGCGAAGGTGGTCACGGCTCAGGCAGCAGGCGGGAGCGGATGGCGCGCGGTCAGCGCTCGCGCGTCTCGTGCTCGGCCGGCTGGGGCACCACCGGCTCGCGGGTCGGGGACGTGCCCTCGATCTCGCGGGTCGGGGTGGGGGTGCTGTCCGAGCTGGCGTCGCGCTCTTTGTCGTCCTCGCGCAGGCCCTTGGTCTCGGCCTTGAAGATGCGAAGGGACCGGCCGAGCCCTCTCGCCGCGTCCGGCAGTCGCTTGGCACCGAAGAGAAGCAGCAGGAGAGCGAGGATGATCACGATCTCCCAGCCCTTGAGGTTCGGCATTGCGGTGACTCCTCGCGATCGGGTTTTTCTGATCGTACGCCGTGGGCGGCGCGATTACCGCAGGTCGGACCGGCGTGTCCCGCGGAGCGGTCGACTGCGTCCATGGCGGCCGTGATCTCGCCCAGCCGGTCCGAGGCGGCCGCGGCCTCCCTCATCAGGGCCTTCGCCCTGGCGATAGAGGTTGCGGGCGAGGTAGCCGAGGAAGGCGGCCGCAGCGACGACCAGCACGAACCAGAGCAGGAACCACAGCACGGGGGCGACCCTAACGGGTCAGCCGCGGGGCAGCGGAGCGTCAGGCCTCGACGCGGGGGATGATCATGGCCGCGAGGTTGTCGACGCGGTCCAGGCCGAGTGCGAAGTCCAGCACGTCGTCGTAGGAGATCGCGGTGCCGGTGTGCTCCTCGAACGCCTCGGCCGGGATCTCCCAGCGCTCGGCGCGCACGCCACCGGACACGAGCAGCGAGACGACCTCGTTGTCGGCGGGCTTGCGGATCTCGTCGCGGCAGGTTCCGCAGTTGAACGAGTAGAAGGACCAGTCGGACTTCGAGCACACGACGAGGCGCATCTGGCCGGGGGTGAGCTCGACGTCTCCGCAGACGGGGCACGAGGTCTTGATGGTGGTCACGGCCTTCGCCTCCTTCCCTGCGGCCCCTCTCTGGGGCGATAACAGGTGTTCGGCAAAGGGGCGGCAATGCTTGAGAGGGCAAACAGAAATCAGACGTTCGGCTGATGTCGCTTGAGCTCGGACCTCCAGACGCTGGGCCGATACGCCGCGAGCGCCTCCCGGGCGGCAACATTCACCTGTTCGGCGAGCTCAGGCGGGTCCAGGATGCGGGCCGAGCCGGCGAGCTGCAGGGCCAGCGTCCGCAGCCACCGACCGTCCGCGGCACGCAGCCGGACGAGCAGCCGCTTGCCCGCCACCCGCTGCACGTCCTCGACCGGGTAGTAGTCCGCGACCCAGTGGGCCGGGGGGTCGAGCTCGAGGGTGACCACGGTGTCGTCGGGAGAGGGCACGAACAGCCCCTCGTCCAGGTCGCGCGCGACGGCCTCCGGGGGCAGCTCGGCCGCGACGTCGAGCGGCTCGATCTGGTCCACCCGGTCGAGGCGGAACAGCCGCACCGCCTCGGCGCGGTGGCACCACCCTTCGAGGTACCACCGCCCGTCCACGAGCAGCACCCGCATGGGGTCCACGTCGCGCTCGGTCGTCTCGTCGCGGGTGGGCACGAAGTAGCGCAGGTGCAGCCGCTGGTTGCTGGCGATCGCCCGCCGTGCCGTCGCGAGCACCTCCGCCTCGCCCTCCACCTCGACGGAGACCTGCGCGCTCGCCAGCGCGGCGTCCCCCGCGGCGGCCTCGAGCTTGGCGAGGGTGCGGTCCAGGGCGTCGCGGTCGTGCAGGCCGGGCACCTCGGCCAGGGCCCGCAGGCCCGACGATCAGCGCGAGCGCCTCGTCCACGCCCAGCCGGAGCGGCCGGGCGATCGTCTCGGCGTTGTTGAGGTAGACGTGCCCGGTGTCCCACTCCGCCTCGATCAGGTCGTCGGGCATGTGGCCGGGGGTCCCGCAGACGAACAGCAGCTCGAGGTCCTTGACCAGCTGGTCCTCGCTGATGCCGAACTGGCGAGCCGCCTCGCGCAGCGGGATGCCCTGGCGCGCGAGCAGGTAGGGAACCATCGCCAGCAGCCGGGACAGCCGCTCGGTCGCCCCGCCGCTCACGGCTGCTCCCCCACGACGGCCCGCAGCCGGCGCACGACGGCGTCGCGCAGCTCCGGCGGCTCCAGCGCCACCACGTCCGCGCCGTATCCGGCGACCTCCTGGGCCAGGGCCTCGGCATCACCGAACGGCACGGTCAGCTCGTCCCAGCCCTTGCCGAGCTTCTCGGCGGTGGCTCGCCGCCGGAGGGCGACCCCCGCACCGGTGCGGGCCCGGACGGTCGCCTCGGCCCGGGGCTGGTCCTCGGCGAGCGCGGCGACCTGGGCCCGGAAGTCGACCTTGTCCGGCACGACGACGTCACCCGGTTCGCCCAGCGTGGTCACCGGCCCGGCCACCCGGGAGAGCCGGAACACCCGAGTCGCGTCGCGGTCACGGTCGTGGCCCACGGCGTACCAGCGCCCGTGCCACGACACGATCCCCCACGGCTCGAGGTGCCGCTCCACGAGCTTCCCGGTGCGGGCGGCGCGGTAGGGAAAGCTCACCGGCTGCCGATCCCGCACCGCGGCGTAGATCGGCTCGAACGCCGGCTCGCTGGTGCGCACCCGGGGCTCGATCCCGACCAGCGAGGACTCGTCCGGCTCGACGCCTGCGGCCTTGAGCTTGATCAGTGCGCGGGAGGCCGGCCCGGCGAGGGTCGCCTGCTGCCACACCCGCGACGCGAGGCCGAGGACCGCGAGCTCGTCCGGCTCGAAGCTGACCTCGGGCAGGGCGTAGGCGGCGCGGTCGACGCGGTAGCCCACCTCGTCCTCGAACCACGCGCTGTTGCTGCCGGTCTCGAGCGGGATGCCCATCTCCCGGACTTCCTCCTTGTCCCGCTCGAACATCCGCTCAAAGGCGTCGTCCGTGCGGCAGTCGGCGTACTGCGGCACCGCCGCGCGGATCTGGTCCTTGCTGATGAACTGGCGGGTCGCCAACAGGCAGATGACCAGGTTGAGCAGACGCTCGGTCTTCTGGGCGGACATGGCTCCAGAACCTACAGCGGCGCGCGGCTGACGCTGGGATAGCGTCGGCCCGGTGATCAGGTGGCGCGCCGGGGAGGTTCTCGCCGTACGACGGGAGTGGGCCGGCGCTCTGGAGCTCACGGTGGCGGTCGACGGCGACGAGGCGCCCGCGCTGTGCTTCCCGGAGCTGGTCGGCCGGCCAGGACCGGGCGACCGGGTGCTGCTGAACACCACGGCGTGGGCGATGGGGCTCGGGACCGGCGGCTATGCGCTGGTCGTCGCGCTGCCGGACGCCCTCCCGGCCGACCCGCCGCCGGGTGACGGTCACCTGGTGAAGGCCCGCTACACACCGCTGCAGGCGACCGTGCTGGGCGTGGACGAGCAGGACTCCCCGCACCATGGCGTCCTGCGGGACGCGGACTCGCTCGACGGGATGCCGGTGGTCGTCGCCGACCTGCACTCGGCCCTGCCGGCGGTGGTGGCGGGCATCCGGGCCGAGCGCCCCGGCACGCGGGTCGCCTACGTCATGACCGACGGGGGCGCGCTGCCGATGGCGTTCTCCCGGACCGTCGCCGGGCTGCGAGGGGCCGACTGGCTCGTCGGCTCCGTGACGGTCGGCCAGGCGTTCGGCGGGGACCTGGAGGCGGTGACCGTGCACACCGGCCTGCTGGCCGCTCACCACGTGCTGCAGGCGGACGTCGCCGTGGTGACCCAGGGGCCCGGCAACCTCGGCACCGGCACCCGGTGGGGGTTCTCCGGCGTGGCGGCCGGTGAGGCGCTCAACGCCGCGAGCGTCCTGGGCGGCCGTCCGGTGGCGGCGCTGCGGGTGTCCGACGCCGACCCGCGCGAGCGTCACCGCGGTGTCAGCCACCACAGCCTGACGGCCTACGGGCGGGTGGCGCTGGCGGCGGCGGATGTCGTCGTACCGGCTCTTGACGGGGATCTCGGTGCGCAGGTGCGACGCCGACGCGGCGCCGCTCGGGGAGCGGCACCGGCTGGTGCAGGTGGACGTCGCCGGGCTGATGGCGGCGCTGGAGGCGTGCCCGGTCGGGCTGTCGTCGATGGGCCGCTCGCTGGTCGATGACCCGGCGTGCTTCCTGGCCTCAGCCGCCGCCGGCCGCCACGCCGCCCAGCTCCTGCCACCTCACTCGCTGCGTCTGCGGAGAACTCCCGGTGTGTCGTAGCGGATCGCAGCGATGATCGTCGGGTCAGCGCAGGTCGAGCAGGTCGACGACGAAGATCAGGGTCTCCCCCGGCGCGATCGCGCCACCGGCGCCGCGGTCGCCGTAGCCGAGGTCGGGCGGGATGACCAGCTTGCGGCGGCCGCCGACCTTCATGCCCTGCACGCCGCGGTCCCAGCCGGCGATCACGTTGCCCGCGCCGAGCCGGAACGAGAACGGCTCACCGCGGTTCCAGGAGGCGTCGAACTCCTCGCCGGTCGAGAACGCGACGCCGACGTAGTGCACGACCGCGGTGTGGCCTGCGGTGGCTTCCTCGCCGGTGCCGTCGGTGATGTCGGTGATCTCGAGCTCGCCGGGTGGCTGGCCGTCCGGGAAGTCGATCTCCGGCTTCTCGTTGGAGCTGGTGCTCATCAGGCGGCTTCCTTCGCCGGGCCGTGCATCGCCAGGATGTCGATGGCTACCGCGACGCTGTCCTTCTTGGGGTCGCCGCCCTGCTGCGCCGGCAGGAGCAGCAGCACCCGGCTGCCGACGGGGACGCCCGCGAGCTCGTCGAACGGCGTCGCCTGGCCCTCGATCCCGATGCCGAAGGCGCGCGGGACGCCGGTCTCCCAGGTCGAGTCGAGCGGCTCGCCGGCGTAGTTCACGGCGGTGTACTGGACGATCGCCAGCTTGCCCTTCGCGAGCGGCTTGCCGCTGCCCGTGGAGATGACGGTCACGGACGGCGCCTTGGGTGGCGTGGTGCCCTTGGCGACGGTGATCTTCGGCGCGACGCCCTGGGCGCCCTCGACCTTGGGCAGCTTCGGCGACAGGCCGGTGACGGCGGTGGACGTCTCATCGGCCTTCGTGGCGTCCTTGCCGTAGGACGCGATCACGTCGACGACGAACACGAGGGTGTCGGTGCCCTTGATGCCGGCCTGCTCGTTGCCCTCGGTGCCGTAGCCCTTGGCCGGCGGGATGACCATGAGGACCCGGCTGCCGGCGTTGACCCCGACCAGCGTCTCGTCCCAGCCCTTGATGACCTTGCCGGTGCCGATCTCGAAGCCGGCGGGCTGGCCACGGTCGTAGGAGTTGTCGAAGACCTTGTTGGTCGCGTAGACCGAGCCGAGGTAGTCGGCGACGAGCAGGTCACCCTTGGCGACCTTCGGGCCCTTGCCCTCGACGAGGACATCGGACTTGAGCGTCTTGCCCGGCTTCTCCTCCTTGTCAGCGGTGACCTTCGGCTTGTCGCCGTAGTCTCCGCTGACGCTGGGGAGCCCCTTCTCGGCGGTGCTGTCAGATCCGCCGCAGCCGGCGAGCAGGCCGACGGCGAGCAGCGGGGACAGGAGTAGGGCGGCAGTTCGGCGCACGAAAAATCCTCGTGTTCGGGGAAGGTGGGAGCACAACCAGCCTAACCCCGCGTACGGCGTGCTCCTGCCGCCAGCCAAGGTTCTTAGCGAATTCACATGCTGGCGATCAGCTTCTCCACCCGCTCGTCCACGCTGCGGAACGGGTCCTTGCACAGCACCGTGCGCTGCGCCTGGTCGTTGAGCTTGAGGTGCACCCAGTCGACGGTGAAGTCGCGGCGGCGCTCCTGGGCGCGCCGGATGAACTCGCCCCGCAGGCGGGCCCGGGTCGTCTGCGGCGGGATCGACTTGGCCTGGAAGATCTCCAGGTCTCGGGCGACCCGCTCGACCATCCCGCGGCGCTGGAGCAGGTAGAACAGGCCGCGCTCCCGGGAGATGTCGTGGTAGGCGAGGTCGATCTGGGCGATCCGGGGCGAGGACAGCGCCAGGCCGTGCTTCGCGCTGTAGCGCTCGATGAGCTTGTGCTTGATCACCCAGTCGATCTCGGTCTCCACGTCGCTGAGGTTGCCGGTCTCCACGGCGTTGACGGTGCGCTCCCAGAGGTCGAGCACCCGCTTGACGATGCCCTCGTCCAGGCCGCGGCGGGCGGCGAAGTCACGGGCCTTGGTGAGGTACTCCAGCTGGATGTCGAGGGCACTGGCCTCGCGGCCGTTGGCCAGTCGCACCTTGCGCCGGCCGGTGATGTCGTGGCTCATCTCGCGGATCGCCCGGATCGGGTTCTCCAGGGTGAGGTCGCGCATCACGACGTTGGCCTCGATCATCCGCAGGACCAGGTCGGTCGCGCCGAGCTTGAGCAGCGTCGTCGTCTCGCTCATGTTCGAGTCGCCGACGATGACGTGCAGGCGGCGGTAGCGCTCGGCGTCGGCGTGCGGCTCGTCGCGGGTGTTGATGATGGGCCGCGAGCGCGTGGTGGCGCTGGAGACGCCCTCCCAGATGTGCTCCGCGCGCTGGCTCACGCAGTAGACCGAGCCGCGCGGGGTCTGCAGGACCTTGCCGGCGCCGCAGATGATCTGCCGGCTGACGAGGAACGGGATCAGGACGTCGGCCAGCCGGGTGAACTCGCCGTGCCGCCCGACCAGGTAGTTCTCGTGGCAGCCGTAGGAGTTGCCGGCCGAGTCGGTGTTGTTCTTGAACAGGTAGACGTCGCCGGCGATGCCCTCCTCGCGCAGCCGACGCTCGGCATCGACCAGCAGCCCCTCGAGGATCCGCTCCCCCGCCTTGTCGTGGATGACCAGCTCGCGGATGTCGTCGCACTCGGGAGTCGCGTACTCCGGGTGGCTGCCCACGTCGAGGTAGAGCCGCGCCCCGTTGCGCAGGAACACGTTGCTGCTACGGCCCCACGACACGACTCGGCGGAACAGGTAGCGGGCAACCTCGTCCGGGGAGAGCCTGCGCTGTCCGCGGAACGTGCAGGTCACGCCGTACTCGTTCTCCAACCCGAAGATCCGGCGGTCCATGCGGAACACCGTACGCCGAGCGGCGCGCATTGCCGGGCATCCGCCGGGGTTTGCCCGCCCGGCACGTCCGGATGATGCTGGACTCGGAGTGCCAGTGGTCAGTTCGCTGGTCGCCCCGCGGAGATGAGCCAGGCCGCCGAGTCGAACCGCACACCCTCTTCCCCCTCGTGGGAAGCCATCGTTGCGCGGAAGGCGTCAAGTGCACGCTCCCTGTCCGAGGGCTCCAGACCCTGGAGCAGGCCCCGAACGACGCCACCACGACCGAGGAACGCAACAGCATCGTCGGCGTCGGTGCCGGCGAAGAAGGGCTCCTCCACGGCCTGACACTCGACCTGCTCGAATCCGGCCGCGGTCAGGATCGTCGAGACGTCGTCGGGGTCGGCGAGCCCGAACGGCCCGGGAACGCCGACGGGTGGCGTTGGCAGCTCGCGACCAACGGCCAGTGCGCGCCGAATGGCCACGAGCCACTCGTTGTTCTCGAGTCGCTGCCACGACATCAACACGAGCCGGCCGCCAGGGCGTAGGCCCCGGCCGATGTTGGTGAACGCGGCGACCGGATCGCCGAAGAACATCGCGCCGAACCTGCTCATCGCGACGTCATAGCTCGCAGGCTCGAACGGGTGCACCTGCGCATCGGCGATCTCGAAGGTGACGTTGGTGAGGCTCTCGCGCCGAGCGATCTCGCGGGCACGCGCGATCATGCCCGATGGACAGATCCACGCCCAAGGCCGAGCCATCGGCTGCCGATCGGGCGGCATCGCGAGTCGTCTGTCCGTTCCCACATCCCACATCGAGCACGTGGTCCGGCCGCGAGATCGCTGCCGCCTCCATCAGCCGCAGGTGATGCGACCTGACGCCGAGGTCGTAGCGCTCCCAGTCCCGTGCCCAGTCCGTGCCCTCGTCCCCGTCCCAGGCCGCAGCCATGTCGACGTTCGCGATGTTCATCGTCAGTCGTCCTGCGCTGCGGTGATCTCGTCGATCAGCGCCAGCTCTTCGGCAGTGGGCGTCCACGTGCCGGCGGCGACGTTCGCGCGCACCTGCTCCGGCCGGCTGGCACCGGCGATCACCGACCCGACGACCGGGCGAGCCGCCAGGCCGCCGACGGCGAGGTCGAGAAGGCTGCGACCGAGCTTGTCGGCAAGCGTGCGCAGCTGCTCCACCTGGTCGAGCCGGCGCTCCGTGACCAGATGGGCCCGGCCCGCGAGCCGGGTGCCTTCCGGGATCGGCTCTCCTCGCCGTACCTTGCCCGTCAGCAGACCCTGCGCCAGCGGGAAGTACGGCAGCACGCCCACGCGGTAGTGCTCGGCCGCCGGCACCAGCTCGCGCTCGATCGTCGCGGTCCAGCAGCGACCACTGGTTCTGCGCCGAGATGAACGGCGTGAAGCCGCGCTCGCGGGCCACGTGGTCCGCCTCGGCGAGCTGCCAACCGCTCAGGTTGGAGTGACCGACGTAGCGAACCTTGCCCTCGAGAACGAGCTCGTGCAGAGCGGCGAGGGTCTCGGCGATCGGCGTCACGGGATCGGGCGTGTGCAGCTGGTAGAGGTCGATGTGATCGGTTCGCAGCCGGCGCAGTGACTCCTCGACGGCTCGGCGGATGTAGGCGCGCCCGCCCTTCGCGCCGGCGGTCGGGCCGTAGCCCATGTCGTGGTCCTGGTGGCCGAACTTGGTGGCGAGAACGACCTGGTCGCGCCGGCTGCCCAGGACCTCGCCCAGCACCTTCTCCGAGCCGCCTTGCACGCCGTAGATGTCGGCGGTGTCGAAGAGCGTGACGCCTTCGTCCAGCGCGGCTTCGATGACGGCGCGGCTCGCGGCCAGGTCGATGCGGCCGCCGAAGTTGTTGCAGCCGAGTCCGACGACGGAGACGAGCAGGCCGGAGTTGCCGAGTGGTCGGTAGTCCATGCCGACGAGGCTACGTCGGGCCCTTGACAACATTTCTTGTCAATGCAACGGTGGCGTCATGCAGGACGTCGAGGTCATCGAGAGCGCGGAGGCAGCCGCCGCCGCGCTGGACCCGGTCCGGGCCCGGCTGCTCGGCGAGCTGGCCGTCCCGGCGTCCGCAGCCGGGCTCGCCGCCCGGGTCGGCATCGCGCGCCAGAAGGTCAACTACCACCTCAAGGCGCTCGAGGCGCACGGCCTGGTGGAGCTGTCCGAGGAGCGTCGGCACGGCGGCATCACCGAGCGGGTGCTGCAGGCCTCGGCGGCGTCGTACGTCGTGTCGCCGGCGGCCGTCAGCGCGTCCGCGGCCGACCCGGACGCCAACGACGACCACCTGTCCGCCGGCTACCTCGTCGCGCTGGCCAGCCGGCTGGTGCGCGAGGTCGGCGCCCTGGCGCGCCGGGCCGGTGCGTCCGGCAAGCGCCTGCCGACACTGACCATCGACACGCAGATCGGCTTCCGGTCGGCCGCCGACCGGGCTGCCTTCGCGGACGACTTGACTGCGGCGGTGCTCGACCTGGCCGCTCGCTACCACCACGACGACGGGCGCCCGCACCGGCTCGTCGTCGCCTCCCACCCACTTCCTGAGGAGAGCACATGAGCACGACCCCGAACGTCCCGTACCGCCTGGAGTTCAGCGTCGAGGTTCCGGGCACCCCGGAGCAGGTCTGGCAAGCCATCGCCACCGCCAAGGGCATGAGCGCCTGGTTCCTGCCGGCCGAGATGGAGGAGCGCGAGGGCGGCTCCCTGCACTTCAGCCATGGGCCCCGAGATGGGCTCGGACGGCCAGGTCACCGGGTGGGACCCGCCGCGTCGCATCGAGTACGAGGAGGACTGGGCCGCCCTGATGGGCAAGGACCCGGAGTCGCTCAGCCCGCTGACGTCGGAGTTCCTCGTCGAGGCGCAGTCCGGCGGCACCTGCGTCGTGCGCGTCACCAGCAGCGGTTTCGGGACCGGCGCCGACTGGGAGTCGGAGTGGTGGGACTCCCTGGGCCCCAACTGGATGCCGTTCTTCGACAACCTGCGCCTCTACCTGTCGCACTTCCCCGGCCAGGAGGCCACCCAGCTCGAGGCCAGCGCCTCACACCCCGGTGACGAGGAGGCGCTCTGGTCGACGCTGCACGATGCGCTCGGTCTGGGCGACGAGGGCGCGACGGTCGAGGTGCGCGGCGCCACCGGCACGGTCGAGCGACTCGGCGAGCGGCATGCGCTGGTCCGACTCACCGGGCCGGTTCCCGGGATGCTCCGCGCCTTCGCGTTCGGCGTAGGCGACGGCCAGGCGATCGTGGGCGTACGGGCGTACCTCTTCTCCCCCGACGCGGCCGACTACGTGCGGCGCGAGGAGCCGGCCTGGCAGGCCTGGCTGCAGGGGCTCTCCGTCCGGCCTGATCGTCTGCGCGGAACCGCCTCGGCGGCCGGGGCGCTGGCCCCATGACGCACGTGACACCCAGTCCGCGCACTAGGACACACCCAGTTAGCGGGATGCCTTGCTGGTCGCCCGCGCGTTCGCCTTCTGCAGCGCCTCGACCAGCTCGCTCTTCGTCATCCGGGACCGGCCCGGGACGTCGAGGCGCCTGGCCAGGTCCATCAGGTGTGCCTTGGAGGCGTTGGCGTCGACGCCACCGGCGGTCTTGCCGCCCTTGCGGGCCGCGGGGCCGCTCTTGGCGGCCTGGCTGTCCGAGGGCCCCTTCTCCTTCTTCGGCTCCCAGTGGTCGCCGACCTTCTCGAACGAGTGCTTCAGCGAGTCGAAGGCGGTGCGGTGTGCCCGCTCCCCCTCGCCGTACTGCTCGACCGCCGAGTCGTGGGTCTTGCCCCACGTGTCCTGCGCCTTCTTGGGTGAGCGCTGGAGGGTCGAGGGCATGTCCTTCTTGGTTGTCTTGGCTGGCACGGTCATCACCTCGCCCTGCGCCTTCCCGGCAGGCCGGACGACAAACTCGGCGGGTGGGCGTGAGCTAGAGCAGACCGGCGACGTCGAGGGCGAGGTAGCCCAGGTCGACGTCGGTGGTCTCCCCCGACCGGAGCACCTGACGGAAGTCGCTGAGCGAGAGGAGCACCGGCTCGCAGTACTCGTCGCCTCCCCACGAGGTGACGGCACCGACGAGCCGGCAGTCGCGGGCGATGGCGACGTGCCGCCGCCAGGTCGACGCACCGAAGGCCCAGGTCCCGCCGGCGATCTCCAGGGACGCAGCGGCGTAGCCGGTCTCCTCGCGCAGCTCACGTGCGGCGGCCGCGCCGATGTCCTCCCCCGGGTCGACGATGCCCCCCGGCAGGTCGACGAGGACCCGATCGGGACCCGGCCGGAACTGCCGCGTCACCACGACGTGCTCGTCGGCCGTCAGGGCGAGGACCGCGACGGTGGTGAACGACGGCACGTGGATGTCCCAGTCGGACACCGAGCCGTCGGGCATCCGGTAGGTGCGCGTGGCCACCGGCAACCAGCCGCCGGTGCGCGGACGTTCGGCCAGCAGCTCCCAGGGCTGGGCGCGGCGGTGCGGGTCGGTCGGGGTCACGCCTCGTCGTTGTCGCGCTCGGGACCGGGCGGCTCGTGCGAGCCACCGGCGAGGGCAGTTGGCGGCGACGTGTCGCGCTCGTCCGGCGCGACACCGCCCAGCGGCTCGGGCTCGCCGGCCCGGTCCACCGGGGCGCCTTCCTGTCCCAGCAGCCGGTTCAGCAGGGCTCCGGTGATGCGGCGGAACGTACGCCGGGGGCGCGCCCGGTCGAGGACGGCCACCTCGAGCTGGGCAGCCGCGACGGTGCGGTGCTCGCCGCCCGCGGGGTCTCGCCCGAGCAGGTCGACGGCCATGGTGAGGGCATCGGCCAGGGTCATGTTCTCCTGGTAGCGACTCTCGAGCTCGGTGTTGATCTGCTCGGCCTGCCCGCCCATGACGACGAACCCGCGCTCCTCGGCCACCGACCCGTCGTACGTCAGCCGGTAGATCTGGTCCTCGTCGGGCGTCTGGCCCACCTCGGCGATGGCGATCTCGACCTCGAACGGCTTGGACTCCTGGGTGAAGATCGCCCCGAGGGTCTGGGCGAAGACGTTGGCCAGGCCGCGGCCGGTCACGTCCTGGCGGTCGTAGGAGTAGCCGCGCAGGTCGGCGTAGCGCACGCCGGCCATCCGCAGGTTCTCGAACTCGTTGTACTTGCCGACAGCGGCGAACGCGATGCGGTCGTAGATCTCACTGATCTTGTGCAGCGCCCGCGAGGGGTTCTCCCCGACGAAGAGGATGCCGCCGTCGAAGGCGAGCACGAGCACGCTGCGGCCGCGGGCGATGCCCTTGCGGGCGTAGTCGGCCCGGTCCTTCATCACCTGCTCGGGCGAGACGTATCCGAACGGCATCGTCACTGCGGGGACTCCTTCGATCTCACCGTAGGGGTGCCGGCGGTCCGCCGGGGTTGTCCATGCGACCGGCGATGACGGTCTCGACGAACTCGCCGACCTCGTCGTCGGAGAGTCGCCGGTAGCCATCGGTGGTCACCGTGGCGACGACCGGGAAGATCCGCCGGGTCAGGTCCGGCCCGCCGGTGGCGGAGTCCTCGTCGGCCGCGTCGTAGAGCGACTGCACCGCACACAGGATCGCGTCGTCGACGCTGAAGTCCTCGCGCCAGAGCTTCTTCAGTGCCCCGCGGGCGAACAGGGAGCCCGACCCGACGGAGTGGAACTTGTGCTCCTCGTAGCGGCCGCCGGTGATGTCGTAGCTGAAGATGCGGCTGTCGTCGGTCTCGAGGTCGTAGCCGGCGAAGAGCGGAACCACCGCCAGCCCCTGCATGGCCATGCCGAGGTTGCCGCGGATCATCTGGGCGAGCCGGTTGGCCTTGCCCTCGAGCGACAGCGTCGTGCCCTCGATCTTCTCGTAGTGCTCCAGCTCGACCTGGAAGAGCCGGACCATCTCGATCGCGATGCCCGCCGTGCCGGCGATGCCGACGCAGGAGTAGTCGTCGGCGTGGAAGACCTTCTCGATGTCGCGCTGGGCGATGTAGTTGCCCATGGTCGCGCGGCGGTCACCTGCCATCACCACGCCGCGAGGGAACGTCAGCGAGACGATGGTGGTGCCGTGCGGCGCCTCGGTGGTCAATGCGGTTGCAGGAGGCGTACGTCGACCGGGGAGGAGGTCCGGGGCATGCGCGCCGAGGAACTCGGAGAACGACGAGCTTCCGGGAGTGAGATAGGCAGCTGGTAGACGCCCGGTGCCAGCTTGGTCGGTTGCCACACGTTTCCTTCCACGTACTCCGCCGCGCGGCGGATGATCGTCGGGTCGTCCTGCAGCTGTCCGAGAGCAGCGTTGCACGTGAAGCACAGCATGCCCCGCACCTTGCCCGTTTCGTGGTCATGGTCGACGTGTACGGGCGGCCGCAGCAGGCATATGGGACAGACAGTCGTCACATCTCTCAACAGCTCGAGCTCGCTCTGGGTCAGACCGTACTTCCGTCGGAAGTAGCTCTCCCGTCCACGATCGGTCGTGCAGGCTATGCAGTACGCAGCGACAGCCATCACGGCTGGCCCTATTCGTGTGCCACTCAGCGTATGGCTTCGTCATCCGCAGTCTCGGCAGTGCTTGTGGCCCGCTGGCACGACCACACGCTCGCGGACGACGTGGCCCTTCGCCTCCCGGCGCTCGCGATAGATATCAGCGGAGCAGGCCCGGCAGTAGAACTGGAGGCCGTCGGCGGTCGACCGGTTGGAAGCGAATGCTCCAGGGGTAGATCCCGACTGCATCGCTTGCACCATTTGATCTGTTCTGCATCCGGCATACCGGACATATGCGTCTATTCGCCGCCTTTCTGGACGAAGCCCCGCACGAACTCCTCGCTATTCTCCTCCAGCGCTTCGTCGATTTCGTCCAGGATTGCGTCGATGTCCTCGTCGAGCTTCTCCTTGCGCTCCGCGACGTCAGTGGACTCTTCGGCCACGACCTCGTCGGTCTCCTCGGAGGTCTTGGACGCGCGCTTCTGCCCGCCGCCGGTGTCCTTCGCTGCCATGGAACCCTCCAGTGCGACCCCGCTGGTGCTGCTCTGACTCGACCTTAGTCGGCAGAACCGACGTTCCGAGTAAGCGGGCCGAGCAGGTGTGCCGCGTGGCGGAGCCGGAAACAGTCCGGCCTCAGTTGGCCGTGATCGCGTCCACCAGCTCCTCGGCACTGCGGCAGCGGTCGAGCAGCGGCCCCACGTGCTCCTTGGTGCCACGCAGCGGCTCCAGGGTGGGCACCCGCTGCAGGGAGTCGCGCCCGGGCAGGTCGAAGATGACGGAGTCCCACGACGCGGCGGCCACCTCGTCGGCGTACTGCGCGAGGCAGCGGCCCCGGAAGTAGGCCCGGGTGTCCTCCGGCGGCATCGTGATCGCGTTGGTCACCTCGTCCTCGGTGACGATCCGCTCGAACCGGCCGGACGCGGCCAGCCGGTTGTAGAGACCCTTGTCCGGGCGGACGTCGGAGTACTGCAGGTCGACCGCGGCCAACCGCGGTGACGACCAGTCCAGACCGTCGCGGGAGCGGTAGCCCTCGAGGATCTGCAGCTTCGCCACCCAGTCCAGCTCGCGCGACAGCGACATCGGGTCGCTCTCGAGCCGGGACAGCACCGACTCCCAGCGATCCAGCACGTCCACCGTCACCGCGTCGGCATCCGCGCCGTAGCGGTCCTCGACGTACTTGCGCGCCTGCTCGGCGTACTCCATCTGCAGCTGCACGGCGGTGAGCTTGCGCCCCGACCGCAGCGTGACGAGCTCCTTGAGCGACCAGTCGTGCGAGACCGCGTGCAGCGTCGCGACCGGCCGGTCCACCGCGAGGTCGACGGACAGGAAGCCGTCCTCGATCATCGCCAGCACCAGGGTGGTCGTGCCGAGCTTGAGGTAGGTGGACACCTCGGCGAGGTTGGCGTCACCGATGATGACGTGCAGCCGGCGGTACTTCTCGGCCACCGCATGCGGCTCGTCGCGGGTGTTGATGATCGGGCGCTTGAGCGTCGTCTCCAGGCCGACCTCGACCTCGAAGTAGTCGGCGCGCTGGGAGATCTGGAAGCCCTCGTTCCGGCCGTCCTGACCGATGCCGACCCGCCCGGACCCGGTGACCACCTGACGGCAGACGAAGAACGGCGTGAGGTGCCGCACGATGTCGGCGAACGGCGTCTCGCGCTTCATCAGGTAGTTCTCGTGGGTGCCGTAGGAGGCGCCCTTGTTGTCGGTGTTGTTCTTGTAGAGGTTGATCGGCTGCGTGCCCGGCACCTGGGCGGCGCGGCGGGCGGCCTCGGCCATGATCCGCTCCCCCGCCTTGTCCCAGATCACCGCGTCGCGGGGGTTGGTGCACTCGGGGCTGGAGAACTCGGGATGCGCATGGTCGACGTAGAACCGCGCGCCGTTGGTGAGGATGACGTTGGCCAGGCCCGACGTCCTCGTCGGTGAGCTGGCTGGCATCGGCGACGTCACGGGCCAGGTCGAAGCCGCGCGCGTCGCGCAGCGGGCTCTCCTCCTCGAAGTCCCACCGGGCCCGCCGGGACCGTGACGACGACGGCTGGGAGTAGGCGTTGACCACCTGCGAGGAGATCAGCATCGCGTTGGCGCCCGGATTGCCCGGGACGGAGATGCCGTACTCCGTCTCCGTGCCGATGACGCGCCACACGCTCATGGCAGCAAGGGTACGTCGTGGCGTGTGCCGGGCGGGGGCTGCGGCACGGCAGGATGACCGCCGTGGACGAGGAAATGGTGGCGGTCGTGGACGAGTCCGGCGCCGTGACGGGCTCGGCGCCCCGCTCGGTCGTGCGCCGCGACAACCTGCCGCACGCGGTGGTGGCGGTGCTGGTCAGGGACTCGGCCGGCCGGATCTATGTGCACCGGCGCACGGGCACCAAGGACATCTTTCCCGACATGCACGACTGCTGGGTGGCGGGCTGCATGACCGCCGGCGAGGAGCCGAAGGCGGCTGCCGCGCGCGAGCTCGAGGAGGAGCTCGGCATCAGGGACGCCTGGTTGAAGCCGCTGGGAACGCAGTGGTACGCCGACGAGAGCACCCGGCAGATGGGACACGCGTTCACCACGACGTACGACGGGCCGATCACCCACCAGGAGTCGGAGATCGCGTGGGGAGGCTGGCTGACGGTGGACGAGCTGCGAGCCAACCTCGCCGACCCCTACTGGCCGTTCGTCCCGGACGGCCGGGCGCTCTTCGACGAGCTGGCGGCCGCCGGCAAGCTCTAGGTGGGTCAGAGGTACTGGCCGGTGTTGGCGACGGTGTCGATCGCCCGGCCGGCCTCGGTGCCCTGCTTGCCCTGGATGAGCGTGCGGATGTAGACGATGCGCTCGCCCTTCTTGCCCGAGATCCGCGCCCAGTCGTCGGGGTTGGTGGTGTTGGGCAGGTCCTCGTTCTCCTTGAACTCGTCGACGCAGGCCGCGAGCAGGTGGGAGATGCGCAGGCCCTTCTGGCCGATGTCGAGGAAGTCCTTGATGGCCATCTTCTTGGCGCGGTCGACGATGTTCTGGATCATCGCGCCGGAGTTGAAGTCCTTGAAGTACAGGACCTCCTTGTCGCCGTTGGCGTAGGTGACCTCGAGGAACTTGTTCTCGTCGAGCTCGGAGTACATCCGCTCGACCGTGCGCTGGATCATCGCGGCGACGGTGCCTTCGCGGCTCTCGTCGTTCTCCTTGAGGTCCTCGGCGTGCAGCGGCAGGTCGGCGGTGATGTACTTCGAGAAGATGTCGCGCGCCGACTCGGCGTCGGGCCGCTCGATCTTGATCTTCACGTCGAGACGGCCGGGCCGCAGGATCGCGGGGTCGATCATGTCCTCGCGGTTGGAGGCGCCGATGACCAGGACGTTCTCCAGCCCCTCGACGCCGTCGATCTCGGACAGCAGCTGGGGGACGATGGTGTTCTCGACGTCGGAGGACACACCTGACCCACGCGTGCGGAACAGCGAGTCCATCTCGTCGAAGAAGATGATGACCGGCGTGCCCTCGGACGCCTTCTCGCGGGCCCGGGCGAAGACCAGCCGGATGTGCCGCTCGGTCTCGCCGACGTACTTGTTGAGCAGCTCGGGGCCCTTGATGTTGAGGAAGAACGAGCGCCCCTCGGGCTTGCCGGTGACCTCGGCGACCTTCTTGGCCAGCGAGTTGGCGACGGCCTTGGCGATCAGCGTCTTGCCGCACCCGGGCGGGCCGTAGAGCAGGACGCCCTTGGGCGGGCGCAGCTTGTGCTCGGTGAACAGCTCGGGGTGCAGGTAGGGCAGCTCGACGGCGTCACGGATCATCTCGATCTGCGCGGCCAGGCCGCCGATCAGCGTGTAGTCGATGTCGGGGACCTCTTCGAGGACGAGCTCCTCGACCTCGGACTTGGGCACCCGCTCGTAGACGTAGCCGGAGCGCGGCTCGAGCAGCAGCGACTCCCCCACCCGCAGGTGCTCCTCGCGCAGCGGCTCGGCGAGGCGAACGACCTTCTCCTCGTCGGTGTGGCCGACGACCAGGGCGCGCTCGCCGTCGGCGAGCACCTCCTTGAGGGTCACGACCTCGCCGATGCTCTCGAACTCCAGCGCGGCGACGACGTTCATCGCCTCGTTGAGCATGACCTCCTGGCCACGGTGCAGGTTGTCCATCTCGACGCTGGGGCTGACCGCGACGCGCAGCTTGCGGCCGCCGGTGAAGATGTCGACGGTGTCGTCCTCGTTGCGGCAGATGAACACGCCGAAGCCGGCGGGCGGCTGGGCCAGCCGGTCGACCTCCTCCTTGAGGGCGACGATCTGGTCGCGCGCCTCCTTGAGGGTGGTCACCAGCCGCTCGTTCTGGGTGGTGACCGCAGCCAGGTTGGCCTGCAGGTCGGTCATCCGCTCTTCGAGGGCACGCGTGTGCCGCGGGGACTCCGAGAGCCGCCGGCGCAGGACGTCGACCTCCTCCTGGAGGGCGTTGACCTGCTGCGTGAGCTCCGTGGCGCGCCTCGGAGCGTCGTTGCCCGAGCGATCTGTGGACGGCACGTCGGTCACCTCCCCGGGGCGGCGCTCTCGTCCGAGAGTCGATTCCCCGACACTACCTTCGGCAGGTCGGGTTGTGACCTGCAACCTTCACGTGTCGCCAAACCGTTGCGGCACCCGTCCGGCTCCCTCGTCAGCCTGCGTCCTCCGCCTGGACCCCCTTGGCGGGCCGGCGGCGGCGCAACGGGCGGCGCGACGCCCTCCGCCAGCCGGCGCGAGGACACCAGGAAGCCGGTGTGCCCGACCATCCGGTGCTCGGGCCGGACCGCCAGCCCCTCCAGGTGCCAGCCGCGCACCAGCGACTCCCAGGCGTGCGGCTCGGTGAACGTGCCGTGCTCGCGCAGCGCCTCGGCGGTCCGGGACAGCTGGGTCGCGGTCGCGACGTACGCGATCACCACCCCGCCCGGCACCAGGGCCGCCGACACGGCGTCGAGGCACTCCCACGGCGCCAGCATGTCCAGCACGACCCGGTCCACGTCGGTCTCGTCCAGCGACTCGACCAGGTCGCCCACCGTGAGCCGCCAGGCCGGGTGCGGCCCGCCGAAGAACGACTCCACGTTGTCGCGGGCGATCTCGGCGAAGTCGGCACGGCGCTCGTACGACGACACCAGGCCCTCGTCGCCGACGGCGCGCAGCAGCGACATGGTCAGCGCGCCCGACCCGACTCCGGCCTCCACGACCCGGGCGCCCGGGAAGATGTCGGCCATGTGCACGACCTGGCCGGCGTCCTTGGGATAGACCACCGCCGCGCCGCGCGGCATCGACAGCACGTAGTCGGCGAGCAGGGGCCGCAGCGCCAGGTAGGACACGCCGCCGGTCGTGGTGATGACCGTGCCCTCCGGCTGCCCGATCAGCGCGTCGTGGAGCATCGAGCCCTTGTGGGTGTGGAACTCCTTGCCGGCCACCAGGGTGATCGTGTGCATCCGGCCCTTGGGGTCGGTGAGCTGGACCCGGTCCCCCACGGCGAACGGACCGCGGCGATGGGCGGCACCCGTGGGGCCTTCGGTGGACACGGTGGGCGAGTCTAGGCGCGGCTCGGGTCGAGCGCTCAGGCGCGGGCGACCGCGCGCTCCACGTCGGCCGTGGCGAGGACCCCGTACACCTCGCCGGTGGGCTCGACCACGAGGTACTCGCTGGACGGGAAGCGCGAGATCGCCTCGACCAGGTCGTGGCCGGCCAGCTCGGCCGAGACCACCAGGTCGGGCTGGATCCGGCGGGCCACGTCGCCGACCGGCACCCACGGCCGGCGGCTCTCGGGGGTCGCCAGGGCGGCCGCCTCGTTGACCAGCGCCACCGGGGCGCCGTCGCCGCCCACCACCACGATGTTGCGCGCACCGGCCTCGGCCGCCCGCCGCAGCGCCTCGGCGAGCGGCAGGTCGGCGGCGACCGGGATGGCCCGCCGGGTGAGGGCGCGGGCGGACAGGCCCGGGATGCGCTGCTGCAACCGGCCCGCCTGCACGGCCTGGGTCGCGCCGGACCAGATGAACGAGGCGAGCAGGGCGCCCCAGACCAGGTCGATGAGGTCGGGCTCGCGGCCGAACGCGAGGGCGATGAGCGTGGGCAGGAAGAGCACGAGGACGGCGATGCCGCGGCCCACCCACCCGGCGACGACCACACCGCTGTGGCGGCGCCCCGTCGCCCCCCACACCGCGGCGGCGAGCACCCGGCCGCCGTCGAGCGGGAGGCCCGGCAGCAGGTTGAACGCGCCGACGAGCAGGTTGCTGAACGAGCAGCGCGTCCGCGAGCGACCGGCCCACGGTGTTCGGGTCGAGCGCCTGGCCGACGACGTACGCCGCGACGCCCAGGACGACGGAGACCAGCGGGCCGGCCGCGGCGATCCAGGCCTCCTGGCGCGGGTTCTTCGACGCCTCGCCGATCTCGGAGACACCGCCCAGGAAGTACAGGCTGATCCGCCGGACCGGGAGGCCGCCACGCAGGGCGACCAGGGTGTGGGCGAGCTCGTGGATCAGCACGGAGCCATAGAGCAGGACGGCGAAGCCCAGCGAGACGGCGTACTTCCACTGCCCGATGCCGGGGACGTCGTTCTCGACGCTCGGCGCGAACCACCAGGTGATCAGGCCCGCGACGAGGAACCAGGTGGGCGTCACGTAGACCGGCACGCCGAACGGCCGCCCGATCACGATGCCGTTGCCGGAGTCGCGCCCGGAGCCGTCCTCGCCGCGTCGCTGCACATCGTCGATGCTAGGTGGCGGCGCACGCCGGTGCGTGTCGGTCATCCGTTCGGCCGAACTTGTCGGACCCCGCGCCTAGAGTCCTGCTATGACCTCGACCAGCGCGACGACCTCCCCCGTGGCTTCGCCCGGTGAGACCGTCGCGCTCGCGCCCGGCGAGGCCGAGCCGCCGCGCGCCTCGCTCTCGCCGTCGCGGGCCAGTGACTTCCTGACCTGCCCCCTGCTCTACCGCTTCCGGGTCATCGACCGGCTGCCCGAGGCGCCCAGCCCCGCTGGCGACCCGCGGCACGGTCGTCCACGCGTGCTCGAGCGGCTGTTCGACCTGCCCGCGGCCGAGCGCACCCCGCAGCGGGCCGGCGAGCTGGTGCGCCCCGAGTGGGAGCGCCTGCTGGCGGCCGAGCCCGAGCTCGGCGAGCTGTTCACCTCCGACGGGGCGCGCGACGAGTGGCTCGCCAGCGCCCAGGGCCTGCTGGACGCCTACTTCGCGCTCGAGGACCCGCAGCGGCTCGAGCCGGCCGAGCGCGAGCTCTACGTCGAGTGCGACCTCGAGTCGGGGCTGCGGCTGCGGGGCTACGTCGACCGCCTCGATGTCGCCCCCGGCGGAGAGGTGCGGGTCGTCGACTACAAGACGGGTCGCGCTCCTCGCGAGGGCTTCGAGGCCAAGGCCATGTTCCAGATGCGCTTCTACGCGCTGGTGCTCTGGCGGCTGCACGGGCGGTGTCCCGAGCCAGCTGCAGCTGCTCTACCTCGGCAGCGGCGAGGTGCTGCGCTACGAGCCCGACGAGGCCGACCTGCTCGCCACCGAGCGCAAGCTCGCGCGCGATCTGGTCGGCCATCTCGCGCGCCACCGAGAAGGGCGACTGGCGCCCGAGCCCCAGCCGGCTGTGCGACTGGTGCGACCACCAGGCCTCTGCCCCGCCTTCGGCGGCACCCCGCCGCCGCTGCCGATGCTGCCCGTTCCCGCGGTGCCCCAGGCCCGGGGCTCGGACGAGCGACCCTCACCGCACACGCCGGTGGACGAGGTCTAGCCGCCGTCTCAGGGTTCCCCGGGAGTGTGCCGGAGTTCACCCTGAACTCACCCTGAAGTCGATGGAGATACCCGGACGACGCCCCTAGGTTGGCCCTCGTCGTTCCCTGCCAAGGAGTCTGATTGTGAGCACAAGCACCCAGGAACCAGCCGCCGCCAACACGAGTTCGCTGCGCGGCCCGGGCCGAGAACCTGACCAAGGTCTACGGCTCCGGCGACACCCAGGTCGTCGCGCTCGACGCCGTCACCGTCGACCTGCCCGCGCGGCCAGTTCACCGCGATCATGGGGCCGTCCGGCTCGGGCAAGTCCACGCTGATGCACTGCCTCGCCGGGCTCGACGACGCCACCGACGGGTCGGTGTTCATCGGCGACGTCGACCTCACGACGCTCGACGACAAGCGGCTGACCCGCCTGCGCCGCGACGCGGTCGGGCTTCGTCTTCCAGGCGTTCAACCTGCTCCCGACGCTGACCGCGATCGAGAACATCACGCTGCCGATGGACATCGCCGGGCCGCAAGCCCGACCAGGAGTGGCTGGACACCGTGATCGACCGCATCGGGCTGCGCGACCGGCTCAACCACCGGCCGACCGAGCTCTCCGGCGGCCAGCAGCAGCGGGTCGCCTGCGCCCGCGCGCTGGCCAGCCGGCCGGAGATCATCTTCGCCGACGAGCCGACCGGCAACCTCGACAGCGCCAGCGGCGCCGAGGTGCTGGGCTTCCTGCGCCGCTCCGTCACCGACATGGGCCAGACCATCGTGATGGTCACCCACGACCCGGGCGCCGCGGCGTACGCCGACCGCGTGCTGTTCCTCGCCGACGGCCGGATCGTCGACGAGATGGCCGACCCCACCGCCGAGCTGGTCCTCGACCGGATGAAGAAGTTCGAGACCGGCCACGCGGGGGACGCACTCCGATGATCCGTGCCACCTTCCGGAGCCTCGCGGCGCGCAAGCTGCGGCTCCTGCTCTCCTCCCTGTCCATCGTGCTCGGCGTCTCGTTCGTCTCCGGCGCGTTCGTCCTCACCGACAGCCTCGGCAAGGTCTTCGACGACCTGTTCAGCACCATCAGCCAGAACGTCGCGGTCGACATCCGCGGCGACGAAGGTCACCTCCGGCGACCAGGGCGACGTCCGCGCTCTCCTGCCGCAGGACCTCGCTCGGCACCGTCGAGCAGGTCGACGGCGTCAAGGAGGCCCAGGGCCAGGTGCAGGGCAGCGCCCAGCTGGTCGACACCGAGGGCAAGGCGGTCAGCACCGGCGGCGCCCCGACGTTCGGCTTCAACTGGTACGACTGCGAGCTCCTGCAGAGCGGCGAGATCGTGCAGGGCCGGGCTCCGACGCGGCCCCGACGAGATCGCCATCAACCGCGGGCTGCTCGACCGCACCGACTACAAGCTCGGCGACTCGGCGCCGGTCCTCACCGACCAGCCGCTCAAGACCTACACGATCGTGGGCATCGTCGAGTTCGACGGGAAGCCGTCGTTCGCCGGCGAGACCGACGTCTTCTTCGACACCGCCGACGCCCAGGAGGTGCTCGAACCTCAAGGGCAACTTCAACGAGATCACCGTCGCCGCCGACGAGCGGCGTCAGCGAGACCGAGCTGCGCGACCGGATCCGCCGAGGTGCTGCCCGGAGAACGCCGAGGCCATCACCGGAGAGGCGGCGGCCGAGGAGCAGGCGAGCGATGTCAAGGAGGGCCTCGGCTTCTTCAACACCTTCCTGCTGGTCTTCGCGCTGATCGCGCTGTTCGTCGGCGCCTTCATCATCTTCAACACGTTCTCGATGCTGGTGGCGCAGCGCACCCGAGAGCTCGCCCTGATGCGGATGCTCGGCGCCAGCCGCGGCCAGGTCCGGCGGGCCGTGCTGCTCGAGGCGGTCGTCGTCGGCCTGCTCAGCTCGATCATCGGGCTGGCTGCCGGTGTCGGCGTCGCGCTCGGGCTCAAGGCGCTGTTCGGCGTCTTCGGGGCCGCAGCTGCCCGACGGCCCCACCATCGTCGCGACCCGCACGGTCATCGCGTCGTTCCTCGTCGGCACCCTGGTCACGGCCGCTGCAGCCTTCATGCCGGCCCGGCGCGCCAGCCGGGTGGCGCCGCTGGCCGCGCTGCGCGACGCCGCGACGCCCGACCGGTCGCTGAAGCGGCAGACCATCATCGGCGCCGTCGTCCTGCTCGTCGGTGCCGCCGCGATGACCAAGTCGCTGCGCGACGGCGGTCTCCAGCTCCTCGGGCTCGGGCACCCTGCTCGCGTTCATCGGCATCGCGATGCTCTCGCCGCTGGTCAGCCAGCCGGTGGCCTCGACCGTCGGCCGGCTGTTCTCCCGCCGGCTGCCCGGCCGGCTCGGCCGGGAGAACGCCGTGCGCAACCCGCGCCGCACGGCGGCCACCGCCGCCGCGCTGATGATCGGCCTCGCGCTGATCAGTGCGGTGACGGTGCTCGGCTCGTCGCTCAAGGCGAGCGTGGCCAAGACCGTCGCCGGTGCGGTGACGGCCGACTTCATCCTCAACACCCAGGGTCCGGGCTTCCCGGACGCGGTGGTCGCAGGCGGCCGCCAAGCAGGACGGCGTGCGCAGCACGGCCGCGGTCAAGGTCGACGGGACGCAGCTGTGCGACAACGCCGAGCTGCAGCGGCCGCGAAGCAGGTCTTCGTCACGGCGTTCCCGGCCGACGGCGATCGGTGACCTGGTCAACGTCACGACGGTCGCCGGCTCCGACGACCTCGCGCCCGGACACCATGCTGCTGTCCGAGAACGCCGCGAAGTCGCGGAAGCTCGTCGCCCGGCGACACGGTGCAGGTGCAGTTCGCCCGGTCCGACGCCGGAGACCCTGACCGTGGCCGGCACCTACGAGACCAACCAGCTGATCGGCGACTACCTCGTCGACGCGTCCAAGGCAGCCGACTTCTCGACCCAGCGCGACGTGGCAGCCCTCGTCGGCCTCGAGGACGGCGCCGACGCCGCCGCGGTCCGCGCGGGCCTGGACGAGGCGCTGAAGGAGTACCCGAACGTCGAGGTGCTCGACCAGTCGGAGTTCGTCGGCGAGGCGAAGAGTCAGGTCAACCAGATCGTGACGATCATCAACATCCTGCTCGGCCTGTCGGTGATCATCGCCCTGCTCGGCGTCCTCAACACCCTGGCGCTCTCGGTCATCGAGCGCACCCGCGAGATCGGGCTGCTGCGCGCGGTCGGCATGGCCCGCAAGCAGGTGAAGCGGATGATCCGCACCGAGTCGGTGCTCATCTGCACCTTCGGTGGCCTGCTCGGTCTGGTGGTCGGCTCGGTCTTCGGCATCGCGCTGCAGCAGGCCCTGAAGGGCGAGGGCGTGACCGAGCTCGGCTTCCCCGTGGTGACGTTGTTCATCTACCTGCTGTGCTCGGCGCTGGCCGGCGTCGTCGCGGCTGCCCTGCCGGCCCGCCGGGCCTCGCGGCTCAACGTGCTCCAGGCCATCGCGACCGAGTAGGGCTCAGCGCGTCGGAGCGGGACCCGGCTCGGGGCCGACGTCGGGCGCCGAGGAGGCGGGCGCCGGGTCCTGGGCGGTCGGCGTCACGCGGGAACCGCTCACGTCGTCCTCGGTCGGCACGGACGGGCTCCGCCCGGCCGAGGCGCTCGCCCTCGCCTGCTGGCCCTCGGTGCCCGGCGCGTTCTCGGGGAAGTGGCAGGCGACCTGGTGGCCGGGGGCCAGCTCGACCAGGGGCGGCTCGTCGACGCTGCACACCTCCTGCGCCTTCCAGCACCGGGTGTGGAAGCGGCAGGCGGGCGGCGGGTCAAGGGGGCTCGGGATGTCACCGGAGAGGCGGATCCGCTCGCGCTTGCCCCGCTGGTCGGGGTCGGCGAGCGGGACCGCGGAGAGCAGCGCGACGGTGTAGGGGTGCATGGGCTGCTCGTAGAGCGCGGTCCGGTCGGCCAGCTCGACGATCTTGCCGAGGTACATGACCGCGACCCGGTCGGAGATGTGGCGCACGACCGACAGGTCGTGGGCGATCACGACGTAGGTGAGTCCGAGCTCGTCCTGCAGGTCCTCCATCAGGTTGATGATCTGCGCCTGGATGGAGACGTCGAGGGCCGACACGGGCTCGTCGGCGATGATCAGCTTCGGGCGCAGGGCCAGCGAGCGGGCGATCCCGATCCGCTGGCGCTGGCCGCCGGAGAACTCGTGCGGGTAGCGGTTGTAGTGCTCGGGGTTGAGCCCGACCAGCTCGAGCAGGTCCTGGACCGTGCGCTTGGTGCCCCGATCGGTCTTGATCCCCTGCAGCTTGAACGGCGCTCCCACGATCGTGCCCACCGTGTGCCGGGGGTTCAACGACGAGTAGGGGTCCTGGAACACCATCTGGACATCGCGGCGGATGCGTCGGAGCGCGTTGCCCTTGGTGTGCGTGATGTCCTTGCCCTGGAAGCGGATGGTGCCCTCGGTGGGCTCGTCCAGCCGGACCAGCAGGCGTCCGGTGGTCGTCTTGCCGCACCCCGACTCGCCGACGAGCCCGAGCGTCTCGCCGGGCCGGACGCTGAAGTCGAGCCCGTCGACCGCCTTGACCGCGCCGACAGTCTGCTGACGCAGCCCGCGGACCACCGGGAAGTGCTTGCGCAGCCCGCTGACGGACAGCAGCGCTTCGGCGTCAGCGGGCTCCGCGGTGTCCTCCGCGCGCCCGTCGGATGCCGTTGCAGTCACCTGGTCTCCTCGTGTCTCACGTGCCGAGCTTCAGCTGCTCGCTGCGGATGGCGCGGCGATCGTCGGGGGGCAGGTGGCAGGCGACCAGATGCCCGGGGCCGGCCTCCTTCAGCTCGGGGACCACCGTCCGGGACAGGTCGCCGTTGCGCTCGCCGTAGGCGCAGCGTGGGTGGAAGGCGCAACCGGCGGGCCGGTTGATGAGGCTGGGCGGCGTGCCCTTGATCGGGATCAGCCGCTCCTCCCGGTCGTGGTCGAGCCTCGGCATGGACTTGAGCAGTCCCCACGTGTAGGGGTGCTCGGGTCGGTGGAACACATCGCCGATGCTGCCGTACTCCACGCACCTGCCGGCGTACATCACCAGAATGTCGTCGGCCATCTCGGCGACCACGCCGAGGTCGTGGGTGATCATGATGACCGCGGAGTCGAACTCGGACTGCAGGTCCTGGATCAGCTCGAGGATCTGCGCCTGCACGGTGACGTCCAGCGCCGTGGTCGGCTCGTCGGCGATGAGGAGGTCGGGGTCGCAGGAGAGCGCCATCGCGATCATGGCGCGCTGCCGCATCCCGCCCGAGAACTGGTGGGGATAGTCGTCGACGCGGGAGTCCGGTTGCGGGATCCCTACCCGCCGGAGCATGTCGATGGCGTGCCTGCGCGCCTCCTTCTTGGACACGTCGTTGTGCACGCGGTAGGCCTCGATGATCTGGTGGCCGATCGTGTAGAACGGGTGCAGCGCCGACAGCGGGTCCTGGAAGATCATCGACATCCGCTTGCCGCGCAGCCGGCGTACCTCCTCGTCGGAGGCCGAGATCAGCTCGTCCCCGCCGAGCCAGATCTCGCCGGACACGTTCGCGCGCACCCGGCGGTGCAGCCCGAGGATGCCGAGGCTGGTCACGCTCTTGCCCGAGCCGGACTCCCCCACGATGCCCAGCGTCTTGCCGCGCTCGAGACGGAAGGACAGGCCGTCGACGGCCTTGACGAGCCCGTCGTCGGTCGGGAAGTGGATGCGCAGGTCGCGCGCCTCCAGGAAGGACCTGGACGGGCCGGCGGCCGGCCCGGACGCGGGGGCGTCCACCAAGGTCATGAGGTCCTCACCTTCGGGTCGAGCATGGCGTAGACGACGTCGACGATCAGGTTGGCCAGGACGATGAACAGCGCGGCGAACGTCGTGACTCCCAGCACCACCGGGAGGTCGTTGTTGCGAATGCCGTCGATCACCAGCTTGCCGATGCCCGGCAGGGAGAACGTGGTCTCGGTGAGCACAGCACCACCGAGCAGCAGGCCCAGGTCGAGCCCGAAGATCGTCACGATCGGGGTGATGGCGGCGCGGAGCCCGTGCCTGATGACCACGGTGTTCTCCGGGAGCCCCTTGGCGCGGGCCGTGCGCACGAAGTCCTCGCCCATGGTCTCCAGCATGCCCGCGCGGGTGAACCGTGCGTACTGGGCCGCGTAGAGGAAGGCGAGCGTGGTCCAGGGCAGGACGAGCGCGTAGGCCCATTGCACCGGGTTCTCGAAGAACGGGGTATAGCTTCCGCCGCCGGGGAACAGTCCCCACTTGTAGGAGAACAGGGTCAGCGCGACCAGGCCGGTGAAGTAGATGGGCAGGGAGACACCTGCCAGGGCGATGGTCATCGCCAGCCGGTCGAACACCGAACCACGTTTCAGCGCCGAGATGACGCCCGTGGTCACTCCGGCGACCAGCCAGATCACTGCCGCGCCGAGGGCCAGCGATGCGGTGACCGGCAGTCGCCGCACGATCTCGTTCCAGACCGGCTGGTTGTTGTTGAAGGAGTAGCCCAGGCACGGTGGCGGGCAGTGCGCCACCTCAGGCCCTTGGGAGTAGTCCGCGCCGACGAAGATCCCCTTGACGAACCTGGCCGTACTGCGTGGGGATCGGGTCGGCCAGGTGCATCCGGTCGATCACGCCCTGGACGGCTTCCGGTGACGTGTCCCGGCCCACGTAGCGCAGCGCCATGCCCTCCGGGGTCTGTCCGACCAGCCGGGGCAGCATGAAGAAGATCGCGAACACCGCCATGCTGATGATGGCCAGCAGGATGACCGCTGTGATGAGTCGCCGGATGATGTAGACGCCCACGACGTTCGGCGCGGCGACCGGCCGGTCGGCGGGAGAGTCCCGTCGACCGGCCGGCGCCTGCCTTCACCTACCTTCGTGCTCTGAGGGCTACTGCACGCCGACCTGGGTGTAGTCGTACATGCCGTAGGCCGGGTTGATGAACACGTTCGTCAGGTTCTCCGGCCGGTACAGCAGTGTCTTCTCGTAGACCACCGGGAGCAAGGCGGCGGACTCCATGACCTTCTTGTCCACCTCCGCCCAGATCTTGTTGCGCTCGTCGGTGTCCTCGGTCTGGATGCCCTTGTCGAGCAGCGCGTTGATCGCGGGGTCGTTGAGCTCCATCTGGTTGTAGTTGCCGGCCGCGCCGATGGCCCGCCCGTCGACGATCTGCGACAGGAAGCCGAAGCCCGACGGCCAGTCAGCACCCCACCCGGCGATGATGATGCCGAGCTTGTTCTTGTGGACGAAGGAGGGCACGCCTGCGTACTGCGCGCTCCAGTCACCCGAGGGGTACTTCTTGATCTGCGCCTTGATGCCGACCTTGTCCAGCGATGCCTGGATGGCCTCACCGGTCGCGACGTCCTTCGGCCGGTCGCCACGCACCGCGATGTTGGTCGTGAAGCCGTCCGGCTGGCCGCACGCGGTCAGGGCCTCCTTGGCCTTGGTCGACGTCGCCACGGTTGTCGGGGCCTGCCTCCCAGGTCGTGGTCTTCTCGTAACCCAGGATGTTCGGCGGCAGCGCGGTCGTGGCGATCTCGCCACCGACCTCACCACCCCAGGCGGCCTGCGTGGCCACCCGGTCGACGGCGTACTGAACGGCCTTGCGGCACTCGATGTTGTCGAACGGCGGCACCTGGGTGGAGAGCATCGCGTAGCGCAGGAAGCCGGTGACCGGGTTGTCAGCGTTCTTCTTGAGGTCCTCGCTGCCGAGGATCTTGGCCCGGGTCTGCGCCTGGACGCCGGTGCCGTCGAGGGCGAGGTCGAGCGCACCGGACAGCAGCCGGTTGTCGATGTCGTTCGCGTCGACCTTCATGGTCGATCTCGATCTTGTCGACGAGCTGCTTGCGCAGCGGGTCGGTCTTGGCGTCCCACTGGTCGTTCTTGACGAGGGTGAACTTCTGGCCGACCTGGTAGCTCTCGAACTTGTAGGGCCCGGTCGAGAGCGGGTGCTCCTGGTACTTCAGGCCGGTGTCCTTGGCCTGCGGCACGGGTGCCGTCTGCGGGTTGATCGGCCAGGTAGTCGAACTCGGCGAAGGGCTGCTTGAGCTTGAAGACGATGGTCTGGTCGTCCGGCGTCTCGATGCCCTTGAAGTTGTCGAGGTTCTTGTCCTTGTAGGGGCCCGCGTAGTCACCGGCGTCGAGGTACTGCGCGAAGTACTTCGGCCCGTTGATGAGCACCCCGCCGTAGTTGCTGCGGGCGACGGCGTACTTGACGTCCTTGGACGTGATGGGCGTGCCGTCCTCGTACTTCAGGCCTGCCTTGAGCTTGTAGGTCCAGGTCTTGTTGCCGTCGGAGGCAACGCCGAGGGTCTCGGCGAGGTCCGGAGTCGCCTTCAGGCCCTCCTTGCCGACCTTGCTCGCGAAGCTGACCAGCGGTCGGGCGTAGTTCCGGGTGAAGTCCCAGTTGAACGCATAGTAGGTGTCACCCGGGTCCATCGAGTCGGGCTCGTCGGTGAGCGCGTAGCGCAGCGTTCCGCCGGTCTTGTCCGACGGGTTCACGACTCCCTTGTTGCCAGCGTCGTAAGCGACGTCCACGGACTTGTTGCCGTTGTCATCGCTGTTGTCATTAGAGTCGCCGCCGCACGCGGTGAGACCTAGCGCAAGCGCTATTCCCGCTGCGACGACCGTCGTCCTGCGTTTTCTCATCTGTTCCATCACCCTTCGCGTGGTGTTTCTCGGAATGCAGCTCGGCGGCCCGTGTGGGCTACCGACCTCGTGGGTCCAGGGCGTCGCGCAGCCCGTCGCCGAACAAGTTGAACGACATGACCGTGATGAAGATGGCCATGCCGGGGACGATCATGAACAGTGGAGCAGTCTGGTAGAAGTCGACGGCACGCGTGAGCATGCCGCCCCACGATGCCTGCGGCTCGGACACGCCGACCCCCAGGAAGGACAGCGCGGCCTCGAACAGGATGTTCGTCGGGATCAGCAGTGTCGCGTAGACCAGGATCGGCGCGACCAGACTGGGCATCAGCTCGCGCCTGATGATCCAGCGGTTGGAAGCCCCGAGACTGCGCGCGGCGTCCACGAACTCCCGCTCGCGCAGCGAGAGCGTCTGGCCGCGGATGATGCGTCCGATGTAGGGCCAGTTGAAGAACCCGATGATGAACACCAGCACCGCGATCCGCAGGTTGTTGTCCTGCAGAGTGAAAGGCCCGAGGTCGGCGCTGTCCGGGATGACGCCGACGATGGCGATCGCGAACAGCAGCAGCGGGAAGGCGAGGAAGATGTCCATCGCCCGGCTGATGAGCATGTCGACCCTGCCGCCGAAGAACCCCGCGGTCACTCCGAGCACCGTCCCGATGGTCACCGACAGCAGCGTGGCCAGGAACGCCACCAGCAGCGAGATCTGTGAGCCCGCCACGATGCGGCTGAAGATGTCGCGCCCGTTCACCGGCTCGACTCCCAGCAGGAAGTCCTTGGTGATGCCTCCCCAGTCGCCCTTGGGCTTGCTGAACACCGGGTCGATGAGGTCGACGTGCGGCTCGTTCGGAGGATGCCCGAGCGCCCCGATGATGCCGCCGAAGGGCCACTTGGCGAAGATGGCCACGAAGATCAGGAACAGCACCATGAAGCCGCCGGCCATCGCGACCTTGTCCCGCTTGAGCCGGATCCAGGCGATCTCTCTGGGCGATCGGCCCCGGATGTCCCCAACGCCCGCATAGATGGCATCCGGGTCAGCCGTCGTGCTGCCCGCGGTTGCCTCGAGCGCCTGCCGTCATCCGAGCACTGCCTCCCTCCAGCGGCCGCCGACCCTCGCCGTGCCGTCGCACAGTCTGCACATAGTCGACCGCGGCGTCAGGGGTAGGTGTGCTTCCGGGCGCGATTGTGACCAGATCGACGCCGTGTGTCATGTCATCTGTAACGCACGGCCCCTCGGCTCGCAAGGGTGCTGCGCGACAAGATCAGACCCGGCGCGACCACCAGGTCACGCAGGGTCATCCCGGGCGGCCGTGCACCAGCTCCTCGAGCCGGTCGGCCGTCAGGTCGTGCAGGGAGCCCACCCGGATGCGTCCGGGCGCAGGAGGCACGTCGACGAGCCCCGCGACGGCGACCGTGACGCAGCCGGCGGCCTCGGCCGAGGCCACGCCCGTTGGTGAGTCCTCCACGGCGACACAGCGCTGCGGGTCGACGCCGAGCAGGGCCGCAGCCCGCAGGTAGGGCTCGGGGTGCGGCTTGCCCTCGCGCACCTCGTCGCCGGTGACCACCGCGCCGAACGTGCCCTCGGGCAACCCGCCGACAACCGCCTCGGCGAGCCGTCGGTAGGACATCGTCACCAGGGCGACCGGGACGCCGGCCCGACCGAGTGCGACCAGCAGCTCGCGGGCTCCCGGTGCCCACGGGATGCGCGCCCGCACCCGGGCAACCACCCCGTCCAGCAGCCGCTCGACGATCTCCTCCGGCGGAAGGTCCACGCCGCCGACGGCGCGCAGGTAGCCGGCGGAGACCAGCAGCGGCTTGCCCACCACTGCACGCGCGTCGTCGTCGGTCCAGGAGCCGCCGTGCGCGGCGACCAGCTCCTTCTCGCAGGCGATCCAGTCCGGTTCGGTGTCGACCAGGGTGCCGTCCATGTCGAGCAGCACCGCGGCGAGCCGCCGGTCGCGCTCGCCCTCGCTCACCGGGCGTTGAAGTACTTCGCCTCGGGGTGGTGGATGACGATCGCGTCGGTCGACTGCTCGGGGTGCAGCTGGAACTCCTCGGACAGCTTGACGCCGATCCGCTCGGGGCCGAGCAGGTCGACGAGCTTGGCGCGGTCCTCGAGGTCAGGACACGCGCCGTAGCCGAACGAGAACCGCGCACCCCGGTAGCGCAGGTCGAAGAAGTCCTCCGGCCGCTCCGGGTCCTCGCCGCCGAAGCCGAGCTCGGCGCGCATCCGCATGTGCCAGTACTCCGCGAGCGCCTCGGTGAGCTGCACCGACAGGCCGTGCAGCTCCAGGTAGTCGCGGTAGGCGTCGCGGGCGAACAGGTCACTGGTGACCTCCGCGATGCGCGGTCCCATCGTCACGAGCTGGAGCCCGAGCACGTCGGTCTCGCCGGAGTCGCGCGACCGGAAGAAGTCGGCGATGCACAGGTGCCGGCCGTGGCGCTGCCGCGGGAACGTGAACCGGTGGCGCTCGCGGCCGTCCTCGTGGAGCACGACCAGGTCGTCGCCCTCGCTCACCACCGGGTAGTAGCCGTAGACGACGGCCGCCTCGAGCATCCGCTCGGCCTGCACCCGCTCCAGCAGCGCGCGCAGCCGCGGCCGTCCCTCGGTCTCGACGAGCTCTTCGTACGACGGGCCGTCGCGCTTGCTCGCCTTCAGGCCCCACTGGCCCATGAAGGTGGCGCGCTCGTCCAGCAGCGCGGCGTAGTCGGCCAGCTGGATGCCCTTGACGATCCGGTCACCCCAGAACGGCGGTGTCGGCACCGGGTTGTCGGTGGCGACGTCGGAGCGGGCCGGCATGTCCTCGGGCGGCGTGATGTCGGGCCGGCCGGTGGTGCGCACCCGCCGCTCGCGCAACGCAGGCAGCTCGGCGCCGGGAACGCCCCGCTTGACGGCCACGATGGCGTCCATCAGCCGCAGCCCCTCGAACGCGTCCCGCGCGTAGCGGACCTCCCCGTCGTACAGGCCGGCGAGGTCCTGCTCGACGTAGGAACGGGTCAGGGCGGCGCCGCCGAGGATCACCGGCCAGCGTGGCGGAGACGCCTCGGGAGTTCATCTCCTCGAGGTTCTCCTTCATGATCACCGTCGACTTCACGAGCAGCCCGGACATGCCGACCAGGTCGGCCCGGTGCTCCTCGGCCGCGTCGAGGATCGTCGAGATCGGCTGCTTGATGCCGAGGTTGTGCACGGTGTAGCCGTTGTTGGACAGGATGATGTCGACGAGGTTCTTGCCGATGTCGTGCACGTCGCCCTTGACCGTGGCGAGCACGATCGTGCCCTTGCCGTCCTCGTCGGTCTTCTCCATGTGCGGCTCGAGCCACGCGACGCTGGCCTTCATCACCTCGGCCGACTGGAGCACGAACGGCAGCTGCATCTCGCCGCGGCCGAACAGCTCGCCGACGACCTTCATGCCCTCGAGCAGGTGGTCGTTGACGACGTCCAGCGCGCTCATGCCGGTGTCGAGAGCCTCCTGCAGGTCGCCCTCGAGGCCGTTGCGCTCGCCGTCGATGATCCGGCGGGCGAGCCGCTCCCCCAGCGGGAGCAGCGGCGAGCTCCTCGGAGCGGGACTGCCGCACCGCTGCCGCGTCGACGCCCTCGAAGAGGTCGAGGAAGCGCTCCAGCGGGTCGTAGCCCTCGCTGCGGCGGTCGTAGACCAGGTCGAGAGCGACCTTGCGCTGCTCCTCCTCGATCTTCGTCATCGGCAGGATCTTGGCGGCGTGCACGATCGCGGAGTCGAGCCCGGCCTTGATGCACTCGTGCAGGAAGACGGAGTTGAGGACGATGCGGGCGGCGGGGTTCAGGCCGAACGACACGTTGGACAGGCCCAGCGTGGTCTGCACCGTCGGGATAGCGGCGCTTGATCTCGCGGATCGCCTCGATCGTCTCGAGGCCGTCGCGGCGGGTCTCCTCCTGCCCGGTGGCGATCGGGAAGGTCAGGGTGTCGACGATGATGTCCTCGACGTGCATGCCCCAGTTGGTGGTGAGGTCGTCGATGAGCCGGCTGGCGACCCGGACCTTCCACTCGGCGGTGCGGGCCTGGCCCTCCTCGTCGATGCAGAGCGCCACGACCGCCGCGCCGTGCTCGCGGATCACCGGCATCACCCGGGCGAAGCGCGAGTCCGGGCCGACGCCGTCCTCGTAGTTGACCGAGTTGACGATCGACCGCCCGCCGAGCAGCTCGAGCCCGGCCTCGATGAGGGCCGGCTCGGTCGAGTCGAGCATCAGCGGCAGCGTCGACGCGGTGGCGAACCGGCTGACGACCTCGCGCATGTCGCGCACGCCGTCGCGGCCGACGTAGTCGACGCTGACGTCGAGCAGGTGGGCGCCGTCACGCGTCTGGTCGCGGGCGATCTCGATGCAGTCGTCCCACTTCTCGGCCAGCATGGCCTCGCGGAACGCCTTGGACCCGTTGGCGTTGGTGCGCTCGCCGACGGACAGGTAGGACGTGTCCTGGCGGAACGGCACGTGCTGGTAGAGCGATGCGACGCCGGCCTCGGGGCGCGGCTTGCGGGTCGCGAGGCCGCGGCCCTGCACCCGCTCGACGACCTGGCGGAGGTGCTCGGGGGTGGTCCCGCAGCAGCCGCCGACGAGGTTGAGGCCGAAGTCCTTGGTGAAGTGGTCGTGCGCGTCGGCGAGCTCCTCGGGAGTGAGCGGGTAGCGACGCGCCGTCGCGCGCCAGCACCGGCAGCCCGGCGTTGGGCATGCAGGACAGCCCGACCCGGGCGTGCCGGGAGAGGTGGCGCAGGTGCTCGCTCATCTCGGCCGGGCCGGTCGCGCAGTTCAACCCGATGAAGTCGATGCCGAGCGGCTCCAGCGCGGTCAGCGCGGCCGCGATCTCGGTGCCGAGCAGCATCGTGCCGGTCGTCTCGACGGTGACCTGGCAGAACAGCGGCAGGTCGGCGCCCGCCTCGGCCAGCGCCCGCCGGGCGCCGATCACGGCGGCCTTCGCCTGCAGCAGGTCCTGAGCGGTCTCCACCATCAGCGCGTGCACGCCGCCGTTGATCATGCCGCGGACCTGGGTCTGGTAGGCGTCGCGGAGGGTGGCGTAGGGCACGTGGCCCAGCGTCGGCAGCTTGGTGCCCGGCCCGATCGAGCCGATCACCCAGCGCGGCTGCTCGCTCGTCGTACGGTCGTCTGCGACCTCGCGGGCGATCCGGGCGCCGGCCTCGGCGAGCTCCTCGATCCGGTCCTCGATGCCGTACTCAGCCAGGTTGGCCAGGTTGGCGCCGAACGTGTTGGTCTCGACGCAGGTCGACGCCGACGTCGAAGTAGGCCTCGTGGACGGTCCGCACGATGTCGGGCCGGGAGACGTTGAGGATCTCGTTGCAGCCCTCGTGGCCCTGGAAGTCGTCCAGGCTCGGGTCCTGGGCCTGCAGCATCGTGCCCATCGCCCCGTCGGCGACGAGGACGCGTTGGGACAGGGTGGTGCGCAGCAGCTCAGGAGTGTTGGACATCGCGCGGCGAGTCTACGAGGCCCACGCATGCGGCCCCGCTGTGGCAGGCTGCATGGTGAGACACAGACCGGCGCGAACACGCCAGAACACTGACCGACAGGTCGGGACCGGAGGCTGCGGGTGATCGAGCTCGAGGGATTTCCCGAGCTGGTGGACCCCATCCTGATCGCGGCCTTCGAGGGCTGGAACGACGCCGGGGACGCCGCGACCGCCGCGGTCGAGCACCTCGAGGAGCTGTGGCCGACGACCCCGCTGGGCGTCGCTCGAGCCCGAGGACTACTACGACTTCCAGGTCAACCGGCCGATGATCGCCCTCGACGACGACAGCCGGCGGTTCATCACCTGGCCGACGACGCGGATCTCGTTCGCGCGGCTGCCCGACATCGGCCGCGACGTGGTCCTGGTCCGCGGCATCGAGCCGAACATGCGGTGGCAGTCGTTCGCGGCCGAGCTGCTCGAGTGCTGCCACGAGCTCGGCGTGGAGATGGTCGTGACGCTCGGCGCGCTGCTGGCCGACTCGCCGCACACCCGGCCGGTGCCGGTGAGCGGCACCTCGTCGGACGAGGGCGTCGCCCGCAGCCTGCACCTGGAGCCGTCGCGCTACGAAGGCCCGACCGGCATCGTCGGGGTCATCAAGGACGCGTGCAGCCGGGCCGGGATACCCGCGCTGTCGATCTGGGCGGCGGTGCCGCACTACGTCGCGCAGCCGCCGTGCCCCAAGGCGACGCTGGCCCTGCTCCGCCACATCGAGGACCTGCTCGACGTCCCCATCCCGCTCGGTGACCTGCCCGAGGACGCCCGCGCCTGGGAGCGCGGCGTCGACGAGCTGGCGGCGGAGGACGCCGAGGTCGCGGAGTACGTCCGCTCGCTCGAGGAGGCCAAGGACCTGGCCGAGGCGCCGGAGGCGTCCGGCGAGGCGATCGCCCGCGAGTTCGAGCGCTACCTCCGCCGCCGACGGCCCGACGACCCGCAGCAGCACGGTCGCCGCTGCATGACGCGGCGTGCCGGCGCGGCTAGAGGCGGATGCCGAGCAGGGCGTCGACGGCCGCGCGCACCAGTCCGGGCGCGGCCGGGTCGTCGCCGCCCGACTGCAGCGCCTCCTCGACCCACCCGTCCACGACGGTCAGCGCACCGGGAGCGTCGAGGTCGTCGGCCAGCCGCTGCCGGATCCCGTCCAGCACCGCGTCGGCCGGCGGGCCGGACGGCCAGCGCGACCGCCTCCCGCCACCGCGCCGAGACGCTGCTCCGCTCGCGTCAGGTCGTCCTCGGTCCACTCCCAGTCGGAGCGGTAGTGGTGGGCGAGCAGCGCGAGCCGGATGGCCATCGGGTCGCGGCCGGCACGCCGCAGCGCCGACACGAACACCAGGTTGCCCTTGGACTTCGACATCTTCTCGCCGTCCAGGCCGACCATCCCGGCGTGCACGTAGTGCTGGGCGAACGGCCAGTCGCCGGTCAGGACGTGCCCCTCGGAGGCACCCATCTCGTGGTGCGGGAACACCAGGTCGGTGCCCCCGCCCTGCACGTCGAAGCCGCTGCCGAGGTGGTCCAGCGCGATCGCGGTGCACTCGATGTGCCAGCCGGGCCGGCCTGAGCCGAGCTCGGTGTCCCACGCCGGCTCGCCGGGGCGCGCCGGACTGCCAGAGCAGGCAGTCGAGCGGGTGCTTCTTGCCGACCCGGTCGGGGTCGCCGCCGCGCTCCGCGAACAGCCGCAGCATCTCGGGCTCGTCCAGGTTGCTCACCGAACCGAACCGCGGGTCGGCGTGGACCGCGAAGTAGGTGTCGCCGTCGACGTCGTACGCCGCGCCCTTGCCCTGCAGCGCCCGGACCGCCTCGACGATCCGCGGGATCGCCTCCACCGCGCCGACGAAGTCCTCGGGAGGGATGACCCGCGAGCGCGGCCATGTCCTCGCGGAACAGGTCGATCTCACGGTCGGCGAGACTGCGCCAGTCCTCGCCGTCGCGCTGGGCGCGCTCGAGGAGCGGGTCGTCGACGTCGGTGACGTTCTGCACGTAGTGCACCTGGTGGCCGGCGTCGCGCCAGGCCCGGCCGACCAGGTCGAAGGCGACGTAGGTCGCGGCGTGGCCGATGTGGGTCGCGTCGTACGGCGTGATGCCGCAGACGTACATGCGGGCCGTCGGACCCGGCGCGGTCGGTCGCAGCTGCCCGGTCGCCGAGTCGTGCAGGCGCAGGGTCGGGCCGCCGCCGGGGAGCGGAGGCACCTCCGGTGCAGGCCAGGCGCGCATCAGTCGAGCCTAACGGCGCGGAATCAGAACGGCGGCCAGGGGATCGACGGCCACCCCTCGGCCGGCAGAGCGAACCGGCCGGTCGCGAGCAGGCCGGCCAACCGGCGTCGGGTCGCGCGCACCTCGGCACCGGTCAGCAGTGCCGAGAGCCGGGTCCCGAGCTCGCCGTCGAGCTGCTCGGTCAGGGTGGTCAGCACCCAGGTCTCCTCGGCGGAGAGCGGGTCACCGGCCCATCCCCACAGCACGGTGCGGAGCTTGGGCTCGACGTGGAAGGACACCCCGTGGTCGACGCCGAGCACCTGACCGTTCGGCAGGGGCAGCACGTGGCCGCCCTTGCGGTCGGCGTTGTTGACGACGGCGTCCAGGACCGCCATCCGCCGCAACCGCACATCGTCGGCGTGGCCGAGCACGACCGGCTGGCCGCCGCTGCCGAGGGCGTCCAGGACGCGCAGCCAGCCGTCGGGGAACTTGCTCGGCGGCGTGACGTCGATCAGCGTGACGTCGGGGTCGCTGTCGACCCAGAGCTGGCACATGCCGGGCCCGAACGGCCCGTCGCGCATGACGGTCGGCGGGACGATGTCCCAGCCGGTCGCCTCCGACACGGCGTACGTCGCGAGCTCGCGCGCGGCCAGCGTGCCGTCGGGGAAGTCCCAGAGCGGCCGCTCCCCCGCGATCGGCTTGTAGACGCAGCGCGCCGTGGTGCCGTCCAGCTCGATGTCGCAGAAGAGCGTCGCGTTGCTCGCGTCGACCAGCCGGCCCTCGACCGAGATCTCGCCGTGCTGCAGCAGCTGCAGTGCGCTGTCGACGTCGATCGCGGTCACCGTCGTCCAGTGTGCCTTCGCGTGGGTCAGCGGCGGTAGCCGTTGGCGCGGGGGCAGACGTGCCCGCCCGGGTCCAGCGGGAAGCCGCAGAAGGGGCAGGGCGGCCGGCCGGCCGCGACCAGGGCGAGGGCGCGCTTGACGAACGCCCGCGCCGCCAGGCCGGAGATGCGCACCCGCAGCAGCGGGGGCCCGTCCTCGGTCTCGTCGATGAGGGTGGCCTCGTCGTCCGTGTCGTCCTCGGTCACCGCCTGCGCCTCGATGACCACCATCTCGTCGTCGACGTCCCAGGCCAGCGCCATCGTGCCGACCCGGAAGTCCTCCTCGATGGGCACGTCCAGCGGGTCGGTGTCGTCGGTGTCCGCGACCGGGACGGCCGGGACCGACGCCTCTCCCCCGCTGCGCCGCAGCACCTCGTCGAGCAGCGCGTCGACCCGCTCCGCCAGCACGGTCACCTGCTGCTTCTCCAGGGCGACGCTGGTGATGCGGCCGCCACCGGTGGCCTGCAGGAAGAAGGTGCGCTGGCCGGGCTCGCCCACGGTGCCCGCGACGAACCGCTCCGGGGGGTCGTACTCGTGGATGACGCGCGCCATGGCGTCGACCCTATGCCGAGTCGGCGGCGCCGAGTCCGCCGCCGAGGGAGGCCTCGGACGACGGCGCCTTCCGCCGGCGGCGAGTGCCCTTGCGCGGCGCGAGGAAGCTCAGGTCGCCCCCGACATCGTTGACCCGCAGGACGAACGGCCGCAACGGCGTGTAGCTGACGATGCTGACCGAGCCGGGGTCGACGACGAGTCGCTGGAACTGGTCGAGGTGCATGCCGAGGGCGTCGGCGAGGATGGCCTTGATGACGTCACCGTGCGAGACGACGGCGTACACCGCCTCCTTCTTGTCCGACGCGAGGCGCGAGTTCCAGTCCCGTACGGCGTCCACCGCCCGGTCAGCCATCCCCCGCAGCGACTCCCCGCCCTCGCCGGGGAACGTCATCGCCGACGGGTGGGACTGGACGACCTTCCAGAGCGGCTCCTTGGCGAGCTTCTTCAGCTCCTGGCCCGACCACTCGCCGTACCGCACCTCGCCCAGGCGGTCGTCGGGGTGCACCGGCACGTCCCGGCCCTCGACAAGCAGGTCCGTCGTCTCGCGGCACCGCTGCAGCGGGCTGGTCACGACCGCGACCAGCGGCACCGGCGTGAGCCGCCCGGCCAGGGCCCGCACCTGCGCCTGACCGGTCTCGTCCAGGGACACGCCCTCGGTCCAGCCGGCGAGCACGCCCGCGTCGTTCGCGGTCGTGCGGCCGTGGCGGACGAGCAGCACCGTGGTCACGTCGCCGCACTCTACGCAAGCGTGGCGGGGCAGGTCGGACACAATGGACGGGTGATCGTCGACTGCGCGCTCTACCACGACGGCGCTCGTGAGCCCGTCGAGGGCGACCTGCACGACGCGCTTCTGGTGGCGCGCTCCCGGGGGGACAGCTTCATCTGGATCGGCCTGTACGAACCGGTGGCCGATGAGCTGGAGAAGGTGGCCAAGGAGTTCGACCTTCACCCGCTCGCGATCGAGGACGCGGTGAAGGCCCACCAACGGCCCAAGGTCGAGCAGTTCGACGACTCGACGTTCGTGGTCCTCAAGACCGTTCGCTACGACGAGGCGAGCCAGCAGATCGACCTCGGTGACGTGATGCTCTTCCTGGGGGACTCGTTCATCGTCTCGGTGCGCCACGGGCAGGGACGCGCGCTCGCGGGGGTGCGAAGGCGGTTGGAGCAGGACGCGCGGCTGCTCGCCTGCGGGCCTTCTGCCGTCCTCTATCTGATCTCTGACGCGATCGTGGACGACTACAGCGAGGTCTCCCTCGCGGTCGAGGCCGACATCGAAGAGGTCGAGGAGCGGGTCTTCTCCCCCGAGCGCACCAACGAGGCGGCCAGGATCTACAACCTCAAGCGCGAGGTCATCGAGTTCCGTCGGGGCGTCCGCCCTCTGGTCGAACCCATGACCACGCTGGCGGAGGGTCTCAACCCGCACATCGACGAGCACCTGCAGCCGTTCTTCCGGGACGTCGCGGACCACGCCACGCGGGTGTCCGAGCAGGTCGACGGGTTCGACGACCTGCTCACCTCCGTGCTCAACGCCAACCTCGCCCAGGTGAGCGTCCAGCAGAACTCGGACATGCGCCGGATCTCGGCGTGGGTCGCGATCGTGGCCGTGCCGACCATGATCGCCGGCATCTACGGGATGAACTTCGACCACATGCCCGAGCTGCGGTGGCAGGTACGGCTACCCCCTGGCGCTGGCCGTGATGGCGGGGATCTGCCTGACGCTCTACCGCGCGTTCAAGCGCTCCGGGTGGCTCTGACCGGCTGATATTCTGTTGCCGGCTTGTCCCGGTCGTCCCCTGATCTGAGCCGTTTGGCTCCGCTCGTGGCCGCCGGGACGCATCATTGTTGGGCGCCGCTCGGGGGCCGGGCAGGCGCGCGAAGTCTTTTGGGGTGGAAACCAGTGTTCAGGACCGTCCGGCTGGGCGGCGGCGTAGCCGTCGTCGTCGTCGCGCTGCTCGCGGCGACGCTGCCCGCGGCCGCCGACCCCACCACGACGAAGCCGCCGGCCACCTCCAGCCCGTCAGCCACCGGCGAGACCGGCACCGACCGCCGGCCAGCCGGACGAGGACATCCACGCCGATCCCGCCATGCTGGCCGCCTCGGCCGCGCTGGTTGAGGCCGAGAACGACCTCGCCGCGGCGCGGGTGGCGCTCGCCACGATCCGCGACGAGCTCGCCGCCGCCCAGCAGGCCGAGCGCCAGGCGCGCGTCGAGCTGCGCGCTGCCGAGCTGGCCGAGGAGCGCGCGGACCGCGCGCTCGCCACCGTCCGGGAGCGGATCGCCGGTCACCGCACCGACCTGGGCCACCTCGCCAGCGCGGCCTACAAGGGCAACGGCCCGCTCGGCTCGTGGTCGCTGATCCTCGCCTCGCAGACGCCGGAACAGCTCGTCGACCGGCTCGGCTACGTGCAGAGCGTCTCCAACGCCGGCAACTCGATGATCGCCGACCTGAACGAGGACCGCGCCAACCTCACCACCCTGCAGGCCCGGCTGGCCGCGGCTCGGATGCTGCAGGAGCGCGAGAGCGCTGCCGCAGCCGCCGCGGTGAAGCGCATGGCCGCGAAGGAGAAGCAGGCGACGCTGCGCCGAGGCACAGCTGCACGCCACCGTGCTCGTGCACCGTGCGGCGCTGGACGCGGCGCTGCTGGCGAAGGCTGACGACCAGGCGCGCTACCAGGCGCTGGCCACGCAGTCCGGGCAGCTCGGAGAACGCATCCGCTCGATGGCGGCGAGGCTGGCTGTCCTGCCGCGGCCGCCCAAGGGCACGGGCAGCTTCGTCCGACCGGGCACCGGTGCGCTCACCTCGCCCTACGGGCCTCGGCTTCATCCGATCCTGCGCTACGTCAAGGTCCACACCGGGATGGACCTCGGCAGTGGCGACGGGATCGTCTACGCCGCAGACAGCGGCGTGGTGCTCCTGACCGAGCTCAACACGGCGTACGGGAACATGACCGTCATCGACCACGGGACGGTCGGCGGGCTGCACCTGACCACGCTCTACGCCCACCAGGCCGCCTTCGCGGTGCGACCTGGCGCCCGGGTGCGCAAGGGCCAGCCGATCGGAGTGGTCGGGTCGACCGGCTTCGCGACCGGCCCGCACCTGCACTTCGAGGTGCGCATCGACGGCGCCCCGCTGGACCCCGCGCCCTTCCTCAAGGGCGCTCCGATGCCCGCAACCGCCGCGCGCGGAGCCGCCGGAGCGTGACCAAAGGGGTCCCCCGCTCGTTTGCCAGTCAGCCGGACAGGCAAAGGAGAGATCATGCGTGCGTCCCGGGCCCTCGCGGGCATCGCTGCGGTGCTGTCTGCCGCAGTGGTGGTCGGATCGACCGGTTCGGCGTCCGCCAACCCGCTGCCCATCCCGGTGCCCACGCTCAACGCACCGCTGCCGCTGCCGTGCCGACGCCCACGCTGACCACGCCGGGGCTCCCGCTGCCGACCGTGCCGGCGCCCACGCTGCCGCCGCCGCCTGGTGGCCTGCCCCTGCCGACCACACCCGGGATCGGGCCCACAGCCGCCGCCCGATGAGCCGGGCGGCTCCTCCGACAAGCCGTCGAAGAGCCGCGGCGGCAAGAAGTTCATCTCCACCAAGCCGATGATCGCCGGCCGCCCCGAGGCGGCGGACCTGCTCGACGACGAGTCCAGCCCGGCGCTCTACCGCGCGAGCAAGCGCTTCCTCGCCGCCGACCAGGGCATCGCCGAGATCGTCGCCTACCAGGAGGCGCTGCTCCGGGCCGTGGAGAACGCGCAGCGCGTCGTCGACGACTACCAGGTGCTCGCGAAGGAGGCAGCCACCTCCCGCGGTCAGGCCGCCGCCCTGCGCGACCAGCAGACCACCGCGTCACGCAAGATCGCGGGGCTACGCGCGCAGCGCCTACCGCAGCGGCGGCCTCGGGTTCACCGACAGCGACGCGGCCACCAGCTGGGAGGCCGTGGCCACGCAGCTGGCCGACTCGGCCGCGCGCGCCGAGCTGCGGGCCGGTGGCGTCAGCGGGCAGCTCGCCAGCCTGCGCCAGGAGTACGAGGGCTACGCCCTTGACTACTACCGGGCCCTGCAGCAGCTCACCGACTACCGCAAGAAGCTCGCCCGGCTGGCCGCGCAGCGCGCCGCTGCGCTCGCCGCTGCCCGTGCGGCACGAGCCGGCGAGCTGCAGCTCATCAAGGTGCGCGTGCTGCAGTCGGGTCGACTGGGCGAGCAGATCCGCGCCGCGTCAGCGGCGCTGCGCAAGGCAGGCGACGCGGTCGAGGGCACCGGCGACTTCCAGCGGCCCGGCAAGGGCCCGGTGACGTCGGGCTACGGCATGCGCTTCCACCCGATCCTGCACTACACGAAGCTGCACACCGGGACCGACTTCGGCCGCGCCGACGGCACGGTCTACGCGGCGGACGACGGCGTGGTGCTGTTCACGGTCGCGAACACGGCGTACGGGAACATGACCGTGATCGACCACGGCCTGATCGACGGCGAGTCCATCACGACGATGTACGCCCACCAGGCCCGCTTCCTGGTCAAGGAGGGCGACCGGGTCAAGAAGGGCCAGCCCATCGGCGTGATCGGCTCCACCGGCTACGCCACCGGCCCGCACCTGCACTTCGAGGTGCGCGACGCGGGCACGGTCGAGAACCCGATGCCCTGGCTGTAGGCCTTTCTCGCCATTTCGACCCCTTTGCCGGTCTGGCGGCGTATGTTGCGGTCTCCACCAACCGCACCACAAGGGGGCACTCGCACATGCGAAAGATCATCGTGGGAACCATCGTCGTCGCGTTCAGCGCCATCGCCACGGCCGGGCCGGCCCTGGCGCAGCCGACCGAGGACCGCAACCGCAGCACCGTCGGCTACTGCATCTCCGACGTCCTCTACGGCAACGAGCCCAACCTCGACGCCGAGGGCAACGTCGTCCCGAGCCAGTCGCCCGGCCCGTTCGTGAACAACCCCAACGACCCGGACAACCCGTTCCGCGGGCGGTCCGTGGGCCAGTTCAACCAGGACGGCATCAACATCACCGCAGCTGTGCCGCACGGCGTTCGGCACCGGCTCCGACTGAGCACTGCGCTAGACGGCGAGAGGTCCTCGGCTTTCGCCGGGGACCTCTCGCGTCGTGTCGAGCCCTCGCTGCCCGGTCGTCAGGTCGCGGCGTCGATGGTCCCGGCTGCCAGCAGCCCCAGCAGCACCAGCCCGAGGACGACCCGGTAGGGCACGAACAGCGTGATGGGGTGGTGGGCGACGAAGCGCAACAGCCAGGCGATGGACGCGTAGGCCGACCGCGAACGACACGACGGTGCCGACCGCGAGCGCGCTGACGGACACGTCTCCGTGGCGGCGTCCTTGAGCTCGAACAGGCCGGCGCCGACCAGCGCCGGGATCGACAGGAAGAACGACAGCCGGGTCGCCGCGACCCGGTCGAGCCCGCGCAGCAGGCCGGCGCTGATCGTCGCTCCTGACCGGGAGACGCCGGGGACCAGTGCGATGCACTGGACAAGTCCGATGACGAGCACGTCGGTCAGAGTCGTCTCGCGTTCCTCACGCTCCTGACGCGCGACCTTCTCCGCGTAGACCATCACGGCGCTCCACAGCACCAACGCCAGCCCGACCACCCAGAGGCTGCGCAGGGAGCCGGAGATGAGGTCCCGGGCCAGGAAGCCGATCACGGCGATCGGGAGGCTCCCCCAGATGACGAACCACCCGAACCGGTAGTCGAACGTGCCCGCGCACCTCCGGCTTGAACAAGCCCGTCACCCACGCCGAGACGATGCGGACGATGTCGCGGAAGAAGTAGACGAGCACCGCCGCGATCGCGCCGACCTGGATGATCGCCGTGAAGGCCGTCACGCCCTTGTCGTCGATCGGGAGCCCGAGCATCTTCTCGGCGATCGTGAGGTGCCCCGTGCTCGACACCGGCAGGAACTCGGTGAGCCCCTCGACGACGCCCGAGCACGACGGCGTCGAGGATCCCGATGTCGGTCAAGCCGACTCCCCCAAGCCCGAGGCGTCCAGCGCCTGGGCGACCGTGCGCAGCGTGGCCGTCCGCTCCTCCAGCGTCGCGGCGTACGTCGCCACGCTCAGCGTCGTCACACCGGCCTCCGCGTACGCCGAGAGCCGGTCGCGGATCCGCTCGCGGCGGGCCGATCAGCGACGTGCGGTCGATGAACTCGAACGGCACGGCCGCCGCCGCATCGCGGTGCGCCCGGGCGAGGTAGAGGTCCTGCACCTCACGAGCGGCATCCTCGTAGCCCATCCTGCTGGCCAGCTGGTTGTAGAAGTTCTGCTCCCTGCTGCCCATCCCGCCGACGTACAGCGCGGCGTAGTGACGCACCGGCTCGGCGCACGCCTGCACGTCGTCGCCGACGACGACAGGCACGGTCGGTACGACGTCGAAGGCCTGCTCGGTGCGGCCGGCCTTCTCCTGGCCGGCCCGGATGTGGCCGAGCGACTCCTTCGCGTACTCCGGGGCGAAGAAGATGGCCAGCCAGCCGTCGGCGATCTCGCCGGTCAGCTCGAGGTTCTTCGGACCGACGGCCGCCAGGTAGACCGGGATGTTCTCGCGGGCCGGGTGCACGGTGAGGCGCAGTGCCTTGCCCGGTCCGTCGGGCAGCGGCAGGGTCCAGTGCGTGCCGTCGTACTGCACCTTCTCCCGCGCCAGCGCCAGCCGCACGATCTCGACGTACTCCCGGGTCCGCCCGAGCGGCTTGTCGAACCGCACGCCGTGCCAGCCCTCCGAGACCTGCGGTCCGGAGACTCCGAGCCCGAGCCGGAACCGTCCGCCGGAGAGGGTGTCCAGCGTCGCGGCGGTCATCGCCGTGAGCGCCGGAGTCCGGCCCGGGATCTGGAAGATCGCCGAGCCGACGTCGATGGTCGAGGTGTGCGCGGCGATCCAGGCGAGCACGGTCGCCGCGTCGGACCCGTAGGCCTCGGCGGCCCAGACGACGGAGTAGCCGAGCCGCTCGGCTTCGACGGCCAGAGCGAGGTTGTCCGCGTCGTTGCCCGCGCCCCAGTAGCCGAGGTTCACGCCCAGTCGCATGGCTCGCGACCCTAGCGGGCGCCTGGCCGATAACCTTCGGCGCCATGGAGCAGCGGATGCTGGGCCGGTCGGGGTTGAAGGTCTCCCGGCTCGGCCTCGGCACGATGACCTGGGGACGCGACACCGACGAGCACGAGGCGGCGGACCAGCTCAAGGCGTTCCTCGAGGCCGGTGGCACGTTGCTGGACACCGCCGCGGGCTACGGCGACGGGGAGTCCGAGCGTCTGATCGGGCAGCTGCTCGCCTCGGTGGTCGACCGCGAGGACGTCGTGCTCGCCACCAAGGCGGGCATCTCCCGTCGTACCGGGGAACGTGTCGTCGACACCTCGCGGCGCGCGCTGCTCGACGCGCTGGACGGCTCGCTGCAGCGGCTCGGGACCGACCACGTCGACCTGTGGCAGGTGCACACGTGGAGCGATGACGTCGCCCTCGAGGAGACGCTCGGGGCGGTCGACCACGCGGTCGCGACCGGGCGGGCGCGCTACGCCGGCATCTCGAACTACTCGGGCTGGCAGACCGCGCAGGCGGTGACGTTCCAGCGAGCCTGGCCGGGACGCGCCCCGCTGATCTCGACGCAGATGGAGTACTCCCTGCTGCAGCGCGGGATCGAGCGCGAGGTGCTGCCCTGCGCGGCCGCGCTCGGCCTCGGCGTGCTCCCCTGGTCGCCGCTGGGTCGCGGCGTCCTGACCGGCAAGTACCGCACCGGCGTCCCGGCCGACTCGCGCGCCGCGTCGCCGCACTTCGCTGCGTTCATCGAGCGCTACCTCGACGACCGGTCGCGCAGCATCGTGGACGCGCTGCACACGGCGGCGGAGGGCCTGGACGCCGCGCCCGTGGAGGTGGCGCTGGCCTGGGTGCGCGATGCGCCCGGTGTGACCGCGCCGATCGTGGGAGCGCGTACGGCGGCGCAGCTGCGCGGTTCGCTGACCTCCGAGCGGCTGACGTTGCCGACCGAGATCCGCTCCGCGCTCGACGACGTGTCCGCGCCGCCCATCGACTACCCCGAGCGCTAGCCGCCGATTCCTGGCTCGCGACGGGGGCCGGGTGGCGATGAGCGGCCTATGCTCCGCAAGTGAAGCCAACGGGGTCAGGGTCGGCATTGAGTCGCGCCCTCGACGCCGCCGAGGACGCCTCTCCCGTCGACGCGGTCGAAGCCGTGACGCACGAGCTCGGGCTGTCGCTGGGCGCCACGACGGTGTCCTTCCTGATCGCGGACCTGTCCGGACGAGCGCTGGTCCGCCTCGATCACGGCCTCGTGGCGAAAGGGTGGCTTCGCGACCACCATCGCGAGGGCGACGACCGCAGGAGCGCGGCCGAGTCCGCGCTGGTGCTGCCCTTCGACGGCGGCCCGGCCGAGCAGGCGCTGCGATCGCAGACGGTGAGCGTCGTCCCTCCCGATCGCGACTCGACCGTCGAGGGCGCCTCGGCCGGCCAGTGGCGGGTGCTCGCGCCGGTCACCGAGCGCGGAGAGGTCCTCGGACTGCTCGAGATGTTCCTGCCTGTCGAACCCGACCCGCGGCGTCGTCGCGGAGATCGCCCGCACGGCGCACCTGCTCGGCTTCGTCGTGATCGCGAACCGCCGTCACACCGACCTGTTCGAGTGGGGTCAGCGCAGCACCCCCTTCACCCTGCCCGCAGAGATCCAGCGGCGCCTGCTGCCGTCGGCCTTCACCTGCGAGGCCGGGGCGTTCAGTCTCTCGGCGTGGCTGGAGCCGGCGGCGGACGTCGGCGGCGACACCTTCGACTACAGCCTCGGTCGGGACGCCCTGCACCTGTCCATGACCGACGCGATGGGTCACGGCATCGCGAGCGCACTCACCGCCACGCTCTGCGTGGGCAGCCTGCGCAACACCCGCCGGCAAGGAGCCTCCCTGCTGGAGCAGGTCGCGGCGGCGAACACAGCTCTGGCCGACCACTTCACCAGCGTCGACGACGAGGGGTTCGCGACCGGGTTGGTCGGGACGCCTCGACCTGCGCACCGGCGTCGCTGACGCTCGTCAACGCCGGGCACGTCCCGCCCTACCTGGCCCGCGGCGGCGGGATCGAGCGGGTCGAGCTGCCGCGCGGCGTTCCGCTCGGGCTCTTTCCCGATGCGGAGTACGACAGCACCGAGCTGGTCCTCGAACCCGGCGACCGGCTCGTCATCGTCACGGACGGGATGCTCGAGCGTAGCGCCGCCGCCCTGGACCTGGAGGCGGAGATCAAGCAGACGATGTCACTCCACCCGCGGGAGACGACTCGCCGGCTGGCCGACAACGTCCTCGAGGTGACCGGGCCCGACCTCGCGGACGACGCGACGCTGCTCGTCCTCGACTGGCACGGCGACCACGGCCGTGACCGCGACACCGTCGCCGGTGCGGACGTCGAACGCAGCTAGGCGTGGATGTCCTCGGCGATGAGCACCCGGCGCAGCTCGTCGTACATGCGTTCGGCGATCGCGGTCTCGGGCTCGATCCGGCCGATCGGGAAGCCCGCGGCATCGAAGACGTTGACGTCGTACACCGGCCTGCCACCGACCCAGAGTCCGCACACCCCGGGCATGCCGAGGACCTTGCGGCGGTAGAACTGCACGGGCGTGCCGACGAGCTCCTGCCCGTCCAGCCGCGGCCGGATGTCGGGCGCCTCGCCGGCCTCGAATCGTCTGCTCACGGCGGGCACGTTACGTCGGTTGCCGGCGCTGCGGACCCCGCCGGGCAGCCACGTCACTCGGGTGGCCGACGCGGGTCACCCCGGTGGAGGACGCTCCGTCACGCAGCGCATCCGCCGATGCCCTTAGCGTGACGGCCCGAATGCGAGTCGACCCGCTCGGCTGCCAGCCTAGTCCGCCGCGTCGTCCTCGAAGAACCGGTGCAGCAGCGCGCGACTCGCCGGCCGCCTCGAACGGGTGCGCTGCGCATCGTGTCGTCCTCGGACGTCCTGGTCGAGCAGCCAGGTCGTCCCGGCCGAGTCCAGCGCATGTCCCAGGTCGTCGGCCATCTCCGCGAGCCTCGTCCAGGCCATGCACCTCCAGATAGATCGACAGCGCCTCCACCGCAGTCAGCGCGGCCATCGTCCGCGTCGTCGCTCGCCCGCCGCACGCAGCACCGCCCGCCCCGCCTCGACGAGGTCGGCCGCGGAGTGGACCGCGAAGTCGCTGCGCACGAGCACCGTCACCCGGGCCGGCACACCTGGCTGCTCGACCTCCATCGCGTCGTACACCTGCGCCTCCGAGAACTCCCACGGCGTCACCTCGTCGAACGAGTCGAACAGGAGGTCGTCGTAGGACTCGGCCGCTTCGCGCAGGGCGTCGTACGCCGCCTGGACCGTCGGGTCCTGCTCGCCGCCCTTGTCGATGCAGGCCTCGAGGTGACGGTCGATCGCGGACTTGAGGCGCTCGGCGGCGGCGCGCACATCGGTGGACATGCTGCAGAACCTAGCGGGCGGCGCGCACAATGGTCCCGATGGGCGACTACGAGTACCAGCAGCTCTACCTCCCCCGCGGCACCACCCGGGGCGAGGCTCGGCGGCTGCTGACCGACCACGCGGAGTACGGCCACTGGGAGCTCGCCCGCCTCCGGCTGGCCGCTGACGGCAGCCGGCGGGTGTGGCTGCGGCGCAAGGTGATCAGAGTCGTCCGTACGGCGTGAGCAGCCCTCGCCGTACGCGCTGACTCAGCTCGCGGCGAGGAAGCGGTCGAGCACCCGCACACCGAACTTCAGCGAGTCCAGCGGCACCCGCTCGTCGACGCCGTGGAACATGCCGGCGAAGTCGAGGTCGGCGGGCAGCCGCAGCGGCGAGAACCCGAAGCCGCGGATGCCGAGCAGCGAGAACGACTTGTTGTCGGTGCCGCCGGACAGGCAGTAGGGAATCGCTCGGCTGCCCGGGTCCTCGGCCTGGAGTGCGCCGACCATCGCCTCGACGAGGGCGCCGTCGAAGGTCGTCTCCAGCGCGATGTCCTGCACGACGGTCTCGCGGCTGATGTCGGGCCCGATCAGCTCGTCGATGGTGGCGAGCATCTCGTCCTCGTAGCCGGGCAGGAAGCGGCAGTCGATGTAGGCCTCGGCGATCTGCGGGATGACGTTGTGCTTGTAGCCGGCCTTGAGCATGGTCGGGTTGGCGGTGTTGCGCAGCGTCGCGCCGACGATGCGGGCCAGGGTGCCGAGCTTGGCGAGAGCGGGCTCCGGGTCGTCGACGTCGAACTCGATGCCGAGCGCGTCGGCGATGCCCTCGAGGAACTCGCGGACGGTCGGGGTCATCCGCAGCGGCCAGTCGTGGCGACCGACGCGCGCGACCGCCTCGGACAGCGCGGTGATGGCGTTGTCGTCGCACACCATCGAGCCGTGGCCGGCGCGGCCCTGGGCGACCAGGCGGAGCCAGTGGATGCCCTTCTGCGCGGTCTCGATCAGGTAGGCGCGCTGGTCCTTGGCGTAGGTGAACGAGAACCCGCCGACCTCGCTGATGGCCTCGCTGACGCCCTCGAAGAGGCCGGGATGGTTGTCGACCAGCCAGTGCGCGCCGAGCTTGCCGCCGGCCTCCTCGTCGGCCAGGAACGCGAGGACGACGTCGCGCGGCGGCTTGCGCCCGGCCCGGCGCCACTCGCGGACCAGCGCGAGGGTCATCGCGTCCATGTCCTTCATGTCGACCGCGCCGCGGCCCCACAGGCAGTCGTCGGCGATCTCGGCGGCGAACGGGTCGTGGGTCCAGTCGCTCTTCTCGGCGGGCACGACGTCGAGGTGGCCGTGGATGAGCAACCCGGCGCGGCTGGTGTCCTCGCCCTCCCAGCGGACGACCACGCTCGTGCGCTTGTCCTCGGACTCCAGCACCGTCGGCTCGAACCCGACCTCGGCGAGCTTGGCCGCGACGTACTCCGCTGCCGCCCGCTCCCCCGGGCCGCTCGAGTCGCCGTAGTTGGAGCTGTCGATGCGGATCAGGTCGGCCGCGAGGTCGACCACCTCGTCCTGCGCGCTGACCGGGGTGGGGTCCGGCACGGCTGCCTCCTGCGGGGTGTCCGGCGGGCATTTCGTACGGCGGGTGCCCGCTCATCCTGCCCCAACCGTCGAGCGCGGAGCGGCATGGGGAGGGGCCGCGTGTTTGCTAAGGTGGCGGACGCGCTGGAGCCCGGTGAGAGCCGGGCGTCACGCAACCCAGTCCGGGTGGCGGAATTGGTAGACGCGCTAGCTTGAGGTGCTAGTTCCCTTTACGGGGAATGGGGGTTCAAGTCCCCCCTCGGACACCGCATGACCCTTCCCACCCGGCAGGACCGCGCCTGGGTTGGCCGATGTCCTGGGCGTGCCGGCCGACCGGCTGCGACTGCGGCGTCTGGACGGCGGCATCACCTCGTCGGTGCACGCCATCTGGGCACCGGACGCGCTCGGCGAACCACGCCAGTACGTCCTTCGCCGCTGGACCGACTGCGACCCGACTGCGGACATGGGCGATGTCGACCGGGAGGCCGGCATCCTCACCGGCCTCGAGACCACGGACCTGCCAGTGCCCCACCTGGTCGCCGCCGACGCGGCACCCGACCATTGCTCGGCGCCGAGTCTGCTGATGACTCGTGTGCCCGGCAGCATCCAGCTCAGGCCCAAGAACACCGAGTCATGGTTGCGGCAGATCGCCGAGATGCTCCCCCGCATCCACGCGGCCACCGGTAGAGGCACCGCCGCTGACGCTGGACCACAAGGAGGAGGATCTCCGCGTCCCCCCTTGGGCGAGTGACCCCGGACTCTGGGCAGCCGCGCTGGAGCTGTTCGGGACACCTCAACCGGGAGGCGACCGCTGCTTCATCCACAGCGACTACCAGCAGTTCAACCTGCTCTGGACCGGCGCGAAGCTCAGCGGAGTGGTGGACTGGACCTGGGGCTCGCACGGGTCGCCGGACGTCGACGTCGCGCACTGCCGGCTCAACCTCACCGTGCTGTACTCCGCCGAGCACGCCAGCCGGTTCCTCCGCCTCTACGAGGACGCGGCCGGCCGCCGCGTAGACCCGTGGTGGGACGTTGCCGGGCTTCTGATCTACCTGCCCGGGTGGGGCGAGTTCCTCCAACGGCAGGCAGGGCGACGACTCACGGTCGACTTCGCCGGCATGCACGCCCGGATGGAGCAGACCATGCGACAGGCACTCGCCCGGGCCTAGTCAGTGTCGCCGGCCCCGGAACGGACCGACCATGCGCGGGCCCGAGAGCCGGGTCTCCAGCTCGTGCGCCTCACGCTTGAGAGGTTGCGCCAGGTACTGGCCGAGGATCACCCCGGCCGCGAGTGCGATCGCGGTCCCGACCGCTGAGGCCAGCGGGAGCACACCGTCCTTGCCCTCCGCGAGGAGCGCGAGCCCTCGGTAGATGTCCAGTCCCGGCAGCAGCGGCACGATCGCGGGGACCACCACCACGAGCGGTGGGACACGGAAGCGACCTGCGACCAAGTAGCAGACGGCACCGATGGTGACAGCGGCGGCCGCGGACGCCCCAGGTCCGGCTGAGCTGGGCGCTGTCGACGCTCAGCAGCACGGCCTCTCCGAGCGCCCCGACCAGTCCCACGGCTACCAGGGACCGCAGGGGGGCGTACGACGCGAACGCGAAACCCGCCGCGGCGAGGGCGGCCCCGAACACGGCGACCCCGCCCTCCGCCAAGCCCGCCGCACCGGGTTCGAAGCGCTCAGCCCGACCCCGAGCACGTCAGCGAACGTGAGGCCGGCACCGACTCCCGCGATGATGCCCGCGGTGTCCAGCATGGCGTCGAGAAGGCGGGCGCTCGCCGTGACCGGGAAGCCTGTCATGGCGTCCTGGGTTGCGCCCATGATGCCGATGCCGGCCAGGAGCATGACGATCCCGGCGGTGACGACGCGAGACGGGTTCACCTCGAGCGGTGTGGCCGCGGCGGTGACCGCGATGAGCGTGGCCACGAAGCCCCCGGCCGCCTGCAGGTAGAAGGACGGGATGCGGAGCCGGGACATCACCCTCTGCGTTCGATCGATCGCGCACGCCGCCAGGAACGCCAGCAGGCACACGACCGGAGCTGCCACCGAGGGTGAGGGCGACACCGGCCCCCATCACGCCCCACCCCAGTGTCACCGTCCAGCGTCGTCTGTGGTGTCCGGTGGAGACGATCCGGGCGACCTGATCACGAGCCTCGCCACGGGTGATGTGACCGGCGATCAAGTCGCCCACCGTCTGGTCGACCTCGGTCAGGTCCGCGTAGTCGACCCGGCGCCGGGTCACCCGCCGGACCTGGATGGCGGCGGGCTCGTCGATGCTCGGCTGATGGTGAAGTGTCAGGTCGACGAAGGTCACGTCCGCGGACACGTTGCGCACGCCGCAGGCGTGGGTCACGGCGAGCATGGTGGCCGTGACATCAGCCGCCCCGGCCCCGGACGACAGGAGGACCTCGCCGATCCGCAACGCCAGGTCGAGCGATTCGTAGACGTCACGCCGCTCAGCCTCTCCGTCTCCGGTCACGGCGTCAGAGTCTCATCACCACACCCGGGAGATCGACCGAGCGATCGCCGGCGAGCGAGGTGTCAGCGCATTGGCGGTCTCGTGGTGAGCTCGACCGGTTCGGCGATCACGTCGACCAGCGCCCCGTTGCGCAGCACAGTCAGAGCCATCGGCTGCCCGATGGCGTCGGCGAACATCGACCGTTGCAGCTCGGTGGCCGAGGCCACCGGGGCGCCCTGGACGGTGAGCAGCATGTCGCCCGCGCGCAGCCCGGCTCGGTCCGCCGGGCTTCCCTGCACCACGTCGGCCAGCCGCACCGCGCTCCGTTGTCCGGTCCGTTCCGCGATCCGAGGCGGGACCGGGGCCGGTGCCATGACCAGCCCGAGGTAGGCCCGCCGGACGCGGCCCTCGGCCATCAGGGCACCGATGATCTTCCGTGTGGTGTCGTTGATCGGGACCGCCAGACCCAGACCGACGCCAGCGACCGCGGTGTTGATGCCGACGACCCGGCCGTCGGAGGTCGCCAGCGCCCCGCCCGAGTTGCCCGGGTTCAGTGCCGCGTCCGTCTGGATGACGTCCTCGACGACCCGTGCGGCCGCACCGTCCCTCGTCGGCAGGGACCGGCCAAGGGCGCTCACCACGCCGGCGGTCACGCTGCCGGACAGGCCGAGCGGGTTGCCCACGGCCACCACCAGCTGCCCGACCTTGAGCGTCGCGGCGTCGCCGAGGGTCGCCGGTGGCGGCGTTCGGCCAGACATCCGGACCACCGCCAGGTCCGACAGCGGGTCGGAACCGATCACCTCGAAGGCACCCGACGTACCGTCCTCGAAACCGGCCTGTCCCCCCGTCCCGTTCGCCACCACGTGCGCGTTGGTCAAGAGGAACCCGTCATCGGTGAAGACGACGCCCGACCCCGACCCGCGGAGCACACGGGTGCCGCGTATCACCGCATCGACCGACAAGGCCGCCACCCGCGCCCGCAGGTCCTCGGCCACCGAGGTCACCACGCGCGAGTACGCATCCAGGCTGCTCTCGCTGACCTTGCCGTTGTCGGGCACGCTGACCACCTCTCTCAGCCTCGCCCAAGAAGTTGGACGCCGCCAACGACTCCGCTACGCCGTCAGTGAACGGCCCGGCGTCTAACGCCCTTCTCGGACGCTAGCTAGCCGATCAGCTTGCGTAGTCGGGTCGTGTCGGCTGCTGTCCACCCGGCTGGCTGTGTCACGGCTGCCCATGCGTCGACGTACTCCCGCTTGTATACGTGCCCATGACCGTCGGGTACGCCGGTGGAGTAGACCATGTCCGCGGTGACCTGCCAGAACGTCACCCACGGGAGCCATGCGTCGCGGGCAGGACGTCGGCCCACGCGACGCTCTCGCCCACGCCGTACCCGAACGCCGCGACGATGCCGGCGAGCAGGCCCTGCAGGACCGGGGACCGGGGAAGCAGCGACGGGTGAATGACGACCCGCCAGCAGCAAGGCCATGACGTGCCCGACCACCCGTACCGCGGAAGCCCCCAAGGGTGCGGCGCCAAAGCCGGGCCGGGACCGACGGCGGGCTGGCATCCTGGTCCATGGCCCTCATCCAAGCGTGCGCTGACGTCAGGAGGCTCTCGGATGGGGACGGTAGCCGACCGAGCTGGGCGCACTGCCCCCGCGCTTGCGGTAGTCGTCACGCTTCTGTCGGTCTGGATCATCCTGGTGCGGCCGGTGCTCCCGTCGGAGCTGCACCTGGCAGGCGGCCTGGTCGTCGCCGGCTGCACGGTGGCGATCGGCCTGTGGGCGGGTCTGGACGCCGACGGTCTGGGGCTGTCGCCGCGCCGGCTCATCGATGGGCTGCGCTACGGCGGGCTCGCGTTCGGAGCCGTGACGGCCGTCCTTCTCCTCGGGTTGGCGATCCCTCTGACACGACACGGGTTCCACTCCAGCCGAGCGGACATCACGGCCGGACAGCTGGTGCTCCAGGCCCTCGTCACGATCCCGGTGGGGACAGTGGTCGTCGAGGAACTGGCCTTCCGCGGGGCCCTGCTCGGGCTGCTCCGGCAGGCGAAGCCGACGGCGAGCGCGGTCGTCGCGTGCTCGGTCCTCTTCGGCCTGTGGCACGTCCCAACCGTGCTGGGCGCCGTATCTGGTTCCCACCGGCTGGGTGCTGGCGGCCGCGGCTGGCACCTTCGTGGCGACCTTTGCGGCGGGCTTGGCGTTCTGCTGGCTGCGGATCCGCTCCGGAAGCCTGCTGGCGCCGGCCCTGGCTCACCTGGCGACCAACACGGTGGCCCTGATCGTGGCCTGGTTCGTCGTGCACTAGCTCAGCCGCCGGCTCACCAACGTCAGCAGCGTCAGAACCGGATGTTCTTCAGGAAGTTGAAGCCGACCCGTGCCGTGTTCATGGCGGTCGCCCCGGCGTCGTCGCGCTCGATGATGTACTCCGTCCTTCTCGGGCTCGCTGTCTTGGCCGCGAAGATCCGACCGAAGTCGATGATCCCCTCCGCCCGGGTCGGTGAACGTGTAGTCCTTCAGGAAGGAGAAGACGGGAGTGGCACTCAGGACCATGTCCTTGACGTGGAACTGGCTAGATCCGGTCCTGGGCGAACGTCACCAGCTGCGCCGGGTCGTGATGGCCGTACCAGGCCCAGAACAGGTCGACCTCGAAGTGCACGTACCGCGGATCGGTCTCGGCCAGCAGGATGTCCGAGCCCACCAGAGGCGAACCCTTCAGCGGCAGGAACTCCCAGAAGTGGTTGTGCAGGCCGAAGCCGCAGACCGGCTGCGTGAGCCATCTCGCCGGCCCGGTTCAGGATCTCGGTCAGGTGGTACCACTGCGCCGCGGTGTCGAAGAAGAGCAGCCGGTCGACCGGGGTCGAAGCCTATGAGACCCGGCGAGGACCAGTTGACCGTCTTCTGGCCGATCGTGTTCGCGTCCGTCGAGGACCTTGCTCCAGGCGACCGGGTCGAACGGGTCCGACGGGTCCCGGGTTGTGCCCGGACGTCGAGCGAAGGCCGTGCCGGCGCAACGTGTCGTGGAACTGCCGTGCGGTGAGGCCGCTGGGAATGCCGGCGTGCTCGACCTTCTCGAAACCGATCTCGGCCAGGCCCTCGAGGGTGCCGTCGACGTCGGCGGCCATCAAGGTGGCCAGCGTGTACAGCTGGATGCTGATGCTCTCGACCGGGATGCGCCGCCTCCGGTGACTCTCGCGACCCGGAGGACTCCGAAGCCGCGGCAACCCCGGCGAGGGGTCCGAGCGTCGTGAGCGCCGCGCCTGCTGCCCCCGCGGCACCGAGGCCCAGCATGCGCCGCCGGGTCAGCGCTGTGGCCTGTGCGGATGTGGGTTGGATCGTGCAGTCGTTCACACATGAGCACCTCCAGGAAGTGGACCGCAGGGGCGGGCTCTGCAGGCCGATGTGCATCGAGACCTGACCCTCCGCTTGTGATGTCGGATGGTCTCGAGCTGGGCGCCCCGCATTACGCGTCCAGAGGCGAGCGGGGGCCGAATCGGCGCGGCCCTTGGCGAACGTACTCCTCCGCCAACGGCTTGGTAAGCCCCTCGGCAGCGCCGTTGACAGCGGGCTGCAGTAGGTGCTGAATCCCACCTAACACGTCGGCAAGCTGGCGGGCGCCTGCACCGGACCGCCGCGGAGACGCAGGAGGTCCGTCGATGGCAGCTCGTGGCGTCACCCCGATGACGGCGGCGCTGCGCCGCACTCTCGCCGCGCACGGCGTGGCCCGGCGTACCGGGATCCCGGTCGAGGAGGTGCTCGCCGGGGGTACGGCGTCCGCGACGGCCGGCCCGTCCCGGCGCGACGTGCTCAAGGCCGCCGGAGCCGTGGTCGCCGGCGCCACCCTCGGCGGCACGCTGCCCGACCGCCGCGCGAACGCCGCGACCAACCCGAGCGTCCTCGTGGTCGGCGCCGGGCTGGCCGGGCTGCGCGCGGCGCACTACCTGTGGCGGGTGAAGGGCATCGCCGCCACGGTCTACGAGGGCAACAACCGCGCCGGCGGCCGCTGCTACTCGCTGCGCGACTACTTCCCGGGGCTGGTCGTCGAGCACGGCGGGCAGCTCATCAACACCGACCACAACGCCATCCGCAACCTCGCGTCCAGCCTGGGGCTCTCGATGGACCCCGTGTACGGCGGGAGCTACGGCGGGATGGTCAACAAGTACCGGATCGACGGCGCGGACTACCCCTACGACGCGGCGAACGCCGACTGGGGCCAGGTCTACGACGCGATGCGCAGCGCCCAGCGGTCGGCGCCGTACCCGCAGACGTTCGACAACCACACCGACGCCGGCATCGCGCTGGACAACATGACGGTCAACCAGTGGCTGGACGCGAACGTGCCGGGTGGCCTCTCGAGCCGGTTCGCGAAGCTGATGCAGTCCAACGCGGTCGCCGAGTACGGCCTGGACCCGGACCAGCAGAGCGCACTGAACCTGGTCTACCTGCTCGGCTGGAACTCGCAGAACAGCCTCGACCCGCTCAACGGCTCGGACGAGAAGTACACGGTGCACGGCGGCAACGACCAGATCGTGACCCGGATGATCGACCAGCTCCCGGCCGGCACCGTCCGGTACGGCAACAAGCTGGTCGCGGTGAAGCGGAACGCGGACGGCTCGGTGCGGTGCAGCTTCAAGGTCGGGAACAAGGTCTCGGACGTCACCGCCGACCGGGTCGTGCTGGCGCTGCCGTTCAGCACGCTGCGCGACGCCGACCTGACCCAGTCCGGGTTCTCGTCGCTGAAGCTGCGCACCATCCGGGAGCTCGATCTCGGCGCGAACGCCAAGATCCACGTCGGCGTCAGCCGCCGGCCGTGGGTGGAGCAGGGCTTCGGCGGCGCGGCCTACACGAACCTGTCCGGGTTCCAGTGCGGCTGGGACGACAGCGTCAACGCCCCGCTGCCGGCCGGCGCGTTCGTGTTCTTCCCGGGCGGCCGGCAGGTCAGCGACGGCTGGTCGGGAGCGACGCACGGGACGGCGCCGGCCGCGCAGGTGAGCGCCTACCTGGCGCAGCTGGAGCCGATGTTCCCGGGCGTGACCGCCGCCTACACCGGCAAGGCGTTCCGCGACTTCTGGTGGTCGAACCCGTGGTCGAAGGGCGCCTACACCTGCCCGAAGCCGGGCCAGTACACGACGCTGTTCGGCGCCGGCGCGGTGCCCGAGGGCAACGTGCACTTCGCCGGCGAGCACACCAGCCTCGAGTACTTCGGCTACCTCAACGGGGCCGTCGAGACCGGCGAACGCGCCGCGACGCGCTGTCGCCGCCTAGCGCACCTCTGGCCGCTGGATGGCGTAGACGTGCGCGGGGCCGTACTCGTCGACGTAGTCGTCCCACAGCATCGTCATGCCCACCTTGATGGCGACGCCGCGCGAGGCGGCGTTCTCCGGGTCGACCATGCAGATCAGCCGGTCGACCGGCAGGGTCTCGAAGGCGTAGTCGACGATCGCCGCGGCAGCTTCCGTGGCCAGGCCGCGGCGCCAGTAGTGTCTTGTCGAGCAGGTAGGCGACCTCGACCTCGGTTCTGCCGTCGATGTCCCACGGCAGCAGCCCACAGCGGCCGATGAAGTCGCCCGTCTCCTTGAGGATCGTCGCCCACAGGCCGTAGCCGTACGTGCCGTAGTAGACGTCGATGATCCACTGCAGCTCCTCGCGCGTCTGCTCGTGCGTCCGGACGCCGTCAGGAAAGTAGCGCCGTACCTCCGGGTCGCCGTAGAGCACGGCGAGGGCGTCAAGGTCGGACATGGTCAGGCGCCGGAGGACGAGCCGATCCGTCTCGATCACGATCAGCCCCGGGTCGGATGACTCGACGTTCACTCCTGCACCGGTCGAGGCCGGCGGCCGGAGCGCGTCTGCACGGCCTCGTCGATGCCGGTGGCCTCGAGCTCGACGTCCTCCATGTAGAGCCGGCCCGCCACGATCTCGCCGTCGCGGATCTCGAAGAGCGTCACCCCGCGCACGTCCACTCCCACCCCGTCCGTGCGCGTCCCCGTCCATCGCCACTCGGTCCAGGTCGTGGCCCCGCCCTGGACCGACGCCAGGACCTCGGCCCGGAAATCCGGGATGCCGGCGAACATCGCCTCCCAGTTGGCGCGCATCTGTGCCCGCCCGACGAACGCCCTGCCCGGGTGCGCCGGCTGCTCGCTGCGGTAGTCCTCGTGCATGAGCCCGACGGCTCCGTCGAGATCGTGCTGGTTCATTGCATCGGCAAGCCGCTCGATGAGGTCGGCCACGGTTCCTCCCTTGTCCCCTGCCCGCGGGTGCCCCCAGTCAACTCGGCGTGACCGCCTGGGGGAACGTGAACACCTGATCGGGGTCGTAGCGCTGCTTCACCTGCTGGAGGCGGGCGTAGTTCGCGCCGTAGTAGGCCCGCTCCCAGTTCCGCAGCCGCGCGTCGGCATAGTTCACGTACGCCGTGTTGCCGACGTACGGCGTCATCGCATCGCGGAACCCGTGCAACCAGGCGACGTCAGCCCGCACCTTCGCGGCTGACTGACTGGCCGGCCAGCCGACGGTGTACTGCGCGACGGCCAAGCTCCCCGGTGCGGGAAGGCCGTGTCACTGGCCGCCAGGTCGTCGACCGCTCCCCCGAGCACGTCGAACGACACGCCGTCCTGCTTCGGGTGTCGCTCATCATGTCTGCGCTCGATGTGGTCCACGCACGTCGACACCGCTGCCGACGGCAGCGCTGACTTCAGGACGTGCGACGCGGCGGCGAAGGCCGTGCGCGGCGTCGTGCACTCGGCGGCCGACGAGTCGCAGCCCGCCTCGACGAGCATGGTGTCCAGATAGCCGCGGGTACGGCGGGAGCTGCCGACCGGCGCATGCCCGACTGCATCCCTGATGTCGTCCAGGTGCCTGCCCAGGCCGGCGGGGTCGCCGATCCAGGTGCCGCCGATCTGCGCGGCCGCGGTGCTCTGGCCGGGTCGCGTCAGCAGCTTGCAGGTGGACCACATCGCACGCGGCGAGTCGGGTGCCCAGCGCTGCCACCCGGCCAGCACGTCGGCGGCCCGTGACCAGTCCCAGCGGAAGTACCACGTCGTCATCCGCGGAGCCGGCCGCAGCCGGAACCGCAGCTGGGTGGCGACGCCCAGGTTGCCGCCCCCTCCCCCGCGGCACGCCCAGAACAGGTCCGGTTCGCGGTCCGCGTCGACCTCGAGGATCTTCCCGTCGGCGGTCACGACCGTCAGCCCGGTGAGGTTGTCGCACGTGAGCCCCCACGCCCGCGTCGCGACTCCCAGGCCACCGCCCAGCGTCAGCCCCGCGATGCCCACCGTCGGGCACGACCCGGCCGGCAACGCCATCCCCTGCCGCGCCACACCGTCGTAGACGTGGATGAGCCGGGCGCCCGCGCCCACGGTCGCTGACCTGCCGTCGACATGCACACCGTTGATGCGGCTCACATCGAGAACGAGCCCGCGGCCCGTGCTCCACCCGCCGTACGAATGGCCGCCCGCGCGCAGGGCGAGCGGCAGCCCGGCGTCGCGCGCGAAGGCGACCGCTGTCGCCACGTCGGCGGCGTTGGCGCAGTAGGCGATCCCCTGCGGCCGGATGTCGTCGAAGCGGGGGTTGAACAGGTGGGAAGCCGTTCGATAGCCGGACTCGCCTCGGCGTACGACGTCGCCACGCAGGCTGCCGGCGAACGCGTCCCAGTCGGGAGGACTCGACGTCGACACGGAGGCGGGCGGCGATGTCCCCGTCGCCGACGGGCTCGACGGACGAGACGATGGCGAGTCGCCGGAGCAGCCAGCGACGCCCCGCGGCAACGCCAAGCGCGAGAAGGCGAAGCGCGCTACGACGGGTCAGGCCTTCGACTCGCGTGCTGCGGCATCGATTCGGAGGCTACCGCTGGGGATTGACCCGCGCGTTGTTATCAACCCTGCCGGGCGGCGTGTCAGTCGGCGCCAGAACCGCGACGGCGGGACGGCGTCCGGGCGGGGCGTGATCAGCAGGACCAGCCCGAGCAGCAGCGCCGCCACGACGGCGTCGATCCAGTAGTGGTTCGCGGTGACGACGACGACGAGCGTCGTGAGGACGGGGTGCGCGATCGTCGCCCAGCGCCAGCGGCTGTTGGCGGTTCGGATCACGACCACGGCGATCAGCAGGGCCCAGCCGACGTGCAGGCTCGGCATGGCGGCGAACTGGTTGGAGACGGTCGCCGCGTCCCCGCTGTAGGCGGACGGCCCGAAGACGGTCATGGTGTCCACGAAGCCGAGACTCGGGAGCATCCGCGGCGGGGCGAGCGGCATCGCGATGTGCAGCACCAGGGAGAGCGCGGTGAGGGTGATGATCAGGCGACTGGCCCAGCGGTACTCCGCCGGCGGGCGGCGCAGCCATCCCCAGGCCAGGAAGGCAAGGTCGCCGGGAAGTGGACCCCGACGTAGTACCAGTTGGCCGCCTTGACCAGTCCGTGCCACTGGAGGACCCAGTCCTGCAGTGTCTCCTCGTCGGGGAACCGCAGCAGCCGCTCGAGGTCCCAGACGTGCCAGGCGTTGGCGATGGCCAGGTCGTCGTGGCCGGTGATCGCCAGCCGGCCGAGCCGGTAGATGAGGAACAGGCCCACGAGCAGCAGCACCTCGGGCACCAGCCGAGGACGGCGGGAAACCGGCAGCCCGCGGCGCCGGCTCCGCGGCGATGACCCATCCATGGTCCTACTCTCCTGCACGGTGCTGCGATGCTGGGCCGATGACAGGCGATAGCGACGAGGATCAGGAGCGGAACGAGACTGAGACGGAGCAGGCGGACCGCCGGTACAACGAGCTCCTGCAGGAGCTGCGGGTCGCTCAGACCGGCGTGCAGTTCCTGTTCGCGTTCCTGCTGACCCTGGCGTTCACGCAGCGCTTTGTGCACATCACCGAGTTCCAGAAGTGGCTCTACATCGGGACGCTCCTGGTGTCGTCGATCGCCGCCGCCCTGCTCATCGGCCCGGTTCCGATGCACCGCATCCTCCACCGCCGGGGTCTCAAGCCGTCGCTCGTGAGGGCAGCCCACCTCATGGTGCGCGCTGGCCTGGTCGCCCTGTTGATCGCCATCAACGGCGCGATCCTGCTGGTCGTCGACGTGGTCCTCGGGGGCTGGCTGCCGTTCCTGCTCGCCGGGCTGACGACGCTGTGGTTCGTGCTCATCTGGTACGTCGTGCCGATGACCACCCGGGAGCGGAACGAGTAGACCGGAGTCGTCGGGGGGTTATCCCCTCGGGTTGGGCGGCCAGCATCCTGCCGAGCGAACTGTCGCCTCCCTACCGTCGTGACCATGACGACCACGACCGAGGCAAGTGAGGCGTTGGCAGGGCTCTCCTCCGAGCCGATCCAGCAGCCCGGCACGTCCACCAGACTGAAGTCGGCCATTCGGACTGAGCGCGGGCTGATGGCCGCCGCCACCGGACTGGTCGCCCTGCACGTCGCCGACGACAGCTTCTTCCAGCCCGCATCCGGGACCTCGGCTCTGGACCACCTGCCCGGCGGTCTCATCCCGATCGCCGTGCTCGCCCTCGGAGCCTGGGCCTACCCCCGCGTCCGCGCCGGGGCCCGTGCGGTCATCGCTCTTCTCACCGGGCTGTTCGGCCTCGTCATCGGCCTGCTGGAAGCCGGGTACTACACCCTGACCGTGGGCCCCTCGGGTGACGACTACAGCGGCCTGCTCGCCGTACCGGCGGGTCTGTTCCTCCTCGGGCTGGGCATCTGGACCCTCTGGACCTCGAGGAAGCTCGACAAGCGGTGGCGTCGCTACCTGCGGCGCGGACTCACCGCAGTGGTCGGGCTCGTCGCCGCCTCCCAGCTCGTCTTCCCGGTCGCCCTCGGCTACGGCGCGACTCACATCGCGCGGCCAACGGTGCCCGCGGGCACGGATCTCGGCCTCCCGCACGAGGACGTGCGCTTCGAGACGAGCGACGGCCTGACCCTGCATGGGTGGTACGTCCCGTCCAAGAACGGCGCCGCGATCATCGACTTCCCCGGCCGGAAGCCACTGACCATGACCCACGCACGGATGTACGCCGGGCACGGTTACGGGGTCCTGCTCTTCGACCGACGCGGCGAGGGCAAGAGTGACGGCGAGGCAAACATCTTCGGCTGGGGCGGCGAGAAGGACATCAACGCGGCGGTCGACTTCCTCAAGACGCGCCCCGACGTCGACCCGGACCGCATCGGTGCCATCGGCTTCTCGGTCGGCGGCGAGATGCTGCTCGAGGCTGCTGCCAAGAACAAGGACCTCGCCGCGGTCGTCTCCGAGGGCGCCGGCACCCGGACATTCAAGGAGGATGTGCAGGAGCTCTCCGGCCCGGAGCTCTGGCTCGGCTACCCCGTCCTGGCGGGGAAGACTGCTGCGACCGCCCTGTTCTCCAACACCATGCCGCCTGAGCAGCTGACCACGCTGGTGCCGCAGATCGCACCGCGGCCGATCCTCCTGATCTGGACGCCGGTCAGCGGCAGCGAGACGATGAACCCCGTCTACCGGCGTCTCGCGGGCGACAACGCATCGATCTGGAAGATCCCCGAGGCCCAGCACATGCAGGGCATCAACACCCGACCGCAGGAGTACGAGCAGCGCGTGATCGGCTTCTTCGACGACGCCCTGCTCGGCGAGTGACGGAGGACGCGCGATGCAGCTCATCGGGTTCCTCGGCGGCATGAGCTGGGAGTCGTCCGCGGAGTACTACCGGCTCGCCAACGAGATGATCCGCGATCGCCTCGGCGGCCTGCACTCGGCGCGCTGCGTCCTCTACTCGGTCGACTTCGCCGACATCGAGCGGATGCAGACCGAGGGTCGCTGGGAGGACGCCGCGGAGGCGCTCGCGACGGCAGCCATCGCGCTGCAGGCGGCTGGTGCCGACTTCGTCGTCCTGTGCACGAACACCATGCACAAGGTCGCCGACGAGGTCGAAGCGGCGATCGACATCCCGCTGCTGCACATCGGCGACACCACGGCCGCGGCGGTGAAGGACGCCGGCGTACGACGGGTCGGGTTGCTCGGCACCGGCTTCACGATGGCCGAGCCGTTCTACGCCGACCGGCTCAGGAGTCACGGCCTGGACGTCGTCGTCCCGTCCGCGGACGACCAGGCCACCGTGCACCGGATCATCTACGACGAGCTGTGCCTCGGCGTGATCCGCGACGAGTCCCGCGAGGCCTACCGCCAGGTCATCCGCCGGCTCGTCGAGGCGGGCGTCGAGGGCGTCATCTACGGCTGCACCGAGATCGAGCTGCTGGTCGGCCCTGAAGACAGCGCCGTGCCGGTCTTCCCCACGACCCGTCTGCATGTCGAGGCAGCCGTCGACCGCGCCCTCGGAGTCGCACGGTCTTGACGCAGGGGTCCGGAGCCGCCACGTTGCAGGTGATCAACGGAGGTTCGGATGGCCAAGGTTCTGTGCGTGCTCTACGACGACCCGGTCGACGGGTACCCCACGTCGTACCCGCGAGATGACATCCCCTCGATCGAGGGCTACTTCGGGGGCCAGACGGCGCCGACGCCGCAGGCGATCGACTTCACGCCCGGGCAGCTGCTCGGCTGCGTCTCCGGAGAGCTCGGCCTCCGACCGTTCCTGGAGAAGCAGGGCCACACCCTGGTGGTGACCTCGGACAAGGACGGCCCCGACTCGGTGTTCGAACGGGAGCTGCCCGACGCCGAGGTCGTGATCTCCCAGCCGTTCTGGCCGGCCTACCTGACCGCCGAGCGCATCGCCAAGGCGCCCGCCCTCAAGCTCGCGATCACGGCCGGCATCGGCTCGGACCACGTCGACCTGCAGGCGTCGATGGAGCGTGGCGTCACCGTCGCCGAAGTCACCTACTCCAACAGCATCAGCGTGTCCGAGCACGTCGTGATGATGATCCTGGGTCTCGTGCGCAACTACATCCCGTCGCACCAGTGGGTCCTCAAGGGCGGCTGGAACATCGCCGACTGCGTGTCGCGCTCCTACGACCTCGAGGGGATGCAGGTCGGCACCGTTGCCGCGGGGCGGATCGGGTCGGCCGTGCTGCGCCGCCTCAAGCCGTTCGAGGTCGGCCTGCACTACACCGACCGCCACCGCCTTCCGGCGGAGGTCGAGGCCGAGCTCGGCGTCACCTGGCACCCGGACGTGGCGTCGTTGGTCGAGGTATGCGACGTGGTGACGATCAACGCGCCGCTGCACCCGGAGACCGAGCACATGTTCAACGACGAGCTGATCGCGAAGATGAAGCGCGGCGCCTACATCGTCAACACGGCACGCGGCAAGATCTGCGACCGCGACGCGATCGCCCGCGCGCTCGAGTCCGGACAACTGGCCGGCTATGCCGGGGACGTCTGGTTCCCGCAGCCCGCTCCCCAGGACCACCCGTGGCGGACCATGCCCCACCACGGAATGACGCCGCACACGTCGGGCACCAGCCTCTCCGCGCAGACCCGCTACGCCGCGGGCACCCGGGAGATCCTGGAGTGCTGGTTCGACGGTCGGCCGATCCGCGAGGAGTACCTGATCGTCGATCACGGCAATCTCGCCGGAGCGGGCGCCCACTCCTACAGCGCCGGCGACGCCACGGGGGGCTCCGAGGAGGCCGCCCGATTCGCGGGGAGCTGAGGTCAGGGCGACATGACAGCGCGCCGCCACGGCCGCGCGACGAGGGCAACGAGCCCGACCACCACCGCCGTCGACACGAGCAGCACGAGCGACAGCATCGCGGCGTACCCCAGGTCGCCGTAGAGGAACGCGCGCTCGTAGATGACCAGCGGCGGTGTCATCGTCGACTCGTTCGGCCCGCCATCTGTCACGAGCAGCACGGGCACGAAGGTGACCTGCATGACCAGAATCACGTCGCGCAACGCGAGCAGAGCGAGCACCGGGGCCATCAGCCGCAACGTCACCTTCCGCACGGTGAACCACGGCGACGCGCCCTCGACGGCCGCAACCTGGTAGAGCCTGGCCGGGATCATCCGTCGGGCCGCCAACGCGACGATGAACGACTCACCGACCTGCAGAGCCAGCATCAGGGCGAGTCCGATCCGCGTCGGCCACTCCTCCGTCAGCAACCCGGTCTCCACCCCGACCGTGCTCAACGCATTCGGCACCGGGCCGTAGAGCGGGTTGAGCAGCCACAGCCAGAGCAGCGCCCATGCCGCGTCCGGTACGACGCTCGGCAGGTAGACCGCCGTACGGGCCGTCCCGACCCCCCGGGACCTCCGCTCGAGCAGCAGCGCGGCACCGGTCGCCAGCACGAGTCGGAGCGGCACGACCAGCAGCGCCAGCAACGCGCCGTTCCGCAGCGACCGGCCGAACTGCTCGTCGGAGAGCACGCGGCGGACGTTGTCGAGACCGGTGAACCGAGGTGCGGTGAAGCCGTCGTAGTCGGAGAGAGCGAGACCGGTCGTGAACACGGCCGGCACCACCAGCAGGAGCACCAACCCCACGACGTACGGCGTGGCCAGTGCCCCGCCCCGCCACTGGCGCCCTCTCACGCGTCCTCCGCGTCGGGGAAGTACCGCTCGTCGGCAGCGTCCCAGGTCACGCCCACCTTGGCTCCGATGTCAGGTCGCTCCGAGAAGGGCACTCGGCACAACACCTGGTGCCACAACCCCAGCACCTCGAGGTGGACGACCACCTCCTCACCGGCGGGCTCCACCGCCGCGACCTGGGCGTCGAAGCGGCCCTCGCCCAGCGACACCAGGCGGGTCCGCTCCGGCCGAACCGCGACCAGGCCTGGCCTCAGGGTCACGTCCGACGGCACGAGGTTGGCCGGCAGCGGGCCAACGAACGAGGCGACGAACGGCGTCGCGGGATTCCGGTAGATCTCGTCCGGAGTGCCGACCTGCTCGACGCGTCCGGCTCGAAGGACCACGAGCCGGTCGGCGAGGGCCATCGCCTCGTCCTGGTCATGGGTGACATAGAGCATGGCCACGCCGAGCCGTCGCTGCAGGTCGCGCGGTCCGAGCGCGGGTGCGCACCCGCAGCGCGGCGTCGAGATTGCTGAGCGGCTCGTCCATCAGGAACACGGCCGGCTCGCGGACCATCGCGCGCGCAAGGGCGACCCGTTGCTGTTCGCCACCGGACAGCTCGCGGGGATGCCGGTCCAGCAGGCGGTCGAGCTCCAGCAGCCGTGCAGCCGCATCCACCTTGTCGCGGATCGCGGACGACCGCATCCGACGGGCCGCCAGGCCGAAGCCGATGTTGGCCGCGACGTCGAGGTGCGGGAACAGCGCGTAGTCCTGGAAGACCAGGCTGACGTCGCGCGAGCCCGGCCGGCAGGTCGGTGACGTCGCGATCGCCGAGGTGGACGGTCCCCTGGTCCAGGTGCTCGAGCCCGGCGATCGCGCGCAGCAGCGTCGACTTGCCCGACCCGCTCGGACCCACGACGACGACGAGCTCGCCCTCAGCGACGTCGATGTCGACGCCGTCGAGGGCGACGACGTCGGCTCGGCCCCGGTTCACGTAGACCCGCCTCGCCCCGGTGACGCGCAGGCTCATCGGGCCGCCCCGGCGTCCCTGGCCAGCAGGGGGTCGCCCTGGCGCGCGATCTCGTCGAGGTAGCGCCCGATGTCGCCCTTCTTCGTAGAACGCGCGGGTGAGCTGCTCCGCCGCGATGTCTTCGATCTCGGGCCAGCTCGGTGTGACCGGCGTTCGCCGGATGACCGGGATCGCGTCGAGGAAGACCTCCGAGGACGCCGGGTCCCGCGAGGGATCCAGGAAGGCCGGGGAGTCGGCGACCTTGCGCAAAGACGGAACGGTGCGGCCACTGAGCGCGGCGATCGTCTGACCCTGCTGCCCGACGGCGAACTCCACGAGGTCGGCGGCCGCTTCCACGTCGTCGCTTCCCGCCGAGATGCAGTAGGCGTCCGAGTGCAGGATCGACGCGGGCTCGCCGATCACGCGGCAGGCTCGCGACGTCCCACTCGAGGCCCTCGACCTCCCGCAGCGCCGGCACCTCCCGACGCGACGACAGCAGCATGCCGAGCTTGCCGGTGACGAACCGCGTCTGCAGGTTCTGCGCCGCCAGCTCCTCCTCGGTCGGGCACCAGCCCCGCGCGGGCCAGCCCCACGACCGCGTCGACTGCCCGCTCGCGCCTGCGGCGTGTCCAGCGTGAACGCCGTCGGTTTCTCGGTGTCGTCGACGATCTCGCCGCCCGCCGACCAGATGAACGGCGCGATCCTGATCAGGTCAGCACTGAATCCCACACCGCGGGTCCCGCCCTCGGGGTCGGTCAGCGCGCGGGCGGCCGCCGTGAAGTCGTCGAAGTCCCAGCCCGGCGCGGGCGGGTCCACTCCGCGCTCGGCGAACAGCGCGGTGTTGTAGTAGACGACCAGCGAGGAGACGTTCTGCGGCATGCACTGCAGCGCGCCGCCGTAGGTGAAGGCGTCGATGGGCTGCGGGAAGTAGTCTGCCCACGTCGAGCCCGCGGTCCTCCAGCAGCGGCCCGGCCGGCTCGATCGCGCCCCGCGCGACGAACTGTGCGTACTCCCGGAAGTTGACCAGGAAGACGTCCGGCGGGTTCCCGGCTGCGAACGAGGTCGACAGCCGCGCAAGGTGGTCGGACTTCTCCGGGACCTCGATGACCTCGACGCGCGGCCCCTGGGTTGGCGTTCCTGTACGCCGTGGCCATCGCCGCGTAGACGGCGGTCTCCTCCGGCTCACCCGAGACCTGCAGCCGGAGCGACACGCGACTCCTCCAGACTCGCCGGACTTCTCGTCCGACCCTGAGCACGCCGACAGGCCGGCGGCGGCGGCGACCAGCAGAGCGGTCATGCACCGGCGGACGAGAGCAGTCGGTTCACGGCTCAGGCTCCCAAGGTGCGGTCGAAGAAGGCGCGCTGCGCCAGGGCGAAGAGGAAGACCGCCGGCGCAGTCACCATGACGGCGGCGGCGAGCATCAGAGGGTAGAAGTCGGTTCCAGTGCCGCGAGGCTGCGCAGGCCGAGCGCGGCCGTCCACGACTGCTCGCGCGAGAGCCACAGGATCGGCTCGACGACGTTGGACCAGTGCGCGACGAAGGCCAGGACGCCGACCGCGAACGCGGTGGGCCAGGACAGGGGCACGGCGACGCGCCGCCACGTGCGCAACGGCGACAGCCCCTCGACCTGGGCGGCCTCGAACAAGCGACCGAGGCAGCCGGGACAGCGCCAGGGCGAACAGCAGGACGAACAGCGGCGTCGTGGCCATCAGCGCCGGCGCCGCGACCGTCAGCGTGTGGTCGGTCAGACCGAGCTGGTCGAGGATGACGGTCCGCGGCACCCAGAGCGCGCTGACGGGCACGATCATCGCCAGCACGCTCAGCGTCACCAGCACCCGGCGGGTCCGCGGCGCGGACGTCACGATCGCGAAGCCGGCCGAGCGACGCGAGCACCACCGTGACCGGCACGGCCACCGCCACGACCGCGAGGGAGTTCACCAGCTGCCGCATCAGCGGCACCGCGGTCGTCGCGTCGACGTAGTTGCGAGGTCTCGGGGCGTCGGGCAGGACCGCGAAGCCGTCCGGCGGCGGCAGCCCGGGCCGCCGGAAGGATCCGAGCACCATGAGCACGAGCGGTGCCACGAACAGCAGCGCGACCACGGCGCAGGCCAGCACCCGGGCTCGGGATACTCCAGTCGCGCTCACCCGGCGATCATCGCGGCCATCCCGACGCCCCAGAAGCCGGGTCGTCGGGATGGCCGTTCGTCCGCTGCCTGGTCAGGACGTCGCGGGCCTCAGGAGGCGTCGGCGAGCGAGGTCGTCCAGATGCTCCGTCCGTATGTCGCCGCGTGGAGCGTTTCGCTGCCGTCCGGCAGGTCGATGTCGTTGATCGGCACGAGCGGGAGGTTCGCTCCGACCTTGAGCCAGGTCTTCCCGAGGTTGGTCGTGCGGAAGACGCCGACATCGGTGGCGACGAACAGCCACTTCGGCTTCGAGTGGTGCCGGATCACGTCGTTGATCGGCGCCTGCGGGAGGCGTCTTGCCGACGATGTCGACCCACGTGTTGCCGCCGTCGCTCGTCATGACGAGGTGCGGGTAGCCGTCACCCGAGCGCCAGCCCGAGAAGCTCGCCCAGGCCACGTCCGGGTTGTCCTCGTCGACGGTGATGCGGGTGACCCAGCGGCCCGGGAAGACCGGGCTCTCGAGCTTCGTGCCACGTCACCGTCGGCGGCCGGCGGCCATCGCGTTGCGGCTCACCCACATCAGGCCGCTGTCGGTGCCGGCGTAGACCAGGTTCGGGTCGGCCGTCGTGGTGCCGAGCGCCGTGACCGTGCCGAAGCCCGGGGCGCGCGGCTCGGTGCCCTCGGTGAGGTCATTGCTGATCCGCTGCCACGTGCGCTGGCCGAGTCTCCGATGTCGAACCGGTAGACGTTCTCGCTGGCGCCGAACAGGAAGCGCGGGTCGGCCGCGAACTCGAGTGGGCGACCCAGTTCTTGCGGACGCCCGGGATCGTCATGCTGTAGCCGTTCGGCCGGCGCGGTGCGGAGCGAAGCCGCGGCACCCGCCGTTCTGCGAGCAGCCGTAGAACTTGCGGTCGTTCGTCGGGTCGATCCGGTTCATCATCCCGTCGCCGCCCACGTAGCCGTTCCAGTCACCGGTGACGACGTTGGCGTTGAGTTCCAGGACCTCAGCGAGCCGTTGTCCTGCGTGCCTCCGTTGACGCGCGTGCCGTCCTGCACCGAGACGTCCATGGCGTAGAACTGGGTGACGGGCAGGCGCGGCGTCTTGCGCCACAGCCCGCGAGCCGCGGCCGTTCACGCCTCGACCAGTAGAACCCGCCGTCGTTTCCGAGGTAGACCCTGTTCGGTGTGAATGGATCCCACTCCAGACCGTGCTGGTCGGCGTGCACGGCGTCTGCGATGTCGGTCCAGGTGGCGCCGCCGTTGAAGCTCTCGGCGAGGCTCACGCCCGCGACGAAGACGTGCTGCGGATTGATCGGGTCGACGTAGACGCGACCGAACCACCAGGCGAAGCCGCCGCTGATGCTCTGCAGCGTGCCGCCTGACGTCTGCGCGACCTGCGTCCAGGTGGCGCCGGCGTCCGCGCTCGTGAAGAAGCCGTTGAAGTTGCCGCGCGCGGTGCTGGAGATCAGGTAGGCCCGGTTCGGGTCGGTGTCGCTGAAGTCGACGCCCATCCGGCCGACGAGGTTGTCCGGCGTCTGCAGCGCCGGGTTCGGTCTCGCTCTGCGGCAGCGGGGCGTTGTGGACGTTCGCCCACGTGCGACCGCCGTCGGTGGAGCGGTACAGGTAGGAGTGCGGGCCGTAGATGCGCGACTTCTCGTCACGGATCTTGTCCCACGTCGTGGCCAGCATGACGTCGGGGTTGATCTTGTTGATGCTGACGTCGATCGCGCCGGTGGAGGCGGTCTCCGGCACGATGACGCGGGTCCAGCTGGTCCCGCCGTCCTCGGTCATGAACAGGCCGCGGGTCGGCTCGGTGTCGTGCAGCGCGCCCATGACCGCGACGAACACCCGGTCGTCGTCGCGCGGGTCGATGACGATCTGGCCGATCGTGTCGCCGTCCTCGAGGCCCATGTTGGCCCACGTCGCGCCGTCGTCGCTGGACTTGTAGATGCCCTTGCCGTAGTAGGCCGAGCCGCCACCGTGGTCGGGCTCACCGGTGCCGGCCCACACGACGCCCTGGGAGTCGACAGCGACCGCACCCATCGACTGGGGCAGCTGGCTGTCCCACGCGGTGGCGAAGGTCTCGCCGCCGTCCGTCGTCCGCCAGAGCCCACCGGTTCCGGTGGCGATGTAGGCGACGTTCTGGGTGGTCGGGTCCGCCGCGATGTCGCGCATCCGGCCGCCGATGTTGCTCGGGCCGAGCTCCGCCCACACCTGGTCGGTGCTCGCCGAGCCCATGGCTCGCCGCACCCATCCTCTTCGACTGCGCGATGGCCGCGTTCACGGCCGCATCCGGGATCAACCCGTCGGCGTTAGCGCGCTGGAGGTACATCCACTCCTCCGCGCCCAGCGGGTCTCGCCACGGCGGCCGACCGGCCGGTTTGGGCCTTCTTCTTCTCGGTCGCCGTCGGACTCGGCGACGGAGACGGCACCGGCCCCCATGAGCGCGGCGGCCGTCATTGCCAGGATGGGAACGAGTCTTCTCACTGCGCATCGAAGCGTGCCTCCAGGTCCTCGGGGCGCGCCGTGCGCCCTCCTCGCCGCGCCGACTGCGTCTCCGGTGGGATCACTCGCGGACGTACGCTCCGCGCTGCAGGGTCAACCTAACACCGGGACGACCCGGAGTCGCCGTCCTGTCGACGGGCTTGGCCGAGGTCTCTACCTAGAGTGGCGCGTCATGGCCGAGCGCAGTCGCCACCCCCGCCGATCCTCGGCGCTGCCGACGCGCCTGCTGGGGACGGCCGTCGCAGGGCTGCTCGTCGTCCTGACGGGCTGTTCGGAGGCGGCTCGCGCGGACGATGCCACCTGCCCGGCACCGAGCACCGCTCCCCCGGCCGAGACGGAGCTCATGCCGGCCGGGCTGTCCTTCGACCAGATCGGAACGGTCACCCACGTTGCCCGCACACAGGGTCATCTCAATGTGCGGGCCGTCACGACCAAGCCCATCGACGAGGTCACCGTACTGATCCAGGATGCGGTGGTCGCGGCCGGCTATCGCCCGGCCGGGATGGACAACGAGGGCTTCGAGGCGGAGGTCTTCTTCACGTCGGGCTCCTATGCAGCCGGGCAGGCAGTTGTCCGGGAGGGTGAGTGCGAAGGCCAGTTGGACGTCGATCTCGTCCTCATCGACCCGCAAGCCGCGGCATCGCCGACCCCGATGTCCACGTAGGCAGCGACCATCGCAGTCATCGACCGGGTCTCGGACTACTTCGACAGCAACGGCGATGTCCTCGTCGGTCTCTACCTCTACGGATCCTCGATCGCCGGAGGCTTGCAGCACGAGAGCGACATCGACCTACTCGCCGTGACGCGTCGCTCCTTGTCGACACCGGAGCGTGTCGAGATCACCGACCTGTTGCTCCGCTTCTCCGGGCGCCGGGCAACGGTCGAGCCCGGCCGACCCGTCGAGCTGACCTCGGTCGTCCACTCGGAGTTGAGCCCGTGGAGATACCCACCCGTGTGCGACTACCAGTACGGCGAATGGTTGAGGGACGGACATCACCGCCGGACAGCTGCCTGCCCCGCACCCTGATCCCGATCTCGCGATCCTCATCAGCTCGGCCCGGTCCAGCAGCGAACCGCTACGAGGACCAGCACTCGACGAGATCACCGACCCAGTTCCGGCGGCCGACCTCCGGCGGGCCATCCAAGACAGTGTCCAGCCGCTCCTCGGAGACCTCCACGGTGACGAGCGCAACGTCCTGCTGACCCTCGCCCGCATGGTCGTCACGCTCGAGACCGGCGAGATCGTGTCGAAGGACGACGCGGCCCGCCGAGTGATGAGGAGCCTTCCCCCGAGCAGCCGCGAACTTCTGGACCTCGCACGCCAGGGCTACCTGGGGGCAGTTGCAGACGATTGGACCCAGAACCGCGAACAGACACAGGAGACCGCCGAGCGCCTCGCCGCACATGTCCGGCGACTCTAGGCTTCGGGCATGACCCCCACGTCTCTCCCTGAGCGCGCTCGCGTCGTCGTGATCGGCGGCGGGGTGATCGGCGCCTCGGTCGCCTACCACCTCGCGCACATGGGCTGGAAGGACGTCGTCCTCCTCGAGCGCGACCGCATCACGTCCGGTACGACGTGGCACGCCGCCGGGCTGATCGTGACGTTCGGGTCGACCTCCGAGACGTCCACCGAGATGCGCAAGTACACCCGCGACCTCTACGCCCGGCTCGAGGAGGAGACCGGCGTGGCCACCGGGTTCAAGCCCGTCGGCTTCATCGAGGTGGCCACCGACGTCGACCGCCTCGAGGAGTACCGACGGGTCTCGGCGTTCAACCGCTACTGCGGCGTCGACGTCCAGGAGATCGGCGCGGCCGAGGTCGGCGAGCTCTTCCCGCTGGCGCGCACCGACGACATCCTCGCCGGCTTCTACGTGAAGGAGGACGGGCGCGCCAACCCGGTCGACGTCACGATGTCGCTGGCCAAGGGAGCCCGGCTCGCCGGCGCCACCATCATCGAGGGCGTCCCCGTGACCGAGGTCCTCACCGACAAGGGCGCGGTCACCGGCGTACGCACGGACCAAGGCGACATCGAGGCCGAGTACGTCGTCAACTGCGCGGGCATGTGGGCCCGCCAGCTCGGCGCCCGCAACGGCGTGAACATCCCGCTCCAGGCCGCCGAGCACTACTACCTGCTCACCGAGCCGGTTCCCGGCATCTCCAGCGACTGGCCCATCCTCGAGGACCCCGCCTCCTACGGCTACTTCCGCGAGGAGGGCGGCGGCCTGCTGCTCGGCCTGTTCGAGGCGGTCTGCGCGCCCTGGCAGGTGGGCGGTGTCCCCGAGGACTTCTCGTTCGGCGAGCTGCCGCCCGACTGGGAGCGGATGGGCCCCTACCTCGAGACCGCGATGCAGCGGGTGCCCGTGACCAGCGAGATCGGCCTGAAGAAGTTCTTCTGCGGGCCGGAGAGCTTCACGCCCGACCTGCAGCCGGTCGTCGGCGAGGCGCCCGAGGTCAAGAACTACTTCGTCGCCGCGGGCCTCAACTCGATCGGCATCCTCACCGGTGGCGGGCTCGGCCGGGTGCTCGCCCACTGGATCGTCACCGGGCGGCCCGACGTCGACGTCACGGGCTTCAACATCGACCGGCTGCACAGCTACCAGGCCAACCCGGAGTACCGCAGCACCCGCACGGTCGAGTCGCTCGGCATGGTCTACCAGTGCCACTACCCGACGCAAGTCGATGCAGACCGCCCGCGGGGCCAAGAAGTCCGCGTTCCACGACCGGCTGGTCGCCCGCGGCGCCTACTTCCGCGACGTCAGCGGGTGGGAGGGCGCCGACTGGTACGCCCCTCCGGGCACCGAGCCGACCGTCGAGAAGCTCTCCTGGGGCCGGCAGAACTGGTTCCCCTACTGGGAGGCCGAGCACCACGCGGCCCGCAACGGCGTCATCGCGATGGACATGTCGTTCATGTCGAAGTTCCTCGTGCAGGGCCGTGACGCCGGGCCGTTCCTCGACCACCTCTCCGCGAACAGCGTCAACGGCGAGACCGGGCTCATCACCTACACCCAGTGGCTCAACGAGGGCGGCACGCTGGAGGCCGACCTCACCGTCACCAAGCTCGACGAGGACCGGTTCTGGGTGGTGGCCTCGGACACCGCCCACCTCCACGCCGAGACGTGGATGCGCCGCCACCTCGCCGACGACGCGCACGCCTTCGTCACCGACGTCACCTCCGGCTACGCCCAGCTCAACATCCAGGGCCCGCGATCGCGCGAGCTCCTCGCAGCCGTCACCGACGCGGACATGTCCAACGACGCGTTCCCGTTCCGCACCGCACGAGAGATCGCGATCGGCTACGCGCGCGTGCTGTGCATCCGGATCACCTACCTCGGCGAGCTCGGCTACGAGCTCTACATCCCGACCGAGCAGGCCACCCACGTCTACGACCGGCTGGTCGAGGCCGGCCAGGCCGCGGACCTCCGCCACGCGGGGCTCAAGGCGCTGGCGAGCCTGCGCATGGAGAAGGGCTACCGCGACTACGGCCACGACATCGACAACACCGACTCGGTCCTCGAGGCAGGGCTGGGCTTCGCGGTGGACCTCGACAAGCCCGGCGGCTTCATCGGCCGCGACGCGGTGCTCGCCAAGAAGGCCGAGGGCCCGCTGACCAGGCGCATCGTGCAGGTCCTCGTCCAGGACCCCGAGCCCATGCTGTTCCACGCCGAGCCGGTGTGGCGGGCCGGCAAGCCGGTCGGCTACGTCCGCGCCGCCTCCTACGGCTTCACCGTGGGCGGCGCTGTCGGCCTGGTGATGGTCGAGGCCGGCGAACCCCTGAACCAGGCGTACGTCGAGGGCGCTGACTGGGAGGTCGAGATCGCCGGCCGGTGCTACCCGGCCACCGCCTCGATCCGACCCCTCTACGACCCCCAGATGCTCCGCGTGAAGAGCTAGCCCCTTTCGTGTATCAGCGCACCCCTTCGCTGCTCTTGTCAGCGAGACGCCGCCCCGGCGTCGTCTCGAAGCCATCGGAGCGCGGTCACAGGACCGGCGGGAGCAGAGGGGAACGCCATGGCAGGGACGGGCTACCGGATCGCCGCGGCGCGCGGCCTGACGTTACTCGAGCGCGTAGCCGATGACCTGGTCAGCGGACGCACCGGTCCTGCGCGGGACCGGGATGCCGCAGCGAAGCGGGAGCTGATTCGCGACGCCGTACGACGGATGCACCAGCGGAGCGCCCGCCGTCGGCCTCATCGTGAGTTGGCGCAGCAGCTAGAGGAGCGGGGACTGTGCGCGGGACCGGAGCCTGGCAGGGGGACGCTCCGGTCCCGCGCGCATGTCCGCCACCTCACCGGTGCCGTTGAATCCGGGCCCGTCATCGGGTCCACTTGGCACCGACAACCGCACACCGGTCCTGACTGAAGGAGAGCGCGAATGAAGTCCCCCGAGGAGCGCCTGGCCCGGCTGCTCGAGCGGCACCCCGACTTCTACGAGGTCGCCCCCGATGCCCCCGGCGGCGCCATCATCCGCCGCGGGGAGTTCCTCGTCGCCTGCGCGGCATGCCGGCGCTGTCGAGGAGAAGGCCAGGGCCTGGACCGACCGGCGCACCGACCTCCTGCCGCTTGGTGCCGCGCTGGTTCACGTTGCGCCGCGACGCCGACGTCGCGGACCTGATCGCCAACGACTTCTCCCCGGATGGAAAGGACACTCTCGCCTCGCCGGTGCACCTGTTCCGGGGTGAGCCCAACTACCAGGGTGGCCCTGGCGACGTGCCGGCTCCTGTCGCGGATCCCCTCCCGAGACCGCCCAAGGCCCCGTCGTCCCACGCCGTCACCGTGGCAGTCCTGGACACCGGCCTGAGCAGCACGCATCCGTGGTTCCGTAACCAGTCGTGGGAAGCCGTCGACGGAGACGTCACTGACCGGCTGGACGACGACGGCAACTACGAGCTCGACGCGCAGGCCGGGCACGGCACGTTCATCGCCGGCATCGTGCGGCAGCGGGCACCTGGCGCTCATCTGATGATCAGCAGGGTGCTCAGCTCCGACGGCGTCTGTGACGAGATCGAGCTCCTGCGGGCTCTGCGGGCCCTCCATCACCTCAGCACGCATCACAATCGTCGGATCGGCGTCCTCAATCTCTCCCTCGGTGCCTACACGTGGAACAACCGGCCGCCTTCGCTGCTGTCCCATGTGATCAGGCAGCTCGCCGCCGACGCCGTCGTGGTTTCCGCGGCCGGCAACAACGCCAGCGACCGGAAGTTCTGGCCCGCAGCGTTCGACTCCGTCGTCGGCGTGGGAGCGCTCACGGCCGACGGGCAGAAGCGCACGTCGTTCTCCAACTCACGGCGACCTGGGTCGATGCCTGGGCGCCGGGCGAGCGAGTCGCGAGCAGCTTCGTCAAGTTCGACGGCCCCGAGGGCGAGGCGCCGGAGACGGACATCGACCCTGACTGCTTCACCGGGTTCGCCACGTGGAGCGGAACATCGTTCGCCGCCCCGCGGGTGGCGGCCGCGCTGGCACAGCAGGCGCAGGAACAGAAGACCACGCCGAAGAAGGTGCTGGCGGACGTCCTCGCCGACTTCGCCACGGAGGGGAAGGGCGCGTCGGCAGGGTCCGGTGGACCGTGATGACCACTATCGTGACGATGTGGACAGCTCGGACCTCGCAGACCTCGTCGCGGGTGCCGCCGCGGGCGAGCAGAAGTCCTGGGACGAGCTCGTCGACCGGTTCGCCGGTCTGGTGTGGCACGTCGCGCGGTCCCATCGTCTCGGCGACGCTGACGCCTCCGATGTCGCGCAGACGGTGTGGCTGCGGCTCGTCGAGTCCCTGCCACGGCTCCGTGAGCCGGCCGCCGTCGGTGGCTGGCTGGCAACCACGACCCGACACGAGTGCCTGCGGGTCCTGCGCGTCACCGGCCGCGAGGTGCCCGACGACTCCGCCGCGATGGTCGAGATCCCCAGTCAGGACGCCTCACCGGAAGCCATCGTGGAGCTCGCCGAGGACCGTCACCGCGTCCGCGTCGCACTCGACCGGTTGTCCGATCGCTGCCGCACCCTCCTGCGTGCACTCGCCTACTCCCCCGACGACAGCTACGTCGAGGTCTCCGCGGCGCTCGGCATGCCGGTCGGAAGCATCGGGCCGACCCGGTCGCGCTGCCTCCAGCACCTGCGCCGCGAGCTTGTCTCCGGCGGCGCGTTGGCCGAGGGAGAGGGGCGACTGTGACTGACATCGACCCCCGCGACCTGGTCCTGCTCCAGCAGGTGCGCGCGTCACTCGACGAGCACGACCCGGTTCCTCAATCCGTGATCGACGCCGCGCGCGGCAGCCTGACCTGGTTGACCGTCGACGCCGAGCTGGCGGCCCTTGCCGAGGACAGCGCGCTGTCGGCGACGGGAGTGCGCTCCGGTGACTCGTCGCGGGTGCTCACCTTCGAGTGCAGCACCGGGGTCATCGTGCTCGAGGTCACCGTGATGGGTGACACCCGCCGGGTCGTCGGCCAGGCCGACCGACCGGCCCATCTCACGATCCGCCACGCCGGCGGCGTCACCGAGCTGGACACCGACGAGCACGGCCGCTTCCAGGTCGAGGGCATCGCGGCCGGACCGGCCAGTCTCCGCTGCGTCTTCGCCGACGCCCCCGACTCGCCCGTCGTGACCTCATGGGTGTTGGTCTGAGCAGCACCGTGCCCACGCTGCAGGCTTCACCCTCCGCCCGGCTGGCTCTCGCCGACTCGGCCCTTGCCGCGGCGTACGACCGTCCGACCGAGGTGCTCGAGCAGGCGAACGACCTTCTGCAGAGCCGCGACGACGACGAGCCGGCAGCCGTCGCCTTGCGCGCCCGCGCGCTCGCCCGCCGCTGCACCGGCGACCTGACCGGCGCGATCATCGACCTCACCCAGGCGGTGAAGGTGGCCGAAGCCGCCAGCCTGCCCCGCCGGGTGGGCGAAGCACGGATGAGCCTGGTCGTGGCCCTGGCCGACGCCGGTCGCACGAGCGACGCACTGGACGAGGCTGAACGCGCGCGACCGCTTGCTCAAGGGCGCCGACCTGAGCCGCTTGCTGGCCCAGCGCGCCCTGGTGCTGCAACGGATCGGGCGCTACGAGGACGCCCTCGCGTGCTACCGCCAGTCCCTGCCCGGGCTGCGCAAGGACGGCGACTCCCTCTGGGAGGCCCGCCTGCTCGGCAACCGGGGCCCGATGCGCGCCTACCTCGGCGACCACCGCGGCGCGGTCAACGACCTGAAGCGCTGCGCGGCCGTCGCGGAGGCGAACGGGCTGTGGAACCAGCTCGCGCGCGCCTGGCAGAACCTCGGCTTCGCGATGAGCCTCGTCGGTGACGTGCCGGCCGCCCTCGAGCTGCTCGACAACGCAGCGGAAGTCGGCCAGCAACGCGGCTTCGATGACAGCTCGCTCGTTCTGGACCGGGCCGAGGCACTGCTCGCCGCGGGTCTGGGGTCGGAGGCCGCCGACTGGGCGAGCACCGCGCTGCTCGGCCTGGACGAGCGCGGCCTCGCCTACGACGCCGCCGAAGCGCGGCTTCTCTTCGCCCGAGCAGCGCTCAGCGCCGGCCGGCCCCAGGACGCCCGTGCGGCAGCGGAGCGAGCGGCGACTGAGTTCGCCCAGCAGCGCCGGCCCGCCTGGACGCGACTGGCGCGACAGGTCTCGGTGCTGGCCCGGTGGGACGCCGGCGAGCGAGGCGCGGCACTCACGCGAGCAGCACGAACCACTGCCGATGACTGCGCCGCGGCAGGCTGGACGGTGGCCAGCCTGAGCGCGCGGTTCGTGGCCGCGCGCTCCGCGCTGGAGTCCTCGTCCCTGACGACGGCGCGGACGCTGCTCGCCGACGTCGCCGTGGCCCGCGGCTCGGGCAGCGCGGAGGCGCGTGCGACCGGGTGGCACGCGGAGGCGCTGCTCCGGCTGGCCAACCATGACCGTCGCGGCGCCGAGCGGGCGCTGCGCAGAGCCCTTGCCGTGCGCGCCGACAACGCTGCAGCTCTCGGCGCGACCGACCTGCGCGCGCACGCCGCGGTGTTCGGCGAGGAGCTCGCCTGCGCCGGTCTGCAGCTCGCCGTCGAGGACCGGCGGCCCGCCGGCGTGCTCGCGTGGGCCGAGCGCTCGCGCGCCAGCGCCCTGCAGAGCCGGCCGGCCCGACCGCCCAGCGACGCGGCGCTGGCCACCGAGCTGGGTCACCTGCGCGCCGTCACGGCTCATCTGCGCGAGGAGCTCCTGGCCGGGCGGCCCGGCACCGAGCTGCGCCAGCAGCAGCTCAAGCTGGAGTCGGCCGTCCGGGCCCGGGCCCGGCACGCCCGCGGCTCGTCGGCTTCGCTGCGCTCCGGCGACGCCTTCGACGTGAAGTCGCTGGCCGACCAGCTCGGCGACCGGGTCCTGGTCGAGCTCGTCCGCAACGGCAACGACCTGCACGCGGTCACCGTGGCGAACGGTCGCGTCGCCATGCACGACCTGTGCCGGTACGACGAGGCCACCACCGAGACCACAGCGCTGCGGTTCGCGCTGACCCGGCTGTCGCACTCGACGGGGTCGCCCCGGGTGCGCGAGCTCGCCGTCCGCGGTCGCGAGGTCGCGGCCGGACGGCTCGACCTGCTCCTGCTGTCACCGCTCCGGACCGTCCTCGGCGACCGGCCGCTCGTCGTCGTACCGACCGGCGACCTGCATGCCTTGCCCTGGCCGGTGCTCCCCTCGCTCGTCGGCCGGAGCACCGTCGTCGCGCCCTCGGCGCGGCTGTGGCAGCGCGCGTCACGCGGCGAACGGCGGTCCGGCGGCGTGGCCCTGGTCGCCGGGCCCCGCCTCGACCACGCCGAGGCCGAGATCGCGGCCCTGGCCGGCGGCCTATCCCGAGGCGGACGTGCTCACCGGTGCTGCCGCGACTGCCGAGGCGGTGAGCAAGGCGATCGACGGCGCCAGCCTGGCCCACCTGGCCACGCACGGGCACTTCCGCTCCGACAACCCGCAGTTCTCCGCGCTCGAGCTCGCCGACGGCCCGCTGACCGTCTATGACCTCGAGCGGTTGTCCGAGCCGCCCGAGACGGTCGTCCTGTCGGCCTGCGACTCCGGCCTGTCCGAGGTCAAGCCGGGAGACGAGCTGATGGGTCTGGCCGCGGCCGTGATGGCGCTCGGGACGCGCACCCTGGTCGCCAGCGCCGTCCCCGTCGCCGACGAGCCGACCCGACCGTTCATGCAGGCCTTCCATGCCCGGCTGGTCGCCGGTGTCGGCGCCGCCGAAGCGCTGGCGGTCACCTCGGCAGAGACAGGACTCGACGGCTTCGTCTGTCTGGGCTCGGGATGACGGAGAGCACCTCGGCCGCCGCGGCCAGGCTCTCGCCCAGGTAGGTCCCCGGCACGCGCTCCCGCGCACGGGCGAACAGGAACGCGTTGCCCGCGTAGAAGACCGTGCGCCCCGGAGTCCGCGACTGCCCGGATCGCCTCGACGGCCGGGCGCCGGCCGACCGACAGGTGCGACACGACCACCACGGCGGCTGCCGACGTGGCTCGCGCCGCCGTGGCCAAGGTGTCGGCAGGCGTCCGTCGCGCCGAGGACACGGCAGGACCACCCGTCGTACGCGAGCAGGACCGCCAGCGCCTCGAGGCCCAGGGTGTGCAGGTCGCGCGGACCACACGCCAGCACCACGGGGTTGCCGCGGACGGGCGGCGGCGCGAACGCCGCGAGGCGGCTCAGCCAGCCGCGCGCGGCCTCGCTGGTCAGGTGTTCCTGCGCGACGTCGCAGCGACCGGTCTCCCACCACTGCCCGACCTGGCGCATGGCCGGCAGCAGCACCTCGTCCATCGCAGTGGGCATCCCGAGCTCGTCGACGGCGCGGTCCAGGACGGCGACCACCGCGCTCGGCTCCATCTGCTCGGACGCGGCCAGGAGGGCATCGACCAGGTCGCGAGCCGGACCGGTCGCAGCCAGCACGGCGAGAACCTCGCGGGCGGCCTCGCCCGCGCGTCGCCCGCGGGCGATCTCGTCGCGCATCAGCCTGACCTGCTGCAGCGCCTCGACCGAGTAGCGCCGGTGCCCACCCGCGCTGCGGGGCGCGACCGGGATGCCGTAGCGCAGCTCCCACGCCCGCAGGGTGGGAGCGGGTACGCCGAGCAGGCGGCTCACCTCGTGGATCGGCAGGCCCGCACCGATCTCCGGTCCAGCGCTGGTCGTCACCTGGCTCCCCTTCCTGCTCGTGCGTGGCTGCGCAGATGTTCCTATGCAGACTGTCAACATTCTTGCATAAGTCTCACCGGCCCAGAACCACGGCCGATGTATCTGCGCCCCGCCGCCGGACTCTTCCTCGATGACCGAAGGGAGAGGCGACATGACCGACATCCGGCGCTTCGCCGCCAGCTGTCCCCGGTGCGGCGACCTCGATGTCTCGGCGGAGCAGATGTGGCTCGTGCTGACCGACCGATCCGAGCGCGACCACTACTTCTTCCACTGCCCCGGCTGTGGGCAGCACGTCCGCCGCAAGGCGCACGCGATCACCGTCCGGCTGCTGGAGCGGCTGGTGCCCGTCGAGAGGATCGAGATCCCCGCCGAGGCGCTCGAGCCGCACGACGGTCCGCCGCTGACCGAGGACGACCTGATCGACCTGATGCTGACCCTCGACACCGCATCGCGCCGTCCTGTCGAAACCGATGTCGACCTGGTGCCAACCGGCGCCTCCGAGTCGGCGTCTTACCTGTGCCAGCCCGAACCCAGGAGGTCGTGATGCG
>CAVWQZ010000007.1:0-350341 GCA_963757295.1 uncultured Actinomycetota bacterium | reverse complement strand
CCTTGCTCGCGCGCTGGGTCAGAACGAGGTAGTAGGCCATGAAGAACAGCAGGACGAGCGAGAGCAGTAGCACCAGGGAGGCGCCGAAGTTCTTCAGGGGACCCTGGAGGAGGAACAACTCGATCTGGTTCCCGATCATCGTGGTGTTCGGGGAGCCGGACACGATCGCGTTCGTGTAGTAGTCACCGGCCATCGGCAGAGCCGTGATGACCAGCGAGGTGATCAACCCCAGCTTCGACAGCGGCAGGGTGACGTGCAAGAAGGTGCGGACCGCGCCGACGCCGAGGTCGCGGGAAGCCTCGAGCAGCCGCTGGTCGATCCGGTCCAGCGAGGCGAACAGCGGAATGATGAAGAACGGCAGGTAGCCGTACGCGAGGGCGATCACCACGGTGACCGGGTTGCCGGCCAACCAGGAGACCGGCGCGACGCCGAGGATGCCGATCGCCTTGTTCACGTAGCCGTCGTCCTGCAGCAGGTTGACCCACGCCAGCATGCGGGTGATGTAGTTGATCCACCACGGCGCCAGGATCAGGGCCAGCACCAGGCCACGCCTCTTCCCGGCCAGGCGGGCCGTGTAGTACGCCACGGGGTAGCCGATGACGACACAGATCAGCAGCGCGCAGGCCGTGTACGTCGCGGTGCGGATCCACACCGCCTGGTAGGGGCCGGAGACGGACTCCGAGACCACCTGCCTGAACGTGGCGAACTGCCAGTCGAGCGGGTTCCACGCAGGGATCGGCTCGCCGAAGATGTTGATGTTGCCGCTGAAAGCGACCGCCATGACGGCGTAGAAGGGCACCAGGAACAGCGCGACGAGCCAGAACGTCCCCGGAAGGGCGAGCGCCGGCCACAGTCGCCGCGTCGAGCGGTCGTGGCCGGATCTCGGTTCAGCCACCGGCCTTGAACTCTGACCAGGACTGACGCCACAGCGCCTCGGTGCTCGGGCTCACCTCGTAGAACGTGAGCCCGGTGTCGAAGTCCTCGGGCAGCACCACCGCGTTCATCAGGTTCTCCGGGATGTAGCCCTGGTCGATCAGGTACTCGGGCAGACAGCTTCGTCAGCGGCGGCTGGTAGCCGTTCCACCCGAAGTTGCGGAGGCCGATCTCGTTGTCGAGAAGGTCGTTGATCAGCAGGTGTGCCAGCACCGGCTTCTCTGCGCTCTTGGGGATGGCGATGTTGTCGCTCCCGATGACTCGCTCGGCCGGGTCCTCCGGGCGCCAGTACGCCAGGACGTCGGTGGTCTCACCCTTGGGCAGGTAGTACTGACCGGCGATCGGGTCGCCCGACCAGGCCTGGTGGATCGTGGCGGTGCCCTCGGGGACTTCGGAGTAGGCGTTGACGTTCGCCTTGATCTTCACCAGGTCGATGAGCTCGATCAGCGAGTCGGTGGCCTCGCTGGACGAGGTCGGGGTCACTCGTGTTGATGTCCGTGGTGATGTCGTTGCGCAGCAGCGACATGCCGATCGCTTCCTGCATGTCGTCGAGCAGGTAGACCTTGCCCGAGTACTGCTCGTCCCAGATCAGGTCGTAGCCGTTCTCCGGGACGCTCGACACCCGGTCCGCGCGGTAGAACACCCCCGTGCCGTAGATCGTGTAGGGCACGGTGTAGCGCGCCTCCTGGTCGTACCAGGGGTCCTGGTACTCGGGCCAGAGGTTGGTGAGGTTGGGCACGTACGAGTGGTTGAGCGGCTGGAGCAGCTCGGCGTACACCATCTTGCTCAGCACGCTGGGGCCGGGGAAGACGAGGTCGAACGACTCGCCCGATGCGCGGATCTTCGCCAGCATCTCGTCGTAGTTGGCGTACGGCGTCACCTGGACCTCGACGCCGTGCTCCTCACCGAAGGCCTTCATGATGCCCGGCGCCATGTACTGGTCGTAGTTCAGGATCTTGAAGGCGCCACCCGTCTCGGGATCGAGCCCGTCATCGATGGGTGGGTTGCTGTCCTTGATCGGCAGGGTCACCGGACTGTCGGGCCGGGCCAACGGGTAGGGGGCGGCGCCGTTCTGTGCCTGCTGCGTCGTCGCCTCCACAAGCAGCGAGAAGCGGTGCCGCCCCCAGCCCGATGCTGAGCCAGAGACCGCCCCGCAGCACGTCCCGGCGGGCGAGCTGTGGTCTCGGCGCCCTGCGACGCAGGGCCGGATCTGTCGGGTCGAAGTTCATGCCAAGTCCCCTTCACGCTCCATCCAAGCGTCACCGTCGCCGCCCCGAGGATCCCTTAACTGACTGTTCAGCCAGTTGCCTGCATTCTTCCCGCCGGAGTGGCAGGTGTCGAGCGTTGCACGTCGAGGTGACCGCCGAGGAGCCGGAGGCGATGGGTTCCAAAGACAGCTGGATCACGCGCGTACGTGGCGAGCACCCGTATGTGATGCCTCTGCTAATCCGCACGGATGTCCCGTGCCGTCGCTGGTCAGCGCGACAAGTGAGCCGCCTCCCAAGCAGAGGTTCGACTCCTGCCTGGGGCACCAATCCTGTGTTACTTCGGGTGAAACAGGACGTTGGGCTTCGCCTGATGCCGGACGGTGCAAGGCCAAGGGTCCTGAGTTCGAGCGCCGAAGGCCCCGCCCCTGCCGAAGCATCAGGGACGAGGCCGCCGTGGTTCCCGGCGAGAGGCGGCACCTAACCTCGTGTGGTGGCGCTGCCGAACACGAGCTCGAATGCGCCGCGAGCTCCGCGCGATCTTGCCTTGGGGGCCCGTCGAAGCGGTCGCGAGAGCCGTGAGACGCCCCTTGCGGTCGGCCAGGCCTCTGCTGCCCTTGGCCAGCCCCACCTTGAGCGTCTTCGAGTCGCCGGGGGCGAGGTCGTAGCGGGCGCGACCGAGCTGGAGGCTGACGTTCAGGCCACTGAACCCGACACGCTTGGCGGTGCGGACTGTGAGTGAGCCGGTACACCTGCGGGGCGAGACAGCGGGGCAGCTCACCTTGATCGACGCTGTGTCCCGCTTCACCTTCACCGTGCCGCCCTTGATGGTCAGGGGACGCGTTGCGCCGTCGATGGAGGGGGGAGGCGTGGCGTTCGGCGTGCGGTCGATGGCCTCGAAGCCATCCAGGGTGTCGCGCCGACCGGCATCGGCCACCACCGAGTCGTTCCCGTCGCCGCCGAAGGCCACGTCGGCCGTCCGGTCACGGACGTCGACCCGGTCGTCGCCGTCCTCACCGAAGACGAGGTCGAGCCCGGCGCCAGCATTGATCGTGTCGGCGCCCGAACCGCCGAGGAAGGTCTCCGAGGCACCACCGCCGGTCAGTGTGTCGTTGCCAGGGCCTCCCGCAGCGGTCAACGCGTAGGCTGCCGATTTCGCCGACCGTGATCGTGTCGTCGCCACCCAGGCCGTTGGCATGCAGCGTCTCGCTCGAGCCGATGTCGATCGCGAACGGCACCAGGTTCGTGCGGTTGAACTGGATCCGTGCGCCGTTCGGCTGGACAATGAACGCGTCGCCCGCCGCCTGAGCGCCGTTGACCTCGACATCGTCGCGTCCCTGGTCGCCGTTCACGACGTCGGTGCCGTCGCCGTTGTTCCACACCAGCGCGTCGTCGCCGTCGCCGCCGTTCATCGTGTCGGTGCCGCGGTCGCCCACGATGCGGTCGCCGCCGCCGCCCCCGGTCAAGGTGTCGTTGGCGTCTCCGCCGAGGATCAGGTCCGGCCCCTCGGAGCCGTTGATCGTGTCTGCGCCAGCGCCGCCATCCAGCGAGAGCAGCGTGAACGCACCCACGCCGTTGTTCGCGGTGACCGAATCGGCTCCCCCGAGGCCGTTGACCTCGAAGCGCTCGGTCGCGGCGTCGAACGTGAACTGGCCTAGGTTCGTCCGCCGGAGCTTGACGGTCCCGCCGACGACGGGATCGAGGATGAACACGTCGCCCAGGGTCGGAGCGCCGTTGACCTCGGAAACATCGTTCCCCGCCTCGCCACTCGCCCTGTCAGAACCGTCGCCCTGGTTCCACACCAGTGTGTCGTTGCCGGCGCCGCCGTTCATGGCGTCGTTGCCCCTCCCGGCTACCAGGCGGTCGTCGCCCTCGCCGCCGTTGAGTGTCTCATTGCTGTCAGCGCCCGTCAGAACGTCATCGCCGCCGTCGCCGTTCAGCCCCGAGCTGGCGAGCTCGGTGGTCTTGGCCACCACCGTGATCGCGTCGTTGCCGCCGCCGCCGTTGACGATCACGGTGAACGTGCCGTCGGCCGGCACGGTCTGGTCGCCGGCGTCGTCGCTGTCCCAGTCCGTGCCGCTGTTGAGCCCGCCCGTCGTCTGCCCGTGAACGAGCAGGCCGCCGGCGACCGAGACCGTGACGTTGTCGTCCGCGTCGTCCAAGTTGAGGGTCGCCGTCAGGTCAACGACCGTCGCTGAGGCGACCGCCGCCTCGGCTGGGGCGGCCGTTCCGGCAACACTTGCGGCCAGCACTGCTCCGAGCGCGGCCCATATCCTCATTCGTCTCATGCTTGTGCTCCTAGCTCGAGTTGCATCCCGCCGAGGACCGCAGGCCGACCCTCGCGCTGACTACGGAAGCGACAGCACTGCGGTTCCCCAGGAACCGATCCGGGTTGGCTCGTTGCACGGGACGCCCACGACAAACCCGGCACCGACCGGCCGGCATGACGAGCGGCGCCCCGTGCGGAACCTTGCGAGACCCGCGGAACCGCTCTGAGGTCAGGACCTGCTGGTCTGACCGATGAGAACGACCTGACCCGACGATGCCTGGTTGCCGTCTGCCACCTCGCGGGTGACGGTAAGTGTGGGAAACGCGGTCGGGGGTACGCCGGCCCAGAGGACGACGTCGTGCCCGTCGTTGAAGGTGCCGATCGGGACCAGTTGTCCGCTGTCGTCCTTCAGCCAGGCCTCGTAGAACTCGCCGTCGGCACGCCGGGGCAGGCCGGTCGCCTGCAGCTCGATCTTCCAGCCGCTCGTGGTCTTGGTCATCGTGACCTCGCCGATCGCTTCGGGTGCCAGGTCGGTGCCGCGCAGCGAAGCCGCGTACTGGAGCCGATCGTCCTGGTTCAGTTGCACGCCGACGGCGACGCCGACCGCAAGGACTACCGCGGCGGCCAGCCCCACGACGGCGTACCGGACCCCTCGCCGTGGGCCTCTCGTCGCGTCAGCGCTTCGGCCTCGGCGATCGCGGCGACGACCCGCTCCTGGAGCTCGGGGCTCGGCACGGCCCACACCGCCGGGTCGGCGAGCGTGTCGGACACGCGCTCGATCTCGGCGCGCTCCTCCGGCGTCAGCTCATCGTCGTCCATCGAAGCCTCCCTCGTCGGTCTGGGTGCGCAGGTGGGCCAGGGCGCCGGCCAATCTCCGGTGTGCCCGGAAGGTACGCGACTTCACGGTGCCCAGCGGGATGCCCAGCTCGGTGGCTATCTCGGCGTGGCTGAGCTCGTCGAAGTGCTGCATCCGGATCAGCTCGCGGTCCGGGGTCGGCAGCGCGTCGATCGCACGGCGGACCGCCGCCACATCGTGGATCTGATCGACCGACGGGGGCAGTGTCGTCAACGTCGAGCTCACGGCCGTCTCGACGTTCTCGAGGTTGCGATGCCGCTTCTCACGCCGGTACACGTCGATGGCGACGCGCTTGGCGATCGTCGTGATCCAGGCGCCCAGCGGCCGGCTCGGATCGTAGCTGCCAGCCGCCCGCCACGCCTGTACGAAGGTCTGCTGGGTGGCGTCCTCGGCGAGGCCGGTGTCGCCGAGCACCTTGTAGCCGATCGAGAACACCAGCCGACCATAGGTCTGGTAAACGACCCGGACCATGTCCGCGTCGCCCGAAGCAAACCGGGACGCAAGTTCAGCATCGTCCATGACCACCGCCGTCACGCCAGCCCAACGTTCACCAGCAACTCGCCTCCTCGACGGCGTCACGGAAGCCGCGGCTGCAGCTGACGCGTTCAGTCCCATTCTCCGACTACGAGACGGTGCTCGGATCGGTTCCCGGGAACCAGTGATGGGTAGCCGCCAGTGAGCTCGAGGGTCGGCTCAGCCGACACCCAATGACGAGAAGAGCAGATACGCGCAAGTACCACAAGATCGCCAGGTCTCTGGGCCTGGCCGCCGTGGGTGGCGAAGCGAACGCGGCCGCCGACCTTGATCGCGCACGGTGCCTCGCCGTCTGTGCGCCAGTCGCGGATCGTCGTGACCGGCACGTCGAGGCGCTTGGCAAGTTCCTCGATGCTCCGCAGCGGCTCCAGCCCGCTCAGCGCGCAGTAGTGGGTCTCTCCCGGACCACGAGGTGAGCGCCGCGTCCCACTTGGACCCGAGGGGCTCGATGACATCCCATGCCAGGAGGGTCAGCATCTCACAGCCGGTGATCACCGAATCAGGGTCCCTAAGGCGGCGCGAGCCCCGAGCATGTCGCCGCCCAGCAATGATCGGACAGCCGCTGGGGTGTCACCGCTGTCGGGAGGCGGGTCCGGGCCCCAGGGGCGGCCTCGTTCTCGCGTCGGTGCGGGCGGGACTCAACCTCCCGGTCACCGGGCCGGCAACGATCGCGCGGAGGAGGGGTCACGGGCAGGAATCATCGTCGGGGGACGGCGCATGTGTTCGCGCCTCCAATTGCAGTTAGGGAAGCGGGTTGAGGACGCCACGGCGATAGGGGAACGTTTCCCTCACCGACGTGACGAGCACCCACAGGACGACAAGCAGGATCGGAAAGAAGAACACCCACGTTCCGATCGCCGCGATAACCGCGCCGACCACGACGAGGACCACGGTCCACCGCGGGCCGCAGCCCGCCGCGGGGCGTCGACTACAACGCGCACGTCCTGAACAATCGTGGTGCGCCACCTCGCCCCGGAACTCGGCTGGCGTTAGCGACCCGTCAGCCGAGGCGGGTGATCCGGTTCTGCGGCCCCGGCCCGATCGGCCCGGGGTCCAGGTGGGCCGCCAAGGCGTCGATGTCGAAGCCGGGCGCGTACACCCGGTTCGTGCCGAGGTGAGTCTGGTGAACCCGTCACCACCGTTGGCGAGGAAGTCGTTGGTTGTCACCCGGTACGTCGCGGCCGGATCGATCGGTACGCCGTTCAGGCCATTGCGGTAACCCGGCTCCCGGCGGCCACGGTCCCGTCGTAGGAGTAGGTGAACCCGGCAGACACCTGCAGGATCCAGGACCTGGTTCGGCGCCACCGTCCCCGGGAAGCGCTGCTGCTCGAGCACGTCCTTGATCTGCGCGCCCGTGAACGTCTGCGTCGTGACCAGGTTGTTGAACGGCTGCACTGCGAACGCCTCGCCGTACGTCACCTGACCGGGCGCCTCGCCACCGGGCGAGTTGGCATAGGTGAGATCGGTGCGGATACCGCCCGGGTTCATGAACGCGATCTGGGCACCCGTGGACTGGGTGTACGCCAGTTGCGCATCGGCGATGACGTCACCGAGTGCGGTCTCTTGGGCGGCATTGGTCGTACGAGTGATGTCAGCCGAGATCGTGCCGACAATGCGGTTCGCGATCGGCGCGACAGCAACGCGGTACTTGTCGATGAGCGCCTTGGTCTCCGCGTCGACGAGGGCGGGGTTGAGCACGAACGGGCCGGTTGGCGACGTCCGCAGGTAGGTCCCGTCCGGGAGCTTCACGCCGTTCTCGACCATCACGTTCTTGCCGCTGAGGCTGGTGAAGTCACCAGACTGCCGGCTCAACGTCGCCGTGATGTCGGTGACCAGCTGGCCGTTCGAGCCCGCGCTCGTGACGAGGGTGGGTTCAGCGGCCGAGTCGGGCAGCGAGCAGACGTAGGGCCGGTGCGTGTGACCGGAGACCACCAGGTCGAACTCGGGGTGCAGGCCGGCGACGATGTCGACCAGGGGTCCCGCGAAGTTGGCGCAGCCCGACGGGTCGATCGGTGTCGGGGGAGCCGCCTGCGAGCCGCCCTCGTGGATCAGCAGCACGATGGCCTGGACGCCCTTGCCCAGCAGCTCGTGGCGTACTTGTTGGCAGTCTCGATCTCGTCGAGGAAGTTCACCGACGTGATGCCGGCTGGGTTGACGATCGACGGTGTGCCCTCGAGAGTCATACCGATGAAGCCCACGGACACGCCCTGGACCTTCCGGACCTTCCACGCCGGCAGGATCGGCTCACCGGTGTCCCTGTAGACGGTGTTCGCCGCGAGGTAGGGGAAGTCGGCGCCGAAGTACGGGTCGCCGTCCTGGCAGCCGTCGACCGGGTGGCAGCCACCGTTCTGCAGGCGCAGGAGTTCTCCGACACCTTCGTCGAACTCGTGGTTGCCGACCGAGGTGACGTCCATCTTCATCAGGTTGAGCGTCTCGATCGAGGGCTCGTCATGGAAGGCGGCGCTCAGCAATGGTGTGGCGCCGACCATGTCGCCCGCGCCGACCGTCAGCGTCTTCTGGCCCTTGGCATCCGCATCGGCCCGCAGCGTCTTGAGCGCTGTGGCGAGGTACTCCGCACCGCCGGCGGGCACGCCGTTGACCGCAGCGCCGCTGCCGCCCGGGGCGTCAAGCGCGCCATGGAAGTCGTTGAAGGAGAAGAACCGGGCTTTGGCAACGTCACCGCGACCCGGTTCGGCGGACACCGAGCTCGTCGGTGCCGCGACTCCAGCCACTGCCAGTGCGGTCGCTGCCCCCGCCAGCAGAAGTCGGCGGCCGATCGTGCGATTGCTCGGTCCAGTCATCGATGTGCTCCTCGGTGAGACGCGCCCAAACCCCGAGCCCTTGGGCACCGTCGCACGCACAGGTCAGGCAGTCAACAAACAGGGCCCGACCATTCGTCGACGTCGGGTCACCTCCAGCCCTGGCCGCGGGCCCATCGGAGCAGGACCGATGACCCGTACTGAGAACTTCGAGGCGATCCGCGCCAACGCGTCGTGGTTCGCGTTCGGCGCCGAACCCTTCCTTGTCAAGATGCCTTGAACCAGCCGGTGAACGTCGACGCCGTCATCTTCGTTCATCACGTCCATGAACGTGTCTAGCTGGTCCTCTCCACTCGTCGGCCTCCGGGTTCAGCGGAGATTGAAGAATGCTCGCCACCTCAGCAGCAAGACCGGCAAAGTTCGGCAGGCTCGACGGCGGGCTCATCGAAACCCCTGCGCCGGTGAAGATGACCAGGCGATGCTCTTCCCATGCGGTGAGGACGTCTGCCGGGATATGAACGCGTGCCGCGTCACTCTGGGCGGAAGACGCGCATCGTCGACACGAGCGGACGAACATAACCGTCACTACGTAGCGGTTGCCAACCTCCGCACGTGCCGCAGGTCGGGTGGGTGATCTACTCCCACTCGATGGTGCCGGGGGGCTTGGACGTCACGTCCAGCACGACCCGGTTCACCTCGCGGACCTCGTTCGTGATGCGCGTCGAGATCCGGGCCAGCACGTCGTAGGGCACCCGGGTCCAGTCGGCGGTCATCGCGTCCTCTGATGACACCGGCCGCAGCACGACCGGGTGACCGTACGTCCGGCCGTCTCCCTGCACCCCCACCGAGCGCACGTCGGCGAGCAGCACGACCGGGCACTGCCAGATGTCGCGGTCCAGGCCGGCCCGGCTCAGCTCCTCGCGCGCGATGAAGTCGGCCTCGCGCAGCACGTCCAGCCGGTCCTGGGTCACCTCGCCGATGATGCGGATGCCCAGCCCCGGCCCCGGGAACGGCTGCCGCCAGACGATCCCCTCCGGCAGGCCGAGCTCCAGCCCGACTCGGCGTACCTCGTCCTTGAACAACGTCCGCAGCGGCTCCACCAGCGCGAACTGCAGGTCCTCGGGCAGCCCGCCCACGTTGTGGTGCGACTTGATGTTCGCCGCGCCGCTGCCGCCGCCGGACTCGACGACGTCGGGATACAGGGTCCCCTGCACCAGGAAGTCGACCGACTCCCCGTGCGCGCCCGCCTCCGCCACCACTTCCAAAGCAGCTTCCTCGAAGACCCGGATGAACTCCCGGCCGATGATCTTCCGCTTCTCCTCGGGGTCGACGACCCCGGCCAGCGCCTCCAGGAACCGCTTCTGCGCATCGACGACCTTCAGCCGCACGCCGGTGGCCGCGACGTAGTCGTTCTCCACCTGCTCGGCCTCGCCCTTGCGCAGCAGCCCGTGGTCGACGAACACACACGTCAGCTGGTCACCGACCGCCCGGTGCACCAGCGCCGCCGCGACCGCCGAGTCCACCCCACCGGACAGGCCGCAGATCACCCGCCGGTCCCCGACCTGCGCCTGCACAGCCGCGACCTGCTCGTCGATGACGTTGGTCATGGTCCACGTCGGCTGGGCACCGGCCACGTCGTACAGGAAGTGCTCGAGCACCTTCTGCCCGTGCGCGGTGTGCATCACCTCGGGGTGGAACTGCACGCCGGCGAAGCCGCGGGAGAGGTCCTCGAACGCCGCGATCGGCGCGCCGTCGCTGACCGCGGTCACGACGAACCCCTCGGGTGCCGCTGACACCGAGTCGCCGTGGCTCATCCACACCGACTGCTCGGCCGGCAGGCCGCGGAACAGCACGCCCTCGTCCACCACCGTCAACGCGGTGCCGCCGAACTCGGCCAGCCCCGTGCGCGCCACCTCACCGCCCAGCCCCAGCGCCATCGCCTGGAAGCCGTAGCAGATCCCGAAGGTCGGCACGCCCGCCGGAAACAGCGACGGGTCCACCGACGGCGCGCCCTCGGCGTACACCGACGCCGGCCCGCCGGACAGGATGATCGCCGCCGGCCGCTTGGCCAGCATCTCGGCCACCGGCATGGTGTGCGGCACGATCTCGCTGTAGACGCGCGCCTCGCGGACCCGCCGCGCGATCAGCTGCGCGTACTGCGCCCCGAAGTCGACGACCAGCACGGGCCGGAGCTCTCGGGGGAAGCCGTCCCGGTCGAAGATCGCGCCGGGCTCGTGCCCTCACCGCGGTCCTCGGGGCTGCCCACGCTCGAAGTCTAGGGCCCGGCAATTGCGTGGCTCCGCAGCGACCGCAAGACATACCGTAGGAAGATCATGCGCTCACTCCCCCTGGCCGATCCAGGCGTCCCCGACCTGCGCTCGGGACGCCGGTTCCTCGCGTGGATCGCGCGCAACCAGGCCGGGCCGCTCGCCATCGCCACCGTCTTCGGCGTCGCCTGGATGAGCGCCCAGGCGGTGCTCCCCTTCGCCCTCGGCCGCGCCCTGGACGAGGGCATCGCCGGCGAGGACCGCTCCAAGCTGTGGTTCTGGGCCGGCGTCCTGCTCGTCATCGGCCTGGTCCAGGCGGGCTCCGGGCTGATGCGCCACCGCTACGCCGTCACGAACTTCCTCATCGCCGGCTCCCGCATCCAGCAGCTCATCTCGCGCCAGGTCATCCACCTCGGCGCCGAGCTGCCCGCTGCCGTCAGCGCGGGCGACGTCGCCACCGCCACCGGCACCGACATGCAGCGGATCTGCCGCGTCCTCGACATGATGGCCCGCTTCATCGGCGCCATCGTCGCCTTCATCACCGTCGGCGTGCTGCTGCTCGTCGCCTCCCCCGTGCTCGGCGCGGTCGTCGTCATCGGCGTACCCGTGCTCGTGCTCACCATCGGGCCGCTCGTGCGCCCCCTCGAGCGCCGCGAGCGGGCCCAGCGCGAGATGCTCGGCAACGCCTCCGCGATGGCGGCCGACACCGTCTCCGGCCTGCGCGTCCTGCGCGGGTTCGGCGGCGAGGACACGTTCGTACGCCGGTTCCGCCGCGCGTCCGGCGAGGTCCGCGAAGCCGCCATCAAGACGGCTGCCCTGCAGTCGGTCCTCGACGCGCTGCAGGTGCTCCTTCCCGGCGCGTTCGTCGTCGCCGTGACCTGGCTCGGCGCCCGCTTCGCGCTCGAGGGCAAGATCACGCCCGGCGAGCTGGTCGCCTTCTACGCCTACAGCGCCTTCCTCGTGATCCCGCTCAAGACGTTCACCGAGTTCGCGCGCAAGTGGGCCGCGGCCACGGTGTCGTCGGCACGGGTCGTCTCGCTGCTGAGCCACGACCGGACGATCACCGAGCCCAGCAACCCGGCGCCGTTCCCCAAGGCCGGCTCGCTGCTGACCGACGTCGCGTCCGGCCTGGTCGTGCGGCCCGCGACGCTGACCGCCGTCGCCTGCACCGACCCGGTCCTGGGCAGCGCGCTGGCCGACCGGCTCGGCCGCTACACCGACGACGGCGACGTGCGCCTCGGCGACGTCCCGCTGCAGCGCCTGCCCTTGCACGAGGTACGCCGTCGCGTGCTCGTGTCCGACAAGGACCCGGTCCTGATCAGCGGCCCGCTGCGCGAGGCGCTCGACCCGCCCCGCCTGGGCCGCCGGCTCGACCTGGACACCGTGCTCGACGCGGCCAGCGCCGACGACGCGATCGACGGGCTCGAGGGCGGCATCGACGGCGTCCTCACCGAGCGCGGCCGGTCGCTCTCCGGCGGCCAGCGCCAGCGGCTCGCGCTCGTGCGGGCGCTGCTCGCCGACCCCGAGATCCTCGTCCTCGACGAGCCGACCAGCGCCGTGGACGCGCACACCGAGGTGCACATCGCCGAGCGGCTGCGCGGCCTGCGCGACGGCCGGGCCACCGTGGTCTTCACCACCAGCCCGCTGCTGCTCGACCGGGCCGACACCGTCGTACTCGTCGACGGCACCCAGGTGCAGGCGCAGGGAACCCACCGCGAGCTGATGACCGAGAGCCCCGTCTACCGCGACCTCGTGACCCGAGGGGAGGAGCTGTGAGCACCAAGCTGCCCGTCGCCACCTCCGCCCAGGTGCGCGACCAGGTCGTCATCCTGGTGCGCCGGCACCGGCGCATCCTGCTGCTCACGCTCGCCCTGCACGCCGGCGCCGTGCTGGCCGGCCTGGTCGGCCCGCGCGTCCTCGGCGACATCGTCGAGGGCATCGGCACCGGCATGACCACCGGCACGGTGGACCGGCTGGCGCTCACCTTCGCCGCCGCGCTCGTCGTACAGGCGTTGCTCACCCGGTGGGCGCGCTACAAGTCGGCGGCGCTCGGCGAGACCGTGCTCGCCGAGCTGCGCGAGGACTTCCTGGAGAACTCCGCGCACCTCCCGCTCGGCACGGTGGAGCGCGCCGGCACCGGCGACCTCGTGACGCGGTCGACGACCGACATCGAGCGGTTGTCGTACGCCGTGCGCCTAGCCGCGCCGGAGATCACCGTGGCGCTGCTGTCGGTGCTGCTCATCGGGGCGGCGGCCGTCGTCACGTCACCGCTGCTCGCCGCTGCGTGCCTGGTCGGCGCGCCGCCGATCGTGCTCGGCACCGTGTGGTACCGCCACCGCGCCGACGCCGGCTACCGCGCCGAGATGGCGACGTTCGGCGAGGTCAACACGTCCATCGGCGAGTCGGCCGCTGCCGCGCGCACGGTCGAGGCGCTCGGGCTGCAGGAGCGCCGGATCGCCCGCTCCGACGACGACATCCGCAGCTGGATCGAGCGCGGAGCGCTACACGCTGTGGCTGCGGTCGGTGTGGTTCCCGAGCGCCGAGATCGGCTACGTGCTGCCCATCGTCGGGGTCGTGCTCGCCGGCGGCATCCTCTACTCCAAGGGCATGGTGAGCCTGGGCGAGGTCACCGCCGTCGCGCTCTACGTGCAGATGCTGGTCGAGCCGATCGACGTCGTCATCTCCTGGCTGGACGAGCTGCAGATCGGCAAGGCGTCGATGGCCCGGCTGCTCGGGGTGGGCTACGTGCCGGCCGGACCGGCGCACACCGACGAGGTGCCGCTGTCGACCGAGCTGGTCGCCGACGACGTGCGGTTCTCCTACCGCGACGGGCACGACGTGCTGCACGGGATCGACTTCGCTGTCCTGCCCGGCTCGCGGATCGCGGTGGTCGGGCCGAGCGGCGCCGGCAAGAGCACGCTGGGCCGGCTGCTCGCCGGCGTACACCCGCCGCGCACCGGCCGGGTGACGGTCGGCGGCGTCGACGTGTCGGCGCTGGAGCCGGCCGCGCTGCGCGAGCAGGTCGCCCTGGTCACCCAGGAGCACCACGTCTTCGTCGGCACGCTGCACGACAACGTCGTGCTGGCCCGCCCCGGGGCGGGCATCGACGCGGTCCGCGGTGCCCTCGACGCGGTCGACGCGCTGGTCTGGGCCGATGCGCTGCCGGCCGGGCTGGACACGGTCGTCGGGTCGGGCGGCTACGCGCTCGCGCCCGCGCAGGCCCAGCAGGTCGCGCTGGCGCGCATCGTGCTCGCCGACCCGCACACGCTGGTGCTCGACGAGGCGACCTCGCTGCTCGACCCGCGCGCCGCGCGGCACCTCGAGCGGTCCCTCGCCGCCGTGCTGCACGGGCGCACCGTCATCGCGATCGCGCACCGGCTGCACACCGCGCACGACGCGGACAAGGTGGCCGTGGTCGAGGACGGGCGGGTCGCGGAGTTCGGCTCGCACGACGAGCTGATGGCCTCCGGCGGTGCCTACGCCGCGCTGTGGACGTCGTGGCGCGAGGGCTCGACGGCGGTGGCGCCGTGATCGACCCGTCGCGCTTCGCGGTCTTCGCCGTCGCGGCGCTGGTCCTGCTCCTGGTGCCGGGGCCCGCCGTGGTCTACATCGTGGCGCAGTCCCTGCACCAGGGCCGCCGCGCCGGGGTCGTGTCGGTGCTCGGCATCCACGTCGGCTCGATGGTGCACGTCCTCGCCGCGACGGTCGGGCTCTCGCAGCTGCTCGTCTCGTCGGCGACGGCCTACACGGTCGTGAAGTACGCCGGGGCGGCGTACCTCGATCGTGCTGGGCCTGCGCCGCATCCTCACCCGCGACCGTGCCCCTGAGGCGGCCGTCGTCGTCGACCTGCGGCCGAACCGGCAGCTGTTCCGTCAGGGCGTGGTCGTCAACGTGCTCAACCCCAAGACCGCGTTGTTCTTCCTCGCGTTCCTGCCGCAGTTCGTCGACGTCAACGCCGGTCACGTGCCGTTGCAGATCGCGGTGCTCGGCGCCACGTTCGTGCTGCTCGGGCTGGTCACCGACACGGTGTGGGCGCTGGCCGCCGGCACGCGTCGGCTCGACGCTGCGCCGGTCCACGCGGGCCTGCGGGCCGAGCGGCTGGTGAGCGGCTTCGTGTTCATCGCCCTCGGCGCGCTGACCGCCGCCTCCGGCCGCCCCGAGCCCCAGCCCACCTAGACCACCTCCCCACTCGACCGTGATTTGCCGAGCACTCCTCGCGATGATTCACTGTGGTGCATGGACTCGTGGTGGACTGACGGTTGCCTCGCAGCTGCCAGAGGGCGCGGGCTGAGAGCGTCGGATCTAGCCCGGGACGCCGGGTCCGGCCAGGAGTGAGCAATCGAGGACCATGGCACAGACGCGTCTTGAGATTGCGGCCGTCGTCGAAGATGTTCCACGCGACCCCGCAGGTCGCTTCAACCCGGCGGACGCCGCACTTCTCGGCGACCCAGGCGTACGGAGTGCGGGGACGATGACCCGTGTGAGAGTGGGCTCAGTTGCGCACGAACGGTGGTACGGATCCTCGCGCGGTCGTGTAGCCCCGACCGCTGAACTGTTCGTCGTACCAGCAGGTAGCGCACAGCTCGAAGGCGTGCCCAGTACTTCACGGGCATGAAGAACTACGATGTGCCCGACCCGTTCGCCGTCGCGGGCGCAGATCAGCAGCATCCTTCTTCGCGCTGCCAGAACCCGGTTCGCCGCGGACTAGCTCGCCGGAAGGCGGACTCGCGAGTGCGACTGCCCGAGCGCGGATAGTAGCTGGCCTGCGGTTCGCGATGTGCGTGTGCGCCTCGTACAAGAAGTCGAGGTCGGCCATCGACCGGACCGGCCGCGAACGATGTCATGTTCCTTCAAGCGACGGCGCCGTCCCGCGGTGCATCCCGGTGCCAGGTCAGCTGAGCTAGTCCCAGACGATCGGATACGTCACGCCGGTGAGCTCCTCTGAGCGCTGCCACAGTGTCTCGGCGGCCTCGTCGCTGCGCGCGTTCTTGCTCATCCGCACCCGCTTCGGCTTGCCGCGCTGCTCGGCCGGGCCGCGCGGCCCGAAGTAGTCGCCCCCGCGCACACCCGGCGCCGTCGCGGCATGCAGCTGCGGCAGGGCACCCATCGCGGGGCTCTGGCCGACGAGCCGGGTCACCGAGGGCAGCCAGCCACCGCCGTGGCTGCCCCTCATCTGCGGCGCGACCTTCTGCAGGTTGGTCCACGACAGTCCCGGGATGCGCGGCCGCGCTGACCAGTCCCGAGCCCTGCGCGCGCCGGTTCAGCCCGCGCATGAACAGCAGGTTGGCGAGCTTCGACTGCCCGTACGCCGTCCACTCCTGGTAGCGCTTCTCCGCCATCAGGTCGGCGAAGTCGATCCTTCCGAACCAGTGCATGAAGCTGCTCACCGTCACCACCCGCGCGCCCGGCCGCTGCAGCAGCGCCGGCATCAGCTGCCCGGTCAGCGCGAACGGGCCGAGGTGGTTGGTGCCGAACTGCATCTCGAAGCCGTCGACCGTCTCCATCTTCGGGATCGCCATCACCCCGGCGTTGTTGACGAGGATGTCGATCGGTTCGCTCCCGTACGCCGTGGCGAACTCCCGCACGGACGACAGGTCGGCGAGATCCAGCTGACCGAGCTCCACCGTGGCGTCGGGCACCTCGGCCAGCACCCGGCGTACCGCCTCGTCGCCCTTGCTCTTGTCGCGCGCCGTCATCACGACGCTCGCGCCGTGCCGCGCGAGCTCGAGCGCGGTGTGGAAGCCGAGCCCGGAGTTGGCGCCGGTGACGATGGCTCGCCGACCGGTCTGGTCAGGGATGTCCTTTGCGGTCCAGCCGGTCACCCGGTGGAGCCTACGTGTCCCACCGACGAGCGGGCCGGCACGGGCGGGACGGGCGCGTAGCGGGTGCCGACCGCCGGCCGCGGGTCGGGCTCGCCGGCGTTGGGCCAGAACGACATGGCCCGCTCCGCCTGCGCCGTGATGGTCAGCGACGGGTTGACGCCGAGGTTGGCCGACACCGCGGCGCCGTCGACGACGTGCAGCCCGTCGTAGCCGTAGACCCGGTGCCACGCGTCGACGACGCCCTGCTCGGCGTCAGCGCCGATGGTGGCGCCGCCGAGGAAGTGCGCCGTCATCGGCGCTCCCACCAGGTCGCCGACGCTGCCGCCCGGGTGCCCGCCGATCTGCTTCGCCAGCCGGCGGATCGCGTCGTTGCCCGCCGGGATCCACGACGGGTTGGGCTCGCCGTGGCCCTGCCGCGTCGTCAGGTGCCACCGGCCGAACAGGCCGCGGCGCCCCGACACCACCAGCGAGTTGTCCAGCGGCTGCATCACCAGCCCGATGATCGTGCGCTCCGACCAGTGCCAGTTCGACAGCGACCGCGCGAAGACGGTCGGCTGCCGCACCGCCGTGCCGACCCACTTGACCCACCGCGGCACACCGGCCACCGCCGTCGGTGAGCACGGTCGACAGCAGTCCCATCAGGTTGGAGCCCGCGGCGTAGCGCACCGGCTCGAGGTGGGTGTCCGGCTCGGGGTGGAACGACGACGTGATCGCGACGCCACGCGAGTAGTCGACCCGGCGGTCCACGGCCTGCGCGCCGAGCAGCGCCTCGGAGTTGGTCCGGGTCAGCCGGCCCAGCGCGGGCGAGAGCCGGTCGAGGACGCCGTCGTCGTGCATGCGGTGCAGCAGCCGCTGCGTGCCCAGCGCGCCGGCGGCGAGCACGACGTGCGAAGCGGTGACCGTACGACGGGTGCGCGCCGCTCGCCACGCGCCGGTGCGGACCGTGTCGACCGCCCAGCCGTCGTCGAGCGGTCGCAGCGCGGTGACGGTCGTCAACGGATGCACGGTCGCGCCGGCTCCCTCGGCCAGCCACAGGTAGTTCTTGGTGAGCGTGTTCTTCGCGCCGTACCGGCATCCCGTCATGCACGCACCGCACTCCAGGCAGCCGGTGCGCGCCGGCCCGGCGCCGCCGAAGTAGGGGTCGGGCACGGTCTCGCCCGCCGGCGCACCGAAGAACACCCCGACCGGGGTGAGGCGGAACGTGTGCCCGACGCCCATCTCGTCGGCGACCGCCTTCATGGCGACGTCGCTCGGCGTCATCGTCGGGTTGGTGACGACGCCGAGCATGCGAGTGGCGGTGGCGTAGTGCGGTGCCAGCTCGCTGCGCCAGTCGGTGATGTCGCGCCACTGCGGGTCGTCGTAGAACGCGTCCGGCGGCTCGTAGAGGGTGTTCGCGTAGTTCAGCGAGCCACCGCCCACCCCCGCGCCGGCAAGGACGACGACGTCCTTGAGCCGGACGATGCGCTGGATGCCGAAGCAGCCGAGCTTGGGCGCCCAGAGAAACCGCCGCACGTCCCACGACGTCTTCGCGAACTCGTCGTCGGCGAACCGGCGGCCGGCCTCGAGCACGCCGACGCGGTAGCCCTTCTCGGTGAGCCGCAGCGCCGAGACCGAGCCGCCGAAGCCCGAGCCGACCACCAGCACGTCGTAGTCGTGCTTCGAGGCGGTCTCGGACGCCTCGGTCACGGGCGGCGCACGGCCTTCATCGCCCGCAGCCCCGCGGTGAACACCCGCGTCCACTGCTCGTCGGAGACGCGCGGCGGCGCAGCAAGCCCGAGGAACCGCTGGGTCGCGATGGTCTGGGTCTCGGTGTACTTCAGGATCCCCTCGGCGCCGTGCCGGCGGCCGAGCCCGCTGTCCTTCATGCCGCCCATCGGTGCGGCGACGCTGCCCCACGCGGCGCCGTAGGCCTCGTTGACGTTGACGGTGCCCGCCTCGATCCGCGCCGCGACGCGGCGGCCGCGGGCGAGGTCGCCCGACCACACCGCGGCGTTGAGCCCGTAGTCGGAGTCGTTGGCCCGCGCCACCGCCTCGTCGTCGTCGCGGACCGCGTAGACCGACACACAGGGCCCGAACGTCTCGTCGGCGCAGACCTCCATCTCCGGGGTCGTGCCGGTCAGCACGGTCGGCTCGTAGAACAGCGGCCCGACGTCGGGACGAGCCCGGCCGCCGGCGAGGACCTGCGCGCCCTTCGCGCGCGCGTCCTCCACGTGGCGGCTGACGACGTCGAGCTGGTGGGCCGACACCATCGAGCCCATGTCGGCGGAGAAGTCGAGACCGGCGCCGAGCCGCAGCGCCCGGACGCGGCGCAGGAAGCGCTCCATGAACGGCTCGTAGATCTGCTCGGCCACCAGCATCCGCTCCATCGAGACGCACAGCTGGCCCGCGGTGCTGAAGCTGGCCCGCACCGCCGCCTCCGCCGCGCGCTCCAGCGGCGCGTCGTCGAGGACGAGGAACGGGTTCTTGCCGCCGAGCTCGAGCGAGCAGCCGATCAGGCGCTCGCCGGCCCGCTTGGCGATCTCGCGGCCGACCCGGGTCGACCCGGTGAAGCTCACGTAGTCGGCGCCGTCGACCACCGCCGGCCCGAGCACCGGACCGTCACCGAGCACGATCTGCCACAACCCCTCCGGCAGGCCGGCCTCGACGAGCAGCTGGTGCGCCCACAGGGCCGTCAGCGCGGTCTGCGTGTCCGGCTTGAGCACCACCGCGTTGCCGGCCAGGAACGCCGGCAGGGCGTCGCTGACCGCCAGCGTGAGCGGGTAGTTCCACGGCGAGATGATGCCGACGACGCCACGCGGATGGTGCAGCTCGTCGACCCGGGTGGCAATCGGCATCAAGCCCGCCCGTCGGCGCGGGCGCAGGTAGCGCTGCGCGCTCACGCCGTAGTGGCGCGACACGATCGCGACGTCGCCGACCTCTTCGAACGCGTGCTTGCGCGCCTTGCCGGTCTCGAGCTGGATCAGGTCGAGCGCCTCGGACTGCCGCGCCAGCACCAGGTCGTGGAAGCGCAGCAGCACCCGAGCCCGGTCGGCCAGCGACCGTTTGGCCCAGTGCTGCTGTGCGCTGCGCGCCACGTCGTACGCCGTGGCGACGTCGTCCGGCGTCGACATCGGCAGGTCAGCGAGCGGCTGACCGGTCCACGGCGCCGAGGTGGTGTGCAGCTCGGGGCGCGGGCCGGCCGTGACGGAACGGACCAGGCGCGCAACGAGCGCAGCGTCGACCGCGGCCTCCTCGGGTCGCTGCGCACCCACGGTCGTCGCCATGGCTATGCGCTGACCGTGACCTCGACCCGCTGGAACTCCTTGAGGTCGGAGTAGCCGGTCGTCGCCATCGCGCGGCGGAGCGCGCCGACGAAGTTCATCGAGCCGTCGGACACGCGGGACGGGCCGAGCAGGATCTCCTCGAGCGTGCCGATGGTGCCGACCTTCATCCGCTCGCCGCGCGGCAGCTCGCCGTGGTGGGCCTCCGAGCCCCAGTGGTAGCCGCGGCCCGGGGCGTCGGTCGCCCGCGCCAACGGCGACCCGATCATCACCGCGTCGGCGCCGCAGGCGATCGCCTTGGACACGTCGCCCGAGCGGGTGACGCCGCCGTCGGCGATGACGTGCACGTAGCGGCCACCGGACTCGTCGAGGTAGTCGCGGCGAGCGGCGTGTACGTCGGCGACCGCGGACGCCATCGGCACCTCGACGCCGAGCACGGTGCGCGTCGTGTGCGACGAGCCGCCACCGAAGCCGACCAGCACGCCGGCCGCTCCGGTGCGCATCAGGTGCAGCGCGGCCTGGTAGGTCGCGCAGCCACCGACGATGACCGGCACGTCGAGCTCGTAGATGAACTGCTTGAGGTTCAGCGGCTCGGCCCGGCCGGAGACGTGCTCGGCGGACACCGTCGTGCCGCGGATGACGAACAGGTCGACCCCGGCGTCGACGACGGTCTTCCAGAGCTTGGCGGTGCGCTGCGGCGACAGCGCGGCGGCGACCGTCACACCCGCGGCACGCACCTTCTCGATCAGCGCCGCCACCAGCTCGGGCCGGATCGGCTCGGAGTAGATCTCCTGCATCCGTCGGGTCGCGGCGTCGTCGTCGAGGTTCGCGACCTCGTCGAGCAGCGGCCCGGGGTCGTCGTACCGGGTCCACAGCCCTTCCAGGTTGAGCACGCCGACGCCGCCGCAGCGGCCGATCGCGATGGCCGACTCCGGTGACACCACCGAGTCCATCGGCGCAGCGAGCACCGGGATGTCGAAGCGGTAGGCGTCGATCTGCCAGGCGACCGAGACCTCCTCGGGGTCGCGGGTGCGCCGGCTCGGCACGATCGCGATGTCGTCGAAGGAGAAGGCCGTGCGGCCGCGCTTGCCCTTGCCGATCTCGACCTCGGTCATCGTGTGACGACGCTCCTCAGCGGGAGTGGTAGTTGGGAGCCTCGACGGTCATCTGGATGTCGTGCGGGTGGCTCTCGGTGAGGCCGGCGGCGGTGATGCGCACGAAGCGGCCGCGCTCCTGCAGCTCGGGGATCGTCGGCGCCCCGACGTAGAACATCGACTGGCGCAGCCCGCCGATCAGCTGGCCGGCGACGGCAGAGAGCGGGCCGCGGTAGGGCACCTGGCCCTCGATGCCCTCGGGCACGATCTTGTCGTCGGTGCCCACGTCGGCCTGGAAGTAGCGGTCCTTGGAGTAGGACACCTTGCCGCGGGAGGCCATCGCGCCCAGCGACCCCATGCCGCGGTAGCGCTTGAACTGCTTGCCGTTGACGAACACCAGCTCGCCCGGGCTCTCGTCGCAGCCGGCGAGCAGCGAGCCGAGCATGACCGTGTCGGCGCCGGCGACGATCGCCTTGGCGATGTCGCCGGAGTACTGCAGGCCGCCGTCGCCGATGACCGGCACGCCGGCTGCCTTGCACGCCTTGGCGACCTCGTTGATCGCGGTGATCTGCGGTACGCCGACGCCGGCAACCACGCGCGTCGTACAGATCGAACCGGGCCCGACGCCGGCCTTCACGCCGTCGACACCGGCGTCGACGAGCGCCTGCGCACCCGCGCGCGTCGCGACGTTGCCGCCGATCACCTGCACGTGGCGGGTCGCCGGGTCGGACTTGAGGCGGCGGACCATGTCGAGCATCAGCCGCGCGTGGCCGTGGGCGGTGTCGGGCACCAGCACGTCGACGCCCGCCTCGACCAGAGCGGTCGCCCGCTCCCAGGCGTCGCCGAAGAACCCGACCGCCGCGGCCACCCGCAGCCGGCCCTCGGCGTCCTTGGTGGCGTGGGGGTGCTTCTCGGTCTTGACGAAGTCCTTGACCGTGATCAGCCCGGCCAGGCGCCCGGCGCCGTCGACCAGCGGCAGCTTCTCGATCTTGTGCTTGGCGAGCAGCGCTGCGGCGTCGGGGCTGGAGATGCCCATCGGCGCCGTGACCAGCGGCATCGGCGTCATCAGCTCGCGCACGGTGCGGGTCGCGAACTCCTCGGCCGGCACGAAGAGCAGGTCGCGGTTGGTGATGATGCCCAGCAGGGTGCGGTCGGCGGTGACCACCGGCAGGCCGGAGACGCGGTATTGCCCGCAGAGCGCATCGAGCTCGGCGAGGGTCGCGTCGGGGCTGATGGTGACGGGGTCGGAGACCATGCCCGACTCGGAGCGCTTGACCAGGTCGACCTGGTGGGCCTGCTCCTCGATCGAGAGGTTGCGGTGGAGCACGCCGATGCCGCCCTCGCGGGCCATCGCGACCGCCATCCGGGCCTCGGTGACGGTGTCCATCGCGGCCGACAGCAGCGGGACGCGGACGGAGATCTCGCGGGTCAGCCGGGAGGTGGTGTCCACCTCGGACGGCACGACATCGGTCTCCTGCGGGAGCAGCAGGACGTCGTCGAACGTCAGCGCGAGCGGAGCGAGTCTCTCCGGGTCATTCAGGTCGTCCACAGGGCCATGCTACCGGCGGCGAGCGTCAGTCCCGGCTCGCGCTGGCTCTGACCGTCGGCCGCCGCGGCGGATGCTGCGGCGGGGCCAGCGGGGGTCTTGGCAACGGACGGCTTCTCGGTCGCCTTCAGCCTCGGTCGCGCGGTGGCGGCGTTGGTGCTGCGCGAGCCACCCTGCGGCTTCGCCTCTCCGGCTTCGCTCCTCCGGCTTCGCCGTGGGCTTGGGCTTCTCCACCGGCTTCTTGACCTGCCCGGGCGGCACGAACCCGTCGCCGTTGGCCCCGCCGGTGACGGCCGGCGGCGTCGGGCGTCGCGTGTCGTCCGCCTTCTTGGCGTCCTGGGCCACCGCCCGGGCGAGCTTCGCCTCCAGGGCTGCGAGCTGCGCGATCGCGGCGCGCCACGCCCCGCCCGGCCGCTGGTCCAGCATGTTGCGCAGCCGCTGGATCCCGACCGTCGCGCGGTCGAGCTGGCCGGACTCGATCGCGGCGTCGATCGACACGAACTGCTGCCTCACGACCTCGTCCTCGGCCCCACTGGACGCGGGCGCGCGCTTGTCGTCGCCGGCGACGGAGGAGATGACACTGCGGTACGGCGTGAAGGGGTCGCCCGTGACGGCGGCGGAGACACCGCTGACCGACACCAGCCCGGCGACGATCAGGGCACCGGTCACGGTGCGGGCCGTCCGCCGGCGCGCGGCGTCGGTGAGGCTCGGGATCTCGCCCGTGGCGGCGGAGCGCAGGGGCATCCGCATCGGGGTCGCGAGCAGCTCCTTCAGCCCCTCGTCCACGTCGGTGGTGAGGGCAGCCAGGAGGAACAGCACGTCCTCGTCCATCGGGCGCGCGGGTCTGCCGGCGCGCCAGCTCGTCCAGCGCCTCGTCGTCGCGCTGGACGGCCAACAGGTCGAGCTCGCTGCGTGGCCCGTAGACGCTCATGCGGTCAGCTCCTCGCCCGCGAGGATGCGCAGCCGGGTGAGGGCCCGGTGCTGGGCGACCCGGACGGCTCCGGCCGTCATGCCGAGCGTGTTGCCCGTCTCCTCGGCGGAGAGGCCGACGGCCACCCGCAGGATGAGCAGCTCACGCTGCTGGGCGGGCAGCAGGTTCAACAGCTCGCGGGCCCGGGCGGCGTCGCTCTGCCGGAGGACCTCGTCCTCGGGCCCGAGCCGCTCGTCCGGTCCGTCGGGCACATCCTCCGTGGGCACGGCCAGCCGCATCGCCGCGCGCTGCACGTCGGCGATCTTGTGCGCCGCGATGCCGAAGACGAACGCCTCGAACGGGCGTCCCTCGTCGCGATAGCGCGGCAGGGCCTTCAGCACGGCGATGCACACCTCCTGGGCGACGTCGTCAGCGGCGTGCTCGCTTCCGGGGAGCCGGCCCAACCGGGCGCGGCAGTAGCGGTGAACCATTTGCCGGACGCGGGCGAGAAGCCCATCGGTGGCACGCGCGTCCCCCTGGGCCGCACGAGCCGCAAGCTCCCCCATGTCCTCGCCCGCCTCCGCGTACGTGGACATCGCGGCGCGGCTCTCCGGTGTTACGTCGCGGGGCGCCAGTGGGTGGACCACCGGGGTCACCGCACCAGTCCCCAGCGGAACCCCATCGCGACCGCCTGAGCGCGGTCCGCGGCCCCCAGCTTGCGGAACAGTCGGCGGGCATGGGTCTTGACGGTGTCCTCGGAGAGGTACAGCTCCTTGCCGATCTCGGAGTTGCTCCGGCCGCGGCCCATGCCGCGCAGGACCTGCAGCTCCCGCTCCGTCAGCACCGGCATGCCCCCGGGTGAGTCCGGGCGGGACCGGGGCGCGGAGCGGCGGGACGAGCTGTCGGCCAGGGCCTGGGTCACCATCGCGCTGAGCTCCTCGCGGGAGGCGTCCTTGACCAGGTAGCCACGGGCGCCGGCGTTCACCGCGCGGGCCACGCCCTCGACGTCCTCGGCCATGGTCATCATGATGACGCCTGCCTGGGGCGATGCGGTGAGAATCCGGCGAGCGGTCTCGACCCCGCCGATGCCCGGCATCCGTACGTCGAGCAGCACGAGGTCGGGCTGCTCGGCCCCCCAGCGGACCAGCCCTTCCTCACCGGAGCCGGCGACGGACACCCGGTCGACGCCTGGGATCGTCGCCACGGCGCGCCGAAGTGCCTCCCGCGCCAGCGGTGAGTCATCACAGACCAGAACGGTGGTCACAGCGAAGAGTCGCCAGAGACGAGAACGTGTTCGAGCATCGCGCGCACGTCACCTCCCGGCCGGGGCCCTCCCGGCGTTATGGAAAGTCATCGGCACGAGCCCAGCCCATCGTGAGCGTTTGACCCGGCTCGGTTAGGCGCCCCCGAGCCCTCCGCGTTAGGTCCGAAGTGGCCCGCGGGGGTACCCGCACGCTTGTTCGGACACAACGGGGGAAAGCGGGCGCGCTCAGCCGCCCAGGACGGCGCCGACGTCGGGCCGGGCCAGCCACTCGTCGCGCAGGTCGGCCGGAACGTCCTCGGCGATGGTCTCCACGGTGGCCCGGGCCGAGGCCAGGAACCGGGCGCTCTGCTCGGGCTCGCTCTCGGCCAGCAGGGCGCCGAGAACGGCCCGGCTGGGCCAGAGCAGCGGCAGCGTGCCGAGGCTCTCCGCCAGCAGCCCGCCCCGCTTGAGCGCGGTCGCCGCCTCGTCGAGCCGGCCCACCTCGACCTGGGCCACGCCCAGGAACAGCAGGCCCTTGGCGACGTGGCGCGGCGCGCCGGAGCGCTCGGCCAGCTCCACGGCCTGCTCCGCAGCGGTGGCGGCGGTCTCGCCGTCCCCGGCCATCAGGCCGACCTCGGCGTCCAGCCAGCCGAGCCGGACCCGCTGCCGCCACCAGTCGGCGCGGCCCTCGACCAGCGCCTGGGCGGCCGCGAGGTGCTCCTGGGCGGCGGCCTTGTCGCCGAGCCCGACCGCGTCGGCGGCCAGGCCGAGCAGGCAGTCGAACGCGGCTTCCCCGGTGCCGTCGGTGCGGGCCAGGCCCTGCTCGTCGTACGAGCGTGCGGCGGCGTGGCGCCCGAGCTGGCGGTGCACGCTCGCCATCGTGGCCGAGGCGAGCGCGGCGAAGATCTGGAGGTCGGGCTCGACGTCCCCCTCGGGCGTGGCGATCGGGTCGAGGACCTGCAGGGCGCTGCCGTAGCGGCCGGCCGAGGACAGGCACACCCCGAGCAGCCAGCCCGCCCCGGCTGCCTCGGCGGCGAGCCCGTGCTCGTAGGCCAGCTCGACGGCTTGGCGCAGGGGCTCGATGCCGGCCTCGGGCCGGCCGTGGAACGCGGCCCGCTCACCGGAGGCGAGCAGGCCGGCGAGGTCGTCGGACATGCGCACCCCCTCTCCGGTCGACTGCGCCGATCCGCGGCACGGCGACGCTATCGCGGTCGTGCGCTCAGCGCGGAGATGTTCCGTCCACGCCGAGCGCTGCGGTGACCGCATCGACGGCGCTCGGGAGGTCCTTGAGGATCTGCGCGTCGGCCGGCAGCCGCGGGTGGCCCAGCCAGCCCGGCCCGCCGAGGAGCAGCGCGTGGCCCGGGCGCATGGCGGGCAGGGTCGCGACCGTCGCGCCGCGCGCGGGCCGGTCGGTGCCCTGGGCCCACAGGAAGACCACCGCCGCGCCGGTGCGGGCGACCGCCGTGCTCAGCGCGGCCACCGGCAGGCGCGGCCCGAGCATGCGCACCGAGACGTGCCGCTCGGCCAGGGCGGCGGCCAGCGCGTGCAGCGGGATGCGGTGCTGCTCGGGCTCCAGCGCGGCGAGCAGCACCGGGCGGGCGTTGCGGGGCCGGGTGAGCTTGCGGGTCACCGCGCGCAGCCCGTCCTCGATGCACTCGGAGAGCAGGTGCTCGACCTCCACGCCGGCTCCGGTGGTGCGCCACCGCTCCCCCACCCCGTGCAGCACCGGGACGAGGATGTCCTCCCAGGTCGACAGCACGCCGCGGCGCGCGAGGCTGGACGAGATGACGCCCGCGCAGGCCGCGCTGTCCAGCGCCATCGCGGCCCGGGCCAGGCCGCGGGCGGCGGGCGTGGCAGCGCCGAGCGGTACGACGCGTCCGCCGCCGCTGCGGGACCACTTCGAGGCGCGGGGCAGGCCCAGCTCCAGGTCCAGTGGCAACGGCGTCATCCCGGCCAGGGCCTGGACATCGGTGCCGAGCGCAGCCTCGGCGGCCTGGGCCGGCGACACGCCCTCGAGCATCAGCCGGCGCATCAGCGTCAGCCGGGCCAGGTCGGCCGCCGTGTAGCGGCGGTGCGACCCCGAGACGTGCGACGTGGGACCGACGCCGTAGCGGCGGTCCCACGTGCGCAGCGTTCCCGGTGCGATGCCGAGGCGACGGGCTACCGACGCGACGCCGAGCCCGACGTCGAGGTCAGGGTCGGACGCCCTGAACTCGTCGCCGTCGAGCTGGTCGCCGGTCGGGTCCGACGGGTCAGTGGGAGTGACCGTGGCCGTGCCCGTGACCGTCGGCACCCTCGGGCGCCTCTTCCTTCTTCTCCACCACCAGCGTGTCGGTGCTGAGCACCATGCTCGCGATGGAGGCGGCGTTCTGCAGCGCCGAGCGGGTCACCTTGACCGGGTCGAGCACGCCCTGGGCCACCAGGTCGCCGTACTCCAGGGTCGCCGCGTTGAAGCCGGCGGTGAGGTTCTTGCCGCCGCCGTTCTCGCGCACGTGCGAGACCACGACGTAGCCCTCCTGGCCGGCGTTCTCGGCGATCCAGCGCAGCGGCTCGTCGGCGGCCTTGCGCACGATCGTGACGCCGGTCGCCTCGTCGCCGGTGAGGCCGAGGTTGTCGTTGAGCACCGAGACGGCGTGCACGAGGGCGGAGCCGCCGCCGGCGACGATGCCCTCCTCGATCGCGGCGCGGGTCGCCGAGATCGCGTCCTCGAGCCGGTGCTTCTTCTCCTTGAGCTCGACCTCGGTGGCAGCGCCGACCTTGATCACGCAGACGCCGCCGGCCAGCTTGGCCAGCCGCTCCTGCAGCTTCTCCTTGTCCCAGTCCGAGTCGGTGTTCTCGATCTCGTTGCGGATCTGGCGGATCCGGTCCTCGACCGCGGACTTGTCGCCACCGCCGTCGACGATCGTGGTGTCGTCCTTGGTGACGACGACGCGGCGGGCGGTGCCGAGCACCTCGAGGCCGACCTGGTCGAGCTTGAGGCCGACCTCGGGGCTGACGACCTGGGCGCCGGTGAGCACGGCGAGGTCCTGCAGCATCGCCTTGCGGCGGTCACCGAAGCCGGGGGCCTTGACGGCCACACCGGTGAACAGGCCGCGGATCTTGTTCACGACCAGGGTGGAGAGCGCTTCGCCCTCGACGTCCTCGGCGACGATGATCAGCGACTTGCCCGACTGCACGACCTTCTCCAGCAGCGGGAGCAGGTCGGCGACCGAGCTGATCTTGGCCTGGTGGACCAGGATGTAGGCGTCCTCGAGGACGGCCTCCATGCGCTCCTGGTCGGTCACCATGTACGGCGAGATGTAGCCCTTGTCGAACTGCATCCCCTCGGTGAAGTCCAGCTCGAGGCCCATCGTGCTGGCCTCCTCGACGGTGATGACGCCGTCCTTGCCGACCTTGTCCATCGCCTCGGCGATCAGCTCGCCGATCGCCCGGTCCTGGGCGGAGATGGTGGCGACGTTGGCGATCTCCTCCTTGGTCTCCACGTCGCGGGCGCCCTCGAGAAGCCGCTCGGTGACGGCGGCGACGGCCGCGTCCATGCCGCGCTTGAGGCTGGACGGCGAGGCGCCGGCGGCGACGTTGCGCATGCCCTCACGGACCATGGCCTGGGCCAGCACGGTGGCGGTCGTCGTACCGTCTCCCGCCACGTCGTTGGTCTTGGTGGCGACCTCCTTGGCGAGCTGGGCGCCGAGGTTCTCGAACGAGTCCTCGAGCTCGATCTCGCGGGCGATGGTCACGCCGTCGTTGGTGATCGTCGGAGCGCCGTACTTCTTGTCGATCACGACGTTGCGCCCGAGCGGCCCGAGGGTCACCTTGACGGCGTCGGCGAGCTTGTTGACGCCACGCTCGAGTGCGCGCCTGGCGGTGTCATCGAACTGCAGGGTCTTAGCCATGGTGGGAGATGTCCTTCGTCTGGGGGGCGTACGTCACGCGGGGTTCGAGAGGCGGGAGGACGACAACGCCCCAGGAGGCCGGACGAATCACTGTCGGGCCGCCCGGGGCGGTGTCTGCCTCGAAGAGCGGCAGTGAGTGTTGCGTGGTCTTACTTCTCGATGACCGCGAGCACGTCGCGGGCCGAGAGGACGAGGAGGTCCTCGCCGTTGTGCTTGACCTCGGTGCCGCCGTACTTGCTGTAGATCACGATGTCACCGATGGCGACGTCGAGCGGCACGCGCGCGCCGTCCTCGAAACGACCCGGACCGACAGCCAGGACCTTGCCCTCCTGGGGCTTCTCCTTGGCGGTGTCCGGGATGACCAGGCCCGACGCTGTGGTCTCCTCGGCGTCGGACGGCTGGACCACGATCCGGTCCTCGAGTGGCTTGATGGCAACCTTGGTGGCCGTCGTCACGTTCTGACTCCCTCTCGCATGGTTTTCACGAGCTGCGGGGCGAAGTGACCTGGCGGTCCGCCGTCGCGGGGCCGGACTGCCCTGTCCTTGCCTTGGCACTTTCACGTCGAGAGTGCCAGGACCGAATCTAGGCCGTCCTTAGCACTCGGTCAACCCGAGTGCCAGCGAGGAGGGAGCGGGAGCGCTCAGCTGCGGGTCTTCTCGGCGTACATCTCCGCGTCGGCGCGCGAGAGCAGGCTCGCGACGCTGTCCCCGGGCCGGTAGGTGGCCACGCCCAGCGCGACCGACACGGCCATGTCCCCGGCCCCGGCCTCGAGGTTGGCGACGCAGGCGCGCAGGCGGCCGAGGGCTGCCGTGGCGCCGGTGCCGCCGGTGTGCTCGAGCAGGACGGCGAAGTCGTCGCCGGCGAGCCGGGAGACGGTGTCGACGCCGCGGGCGGTGCGGGTGAGCCGGTCGGCGACGTCGCGCAGGAGGGCGTCACCCGACTCGCGACCGAGGGTCTCGTTGACGGCGGCGAAGCCGTTGAGGTCCAGGGCGACCACGGACGGGGTGCCCAGACCGCGCTCGGCCCGGCCGATCGCGGCGGCGATGGCCTTCTCCAGGCTCCGGCGGTTGGCCAGGCCGGTCAGCGGGTCGCGCGGGGTCATCCGGGCCAGCGTGTGCGCCATCCGGCGCAGCTCGAGCAGGGCCATCACCTGGTCGGCGAGGTCACCCAGCCGCTGCTTCTGGACGGCGGTCAGCGCGGCGGGGGCGTCACCGAAGACGACGAGGGCGCCGACGAGGTGACCGTCTGCCGTGACCACGTCGGTGGAGGCGTGGGTGGTCTGCTGCTCGGTGAAGGCTCGGGAGAGACCCTGGCGGGCGCAGCCATGGGTGGCGACGATCCGGCCGGGGACGGAGCTGCCGTCCCGCTCGGGCAGGAAGAGGGCACCGCTGGCGGTCCCGGCGACGTAGGCAGCCAGGCGCACGACGCCGTCCAGGTCGGGGTGGATGAGGTCTTCGCGCACGTCGTAGCGGCGCAGCGCCTCGAGCCGTTCGGGGTCCACGCTCGCCGGCGAGCCATCCGCCGTGTTCGCGGACTCGTCGAGTGCGGTTGCGGTCATCGCGGTTCCTCCCTTGGGCACACTTCGTCCCGTTCCGGATCGGCAGGAGCGGGCCCCACCTTCAGTCGCTTGCGAGGATCGGTCTGTGGACGTCGCCACGATCGCCTCGCTGCGGGCCCCCGAGGGGGCTCGGCTGCTCGGTCTGATCCCGCCGTACGACGAGAGCACGGCGCTCTCCGTGGGTGCCCGGCTGCGTCGTGACGGCTTCGACGACGGGCTGGTGGCGGCCGCCCTGTCGCAGGCCCGGTTGCGGGCTCTGGGGCGGGTGAAGTTCGGCCCGGACGCCGACCGGATGCTCTTCACCCCGGAGGGGCTGGAGCAGGCGACCCGGCCGGCCGTGGCGGCGCGGCACGCGGCGCGGTTCGCCGGGGCCGGGGTGGCGTCGGTCGCCGACCTCTGCTGCGGGATCGGCGGTGACCTCCACCAGCTGGCGGGTGCGGTCGACCGGGTGCTCGGCGTCGACCGCGACCCGGTGACGGCGGCGGTCGCCCAGGCCAACGTCGACGCGTTGGGCGTGGGGGCTCGGGTCGAGATCCGCTGCGACGACGTGACGGCGGTCGACCTGGCCGGGTGGGACGGCGTGTTCATCGACCCGTCGCGGCGGCGGTCGGGTGGCCGGCGGACGTTCGACCCGAGCGGGTACTCCCCGCCGTACGACGTGGTGCTGGGCCTCGCCGATCGGGTGCCGGCGACGGGGGCGAAGCTGGCGCCCGGCATCCCGCACGAGGTGCTGCCGGCGGACGCCGAGGCGGAGTGGGTCTCCGACGGCGGCGACGTGGTCGAGTGCGCGCTGTGGTTCGGGCCGCTCGCGAGTGGCGTGCGGCGGCGGGCGACGCTGCTGCCGTCGGGGGCGACGTTGACCGCCGACGGGTTCACCCCGGGCGAGGTGGGACCGGTACGGCGCTACCTCTACGAGCCCGACGGCGCCGTGATCCGGGCCGGGCTGGTGGCGGAGGCGGCGGCACTCGTCGACGGCAACCTGGTGGACCCGTCGATCGCCTACGTCACCGCCGACGTGCTGCGTGGCGACACCGTTCATGACGGCGTACGAGATCACTGACGTGATGCCGTTCGGGCTGAAGCGGCTGCGGGCGCTGCTGCGCGAGCGCGGCGTCGGCCGGCTGACGGTGAAGAAGCGGGGCTCCGCGATCACGCCCGAGTCGCTGCGCCAGCAGCTGCGGCTGTCGGGCCCGGAGGAGGCGACGATCGTCCTGACGCGGGTGGCCGGCGCGGCAACGGTCCTCGTCGTGCGAACGGATCTGACCTGGAGTCCTCCATCTCCCTGCCGCGCGGTCTCCCGCCGCCGAGATGTTGCTGGCCACCGTGTTGCTGGCTGGCTAGTGTTCATCGATAGGGCTCTCGCGCTGACGAGAGCCAGCGCAGTGACTCCAGGTGATCGCCATGGCCGAAGCGCCAGAGAAACACGTGAGTGGGCTCCTGCGCACCACGCAAACGACGTCCGGTGTGAGCTGGTGGGGACAGCGTTCTGTCTGGACGCGCCACGTCACGTATTGGGTTCTGGCGATCGGCCTCATCTCCGTCACCGCTTTCGACAACACGCGCAGCGCCCCGCCGGACACGGACGACATCGGAATTTTTGTGTGGTTCGTTGCGGTAGTCCTGGTGGTCGGGGTGATGGGGTTGGTGTTCACGATCCGGGAGTGGGAGCAGGCCGGCGTTGCGCGCACGCTCTCGCGAAGTCTCGTCCTGTTCCTGTGCATGCTCGGCCTGGCCGCGATGCCGCTCTTCTTCGCGCGCCGTTGGGGCGTCGATATCCAGGAGTGCACCACTAGCGCAGGTGAGGAAGTTTGCGGGGGACCGGCCTCGCCTCAAGAAGTCCTTGCGATGCTGGCCTGGCAGGCGGCGAACGCCGTGCCGGTCTTGGATCTCACCGACGCGTTCGAGTGGCCGCGCCCTGCGCGCTCGGACTCAGTCGTCGTCGGAGCCACCATCGTGATGCTGCGGCTGTGGGTACTGATCGGCGTGCTGGGCGTCATCAAGCGAATTTGGGACAAGTGGGGGCCGATGGGGAGCGCCCACGCACCCAGCGCCGACGAAGCGACCGTTGGCGGTCAACCTTTCCGCGGCTGAGTCGTCTGATCCCTCGTGGACGGACAGCCCCTGTTGCGTGAGGTTGCGATGGTGGAGAAATCGCGTTGGTCGGGAGGGGCCGATGCGGTTTCGACGCTCTTCTACACGGACTACCGCCGCCTCGTGGGGCTGGCGACGCTGCTCGTCGACGACCAGCAGACTGCCGAGGACGTGGTGCAGGAGGCGTTCGCCGGCCTGTACAGCCGCTGGCGGCAGCTGCGTAACCCCGATGCGGCGATCACGTACCTGAATCGGGCGGTCGTCAACGCCGGTCGTGACCACCTCCGCCACCGTCGCCGGGCAACTGCGGGACGGCTCGCGCTCGTTCCGCGCTCGGAGGAGCTCCCTTCCGCCGAGCAACAGGCGGTTGCGCACGACGAGGCCGACCGGCTGTGGCAGGCCATCTCCGAGCTCCCGCATCGCCAGCGGCAGGTGCTCGTCCTGCGCTACTACCTCGATCAGAACGAGGCCGAGATCGCCGACATCCTCCGGGTGTCTCGCGGCTCGGTGAAGAAGCACGCGAGTCGCGCTCTGGCCGCCCTCGCTCGCTGTCTGGAGGCCGCACCGTGACTACGACCGAGCTGGAGCGTCGTGTGGCCGTCGCCCTGAAACAACACGCGGAGGTCGCTATGAGCGGAACCAAGACCGACCAGGCCAAGCTAGAACGCCTGCTGACCGACGCTGAAGGAGGACGAAAGAGCCGCCGCGGCTGGGTCGCCGGCGCTGTCGCGGCCGCTGCCGTTGTCATCGTCATCGTCTGGGCGATGGGTCTGTCCTCCGGCAAGCCCGATTCCATCTCGCCACTTCCGGCACAACCACTCCAACCTGAGCAAGTTGCCACCGCATTCGTCAACGCCTACGGGAACTACGACCGGCCACGGTTGAAGTCCCTTCTGGCAGGCGACGCGCTGGTCAACTGGTCGGCCCTGGACGAGAGCAACCGGGGTGACGAGGCGATCGAGGTCCGGGTGCTTCTCGACTCCTGCACCGAGCTGAACCACTTGAGCGTCGGAACCCAGGTGTGGTGCGCGTTCGACGTCCACGCGCTCGGTTCCGATCGGCTAGGCCTCGGCCCCTACTCGAACAACCGGTTCCTCGTGACCGTGGATGGCGGCAAGATCATCGAATCGAATATCTACTTCGACTACATGAACAACGGTTTCAACATTCAGATGATGGAGCCGTTCGTGGCCTGGGTGACGAAGCACTACCCCAAGGACGTCCCGGCAATGTTTGAAGGGAATAACACACGGCCGGACGCCAAGACGGCCGAGCTGTTTCACCAGCACATCGCGGACTACGTCGCAGCCAAGTCCTGAACTGGGTCGGCAACGGGCACCATCCGCGCACCAACTGGCATCATGCGCGGATGGAGTCCGACGCCACCTTCATCGCCAGGGTGATCACCGAGGGTCCGCTCGATGATGTGTCCAGCCATGTGGCATGGGGCGACGATGCAACCGATCCCGAGCATGCGCTGATCCTGATGCGAAACGACGACCCGAGCCCCGGCGAAGCGCCGTACTGCGTTGTCTGGGGTGCGGCGACCGTCTACGGCGGCGTGACTGACATCCAGGTCGGGCGCGATCGCACAACGGTCCAGCTCACCGAGCAGTGCGCGACAACTCTGGGCGCACCACAGAGGATCTGCATCGAGCACGACGTCGAGGCTGTCGACGTGGACGCGCTGCGATCGGCCGTACGGCGGGTCATGGCCGGCGCATGAGTCGAGGTTCCAGGTGCCGGTCGCCCGGCAGCTCAGCTGATGTTGATCCCGGTGATCGGCGTTCCCGGCGGCAGGTTGCGCACCTGATCGTGGATCTGACCGGCCAGGTCGACCGCGACGACGAAGTCGAGGGCGCTGACGTTGGCGGCGTCCAGCTCGCCGCCCAGCACCGGCGGCGGAGTGAGTGAGTAGACCTCGTTCTCGGCGAGACTCACACCCCGTCGCTCGGCCTCCTTCGCGAGTCCGAGCAGCAGGTACTGGTCCTGACCTTCCGGTGTGTTGAGAGCCGCCTGCACCTCAGCGCCTGTCTGCCAGACCTGCTTGAGGCCACCTTCGATGGTGTCCAGGTACCACCAGCCTTCGGGCGACTCAAGGAAGAGGTCGCCGAACAGCGAGGCGAACTGAGGCGTCTTGCCGGCGAGGTCGAGCCACGACCACGAGGCCAGCGCCTGCTCGTACTGCGCGGCGCTGAAGCGCTTGATCGGTTCCATCGGCCCATCTAACAGGCGGCCTCACGCTCGAGCTTGGGAGGTCGACTTGGCCGCACGTGCTCATGCTTGTGTTGGCGCGAGGCGTTTTGCGCGCACGATGGGCGCCGCGAGGCCGCTGGTGGCTGCTGAGCTCGCGGCCCAGCCGACTCTTGCGTCGGCCGTATGCGAGATACAGCAGCAGGCCGCCGGTCACCCAGAGCGAGAAGTAGCCCCAGGTGACGACGCGAAGATTGATCATCATCCATGAGGTCGCCAAGATCGCCAGCGTCGGAACCAGGGGGGACCACGAGATCCGAAAGCCGCGCTCGAGGTCTGGTCTTGTCCTCCTGAGCACGAGGACGCCGATGGCCACGAAGAGGAACGCGAAGAGCGTGCCGATGTTGACCATCTCTGCCAGCAAGAGCACGGGAGCAGTCAACGCGAGTACGACGGCGCAGGTTCCGACGAGCAGAGTCGCTCGGGCCGGAGTGCCGAGCCGAGTCACCGCCGACAGGCCATGCGGAAGCATCCCGTCGCGAGCCATCGCGTAGACCACCCGGCTTTGCCCGATCAGCACGACGATGATGACCGTGGTCAGGCCGAGGAGGGCACCGACGTTGATCAGGCGAGCCGACAGGTCCGCGCCGACCGCTCGGAACGCCTCTGAGACCGGGGCCGAGCCGCCGAGCTCGTCGTACGGGCGCATGCCCACAAGCACTGCGGCCACGCTGAGGTAGAGGACCGTGGCCAACACCAGAGTCGCGATGATGCCGCGCGGAACATCACGCTGGGGGGACTTCGTCTCCTCGGCAGCGGTCGCGACGATGTCGAACCCGAGAAAGGCGAAGAAGATCACCGATGAGGCGGTGAAGACGCCGATGACTCCGAAGACGTTGGGCGTCTCCCCGGCCAACGACTGCAGCACGCTGGCGTCGGCTCCGGGCTCGGCTGGGCGCGAGGCCGGCAGGAAGGGCGTGTAGTTGGCGGCCTTCACATGGAGGGCGCCGATGACCACCACGATGGCGATGACCACCAGCTTGGCGATCACAGCAACCCACAGCACGCCGAGCGACATGCGGGTGCTGAGGACGACCACGATCACCAGGAGCACGATGATCCCGGCCGCGATGAGGTCGCGGTCTGCCTCGAACCCGGCGTAGTTCTCCCAGCCGGATGGCAGGACAACGCCGAAGTCGTCGAGGGTCGCGACCGCGTACTGGGACCAGACCCGGGCCACCACCGCGACGGCCAGCAGCAGCTCGAGCAGCAGGGCCCAGCCGATCAGCCAACCCCAGACCTCACCGAAGATGACGTAGGTGAATGTGTAGGCACTGCCCGACACCGGCAGGACGGAGGCGAGCTCCGCGTAGCAAAGCCCAGCCACCAGGCACGCGAACGCGGCGATGCAAAACGCGAGCAGGACGGCAGGTCCGGCGTTCGTGGCCGCCTGCTGCCCGGCGAGTGAGAAGATCCCCGCGCCGATCGTCACGCCGAGCCCGAGCACGACCAGGTCTGACGCGTCCGAACACGACGCGCAGACGGTGCCGCCCGACCTCGCGCGGAGCGAGCGCCATCTGCACCGGCAGTCGGCGGAAGATGGTGTTACGGCTCGGGGCATCCAGGGACAAGCGAAACCTCCTCGGCGTACCGCACACCCTGGCGGGGCGAGACAACAGCGCACAAGTGCCCGGACCGATGAGTTCCCGGCCAGATTGTGGTCTGGTGTGGCATGGACGCTGCCACGCGAACGAAGCTCTCCGACTCGCTGGACGGGACGGTGCTGCTGCCCGGCGACCCGGAGTACGACGAAACCCGGACGATCTGGAACGCAATCGTCGACCGGCGTCCCCGGGTGATCATCCGGTGCGCGAGCGTTCGGGACGTGGTCACCGCGGTCCGGACGGCCCGCGAGCACGACCTCGAGATCGGCATCCGGTGCGGCGGCCACAGCGCGGCCGGCCACGCCGTCCCCGACGGCGGGCTGATGATCGACCTGTCACCCCTCCGCGCGGTCCGGGTCGACCCGGGCCGGCGCCGGGCGGTCGTGCAGGGCGGCGCCCTCCTCGGGGCGATGGACCGGGCGACCCAGCAGTACGGTCTCGCCGTCACCGCCGGCAACGTGTCGCACACCGGCGTCGGCGGCCTCACCCTCGGCGGCGGGATGGGCTGGCTGGCCCGGCAGATCGGCCTGGCGTGCGACAACGTCGCGTCGTTCGAGGTCGTCACCGCGGACGGTGACGTGATCCGGGCGAGCGAGAGCGACCACCCCGACCTCTACTGGGCGCTGCGTGGCGGTGGCGGCAACTTCGGCGTGGTCACCGAGTTCGAGTTCCGCCTGCACGACACCGGCACCGAGGCGCTGTCCGTCGAGGTCGACTTCCCGGTCGACCAGGCGGTCACCGCGCTGCGCGGGTGGCGTGATCTCAGCGCGTCGGCACCCCGCGAGGCGACCTTCACCGCGGGGATCGGCGGCGGTGTCGCGACGCTCGGCTACGTCTGGGTGGGAGACCCGCAGCGGGGCGAGGCGCTCGTTCCCGACGTACGTGCGCTGGGTCGCCCGTCGGCCGAGCGCGTCGTGCCCATGACCTACGTCGAGCTGCAGTCCCGCGACGACGTGGTGGACGGGCACGCAATGCGCCGGTACATGAAGGGCCACTACTTCCGCGAGCTCACCGACAGGTCATCGACACGATGGTGGCGGTGACCGAGCTCGGCCCGTTCGCGCCCGGAGTCGGGCTGCAGGCGTACGGCGGCGCCATCGCTGACGTGCCCGAGGGCGACACCGCCTTCAGCCACCGCGAGACGGCGTTCGAGCTCGGCGCGAGCACGGGGTGGACCGATCCCGGCGAGGACGACGTGCGCATCGAGACGGCGCGGTCCTACGCCGCCACGCTCGAGCCGTTCGCATCCGGCGTCTACGTCAACGTCCTCGGTGACGAAGGCGCCGCAGGCGTACGTCGGGCGTACACACCCGAGAAGCTGGCCCGGCTCACGGCCGTGAAGGACACCTACGACCCGCAGAACGTCTTCCACCTCAACCAGAACATCCAGCCGTCGCGCGCCTCGGCGAGCGGCTAGAGCCCGAGGGTCTCGAGGAACAGCGCCCGGTAGCGATCTGCGTCCACGCCGAGCGCCACGTCGACCATGGCGGCGGGCAGGCCGTGCGGGTCGTGCTCGAGGTCGCCGGCCCACGACCGGCGGTCGACGAGGGTCTGGCCGCGCGTCCAGGTGCCCGCGAGCTCGATCCGCACCGGGTGCCGCGACGTCGTGAGCCCGTCCGGATCGATGACCGCAGCGACCGCGCCGGCATCACCGATGGTGGCGATGTGCTGCCACGTGCTGGCGCTGCAGGAGCCGACCGGCGAGCTGCGCCGCCGGGTCGGGTGACGCGATCAGCCGTGCGGCACCGGCCTCGTCGATCGTCACCTCGTAGAAGACGTCGAGCCCGTACATCGTCACCGGCAGCCCGCTGGTGAGCACGATCCCGGCGGCCTCCGGGTCGTGCCAGACGTTGAACTCCGCCGCCGCGGTCGCGTTGCCGATCGCTGCGGCCCCGCCCATGAACACGATCCGCTCGATGTGCTCGGCCACGTGCGGATAGGCCCGCAACAGCAGCGCCACGTTGGTCATCGGCGCGAGCGGCACCAGAGTGACCGGGCGGGTCGCTGACTCCAACGTCGTACGCATCAGCTCGATCGCGTGCATGTCGACCGGGGAGCGCTCCGAGTCGGGCCAGCCGAGGTCGCCCATGCCGTCGTCGCCGTGCACGTGCCGCGCGTCCCGGGGCGGCTCCAGCAGCGGCCGGTCAGCACCGCGCGCGACCGGCACGTCCGTGGCGCCCGCCGCATCGAGGACCTTGAGGGTGTTGCGCACGACCTGGTCCACGCCGGCGTTCCCGGAGACGCACGACACGGCCAGCAGGTCGAGTGCCGGCGACTTCGCCGCCAGCAGCAGCGCCAGGGCGTCGTCGATGCCGGTGTCGACGTCGAGGATCACCGGGATCGGGTTCGCCGCGGCGCGGTCCGCGCTCACCTGAGCACCACCACGGCGTACGCCGCGTAGCCGGCGCACAGCGCGCCACCTGCGGCCCGACCGAGCTGCCCGCGGCGGGCGAACAGCAGGATGACCAACGGCAGCAGGGCGGCCAGCACCGCAGCCCAGATCACTCCTTCGACGGCCAACGGTCTCGCGAGCGCGGCCGCGCCGAGCGTCGCCGTGGCGTTGTAGGCCGCTGACCCGACGATGCCGGCGACCGCGATCTCCGGTACGTCGTGGCGTGCCGCCGTCAGCACCAACGCGAACAGCTCGGCGGTCGTCGCCAGCGCCAGGATGGTGAGCCCGACCGCCGAGTCGCTGCGCCCGATCGCGTCCACGACCCGCACCGCTCCCCGCACCGCGAGGTCACCGCCGACGAGCATCAGCGCGATGCCCACGACCGCCAGGCCGAGCGCGACGCCCGGGCGCCGGGCGGCCGCCGCCTCCTCGTCGTCGTCGTCGATCTCCGCCAGCTCACCGAGCGCCGGCGGCTCCTTCTCGCGCCACCACACCAGCGCCACCAGACCGACGTACGCCGCGAGAAGCAGCCCGCCCTCCACGCGCGACACGTAACCACCGACCAGGGCAAGCACGGCGAGCCCCCCGGCGACCGCGGAGAGCAGCGCGTACTGCCGCACCCGGTGCCCCATCGGCAGCGGCCGGAAGAGCGCAGCCAACCCGATCGTCACGGTGAGCATCGTGACATTGGCGCCGATCGCGTCACCGGCGGCGAGACCCGGTCGGTCCTGTACGGCGGCGATGACCGCCGTCAGCAGCTCCTCCGGCTCAGCACCCGCGAGCAGCACCCCCACCGCGATGACGGTCACGCCCAGCCGCCGGGCCGCCCCGGCCGCGTTCTCGACGAACAGCTCGGCGCCGCTGACGAGCAGCGCGGCAGCCACGACGAGCAGGAGGACCGCGATCACCGCGCGACCACCTCGGTCACCGGCAGCGACGAGTCGGCCGGCAGGTCCATCGACGACGCGGCAACGCCGCGGGCCACCACCTCCGCGCCCAGCGCCGCGACCATCGCGCCGTTGTCGGTGCACAGCCCCGGCCTCGGGACGCGCAGGTTGATGCCCGCCTCGTCACAACGCGCCTGGGCCACCACGCGCAGCCGTGAGTTGGCGGCCACTCCCCCGCCGATCAGCAGGTGGTCGATGCCGTTCTCCGTGCACGCCAGCACGGCCTTGCGGGTGAGGACGTCGACGACCGCCTCCTGGAACGACGCCGCAACGTCGGCGACGGGCACCGGCTCGCCGTCGCGCTCGCGCGTCTCCACCCAGCGCGCGACGGCGGTCTTCAACCCGGAGAACGAGAAGTCGTAGCGGTGCTCGCGCAGGTCGCGCGCGCCGGTGAGACCACGAGGGAAGTCGACGTACGCCGTGTGCCCCTCCTTCGCGACGCGGTCGATGTGCGGACCGCCCGGGAACGGCAGCCCGAGGACGCGGGCAACCTTGTCGAACGCCTCGCCCGCAGCGTCGTCGATGGTGGCGCCGAGCGGTCGCACCTCGCGGGTGACGTCCTCGACGAGCAGCAGCGACGAGTGCCCACCGGAGACCAGCAACGCCAGGCAGGGCTCGGGCAGCGACCCGTGCTCGAGCTGGTCGACCGCGACGTGCGCGGCCAGGTGGTTGACGCCGTACAGCGGCTTGCCCAGCGCGATCGAGAGCGCCTTCGCCGCCGCGACGCCGACGAGCAGCGCGCCGCTGAGGCCGGGCCCGCTGGTCACCGCGATCGCGTCGAGGTCGCCGAGCCGGACACCGGCGTCCGCACACGCCCGCTCGACGGTGGGGACCATCGCCTCGAGGTGCGCCCGGCTGGCCACCTCGGGGACGACACCGCCGAACCGCGCGTGCTCCTCGACGCTGGACGCGACGGCGTCGGCGAGCAGGTCGTGGCCGCGGACGATCCCGACGCCGGTCTCGTCGCACGACGTCTCGATGCCGAGGACCAGCGGCGCGTCGCTCATGTGCCCGGGGACACCAGGTCGGCGATGGCGAGCGCGAACCGGCCGGGCGACTGCGGGTCGAGGTCCACGAACATCGACGGCTCGGTGAGCTCGAGCTCGAGCAGGGTCGGGGTCGAGTCGGCACCCGGGATGAGGTCGACCCGGGCGTAGGTGAGCGATCGCCGTGGCCACCGCCGCAGCTCGGCCACGGTGTCGAGCACCCGCTCGGCCACGTCGCGCTCCGCGGCCGACGGCTCGCGAGCTGCGATCTCCTCTTGCTTGAAGGCGCCCGTCGCGAACTCCATCGCCGGCTCCAGCAGCGCGGCCTTGCGGATGGCGTGGCTGAACTCGCCGGCGAAGAAGAGCATGGCGGTCTCGCCGGCGGTGTCCACCTGGTCGAGGTAGGGCTGAACCATGACGACGCGGCCGGCGTCGAGCAGCCGGGTCGCGTGGTCGGTCGCCAGCTCGTCGTGCTCTCCGGCGACGTAGCGGTTGGTGTCCTTGGAGCCCGCCGAGACCGCCGGCTTCACGACGTACTCCCCCGCCGTCGGAGCCGCGAACGTGTCACCGGGGTAGAGCCAGGTCGTCTCCACCACGGGCAGCCCGGCCTCGGACAGCTCGCGCAGATAGGTCTTGTCGGTGTTCCAGCGCAGCACGTCGGCCGGGTTGGCGAGGCGGGTGACCGCGGCGACGCGGTCGGCCCATTCGAGGAACTCGTCGCGGCGCTGGTGGTAGTCCCACGTCGAGCGCACCACGACGGCGTCGTACGACGACCACGCGGCGTCCGGGTCGGTCCACACGACCGGCTCGGCGGTCAGACCGAGCTCGGACAGGGCCGCCATCAGCAGCGGCCCCTCGGCGTCGAGGTCGGGGAACTCGGCGCAGGTGGCGAGAGCGATGCGGCTGGGCACCCCGGAAGCCTAGATGCGCAGCCGCATGACCAGCCCGTCGACTCCGCCGGGGTAGTAGCCGCGACGGACCGAGATGCGCTCGAACCCGGCCTTCTCGTAGAGGTGCAGGGCCGGCTCGTTGTCCACCCGCACCTCGAGCAGCACCTCCGTGCACCCGCGGCTCGTCGCCTCGTCGAGCATCGCGCGCAGCAGGGTGGCGCCGTAGCCGTGGCCCTGCTGACCGGCGGCGACCGCGACCGTCTGGACGTCGGCTTGCCGGCCGACGGCCATCAGCCCGGCGTAGCCGACGACGGCACCGTCGTCGTCGGCGACCAGGTAGTGCCGCGTCTCGGGCACCCGGGCGAGCTCGGCCCAGAACGTCTCGACCGACCAGGCGTCGGGGAACAGCTCCTGCTCGATGGCCAGGGCCGCGTCGATGTCCCACCACCGCATCGGCCGGAGCACGGTCACCCGCCGAGGACCGTCTTGCGCGGGGCGGGCTCGGTGGCGTCGGGCCGGCGCAGGTAGAGCGGCGCCGGGTCGAGGGTCGGGTGCCCGTCGGAGACCCACCGGCACAGCGCGGCGGCCGACGGCCGCACCGGCCCCCGCCCGTCGGGGAACGCGTCGGGATAGAGCTGCGGTCCCGGCCCGACGACCGGACCGTCCCACGCCACCTCGGCCGGCCGGTCGACGTGCGGCCCGTCCACCCGGGTCAGCGCACTCGACCCGTCGTACGCCGCCCAGTAGACCTCCTTGCGGCGCGCGTCGGTCGCGACCCGGAACGGCCCGTCGATCCCGGCGTCGAGCGCGAGCGCGTCCAGGGTGCAGACACCGTGCACCGGTACGCCGAGGACCGCGCCGAGCATCCGCGCGGTGACCAGACCCACCCGCAGCCCGGTGAACGGCCCCGGGCCGACACCCACCGCGATGCCGGCGAGGTCGCCGACCGTGACACCGGCCTCGCGGAGGACCGACTCGATGGCCGGTGCGAGCAGCTCACCGTGGCGCCGGTCGTCGGGCGCGGTCGACTCGGCCAGCACCCGGTCCCCGTCGCAGACGGCGACGGTGACCGCGGGGGTGGCGGTGTCCAGGCCCAGCAGCAGCACGCCGTGAGGCTAGCCCGGTGGCTCGGCTGCGACCATCGAGGCGTGGAGATGCCCGCCGACCACACCATCCGCCCGGCCCGTCGCGGCGATGCCGGACGCATCGCCGAGATCTATGCCGGGTACGTCGAGACCTCGGCCTCGACGTTCGAGGAGCAGGCGCCCACGGCCGCCGAGATGCTGAGCCGGATGGAGGCGCGACCGCGGCTGCCGTGGCTGGTGGCAGTCGACGCCGCTGACACCGTCGTGGGCTTCGCCTACGCCGGCCCGCATCATGAGCGCAGCGCCTACCGGTGGTCGGTCAACTGCTCGGTCTACCTGCACGAGTCGGCCCAGGGACGTGGCCTGGCGTCAGCCCTCTACCGCGAGCTCATCGGCGTGGTGCGCGACCTCGGCTACGTGACGCTGTTCGCCGGCATCGCGCTGCCCAACGACGCGAGCGTCGCCCTGCACGAGGGTCTCGGTTTCCGGCCCGTGGGTGTCTACCCGCGCTCCGGCTTCAAGCTCGGCGCCTGGCGGGACGTCGGCTGGTGGTGGCTGCCGTTGCGGGACCCGCCTGAGCAGCCGCGTGAGCCTCGCGAGTGGGACGAGCTGGGCTAGGAGTCGGCGCGCGATCGCGCCGACCGGCGCTGCGAAATCCGTCTCGCCACCGGTGGAAGACGGTTGTCGGCTGTCGGTCTCGTGCGTCTAGAATCGAACACATGTTCGAATCGATCGAGCGGCGACCGGCGCCGCGGTGATGCACGTCGCCGCGTCCCGGCTCCGGGGTGCTCGACACCGCCACGCTGGCCGGCTGGGTCGACCAGCTGGCCCGCCTCGACCGGGCGGTGGGTGACGCCGAGCGGATCGAGCAGATCCGGGCTGCTGGAGGAGCTGAAGTCGGCGGCGGCGGCCGCGCAGGCGGTGGTGACCGCGGACCTCGTGGCCTCCCAGCGCGCCGAGCAGCGGGCGGCGGGGGTGCCCGAGCGGGACCTGGGCAAGGGGGTGGCCGCGCAGGTGGCGCTGGCCCGGCGGGAGTCCCCGCACCGGGGCTCGCGCCTGGTCGGGCTGGCGCAGGCGCTGGTGCACGAGATGCCGGCGACGATGGCCGCCCTGCAGGCCGGGGAGATCAGCGAGTGGCGGGCCACCCTCGTGGCCCGCGAGACCGCCTGCCTGACCCGCGAGGACCGCGCAGGTCGCCGACGCGAGCTGGCCGGGCGCCTCGCGCGGCTGGGTGACCGCGAGTGCGAGGCCGCGGCCCGCGCGGTCGCCTACCGGCTGGACCCGCACGCGTTCACCGCCCGGTCCACGGGCGCCGTCCGGGACCGGCGGGTCACCCTGCGCCCGGCCCCGGACACCATGAGCCGGCTGTCCGGGTTCCTGCCGGTCGCCCAGGGCGTCGCCGCCTACGCCGCGCTGTCCCGGGAGGCCGACGCGCTCAAGGCCGCCGGCGACGGGCGCAGCCGGGGCCAGATCATGGCCGACACCCTGGTCGAACGCCTCACCGGACAGGCCGCCGCCGACGCCGTCCCGGTCGAGGTCGAGCTGGTCATGACCGAGGGCACCCTGCTCGCCGGCGCCGACGAACCGGCCCACCTGGTCGGGCTCGGCCCCATCCCCGCACCGATCGCCCGCGACCTGGCCCGCGACACCGACGCCGACGTGTGGCTGCGGCGGCTGTTCACCCGCCCCGACGACGGCGCGCTGGTCGCGCATGGAGTCCCGCCGGCGGCTGTTCCCCGACCGGCTGCGCCGGTTCCTCGTGCTGCGCGACCAGACCTGCCGCACCCCCTGGTGCGGGGCACCCATCCGCCACGCCGACCACGTCACCCCGGTCGAGGCCGGCGGGGCCGACCAGCGCCGGCAACGGCCAAGGCCTGTGCGAAGCCTGCAACCACACCAAACAAGCCCCCGGCTGGCGAGCCCGACCCGGCCCCGCGGCGCCGGGCAGACCGTGCAGATCACCACCCCCACCGGGCACACCTACACCAGCCGACCCCCACCCCCACCCGGCCAACGGCCGCCCGCACGGCCGCGCGCCCCAGACATCGGCTGGCCCGCACGACCAGCGGCGCCGCCACCCACGACACCAGCCACTCGAAGCACGACTCCGGCAGCTGCTCGACGCCGCCTGAGCTCAGGGAGCCGGGTTCCGCGCGATCCGCTGCGCCGGCCCCGACGTACCGGTCGGTCATCTTGTCCTGCACCCAGTGCGACACCGGTTGCCCGATGCGGCTGATCACGTTGCCCGGACGCGAGAACGACCGGATGTCCAGCGCCACCGACTCGTCGTCCAGGATCGAGACGGCGAACGACTCCTCGCCCGACTCGGGGTGCCCGGGCAGCGTGCCGTAGGCGAACCCGCGCCGATCCGCCTCGTCGACGACGTAGACGACCTTGCACGGCGCCACCACGCCCAGTCCCCGGACGCCGACCAGCTGGCTCACCACGGTGCCGACCTGAGCCGGCGAGTGGCTGGCCCGGACGTCGATGCCCGATGCGCGGTGCACTCCCCACGTCATCAGCGCGGTCGCACACCGGTCGAAGGCGTCGCGTCCCTGGCCCAGCGCAGCACGGCGTACGACGTGGCGATAGCCGGCAGGCAGGTCGAAAGCGGTCGCACCCACGTCGGGATAGGTGACGTCCTCGTCAGCCAGCTCGGCCAGGGAGCGATGCTTGAGGTGAATCGGCACGACAGTTGTCTCTCCGATCTGCCGGCGATCATGCCCGGCGGGACGTTTCCGCGGCAACGTCGGCTCAGGGCTCGGCGACCGGGCTGGCGACCTCTTCGCAGTCGCTGTCGACGGGCTTGCGCGACCGCGGCACCTGGGGGGCGCGAGGACCGCGGGAGCGGGTCGCGAGCACCGATCCGGCCAGGATCAGCGCGAAGCCGACCGCCGTGGCGACCGTGAACGACTCGTCGAGGATCAACACGCCCAGGAGGAGTGCCACCGCCGGGTTGAGGTAGGTGATGACGGTCGCCCGGCTCGGCCCGACCTCGGCGATCAGCTCGAAGAACACGACGAACGCGACTGCCGTGCAGATCACCGCCAGGCCGACGACCGACCACACGACCTTCGCCGACGGCCTCTGGTCGGGAAGCTGCGCGACCCCGATCGGGAGGTAGATCAGCGCGGTCACCAGCAGCGAGACCGTGATGACGCCCAGCCCGGGCAGGTCGGACAGCCAGCGCGAGAGGATCACCGGCCCGACCGCGTAGCAGACCGAGACACCCGCCACGGCGACGACCGACCACGCGTCGCCCGCGCCGACCTCGAACCCGACCAGGGCGGCGACCCCGGCGACACCGACGAGCAGCCCGATCACGCGACGCACATCGGGACGGTCGTCTGCCGGCGACCACCGGCCGGCCCCGAGCCACGCCAGCAGCGCCGCGACGAGCGGGACCGACGCGAGCAGCAGGCCGGTGAGCGAGCTGGACAGCTGCTGCTCGGCCACGCCGAGCAGCAGCCAGGGTCCGGCGATCTCGACGAGGGCGAACGCGAGGATCGGCAGCCAGGCCGACCGCAGGCCACGCAGATGGCCGCGCGCAATCGCGACGGGCAGCAGGAGCAGGCCGGCCAGCAACGTGCGCCCGAGGACCAGGACCGACGGCTCGAGCTCTTCGACGGCCACCTTGATCAGCAGGTAGGGCACGCCCCAGATCACGCCCATCGCGACGAAGAGCACCCATCCGCGGCGGCTCACAGGTCGACTCCCGACCAGCGTGGTCCCATGCCCTGCATTGTCACGGCTCGAGTCTCGTCCTCGGCTCCGACAGAACGCCGGATGACGATGTCGAGGCGCTCGTCGGAGAGCCCCTCGACCAGCCCGCCACCCCACTCGACCACGGTCACCGAGTCTTCCAGGGACGCGTCGAGGTCGAGGTCGTCGACCTCCGCGAGGCTGCCCAGCCGGTAGGCATCGACGTGCACGAGCGGCGGCCCACCGACCAGCGACGGGTGCACCCGCGCGATCACGAAGGTCGGTGACGTGACCGGCCCGCGGACGCCGAGGCCGGCGCCGATCCCCTGGGTGAGCGCGGTCTTGCCCGCCCCCAGGTCGCCGGAGAGAACAAGCAGGTCACCGGCGCGTACGACGTGGCCCAGCCGTTCTCCCAGCGCCTGCATGTCGGCGACGGTCGCGACGGTGACGGCGGTCATGCGCCCGCCGGCGGCCGGGCGATCTCGGCGGGCCACCTCGCCGAGGTCCTCGCGCAACGCGGCGAGCGGCAGCCCCGCCGGACCGAACCGGATCGCTGCCGACGGGTGGTAGGTCACGCGCAGCGGCCGCCCGTCGTACGACAAGGACTGGCCGCGCAGCGACGCGATCCGCGCCGACGGGCCGACGAACCACTCCGCAGCCGTGCCGCCGAGCGCCAGGATGAGCGACGGGTCGAGCAGCTCGATCTGACGCTCCAGCCAGGGCCGGCACCGCGCGACCTCGGCGCGACGGGGCTTGCGGTTGGCCGGCGGGCGGCACTTGAGCACGTTGGCGACGGCGACCCGGTCGCGGGCCAGCCCGACCTCGGCCAGCAGCGAGTCGAGCAGCTGGCCGGCGCGGCCGACGAACGGCACGCCCACGGCGTCCTCCTGCGCGCCCGGTGCCTCACCGACGAGGAGCAGGTCGGCTCCCGGTGGCGCCAGCCCGGGCACCACCTGGGTCCGCCCCTCCACCAGCTCGGGGCAGGCCACGCAGGTCCGGACCGACGCGGCCAGCTCGGGCCACGACGCGGCCGCGGCGGCCGCCGCGACGGGGTCGTCGACCGCGGTCACGCCGGGCGGGGCGACGACGAGTGCCGCAGCGACCGCTCCACCAGGTCACGGATGTGCTCGCTCACCAGGGCATGGTGCTCGAGCATGATCATGTGGCCGGCGTCGGGCACGACCACCAGCTCCGCGCCGGGCACCTCCTCGACCATGTCGCGGCTGTGGTCGGCAGGTGTCATCACGTCCTGCTCACCGGCCAGGATCAGCGTCTCGACGCCGTTGAGGACGTCGAGCGCCGAGAGCTTGTCGTGCGAGTCGAAAGCCGGGAACAGCTCCGCGATGACGTCGAGCCCCGTCTGGTCGTGCATGCGGGTCACGAACCGGACCAGCGAGGGCGGCACGTCGGTCCCGAACGAGTAGCGCTTGGTCAGCACGAACTCCAGGTCGCTGCCCAGCCTGCGGCCACCGGCCACCAGTCCGGGCCGACGGTTCAGCGCCTCGAGCGCCTTCGGCGCCATCTTGCGCAGCGCGCGACCAGCGGCTGCCGGCACGCCCAGGCTGACCTCGGCCAGCTTGCCCGGCGACGTGGAGATCAGCGCCACCCCGACGACGCGGTCACCGAACAGCTCGGGGTGCGCATCGGCCAGCGCCATGATCGTCATGCCGCCCATCGAGTGGCCGACGAGCACGACCGGCCCGGTGGGCGCCGTCGCGTCGAGCACCGCGAGCAGGTCGGCGCCGAGCTGGTCGATGGTGGCGCGTTCGGGCGCGCCCCGACCGGACCGGCCGTGCCCGCGCTGGTCCCAGAAGACCAGCGTGCCGATGCCGGCGAGGTCGCGCCGCTGGTAGTGCCAGCTGCCCTGGTCCAGCGCGAGCCCGTGGCTGAACACGACGGTCACCGGGGCGGCGTCGGCCGCCTTCTCGACCTCGACGTGCAGCGCGACACCGTCGTCGGCACGAACCTCCACGACCTTGCCGCGCAGCTCGCCCAGCGGCTCGTCGGCCTCCGGGTCCTCGCCGCGGAACGAGCGCCCCACGGCGTACCGCTCGGCGGCCAGGCCCACCGCGGCGCCGATCGCCACCACGGCCGCCGCGCCCCCGACAACAGCTCCGCGCTTCCCCCAGGTCGGCAGCTTGCTCACGCCGCTCCCCCCACGTAGACCTTCGGCACCCGCGGCCCGACGCGGGTGACGATCTCGTAGGAGATCGTGCCGGTCGCCTCGGCCCAGTCCTGCGCCGTCGGCTCGCCCTGGTCGCCGGGCCCGAACAGCACCACCTCGTCGCCCACCTCCGCCGCGTCGTCGCCGAGGTCGACGACGAACTGGTCCATGCAGACCCGCCCCGCCACCGTGCGTCGGCGCCCGCCAGCGAGGACCGGACCGACGCCGCTCCCCGCGCGCGGGACGCCGTCGGCGTAGCCCAGCGGCACCAGCCCCACCGTCGAGTCGCGCTCGACCGTGTAGGTGTGCCCGTAGGAGACCCCGGCCCCGGCCGGCAGCCGCTTGACGAGCACGAACCGGCCGGACAGCGTCATCGCGGGTCGCAGGCCGTACGCCGAGGGGCCGGCCACGTCGGGCACCGGCGAGAGCCCGTAGACCGCGATGCCCGGACGCACCAGGTCGAAGTGCTGCTCGGGCGCGGTCAGCGTCGCGGCCGAGTTGGCCAGGTGGCGCACCTCGGGCCGGATGCCGGCCCGCTCGGCCATCGCCAACGCGTCGGCGAACGCCGCGGCCTGGCCCAGGATCGTCGCGTGCCCCGGCGCGTCGGCGTAGGCGAAGTGCGACCAGACGCCCACCACCCGCACCGTGTCGTCGGCCTCGGCCTTGCGCGCGGCGTCGACCACGTCGGCCCAGTCGGCCATCACCGCGCCACCACGGCTGAGGCCGGTGTCGACCTTGAGGTGCACCCGCGCCGTCGTACCCGCCTCGCGCGCGGCCGCCGCGATCGCCTCCACCGCCCACACCGCGCTGGCCGAGAGGTCGATGTCGGCGCGGATCCCCTCGACCCACCGCTCGTCGCGCCCGGAGAGCCAGGACAGCACCCGCGGCCCGGTCACGCCCGCAGCGCGCAGCGCCAGCGCCTCCTCGAGCAGGGCGGTGCCGAGCCAGGTCGCGCCGCCCGCCGCCGCGGCCTTCGCCGAGGGCACCAGCCCGTGGCCGTAGCCGTCGGCCTTGACCACCGCCATCACCTCGGCGCTGGTCCGGCCGCGCAGCGCCTCGACGTTCGCGCGGATCGCCCCGAGGTCGACCTGCACCTGCGCGTCCCTGCTGATGGTCACCCGGTCAGTTTCCCAGAGCCCGGAAGGCGGCGGGCAGGGCGTCCAGCACGTCGTACGCCGAGATGGGCGCACCGCCGTCAGCAGCGAGCCGTCCGGCGAGCCCGTGCAGCCAGGCACCGACCGAGCCGGCATCGAGCGGGTCGAGCCCGCCGGCGAGCAGCGCGCCGCACAGCCCGGCCAGCACGTCACCGGTGCCTGCTGTCGCGAGCGCGGCGGTCCCGGTCGGGTTGACCCGCACCCGGCCGTCGGGCGTCGCCACGACCGTGGTGGAGCCCTTGAGCAGGACGACCGCGCCGAGCTCGACCGCGGCCCGGCGGGCGTGCTCGAGCCGGCGCGCCTCGACCACGTCGCGCTCGACGCCGAGCAGCCGGGCCAGCTCGCCGGCGTGCGGGGTGAGCAGGGCGGTGGCTCCCGGGCGAGGCTGGTCGGCGAACGCGGTCAGCGCGTCGGCGTCGACGAGCACCGGGACGTCGTCCTTCAGCGCGGTGGCGAGCCGCTCGGCGGCGCCCTCGCCACCGCCCGACCCGACCGTCCAGGCCTGCACGCGGCCCTCCCCGACGACCACCTCGGGCCACCGGCGACGCACCAGGCCGGTCGGGGCGTCGTCGCCGACGTAGCGCACCATCCCGGCGCCACCCCGGACGGCGCCGCCCACGCAGAGCACGGCCGCGCCGGTGTACTGCTCCGAGCCGGCCGACACCCCGACCACGCCGCGGCGGTACTTGTCCGACTCCCGGCCGGCGCCCGCACTGGGCAGCAGCGCGTGCACGTCGGCGGCCTGCAGCACCTCGATTGCCGGCTCGTCGGGCAGGTGCGGGCCGAGACCGATGTCGACCAGCTCCACGGCGCCCGCGTGCCCGGCGCCCGGGTCGACGAGCAGGCCCGGCTTGAGCGCCCCGAACGTGACCGTGACGTCGGCGTGCACCGCCGCGCCGGCGACCTCGCCCGTGTCGGCGTCGACACCGCTGGGGACGTCGACCGCGACCACCATCGGCCCGTCACCCAGCCCGGCAACGACATCGGCCGCCTTGCCCCGCAGCGCGCCCTTGCCGCCGATGCCCACGATGCCGTCGACGACGAGGTCAGCCTGCAGTGCTGACGAAAGGCGCGGCGACGGCACCTCGTCGATCACGCGGCCGCCCGCGCGCTTCAGTGCGGCCAGGCCCGCCTCGTGCGCGCGGTCCCCCAGCAGCACCGCGTCGACGCGCGCGCCGCGGTCGGCGAGGCGGGCGCCCGCGAACAGCGCGTCACCGCCGTTGTCGCCGCTGCCGACGAGCAGCAGGACCCGCGACCCGTAGACCTTGCCGAGAAGCAGCACGCACACCCGGGCCAGCCCGGCCGCGGCCCGCTGCATCAGGGCGCCCTCGGGCAGCTCGGCCAGCACCGACTGCTCCGCGGCGCGGACGTCCTGCACGGCGTACGCGGATCTCATCGCGCTCAGTCCTCGAGCACGACGACCGCCGAGGCGATGCCGGCGTCGTGGCTGAGGGACAGGTGGGTACGACGTGCACCGAGCTCGTCGGCACGGGCCGCCACGGTGCCGCTCATGCGCAGGTGCGGGCGGCCGTCGTCACCGCGGTGCACCTCCGCGTCGAGCCAGCGCAGGCCGACCGGTGCGCCGAGCGCCTTGGCGAGTGCCTCCTTCGCGGCGAACCGCGCCGCGAGCGACGCAGGAGGCAGCCGCTGCTCGTCGTCGGTGAACAGCCGCGTCGTCAGCGCAGGAGTGCGCGCCAGCGACTGCGCGAAGCGCGCGACGTCCACCACGTCGATGCCGACCCCGATGATCACCCCGACAGCCTGACACGACACCGCCCGGCACGGGAGGCCCCGTGCCGGGCGGTGACTCGTCGTACGCGCTTGCTAGACGCCGATCGACTCCCACGGGCCCCAGATCGCGAACGTCATGCCCTGGCTGGCCTGGATGTTGACGAACAGCGTCTCGCCGTCGCGGGCTGAACGTGGACCCGGCGAACTCGTCGCCGAACCGGGTGCGCCAGCCTCGAGGTGAGCTGGTTCAGCGCGATGTCGAACAGGTGGCCGCGGCTGGGCCAGCCCGCGCACGTAGTTCGGTGCGGTGTTGTCCTCGCACAGCACCAACGTGCCCGCGCGGGCTGACGGTGATGTTGTCGGGGAGGTCCAGGGTCGGCTGGCCGGGCGACTGGTAGACGACGCGCAGCCGCTTGGCCTGGATGTCGTAGCCCCAGACCTGCCCGAACCCCTGTCCGAACCCGGTCGGGTCGGTCACCCCGGTGGGATCGGCCTCGCGGCGGCCCGCCGCCCTGGGTCGAGGTGAAGTAGACGGTCCCGTTGTCGTAGATCGCGCCCTCGAGGCGGGAGAAGAACGCAGCACCCTTGTGGTGCGGCCCAGCCCTGGCTCGCGACGTAGCTGATGGCCTCGTCGTTGGTCATGGTCGGGGGCTGGCCCGCGGCCGGAGTGCCGGCGTCGAAGTCGGGCTGGTCGATGTCGACCCACTCGACCTCGTAGGTCGTCCCTGCGACCTGGTGCTCCTCGAGGTGGGCGTTGGGCTGATGCCTTGACCGCGAGCATCTGCAGCCGGCCGCGCGGAGTCCATCCGGCCGAGCTTGTCGACCTGCCGCTGGCGGGCGGTAGCGGTAGAAGCCGGACGGGTACCCGAAGTCGTCCTCGGTGAGGTAGAGGTCGCCGTGCTTGGGGTCGTAGGCCACCGCCTCGTGCGAGAACCGCCCCGCTCCGGTGATCGGCTGGCCGTCGGCGTAGCCGCTGGTGGGCACCTCGAAGATGTAGCCGTGCCGCTCCTCGAGCTGCCGGTTCTGGTGTTGGTGTAGGGACCGGGTCGGTGCCGCCAACCGGGGTGCGGGTGAAGTCGTCACCGACGTCCGGGCCGTTGACCGTCTCCTCGCAGGTGATCCAGGCCCCCCACGGCATCGGGCCGCCCGAGCAGTTGCTCAGCGTGCCGGTGATGGCTCGCGATCGCGCTGGACGGGACACCCTGCTTGCTGACCATCGACCGTCGTCGTACCGCCCCGCGCCGTGGCCGTCGTAGGTCGGAGCTGTTCGCCTTGAACGGCGCGTGCCGGGCCCGAGCCACCTCGTGGTTGCGCACCAGGGTCGACGTCGTCGCCGGGCCCGTCGAAGGCGGCCATGCCGTCGTGGCGCCCGGGGATCTGGCCGCCGTCGTCAGAGCGTGGACTGCTCCGGGTACTCGGTGTCGTGGAACGACCGGTAGCTGAAGCCCGGCGGCACGTGCAGGCGGATCATTGTCGTCCCGCATGTCGGGACGCAGGCACCGAGCACGGTGTGGCTTGGCGAACGCCGGGCGGCGAGGAGGCCCTGGAACGGGCCGGCCAGCGCAGCGCCCCCCGCGACCGCAGCGCTGGTCTTCAGGAAGGAACGACGGTCAAGTTCGGTCATCGACGACTCCCGTTTCGGCAGTGGGTCCCGCCGCATGCGTGACCTCCGGCACGATAACCCCGCCTCCCACGGGTGACCAGGGGCATCGAGCGAAGAGCCGGTCAGGCGACTGTGCGCGAGTGGTTACTGTCCGCTCACTCGACGGTTACGGACTTGGCCAGGTTGCGCGGCTGGTCGACGTCGTGACCCCGCGCCGAGGCCATCTCGCAGGCGAAGACCTGCAGCGGGACGGTCGCCAGCAGCGGCTGCAACAGGGTCGGCGCGGCCGGGATGCGGATCAGGTGGTCGGCGTAGGGGACGACGGTCTCGTCGCCCTCCTCGGCGATCACGATCGTGCGCGCACCGCGGGCCCGGATCTCCTGGATGTTCGACACGATCTTGTCGTGCAGCACGCCGCGGCCGTTCGGTGACGGGACGATCGCCAGCACCGGCAGGCCCTCTTCGATCAGCGCGATCGGACCGTGCTTGAGCTCACCGGCGGCGAAGCCCTCGGCGTGCATGTAGGCGAGCTCCTTGAGCTTGAGCGCGCCTTCGAGGGCCACCGGGTATCCGACGTGCCGGCCGAGGAAGAGCACCGACGTCGCGTCACGCAGCGACCGGGCCAGCTCGCGGACCGGCTCCATCTCGGTGAGCAGCGTCAGCGATCTTCTCCGGCATCCCGCGCAGGTCGTCGACGACGGAGGTGATCTCGTCTCCCCACTTGGTCCCGCGCACCTGGCCGAGGTAGAGCGCGACCAGGTAGCAGGCGACGAGCTGGGTGAGGAATCCCTTGGTGGACGCGACCGCGACCTCAGGACCGGCGTGGGTGTAGAGGACAGCGTCGGACTCGCGCGGAATCGTGGAGCCGTTGGTGTTGCAGATCGCGAGCACCCGGGAGCCCTGCTCGCGCGCGTGCCGGAGCGCCATCAGCAGGTCCATCGTCTCCCCCGACTGGGAGATCGCGACGACCAGCGTCTGGCGGTCCAGGATCGGGTCGCGGTAGCGGAACTCCGACGCGAGCTCGACCTCGCACGGGATCCGGGTCCAGTGCTCGATGGCGTACTTCGCGATCAGCCCGGCATGGAACGCCGTACCGCACGCGATGACGATGATCTTGTCGATGTCGCGCAGGTCCTCGTCGGAGAGCCGCATCTCGTCCAGCGACAGCCGCCCGGCGATGTCGATGCGACCGAGCAGCGTGTCGGCAACCGCCTGCGGCTGCTCCTCGATCTCCTTGAGCATGAACCACTCGTAGCCGCCCTTCTCGGCGGCCGACGCGTCCCAGTCGACGTGGAAGGCGTGGCCCTCGACCGGCGCACCGTCGAAGTCGGTGATGGTGATGCCGTCGCGGCTGATCTCGACAACCTGGTCCTGGCCGAGCTCCACCGCGTCGCGGGTGTGCGCGATGAACGCCGACACGTCGGACGCCAGGAAGTTCTCGCCCTCGCCCCGACCGACGACGAGCGGTGAGTTGCGGCGCGCGCCCACCACCACGTCGGGGCGGTCGACGTGGGTGACGACGAGAGTGAACGCACCTTCGAGCCGGCGGCAGACCCGACGCAGCGCCTCGGCGAGGTCGACGGTGCTGCCGTCGTCCGCCCTGGTCTCCTCCTCCATCAGGTGCGCGACCACCTCGGTGTCGGTCTCGGACACCAGCTCGTGCCCGCGCTCCTCGAGCTCGCGGCGCAGCAGGGCGAAGTTCTCGATGATGCCGTTGTGGATGACGGCCACCGAGCCGGTGCAGTCGACGTGCGGGTGCGCGTTGCGGTCGGTGGGCGCGCCGTGGGTCGCCCACCGCGTGTGCCCGATGCCGGTGGTCGCCGCGGGCATCGGGTGCTCGGCCAGCGCGGCCTCGAGGTTGGCCAGCTTGCCGGCGCGCTTCTCGGTCTCGAGCTTGCCGTCGGCGATCAGGGCCACCCCGGCGGAGTCATAGCCGCGGTACTCCAGCCGGCGCAGGCCCTCGATGACGACATCGAGAGCCGACTGGGCACCGACGTACCCCACAATTCCGCACATGGTGACAGGGTATCCGCCGTGGAGAACGGGCCTGGCGACGCGACGCCGTACGTCGAGTTCGACCGCGCCGCGTGGGAAGCGCTGCGTGCCGCCACCCCGCTGCCGCTGCGCGACGAGGAGCTCACGACGCTGCAGGGGCTCGGTGAGCGTCTCGACCTGGCCGAGGTCGAGCAGGTCTACCTCCCGCTCTCCCGCCTGCTGAACCTGCACGTCGCGGCCGCGCACGGGCTGCACTCCGCGACGGCAACCTTCCTCGGTGAGGTCGCCGCGGACGGACCACGCGTCCCGTTCGTCATCGGGATCGCCGGCAGCGTCGCCGTCGGCAAGAGCACGACCGCGCGGGTGCTCCGCGAGCTGCTCGCCCGGTGGCCCGATCATCCTCGGGTCGAGCTCGTCACGACCGACGGCTTCCTGCTGCCCAACGCCGAGCTGATCCGGCGCGGGATCCTCGACCGCAAGGGCTTCCCGGAGTCCTACGACCAGCGCGGCCTGCTGCGGTTCCTCACGGCCGTGAAGTCAGGCGTCGACGAGGTCGCCGCACCCGTCTACTCGCACCTGACCTACGACGTCGTGCCCGACGAGACGGTCGTGCTGCGACGGCCGGACGTCCTGATCGTCGAGGGCCTCAACGTCCTGCAGCCCGGTCGCACGCACGCAGACGGACGCCCGACGTTGGCCGTGTCCGACTTCTTCGACTTCTCGGTCTACGTCGACGCCGCCGTGCAGCACATCGAACGCTGGTACGTCGACCGCTTCCTCGCGTTGCGGCAGACGGCGTTCGCCGACCCGGCGTCCTACTTCCACCGGTTCGCGGCGCTCTCCGACGCCGACGCGCGCGCCACCGCCACCTCGATCTGGCGCGAGGTCAACCTGCCGAACCTGGTCGAGAACATCGTCCCGACCCGGGGTCGGGCAACACTCGTGCTGCAGAAGGGCGAGGACCACGCCGTACGCCGCATCCGGCTGCGCAAGCTCTAGGGAGGGTCATGGCCGCCACTGTCGAGGAGTCGCCAACTGCAGAGGTGGGTTGGCGCGAGTCGGCCGAGCGCGCCCTGCGGCGGCTCAGCGCCATCACGCTCGCGGGCGCGCTGCTCGGACTGCTGGTGGGCGGTGTCGGGGGTCGGCTGGCCATGATGCTGCTGGCCCGGTTGAACCCGGACGCCACCGGCGTCACCAGCGATGACGGATTCACCATCGGACAGTTCACGGTCGGCAACACTCTCCAGCTGCTCCTCACCGGGACGGTCTTCGGTCTTGTCGGCGCCTGCATCTACGCACTCGTCCGGCACCTGTTGATCGGCCCGCGGTGGTTCCAGGTCGCGTCGATCGCGGCGGGACCTGCCGTCGTGGTGGGAGCGGGGATCGTGCACAGCGACGGCGTCGACTTCGTGCTGCTCGAGCCGCTCTGGCTGGCGATCGGCCTCTTCCTCGCGATCCCTGCCGTCTATGCCGCCCTGCTCACCGTCGTCGCCGAGCGCTGGCTCCACGAGGACAGCTGGGCAGCCCGCGCTCCGCTCGCTCTCGTCGCGCTACCCCTGCTGCTCCTGATCCCGCTGGCACCGCTGCTGGCCGTCATGGTCGCCCTGTGGGCGCTGAATCGAAGGACTGCGCCGCCACGACAGGTTCCGGGCTGCTCTCGGGCACCCGGCACTGCCGTGGGTCGCCCGTGCCGGGCTGGCCGTCGTGTTCGTGGTCGCCCTGGTCGACCTCGTCGGGGAGACGACCGAGCTGGCCGGCTAGGGACGGCAGCCCCACTCCGCCGCCGACAGTGCACAATCAGCACGTGGCGGGAACGGAGCAGACTCCAGAGAACGCCGGCGAGACGCGGTTGGGTCGCGTCCCGGCAGTGGCGTTGCTGGTCGCCGCGGCCTACGGGGTCGCCCTGGTCGTCGCCGCGTTCGCGCTTCCGGTCTACGACTCGGACAGCTCGTCGTCCTCGGGTGAGACGAGTCAGGCGTCCGACACGCTCGTGGGCGCCAACGGGATGGGCGTGGCCCTCGTCCTCGCTGTCCCGCTCTTCGTGACCGTCGCCGTCGGGTGTGCCCTGGCGCTGCGCTCGCGCTGGTCGCTGCCGATCGCCTGGACGCTCACCGGGTTGCTCGCTGCCCTCAACCTGCTCGCCATGCTGTCCGTCGGCATCTTCGTCCTGCCGGTCACGGCCGCCCTCGTCCTGGCCTGTGCCAGGTCGCGGCCCCCTGCACAGCCACCGGCGGTGTTTCCCCCGCCGCAGTGGGCGGGCTCCTGACGCCTAGGGCGCGAGGGAGAGCTCGGCACGTACGACGTCGGCCAGCCGTTCGGCGGCCGCCCTGTGCGTCGTCCTCGGTGGGCGCTTCGACCATCACCCGGACGAGGGGCTCCGTGCCACTCGGATCGCAGCAGCACCCGGCCCGTTGCGCCGAGCCGCGCCTGCTCCTCGGCCACCGCTGCAGTCAGCGGCCGCGCACGAGTCGACGCGCGTCTTGTCGACCCCGGGCACGTTGACGAGCACCTGAGGCAGCCGGTCCATGACGGCCGCCAGCTCGGCGAGCGGCTTGCCGCAGGCGGCGACCCGGGCGAGCAGGTGGAGCGCCGTCAGGACCCCGTCGCCGGTCGTGGCCTGGTCGAGCATCACGACGTGCCCGGACTGCTCGCCGCCGAGCGAGAAGCCGCCGGCCTTCATCGCCTCCAGGACGTAGCGGTCGCCGACCGCGGTCTCGACGACGGCCACCCCTTCGCGCTCCATGGCCAGCTTGAAGCCGAGGTTGGCCATGACGGTGGCGACGACCGTGTCGGATCGAAGCGTGCCGGCCTCGCGCATGCTCAGGGCGAGGATGGCCAGGATCTGGTCGCCGTCGACCGGCTCTCCGTTGGCGTCCACGGCGAGGCAGCGGTCGGCATCGCCGTCGTGCGCGATGCCGGCGTCGGCGCCGTGCTCCTGCACCGCGAGCTGGAGCCGGCCGAGATTGCCGGAGCCGTAACCGTCGTTGATGTTCACGCCGTCGGGCTCGGCACCGATCGCGATGACCTCGGCGCCGGCTGCCCGCAGCGCCTCGGGCGCCACGAGGTAGGCGGCCCCGTGCGAGCAGTCCACGACGACCTTCAGCCCGTCGAGCCGGTTCGGCACCGAGTCGACGAGGTGCTGCACGTAGCGCTTGCGCGGGGCGGACTCGCGGCGGATCCGGCCGACGGCCGTGCCGGTGGGCCGGTCCCACGCCTCGCGCATGCGCTGCTCGATGGCGTCCTCGACGTCGTCGGCGAGCTTGTGCCCACCGCGGGCGAAGAACTTGATGCCGTTGTCGGGCATCGGGTTGTGGCTGGCCGAGATCATCACGCCGAGGTCGACGTCGAGGATCTCGGTGAGGAAGGCGACGCCCGGGGTGGGCAGCACGCTCGCGTCGATGACGTCCACGCCGGCGCTGGCCAGACCGGCCATCACGGCGGCAGAGAGGAACTCACCGGACGCGCGGGGGTCGCGACCGACGACAGCAGTGGGACGGTGCCCCGCGAACGCGCCGGCGTCACCGAGCACGTGCGCGGCGGCGACGGACAGGTCCAGCGCCAGCTCCGCGGTGAGGTCGCGGTTGGCGACCCCGCGGACGCCGTCGGTGCCGAAGATGCGTCCCACGGTCAGCCCGTGGTCAGCGCTTGCTGTACTGCGGCGCCTTGCGAGCCTTCTTCAGTCCGTACTTCTTGCGCTCCTTGGCCCGCGGGTCACGGGTGAGGAAGCCGGCGCGCTTGAGGGCCGGGCGGTTGCCGTCCTCGTCGATGAGGTTGAGGGCGCGGGCGATGGCCAGGCGCAGCGCGCCGGCCTGGCCGGACACCCCGCCGCCGTGGATGCGCGCGATGACGTCGAAGCGCTTGTCGATCTCGAGGGTGACGAACGGGTCGTTGACCAGCTGCTGGTGGACCTTGTTCGGGAAGTACTCGTCGAGCTTGCGGCCGTTGACCGTCCACTGGCCGGTGCCCGGGGTGAGCCGGACCCGCGCGATGGCCTGCTTGCGGCGCCCGGTGGCCGCACCCGGCGCGGAGACGATCTCGCGCGGGACCGTGGGGGTCGGCGCCTCGCCGGACTCGGTCGAGTAGTCGCCCGCGTCGGCGTCGGCGTCGAAGCCGGCGTCGGCGTCGAGTCTCCGGGCGTCTCGGTCACGGGCAGGCTCGGGCTGCCTCGGCCGCCTCGGTGTCGGGGCTGGTGTCCGGTGTCTCAGCAGTGGTCTCAGCCACGGTATCTCTCTCGCTCAGGGGGCTCGGGCGCGCGCTCAGGGCTACTGCGCGACCTGGGTGATCTCGAAGGGGGCTGGGGACTGGGCCTGGTGGGGGTGCTCCGGGCCGGCGTAGACCTTGAGCTTGCGCAGCATCGCGCGGCCCAGCGTGTTGTGCGGCAGCATCCCCTTGATGGCCTTCTCGACCGCCTTCTCCGGGTGCTTCTCGAGCAGCTCGGAGTAGGGGGTGGCCGTCAGGCCGCCCGGGTAGCCGGAGTGCCGGTAGGCGATCTTCTTCTCGCGCTTGTTGCCGGTCAGCGCGATCTTCTCCGCGTTGATCACGACGACGAAGTCGCCGGTGTCCAGGTGCGGGGCGTAGATCGGCTTGTGCTTGCCCCGCAGCAGCGTGGCCGCCTGGGTGGCGAGCCGGCCGAGCACGACGTCGGTGGCGTCGATGACATGCCACTGACGCGTGACGTCGCCGGGCTTGGGGCTGTACGTGCGCACGGTAAGGCCTTATCGCTATCGGGTCTGGACGACGCGTGCCTGCGAGGAGCGACTCCGGCTGGGCCGGGTCGCGTACGGGCACAACGACCGCTCAGACTACCTGGCGGCCCCGTGGAGGGTCAAAGCGGACGTCACGGCAGCCGGACCGCCACCACCCCCGCACCGAGGCGGGTCAGCTCGCGGACCAGCGCGCGCGACACCGGGTTCTCGTCGGCGCTGCCGAAGCCGGCCACCCGCAGCCGCACGTTCCCGCCCACGCTGGTCGTCGAGGCGCTCAGGCCGTTGGCGGTGAGCAGCTGACGGGCCTGGCCGGCCGAGCCGGGCCGGACCGTGACCAGCAGGTCGCCGCCGAGGTCGGGCACCCCCTGGGCCGCAGCGGTCGCCGCGGTCCGGTCGGCGGTGCTCCCCGCGCGGAGGGTGGCTGGGATCGGGCCCGAGCACCGCGTTCCGCAGGACCTTCTGGGTGCCGTCGGTGAAGGCCCGGAAGTTCGGGTCCGAGGCGAACAGCACGACCCGGCCGGCGCCGTACCGCTCATCGGTGACCGCGGCCGTGCCCACCAGCTCGTCCTCACCCTCGGCGAACCCGGACACCGCGAACGTGGCCGGCTGGTAGGAGACGGCCACGCTGGCCGGGTCGGCGGCGCGCAGCACCGGGTCGTACTCGACGAAGTTCCACACGGTGCCGCCCACCCCGGCGGCCAGCGGCCCGGACCCGACCGAGGCGCGCACCAGCGAGCCCGGGATGTCCGAGGTCGGCGAGGCGAAGGTTGCGCCGGTGACGCCGAGCCGCCCGGCCAGGACAGCGCCCTCGCTGAGCCCGACCAGCCGGCCGCCGGCGGCGACCCAGTCCCGCAGCACCTGGACGCCCTTCTTGCCCAGCGCCTTCTCTCCCGCGGCGGCGTCACCGTCGGGGACCACCAGGACGTCGGTGCCGGCCAGCGCGCCGGTGGCGATGTCGGCCGCGGTGACGTCGTCGTGCGGCAGCTGCCACTTCTTGTCCAGCAGCCAGCGCAGCCAGCCGCTCGACTCGATGGCTCCGGTGCCGGTCGACATCTGCCAGACCGCCACCGTGGGCGCGTCGGCGGGCAGCGTCGGCTCGGTCGGCGCCGCAGCGCCGGCACGACCTGGGAGCTCGGCGCCAGCTCGGCACCGGACCGCCCGCCGGCCACGTTGAAGAGCAGCGGCTGGCTCCACGCCGTCACGTCGTAGAAGTACGGGAACGGCGTGTAGGTGTCCTCGTTGAGCATCGCCTGGACCCAGTGCTTCTGGGCCTGGGCCATCGGCACCCAGTAGGTGCCGACCGGCAGCGTGGTCGACGCGGGCGAGCCGGCGTACGGCGTGTAGTCGGGCACCACCAGCGGTGCCGTCAGCCGCCGCACCTGGACGTCCATCCGCTGCAGCCGGCGGACCAGCGCCTGCACCTCGGCCGACTTGGCAGGGTCGTCGGCCCGGAGGAAGTAGTGCCGGATCGTGAGGTCCGGCACCTCGTTCTGGACCGTGTTCTCCGGCTGGACGACCTCGTTCTCCTCGAGCTCGCCGGCGGTTCCCTGGCGCAGCGCCTCGCGGAACGAGGCGGCCCAGCCCTCGAGGATGCTGGCCTTGCTCGTCGCGGCCGCCGACAGCGAGGTCCAGATGGCGACGTACTGCTCGTAGAGCCGCTTGCCGATGCCGTCGTAGCTGCTCTTCTCGAACGTCATGCCGGCGCCGAGGAAGCCGGTGGTGGGCACCGTGTCGCCGTAGCCCATGTAGAACATGTCGTAGACGGCGTAGTTGAAGTAGGGGATCTTCTGCCGGTCGAACTCCTGCTGCATGGCCGCGCCGTAGGTGTCGTTGATCCACGACACCGACTCGTCGGTGATCTCGTGGTAGATCGGGTCGGCGTTCGGCGGGAAGAAGTAGTCCTTGCTGCCCATCTCGTGGGCGTCGATGAACAGCACCGGCGGGTACTGCCGCAGCGCCTCGAGCTTGCCGTCGGTCTCCGGCTGGGTGCGCGCGAACCAGTCGCGGTTCATGTCGAAGCCGTAGGCGTTGCGCCGGGTGTCGAGCTCGCGCCCGTCCGGGTTCTGGGTCGGCAGGATCGCGACCACCGCGTTGTCCCGGATCTGGGCGGCTGCGCAGTCGGTGCGCGCCGCCAGCTCGTAGAGCACCCGCAGGGAGGCGTCGGTCCCGCTCTCCTCCCCGCCGTGCACGTTGCCCGCGACCCAGAGGATCGCCGGCGCGGAGGCGGCGGTCGCCCGCGCCTGGGCCGGGCTGGTGGCCGGGTCGCGCAGCGTGGTCGCGGCAGCCTTCGCCGCGGCCACCCGGGCCGGCGTGCCGACGACGGCGTAGGACAGCGGCCGGCCCTGATGGGACGTTCCGAGCACCGAGCCGGCGACCAGCGGGCTGGCGGCGTCGATGGCGCGCAGGTAGCGGTCCGACTCGGCGGTGGTCACCTCGCGCTGACCCAGGTCGAAGCCGAGCACGGACTTCGCCGTCGGCACCGACGGGTCGTACGTCGCCTTGGTCGTGAACGGGTGGCAGTCGGCGGCGGCTGCTCCCGTCGCCTCCGCCGGTCGCCACCGCGACGGGCAGCGCCAGCAGGACAGCGACCGTGGCGACGACGGGACGACGGACTCGCATGGCGACCACCCTCATCTGGATCTTCCGATCCGGGCATCCGACCACCGGGTCGCGGCGCTGTCAACGCCCCGCCGGCCCGGGCTAGGGGGCCGGCGGCGGCGGGTCGGTGGCCACCGTCAGCGCGCCGCTGGCCGGGTCGAAGGTGAACCGGGTGGCGTCCCCCGGCGCCACCGTGAAGGACTGGCTGGCGCCCACCAGGCTGCCGTCGACGGCTGCCCGGACGTCGTACGTGCCGGCCGGCACCTCGGTGGTCCAGAGGCTGTAGACCCCGTCGCCGTCCGGGTCCTGCAGCCAGCCGCGCATGCAGTCGACCGCATTGTCGGCCGGGCAGCCCATCTCGGACTGGAACGTGCCGGTGGCCACCACGATGTCGTCGAGCACGTCGTTGGTCACCCAGTGCGTCCGGTGGTCGTAGTAGAACGTCACCGGGCCCGCGGACGTCGTCTGGTAGCCGATGTCCGCGCCGCCGCGCACCGCCTTGGCGCCGTAGTTCTCGTCCCACGACCTGTTGATCGCGGCCTTGAACGCCCAGTCCCCCACCGGCACCGTGAAGGTGCGGCTCCAGATGTCGTCGTCTGCCCCACGGGCGAGCTGCACCGCGTCGCAGCCCGGGTCCCAGTCACCCGCGTTCGTGGGGTCGTCGTTCGGGCTGTCCGGGCACCCGAGCTCGGAGCCGTGCCGGCCCGGGATCGAGACGGCGTTGGGCTGCGGCACCGCACCCACCGGGGAGGTGACCTCGGGGGCGTTGCCCACGACCGCCCACGACGACGCGACGCCGAGGTCGCCGTCGTGGTCACGGACCACCACGCGGTACTCGAGCAGCGAGCCCTTCGGCATGCTGCGCACGTCCTGGTAGACCCGGTACGGCGCGTTGTCGTCGGTCCCCAGGGTTCGCCAGGCGGCGGTGCCCACCGGCCGCCAGAGGACGGTGACCTGCTGGAGGTCGTTCTGCGGCACGTCGACGGTGATCGGGGTGCGCTCCTCCACCACCATGCCCGGCTGCGGTGTCACGACCGTCGGGGTCGGCGACACGTGGTCCGGCTGCAGCGCCCGGGCGGCGCGGTAGACCGTGCACGGACCTGGCCGGCACCTGCACGGTGACCTGGCCGTCGCCGTCGGACCGCAGCGTCCGTGCCGTGCCGCGGCGTCGGCCACAGCTTGGTGAACGTGGTCCGCTCCGAGTAGGTCGGGAAGGTCGCCGTCTTCGCGGTGTCCGCGCTGTTCGCCGCCACGACGTACTCGACCTTCTCGCTCGGGGAGATCCGGCTGAAGGCGAAGACGCCGGGGCCGGTGTCGGCGTACCGGGTGACCTGCGCGCCGTCGGCCAGCGTCGGGTGCTTCTCCCGCAGCTTCGAGAGCTCGGCGATGTGCTGGTACAGCGGGTGCTTGGTGTCGAAGTTGGCTGCGGCTGTGGTCGCGTTCGTGCCGATCAGGTCGTTGTCGTTGTAGGACGCCACGCGCGACGGGAACATGTCCTCCCGCGCGTCCTGGTCGCCGCCGTCACCCGTGAAGCCCTGCTCGTCGCCGTAGTAGACGACCGGCTGGCCGCGCGTGACGTACATCAGGGAGTGCGCGAACTCGTCGCGCTCGAGCAGCCGGGAGCCGGTCACGCCGGTGTCGGTGAGGAACTTCCCGATGCGTCCCATGTCGTGGTTGCCGAGGAACGTCGGCAGCGAGTACGCGTTCGAGTCGGCGTCGGTGTACCAGTCGTCCGCGGCGAAGAACTTCGCCAGGGTGTCGGCCGACGACGCGGATGTGCCCTCCACGCCCTTGGCGAACCCGGACACGTTGGACTGGAAGCCGAAGTCGACGGTCGCCTGCAGGCGGCCCTCGGTCGTGTACTGCGACATGAACGCCGGGTTGGCGTCGAAGACCTCGCCGAACATGAAGAAGTCGTCGTTGCCGAGCGAGGCCGCGTAGCCCTGGAGTGCAGGCCCGAACCGCTGCCAGAACTGCATGTTCACGTGCTTGACGGTGTCGATCCGGAAGCCGTCGACGCCGGCGTCCTGGACCCAGGTCTTGTAGACGTCGATCATCCCGTTGACCACCTGGGGCCGCTCGGTCCACAGGTCGTCGAGCGCCTGCCGGTCACCGCCGGGGAAGTCGCCGTACTCGCTGTTCTCGCCGGTGAACGATCGACGTGCCGCGGTTGTGGTACATCGTCGGGTCGTTGAGCCAGGCCGGGACCTTCACGGTCTTGTCCGCCTCGCTGCGGAACGTCGGCACGTACGGGAACGTCGTCGCGGCGTCGACCTCCGGGAAGGTGTTCCCGCTGGCGTAGTCGCGGTCGTCGAAGGGCGTTGCCGGCCGCGTCGCGGTACGGCTCCTGGGCCTTGGAGACGTACGGGATCGACTGGTTGCCGGGCGTGCCGACGTACTCGTCGGCGGGGTAGTCGAGGACGTCGGCGGTGTGGTTGGTGATGATGTCGAAGAAGACCTTGATGCCGCGCTTGTGCGCCTTGCCGATGAGCTCCTTGAGGTCGGCGTTGGTGCCCAGGTGCGGGTCGATCTGGGTGAAGTCGGTGATCCAGTAGCCGTGGTAGCCGGCCGACTCGGCTGCCGGGCGTGCCCTGCACCGGCTTGTTCTTGAACGAGGGCGTCATCCAGATGCGCGGTCGTCCCGAGGTCCTCGATGTAGTCGAGCTTCTTGATCAGGCCGCGCGAGGTCACCGCCGTGGTAGAAGGCCTTGTCCGTGGGGTCGAAGCCGGTCGAGAGCCGGCTGCCGGTGAGGCCACCGCGTGTCGTTGGTCGGTCGAGCCGTTCGCGAACCGGTCGGCCATCACGAAGTAGAACCGCTCCTTGCGTGAGGTCCTTGCGCAGGCTGGTCGCGGCCAGCGCGCGGTCGGCCGGGCCGAGCGGCGCGGGCGCGGTCGGCGGGGGCGACACTGGACGGCGTGCGTCGCGTGGTCGTAGCTGAAGCGGAGCCGCGCCGCGGACTCCAGCGGCAGCGGGATGTTGCCGCCGTTGTCGTACGTCCCCTCGGAGTCGCCGTAGTTCTCGTCCCACGAGCCGTTCAGCCGCGACCTTGAACTCGTAGGTCCCCGCCGGGACGTCGAAGACCTTTGCGAACACGGTGCGTGCCGCCCACCCGCGGCAGGTCGGTCTTGTCGCAGCCCTCGTCCCAGTCGCCGCGCGCAGCCGAGCTCGGACATCAGCGAGCCCATCAGGGTGACCCGCGAGGGCAGCGGCGTGTGGTCGGCGGCTCGCCGGTGTCAGCGCGAGGAACCCGAGCGGTACGACGAGCAGTGCGGCGGTCAGGGCAGCAAGCAGGGTTCGGCGCACGGCGATCTCCCGGGGCAGCAGCGAGCCATCGGCAACAGGCCTCGGCCCGGAACGTAGCCCTCCGCAGACCGGATGAAAAGGGGCGGCCCGCTCAGCGGACGCGCTCGACCCGGCCCTCGTCCCAGATCGGCTCGTCGGACTCGTAGACCCGCCCGTCCGCGCCGAAGACGAGGAACCGGTCGAAGCCGCGGGCGAACCACCGGTCGTGGGTGACGGCCAGGACGGTGCCGGCGAACGCCTCGAGGCCCTCCTCGAGCGCCTCGGCCGACACCAGGTCCAGGTTGTCGGTGGGCTCGTCCAGGAGCAGCAGGGTGGCACCGGAGAGCTCCAGCAGCAGGATCTGCAGCCGGGCCTGCTGGCCGCCCGAGAGCGTCTCGAACCGCTGCTCCGCCGCGTGCGCCAGCTCGTAGCGGTCCAGCGCCCGGGACGCCTCCTCGCGGCCCATCCCGGCGCGGTGCGCGTCGCCCCGCCACAGGATGTCGAGCAGGGTCCGCCCGACCAGCTCGGGGTGCTCGTGGGTCTGCGCGAACCAGCCCGGCCGCACCCGGGCCCCGAGACGGGCGGACCCGGTGTGGCTGACCGGCGCGATGGGCACGTCGTCGACCGGCCGGTGCTCGACGTCGGGGTCGCTGCCCCCGGCCGCGAGCAGCCGCAGGAAGTGCGACTTGCCGGAGCCGTTGGAGCCGAGCACCGCGACCCGGTCGCCGAACCAGACCTCGAGGTCGAACGGCTTCATCAGCCCGGTCAGCTCGAGGTCCGCGCAGACGACGGCCCGCTTGCCGGTGCGCGCCCCACGCAGCCGCATCGTGACGTCCTGCTCGATCGGCACCGCCTCGGGCGGGCCGGCCTCCTCGAACATGCGCAGCCGCGTCACGGCGGCCTGGTAGCGCCCGGCCATCTTGGAGTTGTAGGCGGCCTTCTGCTTGTACATCAGCATCAGCTCACGCAGCTTCTGGTGCTCCTCGTCCCAGCGCCGCAGCAGCTCCTCGAGCCGGGAGAACCGGTCCCGGCGGGCCTGGTGGTAGGTCGCGAAACCGCCGCCGTGCGTCCAGACGGTGTTGCCGGCGGCTCCGAGCTCGACCGTGACCACCCTCGTCGCCGTACGGGAGAGCAGCTCGCGGTCGTGCGACACGAAGAGCACGGTCTTGGGTGACTCCCGCAGCTCCTCCTCCAGCCACCGCTTGGTGAGCACGTCGAGGTAGTTGTCCGGCTCGTCGAGGAGCAGCACCTGGTCGGGACCCCGCAGCAGGGCCTCCAGCACCAGCCGCTTCTGCTCCCCACCGGAGAGCGTGCGCACGTCGCGCCACTGGGCCCGCTCGTACGGCACTCCCAGCGCGGCGACCGTGCAGGTGTCCCACAGCACCTCGGCGTCGTAGCCGCCGGCGTCGGCCCAGTCGGCCAGGGCCTGCGCGTAGCGCAGCTGGGTCGGCTCGTCGTCCTGCTCCATCATCGCGTGCTCGGCCCGGTCCATCGCGACGGCGGCGGTCCGGACGGCGGGCGGCGCGACGGAGACCAGCAGGTCGCGGATCGTCGACTCGTCGCGGACCGACCCGACGAACTGGCGCATCACCCCGAGGCCGCCGGAGCGCGTCACCGCACCGTCGGAGGCGTCGATGTCGCCGGACACGATCCGGAGCAGCGTGGTCTTCCCCGCGCCGTTCGCCCCGACCAGGGCCACCTTCGCGCCGTCCCCCACCCGGAAGGTGACGTCGCGCAGCAGCACCCGCCCGTCCGGCAGGAAGAAGCTGACGGCGTTGAGATCGACGTGGCCCACGAGCAACGAGTCTGGCCGCTGCCGACCGCGAGCGCTGCCGGTTTTCGGCTCTCAGCCGCCGGAGAGCAGGTCCGGGGCGAGCGGATCGGACAGATCGACCACGACATCGGCCCGCGACCAGGGGTCGTCGCGCTCCTGGTGCAGCGACTCGGCGGCGAGGTAGCGGCGGAGGTACATCTCGCGGACCTGCTCCGGCGGGCCCAGGTCGGCGTCGCGGAGCACCCCGCGCTCGAGCACCCGCTGCGGGTCGGCGACCACGAGCACCGCGAGGTCCCAGGAGCCGGCCAGCTCGGGCACGAGCAGGAAGGACCCGTCGACCAGCACGACGGACCCGGCAGCGACCGGCACCGGGTCGGCCTCGACCGGCTTGTCCCCGGCCAGGTCGTAGGCGGCCGGGACCACCGCGGGCTCCCCCGCGGCCAGCGGGTCGAGCACGAGCCGGCGCAGCGCGGCGGGGTCGAACGCGTCGTCGAGGTAGCCCTCGGCCGACATCCGGCCGAGGCGGTAGCGGCGCTCGCGCGGGTGGTGGAAGTCGTCGTACGCGACCTGGACGACGGGACGGCCGGCACCCGCCACGACCGCCTGCACCTCGGCCGCGAGCGTGGTCTTGCCGGCGCAGGACATCCCGGTGATGGCGACGGCACGCGGCGCCGTCTCGTCCAGGGCCAGGATGCGCGCCGCGACCAGCACGACGAGCTGCTCGCGGGTGATCGTCGTCATCCCGGCGCCTCCCGGCGGCGGCGGGCGGCGAGCGCCCGGGCGGCCACCTCGTCGTCGGGCGGGTAGTGGACCTCTTCCAGCGTGAGCCCGAGCGCCGGCGCCACGGTGACGTCGGCGCGGCGCACCCGGCCGGCCAGCACCTGGGCGGGCCAGTCGGCCGGGCGACGCCCCTCCCCGACCGCGAGGCAGGCCCCGACCAGGGAGCGGACCATCGAGTGGCAGAACGCGTCGGCGAGGAACGTCGCGACCACCAGGTCGTCCGGCTCGCGCGACCACTGCAGCTCGAGCAGGGTGCGCACCGTCGTCGCGCCCTCGCGCCGACGGCAGAAGGCCGCGAAGTCGTGCTCCCCCACCAGCGCCCGGGACGCGGCCTGCATCGCGGCCACGTCGAGGGGGCGGCCGTGCGCGACCACGTCGTGGCGGTGCAGCGGCTCCGGCCCGAACGGGTGCTCGGTGAGCCGGTAGGCGTAGCGCCGCCAGAGCGGCGAGAAGCGGGCGTCGAACCCGGGCGGGGCGATCGCGACCGCCCGGACGCCGATGTCGGGCGGCAGGACGCCCGCGAGCCGCCGGCCCAGCGCGTAGGCGTTGCCCTCGAAGGCGGCCAGCGGGACATCGGCGTGCACGACCTGTCCGCGGGCGTGCACGCCGGCATCGGTGCGGCCGGCGCAGGTCACCCGGACCTCGTCCAGCCGCAGCACGGTGGCCAGCGCGCCCTCGAGCTCGGCCTGCACGGTGCGCTGCCCCGGCTGGATCGCCCAGCCCGCGAAGCCGGTGCCGTCGTAGGCCAGGTCGACGCGGACGCGGACGAGCCCGCCGTCCCCGGGGTCGGGGTCGGCGGGCTCGGTCACGTGATCCGGCGCTCGGGTCGTCAGGACCGGCTCTTACTCGGCCTTCGTGGCGTCGTCGGCTGCGTCCTCGGCGATGTCGGCGAACGCCTCGGCCTCGCCGGCCGTCGCGGCGACCTCGGCGTCGTCGGACTGCTCGGCGACCGCTGCTGCCTCGTCCGCGGCGGCCCGCGCCTCGGCTGCGGCCTCGGCGGCGCCTTCGACGTCACCCTCGGCCGCGTCGTCGGCAGCCTCCTCGGCGGCCGCCTCAGCGGCCTCCGCTGCTGCTGCGACGACTGGTCGCTCGCTCTCGCTGCCCGCGGCCTTCTTCGCGCCCTTGCGGCCGGTGCGCCGGGTGGCGCCCTCGGCCTCCTGCACGACCTCGGCCTTGGCCGTCAGCGCCTCGACCAGCTCGATGACGGCCATGGGTGCGTTGTCGCCCTTGCGCGGGCCGACCTTGGTGATGCGCGTGTAGCCGCCGTGGCGGTTCTCGTAGCGAGGCCCGATCTCGGTGAACAGCTCGTGCACCACGGACTTGTCGCGTACGACGGTGAGCACACGCCGTCGGGCGTGCAGGTCACCGCGCTTGGCGAACGTGATGAGTCGCTCGGCCAGGGGACGCAGCCGCTTGGCCTTGGCCTCGGTCGTGGTGATCCGGCCGTGCTCGAACAGCGCGGTGGCGAGGTTCGCCAGCATGAGCCGCTCGTGCGCGGGGCCGCCGCCGAGACGCGGGCCCTTGGTGGGGGTGGGCATGTTGGTGCTCTCCAGGGGTGTCGGTGGACCGGCGGTCGATCAGTACTGCTCGTCCTCGACGAACGCCGCGTCGTCGTCGGCGCCGTAGTTGTCAACGGCGGTGCTCGGGTCGAACCCGGGAGGGCTGTCCTTGAGCGCCAGGCCCATCGACACGAGCTTGGCCTTGACCTCGTCGATGGACTTGGCCCCGAAGTTGCGGATGTCGAGCAGGTCGGCCTCGCTGCGGGCGACCAGCTCGCCGACGGTGTGGATGCCCTCGCGCTTGAGGCAGTTGTAGGACCGCACGGTCAGCTCGAGGTCCTCGATCGGCAGGGCGAGGTCGGCAGCCAGCGCGGCGTCGGTCGGCGACGGGCCCATGTCGATGCCCTCGGCCTCGACGTTGAGCTCGCGGGCCAGCCCGAACAGCTCCACCAGCGTCTTGCCGGCCGACGCCATGGCGTCACGGGGCTGCATGGACCGCTTGGTCTCGACGTCGACGATGAGCCGGTCGAAGTCGGTGCGCTGCTCGACGCGGGTGGCCTCGACCTTGTAGGTCACCTTGAGGACCGGGGAGTAGATCGAGTCGATCGGCACCCGGCCGATCTCCTGGCCGGCCTGCTTGTTCTGCACGGCGGAGACGTAGCCACGACCGCGCTCGACGGTGAGCTCCATCTCGAGCTTGCCCTTGCCGTTGAGCGTGGCGATGTGGAGGTCGGGGTTGTGCACCTCGACACCGGCCGGCGGCGCGATGTCAGCCGCGGTCACGACGCCGGGGCCCTGCTTGCGCAGGTACATGACGACGGGCTCGTCCTCCTCGGAGCTCACGACGAGCTCCTTGATGTTCAGGATGATCTCGGTGACGTCCTCCTTGACGCCCGGCACGGTGGTGAACTCGTGCAGGACCCCGTCGACCCGGATGCTCGTGACCGAGGCGCCGGGGATGGACGAGAGCAGGGTGCGCCGGAGGGAGTTGCCGAGGGTGTAGCCGAAGCCGGGCTCGAGCGGCTCGATGACGAACCGGGACCGGAAGTCGGAGACGACCTCTTCGGACAGCGTCGGACGCTGGGCGATAAGCACTTCGTTTGTCCTTCCCGCGGACGTCCGCCATATGACGTCTCGCGCGTGCGCCGGGAGCGGCGTCGGTCTGCCGCCCCCGGGTCGTGCGGGTTACTTCGAGTAGAGCTCGACGATCAGCTGCTCCTGGACCTGGGTGTCGATGACCTGCCGGGCCGGCAGCGAGTGGACGAGGATGCGCATCCGGTTGGGGATGACCTCGAGCCACGCCGGCACGACCCGCTCGCCGACCTCGGCGCGCGCCACGATGAACGGCGTCAGCTCGAGCGAGCCCTGCCGCACCTCGACGATGTCGTTGTCGCTGACCCGGTAGGACGGGATGTCGACCTTCTTGCCGTTGACGGTGATGTGGCCGTGCCGGACCAGCTGGCGGGCCATGTCGCGGCTCTTGGCGAAGCCCGCGCGGTAGACGACGTTGTCCAGGCGGCTCTCCAGGATGCGCAGCAGGTTCTCGCCGGTCTTGCCCTGCTTGCGGGTGGCCTCGTCGTAGTAGCCGCGGAACTGCTTCTCGAGCACGCCGTAGATGCGCGCGCACTTCTGCTTCTCGCGCATCTGCAGGAGGTACTCGCTGTCCTTGGTGCGACCGCGACCGTGCTCACCCGGGGGGTAGGGACGGATCTCGATCGGGCACTTCGGCGACTCGCACTTGGCGCCCTTGAGGAACAGCTTCATCTTCTCGCGGCGGCAGCGCTTGCAGTCGGGACCGGTGTATCTCGCCATGACTCAGACCCTCCGGCGCTTGGGCGGGCGGCAGCCGTTGTGCGGCACCGGCGTGACGTCCTGGATCGAGCCGACCTCGAGGCCGGCGGCCTGCAGGGACCGGATCGCGGTCTCGCGGCCTGAGCCCGGGCCCTTCACGAACACGTCGACCTTGCGCATGCCGTGCTCCTGGGCGCGGCGGGCGGCCGCCTCGGCTGCCATCTGCGCGGCGAACGGCGTGGACTTGCGCGAGCCCTTGAAGCCGACGTGGCCGGCGGAGGCCCACGCGATCACGTTGCCCAGGGGGTCGCTGATCGACACGATCGTGTTGTTGAACGTGCTCTTGATGTGAGCGTGGCCGTGGGCCACGTTCTTCTTCTCCTTGCGGCGCACCTTCTTGGTGCCCGCAGCCTTACGTGTCTTGGGAGGCATAGGCCTTCAAACTCCTGCTGGTGTGAGGTCGTCGACGAGGTCGGATGGGTGGGGACTGACTACTTGCCGACCTTCTTCTTGCCGGCGACCGTCTTGCGGGGACCCTTGCGGGTGCGAGCGTTGGTGTGGGTGCGCTGACCACGGACGGGCATGCCCCGGCGGTGCCGGATGCCCTGGTAGCAGCCGATCTCGACCTTGCGGCGGATGTCGGCCTGCACCTCGCGGCGCAGGTCACCCTCGATCTTGTAGTTGGCCTCGATCCAGTCGCGGAGCTTGACCAGGTCGGTCGTCGGCGAGGTCGCGGACGCGGATGTCGGCGCTGATCCCGGTCTTCTCGAGGGTCTCCAGCGCGCGGGTGCGGCCGATGCCGAAGATGTAGGTGAGGGCGACCTCGACCCGCTTCTCGCGCGGGAGGTCGACGCCTACGAGACGTGCCATCTGGGCGGTTCTCCTTCTCTTTCACCAGGTCCTGCACGCTGCCCCCCACCCGCCCGGGTGGAGCCCCGGCCTGGTGACCGGGGGTGCTCGCCGAGTGCTCGGCGAGTGCAGCGCGACTGTTGGGGTGATCAGCGGCTGGCTAGCCCTGACGCTGCTTGTGGCGCACGTTCTCGCAGATCACCATGACCCGCCCGTGACGGCGGATCACCTTGCACTTGTCGCAGATCTTCTTGACGCTGGGCTTGACCTTCACAGGTGTGCTCCGGGATGTAAGCCGGCCCATCGGTGGAGGCGGCAGACGCTGGTTCGAACGGGGATCACTTGTAGCGGTAGACGATGCGCCCGCGGGTGAGGTCGTAGGGGCTGAGCTCCACCACCACCCGGTCCTCGGGGAGGATCCGGATGTAGTGCTGGCGCATCTTGCCGCTGATGTGAGCGAGAACCTTGTGCCCGTTGGTGAGCTCGACCCGGAACATCGCGTTCGGCAAAGCCTCGACGACGGTGCCCTCGATCTCGATGGCCCCGTCCTTCTTGGCCATGTCCTCCGCAATCCGTTGGGTTATCCGTCAGGTGCTAGTCGATATGTGCGCTGAGCAGGCCCACTGTGTGACGGCGGTCTCGCACGCCATCCCAGCCGCGGGGCGTGCAAAAACAGGCTGATCGTGAGCCAGCGGTGAAGTCTACGTCACGCGGGGCCGCAACGCGAAACCGCGCGGCCTAGCGGGTCGCGCCTCAGGCGAGCGCGGCGGAGCCGGCCGTGCGCTCCGCCAGGCGGGCGGCTCCCCCGTCCAGCGCCGTCAGCACCCAGGGGCCGTCGTCGGTGACCGCCACGGTGTGCTCGAAGTGCGCCGAGCGCTTGCCGTCGGCCGTGACCACGGTCCAGCCGTCGTCCAGCAGGCGGGTGTGCCGGCTGCCCAGGTTGACCATGGGCTCCACGGCCAGGGCCAGGCCCTTCTGGAGCCGGGGCCCCCGCCCGGGCCGGCCGAAGTTGGGCACGTTCGGCTCCTGGTGCATCTCGGTGCCGATCCCGTGCCCGGTGTACTCCCGGACGATCCCGTAGGCGCCGCGCGAGGTGATCGAGGTCTCGATCGCGTGCCCGATGTCGGAGAGCCTGCCGCCGACCCGCACGGCCGCCAGCCCCTGCCACATGGCGTCCTCGCAGACCCGGATCAGCTCGAGGAGCTCGTCGGAGGCCGATCCGACCGCCACCGTCACGGCGGCGTCCCCGTGGTAGCCGTCCACGATCGCGCCGCAGTCGATGGAGACGATGTCGCCCTCGCGGAGGATCTTGGGGCCGGGGATGCCGTGCACGATCTCGTCGTTGACCGAGGCGCAGATCGTGGCCGGGAAGCCGTGGTAGCCCTTGAACGAGGGCACCGCCCCGGCCTGGCGGATCGAGTCCTCCGCGATCGCGTCCAGCTCGGCGGTCGTGACGCCCGGCGCCACGGCGGCCCGGACCGTCTCCAGGGTGCGGCCGACGACGAGCCCGGCCGCGCGCATGAGCGCGATCTCGGCCTCTGTCTTGATCTGGATCATGCGCTCGTCCCTCCGGAACATGGGTCGACCCTCTCGCTCAGGTCTCGAATCGCCGCAGCGCGTTGATCGCGCGCTCGGTGACGTCCTCGACGGGTCCCGTGGCGTCCACTCCCCGAAGCAGGCCCTTGTCACCGTAGTAGCCGATGAGCGGGGAGGTCTGGTCGGCGTACACCTCGAGGCGGTGGCGGATGGTGTCCTCGCTGTCGTCGTCGCGCTGGAAGAGCTCGCCGCCGCACCGGTCACAGATGCCCTCGGTGCCCGGCGGGTCGAAGTCCAGGTGCCAGACGTGCCCGCACTGGTGGCAGGTGCGCCGCCCGGACAGCCTGCGCACGACCTCGTCGTCGTCGACGACCAGCTCGAGCACCACGTCGAGGGGGGCGGACATCGGGTCGAGCAGGTCGTCGAGCACCTCGGCCTGCCGGACGGTGCGGGGAAAGCCGTCCAGCAGGAAGCCGGTGCGCGCGTCGTCGTGGCCGAGCCGGTCCTTGACCATCGCGATCGTGACCTCGTCGGGGACGAGGTCACCGGCGTCCATGTACTTGCGGGCCTCCAGACCGAGGTCGGTGCCCTCGCTCACGTTGGCCCGGAAGATCTCGCCGGTGGAGATTTTCGGGATCGCGAAATGCGAGGCGATGAACTGAGCCTGGGTGCCCTTCCCAGCGCCTGGCGGCCCCACCAGTACGAGCCGCACTAGCGGAGGAAGCCCTCGTAGTTACGCTGCTGCAGCTGGCTCTCGATCTGTTTGACCGTCTCGAGTCCGACGCCGACGATGATGAGGATGGCCGTCCCGCCGAACGGGAAGTTCTGGTTGGCGTTGAACAGCCCCAGGGCGATGAGCGGGATGAGCGAGATCCCGCCGAGGTAGAGCGCACCCGGCAGGGTGATCCGGGAGAGCACGTAGTCGAGGTACTCCGCGGTCGGGCGCCCGGCCCGGATGCCCGGGATGAACCCGCCGTACTTCTTCATGTTGTCCGCGACCTCGGTCGGGTTGAACGTGATCGCCACGTAGAAGTAGGTGAAGAACACGATCAGGCCGAAGTAGGTGAGCATGTAGATCGGGTGGTCGCCGCGGACGAGGTACTGCTGCACCCAGGTGGCCCAGCCCGGCGGGTTGTCGCGGTCGGTCAGGTTGATCGCCAGCGCGGGCAGGTAGAGCAGCGAGGACGCGAAGATCACCGGGATGACGCCGGCCTGGTTGACCTTGAGCGGGATGTACGTCGAGGAGCCGCCGTACTGCCGCCGTCCGATCATCCGCTTGGCGTACTGCACCGGGATGCGGCGCTGCGCCTGCTCCACGAACACGACCAGGGCGACGATCACCAGGCCGGCCGCGACGATGACCAGGAAGAGCCCCCAGCCGCGCTCGATCCTGATCTGCCAGAGGGAGGTGGGGAACCCGGCCGCGATGGAGGTGAAGATCAGCAGCGACATGCCGTTGCCGACACCGCGGTCGGTGATCAGCTCGCCCAGCCACATGATCACCGACGTGCCGGCGGTCATGGTCAGGACCATGATCACGATGCCGAAGACGCCGATGTCGGTGTAGATGATGTCCTCGGGGCAGCCGTTGAAGAGCTGTCCCGGCTGGCGCGCCAGCGCGACCAGACCGGTCGACTGCAGGACCGCGAGCCCGATGGTGAGGTAGCGCGTGTACTGGGTGAGCCTCGCCGTACCGCTCTGGCCCTCCTTCTTCAGGGCCTCGAACTTCGGGATCACGACGGTGAGCAGCTGCACGATGATGCTCGCCGTGATGTAGGGCATGATCCCGAGCGCGAAGATCGACAGCTGGAGCAGCGCGCCACCGCTGAACAGGTTGATCAGGCTGTAGAGGCCGGAGTTGGTGTTCGAGTCGATGCAGTTCTGGACCGCCTCGTAGGAGACCCCCGGAGTCGGGATGACCGAGCCCAGGCGGAACAGCGCCATGATCGCCATGGAGAAGAAGATCTTCTTGCGCAGGTCGGGCGTGCGGAAGGCCCGAACGAACGCGGTAAGCACCAGTTCCTCCTGAGCGGGCACCCCGACTGCGGCCGGGTGATCGGGCTAATCGGACGGACGGGTGGGGCCCCAAGTCGGGTCCCCGGACGATAACACCGTGGCTAGAGCTCGGTCGCCGCTCCGCCTGCCGCAGCGATCTTGTCCAGGGCGGAGGCGGAGAACTTGTGGGCGCTCACCCGCAGCGCCACCGTGAGCTCGCCGCTGCCCAGGACCTTGACCAGCTCGCCCTTGCGGACGGCGCCCTTGGCGACCAGGTCCTCGACGGTCACCTCACCGCCGTCCGGGAAGAGCTCGCTGAGCCGGTCCAGGTTGACGACCTGGTACTCGGTGCGGAACGGGTTCTTGAAGCCGCGCAGCTTGGGCAGCCGCATGTGCAGCGGCATCTGGCCGCCCTCGAACCGGGCCGGCACCTGGTAGCGGGCCTTGGTGCCCTTGGTGCCGCGACCGGCGGTCTTGCCCTTGGAGCCCTCACCACGACCCACCCGGGTCCGGGCGGTCTTGGCTCCGGGGGCCGGCCGCAGGTGGTGCACCTTCAGCGGCCGCTCGCGTCGCTCGGTCGCCTCTGTCTGCTTCGCTGTCTGTTAGCTCATGTCAGTCCACTTCCTCGACGGTGACCAGGTGCGTCACCGTGTTGACCATGCCGCGGATCTCGGGCCGGTCCTCCTTGACGACCACGTCGCCGAGGCGCTTGAGGCCCAGGCAGCGCAGCGTGTCCCGCTGGTTCTGCTTGCCGCCGATGCCGGAGCGGGTCTGGGTGACCTTCAGCCGTGGCATCAGGACCCCACCCCCGCCCGCGCACGAAGCAGTGCCGCGGGGGCCACGTCCTCGATCGGCAGACCGCGGCGGGCGGCCACCTCCTCGGGGCGCTCCAGGCCCTGCAGCGCCGCCACCGTGGCGTGCACGATGTTGATCGGGTTGGAGGAGCCCAACGACTTGGACAGTACGTCGTGGACGCCGGCGCACTCGAGCACGGCGCGGACCGGGCCACCGGCGATCACGCCGGTACCCGGCGAGGCCGGCTTGAGCAGCACGACGCCGGCCGCCTTCTCTCCCTGCACGGGGTGCGGGATGGTGCCCTGGATGCGGGGCACCTTGAAGAAGTGCTTCTTGGCCTCCTCGACGCCCTTGGCGATCGCCGCGGGCACCTCCTTGGCCTTGCCGTAGCCGACGCCGACCGTGCCGTCGCCGTCACCGACGACGACCAGGGCGGTGAAGCTGAAGCGCCGACCACCCTTGACGACCTTGGCCACCCGGTTGATCGCGACGACGCGCTCGACGAACGCGGTCTTCTCGGCTGCGCCGGCACCGGCTCCGCGGTCGCGCTTGTCACGGCGCCCGCCGCTGTCCGTGCTGCCCGCACCGGCGCCGCGGCGCTGGGGTCCAGCCATCAGAGGTTCCTCATCTCGTTGCCTGCATGCATGTCAGTGCCTTCGGAGTTGCTGTTCATCTAGAGCGCCAGCCCTGCCTCGCGGGCGCCGTCGGCGATCGCGGCGACCCGGCCGTGGTAGCGGTTGCCACCCCGGTCGAACACCACTGCCTCGACTCCCGCGTCCTTGGCCCGCGCTGCGACGAGCTCGCCGACCTTGCGCGCCTTGGCCGTCTTGTCGCCGTCCAGGCTGCGCACGTCGGCCTCCATCGTGCAGGCGGAGGCGAGGGTGCGGCCGGCCGTGTCGTCGACGACCTGCACGAACACGTGCCGGGTCGAGCGGCTCACGACCAGGCGGGGCCGGGTGGCGCTGCCGCTGACCTTCTTGCGCACGCGCAGGTGGCGGCGGGCTCGCGCCGTGCTCTTGGAGCCACGCTTGATCTTCACGCCAACAGTCATGGCTACTTGCCCGCCTTTCCGGCCTTGCGGCTGATGACCTCGCCCTGGTAGCGGACGCCCTTGCCCTTGTAGGGGTCGGGCTTGCGCAGCTTGCGGATGTTGGCCGAGACCTCGCCGACCTGCTGCTTGTCGACGCCGGAGACCGTGAAGCGGGTGGGCGCCTCGACGTTGAACGTGATGCCCTCGGGCGCCGGGACCACCACGGGGTGGCTGAAGCCGAGCGCGAACTCGAGGTCGCTGCCCCGGCCTGGACCCGGTAGCCGATGCCGACGATCTCCAGGGTCTTGGTGTAGCCGTCGGTGACGCCGATGACCATGTTGGCGACCAGCGTGCGCGAGAGGCCGTGCAGGGCACGGTTCTGGCGCTCGTCGTTCGGCCGCTCCACCTTCAGCGTGCCGTCGTCGTCGCGCTCGATCGTCGATGGGCTCGGCGACGGTGTGCGTCAGGGTGCCCTTGGGGCCCTTGACGGTCACCGCGCGGCCGTCGATCTGCACGTCGACGCCCGAGGGGACCGGGATCGGAAGCCGTCCGATTCGTGACATGGCTTGCTCCCTCCCCTTACCAGACGTAGGCGAGGACTTCCCCACCTACGCCCTTCTTGGCGGCCTGCCGGTCGGTGAGCAGGCCGGAGGACGTCGAGATGATCGCGACCCCGAGCCCGCCGAGGACGCGCGGCAGGTTCGTCGACTTGGCGTAGACCCGCAGACCGGGCTTGGAGATGCGCTTGATCCCGGCGATCGACCGCTCCCGGTTCGGGCCGTACTTCAGCTCGAGCACGAGGGTCTGGCCGACCTCGGTCGGCTCGCTCGGGTCATCGACGTGCCAGCCCGGCGATGTAGCCCTCCTGCTGGAGGATCTCGGCGACGTGCGTCTTCAGCTTCGAGTGCGGCATGGCCACGGTCTCGTGGTAGGCCGTGTTGGCGTTGCGCAGACGGGTCAGCATGTCTGCGATCGGGTCGGTCATCGTCATGGTCGGTCATGGCGTGTGAGCCGCTTTCTCGCCGCGGTTTCCGGAGACCTTCGGCGTGCCTGTCGGGGTTGTCGATGTGCGTAGGAATGGGGTTACCAGCTGCTCTTGGTGATGCCCGGGCAGCTCGCCGCGGTGGGCCATCTCGCGGAAGCACATCCGGCACAGGCCGAACTTGCGGTAGACCGAGTGCGGCCGGCCGCACCGCTGGCAGCGGGTGTAGCCGCGCACCTTGAACTTCGGCTTGCGCGCGGCCTTGTTGATCAGGGCCTTCTTCGCCACGCTCAGGTCTCCTTGAAGGGGAAGCCGAGCAGCCGCAGCAGCGCGCGACCCTCGTCGTCGGTCTTGGCGGTGGTCACGACCGTGATGTCCATGCCGCGGACGCGGTCGATCCTGTCCTGGTCGATCTCGTGGAACATGCGACTGCTCGTTGAGACCGAACGTGTAGTTGCCGCTGCCGTCGAACTGCCGCGGCGAGAGGCCGCGGAAGTCGCGGATGCGGGGCAGCGCCAGCGACAGCAGGCGGTCGAGGAACTCCCACATCCGGTCGCCGCGCAGCGTCACGTGCGCACCGATCGGCATGCCCTCGCGCAGCTTGAACTGCGCGATGGACTTGCGGGCCTTGGTCACCGTCGGGCTCTGGCCGGTGATCGGTGGCCAGGTCGCGGATGGCGCCGTCGATCAGCTTGGAGTCGCTGGCCGCGTCGCCCACGCCCATGTTGACCACGATCTTGGTCAGCCCGGGCACCTGCATGACGTTGGCGTAGCCGAACTCCTCGCGCAGCGCGGGCACGATCTCCTCGCGGTAGCGCTGCTTGAGCCGCGCCGGCGGCGCCGGTGTCTCGGGTCTGCTCGGTCGTCGTGGTGCTCATCAGATTTCCTCACCGGTCCGCTTCGCATACCGGACCCGCATGGTCTTCTCGCGGCCGTCGCGCTCGACGGTCTCGACGCGGAAGCCGACGCGGGTGCCGACCTTCTTGCCCTCGACCTCGACGACCAGCATCACGTTGCTGATGTGGATCGGCGCCTCCTGGGTGATGATGCCGCCGGTCTTGGCGCCACGCTGGGTCTGGCCGACCTTGGTGTGCTTCTTGATCCGGTTGACGCCCTCGACCAGCACGCGCTCCGGTGTCGGGGTAGGCCTCGATGACCTTGCCGGTGACGCCCTTGTCCTTGCCAGCGATGACCATGACGGTGTCGCCCTTCTTGATCTTCATCGCCATGTCAGAGCACCTCCGGGGCCAGCGAGATGATCCGCATGAACCGCTTCTCGCGCAGCTCGCGGCCGACCGGGCCGAAGATGCGCGTGCCGCGCGGGTCGCCGCCGTCGCTGATGATGACGGCGGCGTTCTCGTCGAAGCGGATGTAGGAGCCGTCCGGACGGCGGCGCTCCTTGGCGGTGCGCACGATGACGGCCTTGACGACCTCGCCCTTCTTGACGTTGCCGCCGGGGATGGCGTCCTTGACGGTGGCCACGATGACGTCGCCGATGCCGGCGTAGCGCCGGCCGGAGCCGCCGAGCACCCGGATGCACAACAGCTCCTTGGCACCGGTGTTGTCGGCGACGCGCAGTCGCGACTCCTGCTGGATCACTCTTCGCCTTCTCGAGGATCTCCACGACGCGCCAGCGCTTGGTCGCCGACAGCGGACGCGTCTCCATGAGCAGGACGCGGTCGCCGACGCCGCAGGCGTTCTGCTCGTCGTGCGCCTTGAGCTTGCTGGTGCGGCGGATGACCTTGCCGTAGAGCGGGTGCTTGACGCGGTCCTCGACCGCGACCACGACGGTCTTGTCCATCTTGTCGCTGACGACCAGCCCCTCGCGGGTCTTGCGGAAGCCTCGGGATGCGTTCATGTCTGCCTTCGTCGGGTTCGTGTCCGTCGTCTTCGCCTTCTGGGTCATGCCGGCGCCTCGCCATCGGTCTCGACGGCGCCGACCTGGACGGCGCTGATGCCGAGCTCGCGCTCGCGCATCACGGTGTAGATGCGGGCGATGTCCTTGCGGACGGCGCGCAGCCGTCCGTGGCTCTCCAGCTGGCCGGTGGCCGCCTGGAAGCGCAGGTTGAACAGCTCTTCCTTGGCCTCGCGCAGCTTGGTCGACCAGCTCGTCGTCCTCCAGGCCGCGCAGCTCGAGCCGCCAGCTTGTTCGACCGCTGCTCATCAGAACTCACCTCCCTCGCGCCTGACGAACCGGCACTTCATCGGGAGCTTGTGCATGGCCCGCCGCATCGCCTCGCGGGCGATCGGCTCGGGCACGCCGGACAGCTCGAACATGACGCGGCCGGGCTTGACGTTGGCGATCCACCACTCCGGCGAGCCCTTGCCGGAGCCCATCCGGGTCTCGGCCGGCTTCTTGGTCAGCGGACGGTCGGGGTAGATGTTGATCCAGACCTTGCCGCCACGGCGGATGTGCGCGGGTCATCGCGATACGGGCCGACTCGATCTGCCGGTTGGTGACGTAGGCAGGCTCGAGCGCCTGGATGCCGTAGTCGCCGAACGCGATCTTGGTGCCGCCCTTGGCCGCGCCGCGTGCGGTCCGGGTGGTGCTGCTTGCGGTGCTTGACCCTGCGCGGGATCAGCATGGTCAGGCCTCCGTTCCGCTGGACTCGGTCTCGGGAGCGGCCACGGGGTCGCCTCGGCGACCGGTGCGGCGTCGGCGGCCGCGGTGTCGGCGACCGGTGCCGTCTCGGCGACCGGTGCGTCGGCGCGGCTGCTCGGCAGGGCCACCGGCCGGGCGCTCGGCGCCGGCCGGACGGCGGGTGGCCCGGGCGCGGCCGGCTGCGCTGCCGAGGCGCGCCTGCGCCGCCTGGGCCTCGCGCTCGGCGCGGTTGAGCCGAGACGTCGCCCTTGTAGATCCAGACCTTGACGCCGATGCGGCCGAACGTCGTCCGGGCCTCGTAGAAGCCGTAGTCGATGTTCGGCGCGCAGCGTGTGCAGCGGGACGCGGCCCTCGCGGTAGAACTCCGAGCGCGACATCTCCGCGCCACCGAGGCGACCGGAGCACTGCACCCGGATGCCCTTGGCGCCGGCCTTCATCGTCGTCTGCATCGACTTGCGCATGGCGCGGCGGAACGACACCCGGCTGGACAGCTGCTCGGCGACCCCCTGGGCGACCAGCTGGGCGTCGACCTCGGGGTTCTTGACCTCGAGGATGTTCAGCTGCACCTGCTTGCCGGTGAGCTTCTCGAGGTCGCCGCGGATGCGGTCGGCCTCGGCGCCGCGGCGGCCGATGACGATGCCCGGACGGGCGGTGTGGATGTCGACGCGGACCCGGTCACGGGTGCGCTCGATCTCCACCTTGGAGATGCCGGCGCGCTCCATGCCCTTGCTCATCATGCGTCGGATCGCCACGTCTTCCTTGACGTAGTCCTTGTAGCATCTTGTCGGCGTACCACCGGCTCTTGAAGTCGGTGGTGATGCCGAGCCGGAACCCGTGCGGGTTGACCTTCTGGCCCACTAGCGGGTCCCTCCTCTTCGAGCGCTGGTCGCTTGCGGCGTGTCGGTGCTGCTTCGACGTGCGCCTGGTGGCTCGCGTCCTCGGGGCGGGACGTCGCGACGACGACCGGTGATGTGGCTGGTGCGCTTGCGGATGCGGTACGCGCGGCCCTGGGCCCGGGGGCGGAACCGCTTCAGCGTCGGGCCCTCGTCGACGTACGCCTGCTGCACGACCAGGTCCTCGACGTCGAGACGACGGCTCTCCTGCTCGGCTCGGTGCGCGCGTTGGCGACGGCGCTGGCGAGCACCTTGCAGACCGGCTCGCTGGCCGCCTGCGGCGCGAACCGCAGCACGGCCAGCGCCTCGTCGGCCTGCAGCCGCGGATGAGGTCGACCACGCGGCGCGCCTTCATCGGCGTGACGCGGACGTAGCGCGCCTGGCACGGCCGTCGTGGCCTGGCGTCGTCGAAGTCGTGCGTCAGCCACGGCGGGCCCTCCGGTCGTCCTTGACGTGCCCGCGGAAGGTGCGGGTCGGGGCGAACTCGCCGAGCTTGTGGCCGACCATCGCCTCGGTGACGAACACCGGGACGTGCTTGCGGCCGTCGTGCACGGCGATCGTGTGGCCGAGCATCGCCGGCACGATCATCGACCGGCGCGACCAGGTCTTGATGACGTTCTTGGTGCCCTTGTCGTTCTGGGCGTCCACCTTCTTGCTCAGGTGGTCGTCGACGAAGGGGCCCTTCTTCAGGCTGCGCGGCATGGTTCCAGGTCTCCGATCAGCGCTTCTTGCCGGTCTTGCGGCGGCGGACGATGAGCGCGTCGCTGGCCTTGTTGGCCCGGCGCGTGCGGCCCTCCGGCTTGCCGTTGGGGTTCACCGGGTGGCGACCACCGGACGTCTTGCCCTCACCACCACCGTGCGGGTGGTCGACCGGGTTCATGGCGACACCGCGGACGGTCGGGCGCTTGCCCTTCCAGCGCATGCGGCCGGCCTTGCCCCAGTTGATGTTGGACTGCTCGGCGTTGCCGACCTCGCCGACGGTGGCGCGGCAGCGCAGGTCGACGTTGCGGATCTCGCCGGAGGGCATGCGCAGCTGGGCGTACGGGCCGTCCTTGGCGACCAGCTGGACGCTGGAGCCGGCCGAGCGGGCGATCTTGGCGCCGCCGCCGGGACGCAGCTCGATCGCGTGGATCACCGTGCCGACCGGGATGTTGCGCAGCGGCAGGTTGTTGCCGGGCTTGATGTCGGCGCTCGGGCCGTTCTCGATCCGGTCGCCCTGCTGCAGCCGGTTCGGCGCGATGATGTAGCGCTTCTCGCCGTCCGCGTAGTGCAGCAGCGCGATGCGGGCGGTGCGGTTGGGGTCGTACTCGATGTGCGCGACCTTGGCCGGCACGCCGTCCTTGTCGTGGCGACGGAAGTCGATGACCCGGTAGGCGCGCTTGTGCCCGCCGCCCTGGTGCCGGGTGGTGATGCGCCCGGTGTTGTTGCGCCCGCCCTTGCTGTGCAGCGGGCGCACCAGCGACTTCTCCGGCTCGGAGCGGGTGACCTCGACGAAGTCGGCGACGCTCGAGCCACGGCGGCCCGGCGTCGTCGGCTTGTACTTGCGGATGCCCATGAGCTCGTCAGTCCTGATCGTCGCCGGTCAGGAGACCGGCCCGCCGAAGATGTCGATGCGGTCGCCCGTCGGCCACGGTCACGATGGCGCGCTTGGTGTCGCTTGCGCTGGCCGCAAGCCGGTGCGGGTGCGCTTGCGCTTGCCCTGCGCGGTTGAGCGTGTTGACCCCGGTGACCTTGACGCCGAAGACCTTCTCGACCGCGATCTTGATCTCGGTCTTGTTGGCGTCGGGGTGCACCAGGAACGTGTACTTGTTCTCGTCGAGCAGCCCGTAGCTCTTCTCGGAGATCACCGGCGCGAGCAGCACGTCGCGCGGGTCCTTGTGGACGCGCTCACTTGTCGCCTCCTCGCTGCCGTCGGCCTCGTCGCTCGCCTCGGTCGGTCGACGTGCTCGCTGCGGCTCTCGCGCGGTCTCGGACTCTCGGCTCTCGGCGACTCGACTCGCCTCGGCGACGGCCTTGGCCGACTTGCCGCGCGCCGGGCCGGCCAGGAAGCGCCTCGAGCGCGGCCTCGGGTGAAGACGACGTCGTCGGAGACCAGCACGTCGTAGGTGTTGAGCTGGTCGGGCGCGAGCAGGTGCACGGTCTCGGCGTTGCGCAGGCTCTTCCAGGTCAGCTCGTCCGCGCGCTCGCACGACGACCAGCACGTGCGTGCGCTCGGAGAGGCCGGCGAGCATGGCGACCGCGGACTTGGTCGAGGGCGCGTCGCCGTCGACGAGGCCGCTGACGACGTGGACGCGGCCGTTGCGGGCCCGGTCGGACAGGGCGCCGCGCAGGGCGGCGGCCTTCATCTTCTTGGGCGTGCGCTGCGCGTAGCTGCGCGGCGTCGGGCCGTGGACGACGCCACCGCCGGCGAACTGCGGCGCGCGGGTCGAGCCCTGGCGGGCCCGGCCGGTGCCCTTCTGGCGGTACGGCTTGCGGCCACCGCCGCGGACCTCGCCGCGGGTCTTGGTGTCGTGCGGTGCCCTGGCGGGCGGCCGCGAGCTGGGCGACGACGACCTGGTGGATCAGCGGGATGTTGACCTGCACGTCGAAGATCTCGCCGGGCAGCTCGACGGTGCCGGCGGTCGTGCCGTCGGCGGCGATCACGTCGATCTCGCGGGCAGCCGGCTCGGTGGTCACGTCAGCGGTGTCGGTGCTCACAGCGCGGCTCCCTTCGCAGCGGTCCGGACCAGGACGAGGCCGCCCTTGGGGCCGGGGATGGCGCCCTTGATGAGCAGCAGCCCGTGCTCGGCGTCGACCGCGTGGACGGTGAGGTTCTGGGTGGTGGTGCGGACGCCGCCCATCCGGCCGGCCATCCGCATGCCCTTGAACACCCGGCCGGGGGTGGACGCAGCCGCCGATGGAGCCCGGCTTGCGGTGGTTGCGGTGCGAGCCGTGGCAGGCGCCGACGCCGTGGAAGCCGTGGCGCTTCATGACACCGGCGAAGCCCTTGCCCTTGCTGGTGCCGACGACGTCGACGATCTGGCCCGGCCTCGAACACCTCGGCGGTGAGCTCCTGGCCGAGCGTGTACTCGGCGGCGTCGTCGGTGCGCAGCTCGACCAGGTGGCGGCGCGGCGTGACGCCGGCCTTGGCGAAGTGCCCGGCGCTCGGCTTGTTCACCTTGCGCGGGTCGATCGCGCCGAAGCGCGATCTGCACGGCGGCGTAGCCGTCGACGTCGGCCGCGCGGACCTGGGTGACGACGCACGGCCCAGCCTTGACGACGGTCACCGGGACGATCCGGTTGTTCTCGTCCCAGACCTGGGTCATGCCGAGCTTCTCGCCCAGCATGCCCTTCATCTGCTTACCCATGACTGGTTGCGTCCCTCGATCTCGGATCCGGTTAGAGCTTGATCTCGATGTCGACGCCGGCCGGCAGGTCGAGCCGCATGAGCGAGTCGACGGTCTTCGGCGTGGGGTCGATGATGTCGATGAGCCGCTTGTGCGTGCGCATCTCGAAGTGCTCGCGGCTGTCCTTGTACTTGTGCGGCGAGCGGATGACGCAGTAGACGTTCTTCTCGGTCGGCAGCGGCACCGGGCCCGCGACCTGCGCACCCGTGCGGGTCACCGTGTCGACGATCTTGCGCGCCGAGCGTGTCGATGACCTCGTGGTCGTAGGCCTTGAGCCGGATGCGGATCTTCTGTCCCGCCATGTGCGCCGTCCGTCCTTCTCGTTCGTTCCTGTTGGGTGCTCGGCCGACCCCCGCGGTCGGGTGTGTCGCGGTCCCGACATGCGGCCGGGATCTTCGTTCCGGCACGCGACGGGGGTCCTGCTGCGACCCAGGCGCTGCGTCGGCCCGGGCGCGCGGCGTGGGCGACGCACGCGGGCACGAGGCGCTCGCGCGACAGGCTGCCCAGCCGAGCAACTCGCCGTGAAGTATGCCGCAGGTGCTGCGGCTTGGCGAATCCGCCCAGCTGCTCCCCGCGGCGTCGCGCGCCTGGCGCGGCGCCGCGGGGAACCTGACTACTTGATGATCTTGGTGACCCGGCCGGCGCCCACGGTGCGGCCGCCCTCGCGGATGGCGAAGCGCAGGCCCTCCTCCATGGCGATCGGCTGGATCAGGTCGACCGTCATCTCGGTGTTGTCGCCCGGCATGACCATCTCGGTGCCCTCGGGCAGGGTCACGACGCCGGTGACGTCCGTGGTGCGGAAGTAGAACTGCGGGCGGTAGTTGTTGAAGAACGGCGTGTGCCGGCCGCCCTCGTCCTTGGACAGGATGTAGACGTTGCGCCTCGAACTCGGTGTGCGGCGTCGTCGTGCCCGGCTTGATGACGACCATGCCGCGCTCGACGTCCTCGCGCTTGGTGCCGCGGAGGAGCAGACCGACGTTCTCGCCGGCCCGACCCTCGTCGAGCAGCTTGCGGAACATCTCGACGCCGGTGACCGTGGTGGTCTGCTTGCTCCTCGCGGATGCCGACGATGTCGACGGTCTCGTTGACCTTGACGATGCCGCGCTCGATGCGGCCGGTCACGACGGTGCCGCGGCCGGTGATCGTGAAGACGTCCTCGACGGGCATGAGGAACGGCTTGTCGATCTCGCGCTCGGGCTGCGGGATCGCGGTCGTCGACCGCGTTCATGAGCTCCATGAGCTTGTCGCCCCACTCGGCGTCGCCCTCGAGCGCCTTCAGCGCCGAGACGCGCACGACCGGCAGGTCGTCGCCCGGGAACTCGTACTCGGAGAGCAGCTCGCGGACCTCGAGCTCGACGAGCTCGAGGATCTCCTCGTCGTCGACCATGTCGGCCTTGTTCAGCGCGACGACGATGTAGGGGACGCCGACCTGGCGGGCCAGGAGCACGTGCTCCTTGGTCTGCGGCATCGGGCCGTCGGTCGCGGCGACCACGAGGATCGCGCCGTCCATCTGGGCCGCACCGGTGATCATGTTCTTGATGTAGTCGGCGTGACCGGGGCAGTCGACGTGCGCGTAGTGGCGCGCCTCGGTCTGGTACTCGACGTGCGCGATCGAGATGGTGATGCCGCGCTGCCGCTCCTCGGGCGCCTTGTCGATCTGGTCGAACGCCGAGGCCTCGTTGAGGTCGGGGTACTTGTCGTGCAGCACCTTGGTGATCGCCGCGGTCAGCGTCGTCTTGCCGTGGTCGATGTGACCGATGGTGCCGATGTTGACGTGCGGCTTGGTCCGCTCGAACTTCGCCTTCGCCACTGGGGTCCTCCTCAGGACTTGAGGTTGTTGCGCCGTTACGTACGTGTGCTGGCTGGGTCGCCGGCTGAGGCTCGGTGGCTCTACTCGCCTCGGGCCTTCTTGATGATCTCTTCCGCCACGTTGCGCGGAACCTCGGCGTAGGAGTCGAACTGCATGGTGTAGCTCGCCCGGCCCTGGGTCTTGCTGCGGAGGTCGCCGACGTAGCCGAACATCTCCGACAGCGGGACCAGCGCGGTGACGACCCGGGCGCCGGACCGCTCCTCCATGGCCTGGATCTGGCCACGGCGGGAGTTGAGGTCGCCGATGACCTCGCCCATGTAGTCCTCGGGCGTGGTGACCTCGACGGCCATCATCGGCTCGAGCAGGACCGGGTCGGCCTTGCGGGCCGCCTCCTTGAACGCCATCGAGCCGGCGATCTTGAAGGCGAGCTCGGACGAGTCGACCTCGTGGTAGGCGCCGTCGAGCAGCGTCACCTTGATGTCGACCAGCGGGTAGCCGGCCAGGACGCCGAACTCCATGGCCTCCTGGGCGCCGGCGTCGACCGACGGGATGTACTCCCGCGGGATGCGACCACCGGTGACCTTGTTCTCGAACTCGTAGCCGCCGTCGCCGGCGCCGGTCGGCTCGATGGCGATCTGCACCTTGGCGAACTGGCCGGACCCACCGGTCTGCTTCTTGTGGGTGTAGTCGTGCCGCTCGACCTTGCTGCGGATCGTCTCGCGGTAGGCGACCTGCGGCTTGCCGATGTTGGCCTCGACGCGGAACTCGCGCTTCATCCGGTCGACCAGCACCTCGAGGTGCAGCTCGCCCATGCCGGCGATGATCGTCTGGCCGGTCTCCTCGTCGGTGCGGACCTGGAAGGTCGGGTCCTCCTCGGCGAGGCGCTGGATCGCGGTGCCGAGCCGCTCCTGGTCGCCCTTGGACTTCGGCTCGATGGCCACCGAGATGACCGGCGCCGGGAAGTTCATCGACTCGAGGATCACCGGGGCCTCGGGGCCGCAGAGGGTGTCGCCGGTGGTGGTGTTCTTCAGGCCCATGACGGCGACGATCTGGCCGGCGGTGGCCTTCTCGATCTCCTCGCGCTTGTTCGCGTGCATCCGGTAGATCTTGCCGATGCGCTCCTTGTGGCCCTTGGTGCTGTTGAGCACCGGCGAGCCGGCGGTCAGCGTGCCGGAGTAGATGCGGATGTAGGTCAGCTTGCCGAGGTGCGGGTCGCTCGCGATCTTGAAGGCCAGCGCGGAGAGCGGCGCGTCCTTGTCGGGCTCGCGCGCGATGATCTCGTCCTCGTTGCCGACCGCGTGGCCCTCGATGGCGCCGACGTCGAGCGGGCGAGGGCAGGTAGCGGACGACGGCGTCGAGCATGGGCTGGACGCCCTTGTTCTTGAACGCCGAGCCGGTCAGGACCGGGGTGACCTTGCTGGCGAGGGTGGCCCGGCGGATGCCGGCGATGAGCTGCTCCTCGGTGGGCTCGGTGCCCTCGAGGTAGAGCTCCATCATCGCGTCGTCGTTCTCGGCGACGGTCTCGACCAGCCGGTCGCGCCACTCGCGGGCGGCCTCGGCGTGCGAGGCGGGGATGTCGACGGTGTCGTACGTCTCGCCCTTGCTCGGCGTCGTCGGCCAGAGCAGCGCCTTCATGGCGACCAGGTCGATGACGCCCTGAAGTCGGCCTCGGTGCCGATCGGGATCTGCAGCACCAGCGGGACGGCGTGCAGCCGGGTGACGATCATGTCGACGCAGCGGTGGAACTCGGCGCCGGTGCGGTCCAGCTTGTTGACGAAGCAGATGCGCGGGACGTTGTAGCGGTCGGCCTGGCGCCAGACCGTCTCGGACTGCGGCTCGACGCCGGCGACGCCGTCGAACACCGCGACCGCGCCGTCGAGGACGCGCAGCGAGCGCTCGACCTCGACGGTGAAGTCGACGTGGCCGGGGGTGTCGATGATGTTGATGGTGTGGTCGTCCCACTCGCAGGTCGTCGCGGCGGACGTGATGGTGATGCCGCGCTCCTGCTCCTGCTCCATCCAGTCCATCGTGGCGGCGCCCTCGTGGACCTCACCGATCTTGTAGTTGATGCCGGTGTAGAACAGGATCCGCTCGGTCGTCGTGGTCTTGCCCGCGTCGATGTGCGCCATGATCCCGATGTTGCGGACCTTGGCGAGGTCGATGACGGCGGTGTCGAGTGCCACTGCTAGGTCGTCTTCTCTCGTTGACTCGTCGGAGGAAGGGTCGCGCTTACCAGCGGTAGTGCGCGAAGGCCTTGTTGGACTCGGCCATCTTGTGGGTGTCCTCGCGGCGCTTGACGCTGGCGCCGAGGCCGTTGCTGGCGTCGAGCAGCTCGTTCATCAGCCGCTCGGTCATGGTCTTCTCGCGGCGCTGGCGGGAGTAGCTCGACCAGCCAGCGCAGGGCCAGCGTGGTCGAGCGGCTGGCCTCGGACCTCGACCGGCACCTGGTAGGTGGCGCCACCGACGCGGCGGCTCTTGACCTCGAGGGCCGGCTTGACGTTGTCCAGCGCGCGCTTGAGCGTGATGACCGGGTCGTTGCCGGTCTTCTCGCGGCAGCCCTCGAGGGCGCCGTAGACGATGCGCTCGGCGACCGAGCGCTTGCCGTCGCACGAGGACCTTGTTGACCAGCGAGGTCACCAGCGGGCGAGTTGTAGACCGGGTCGATGATGACCGGGCGCTTCGGGGGCGGGGCCCTTGCGCGGCATTAGCTCTTCTCCTTCTTCGCGCCGTAGCGGCTGCGGGCCTGCTTGCGGTTCTTCACGCCCTGGGTGTCCAGCGAGCCGCGGATGATCTTGTAGCGGACGCCGGGCAGGTCCTTCACCCGGCCGCCGCGGACGAGCACGATCGAGTGCTCCTGCAGGTTGTGGCCGACGCCCGGGATGTAGGCCGTGACCTCGATGCCGCTGGTCAGCCGGACGCGGGCGACCTTGCGCAGCGCGGAGTTCGGCTTCTTGGGCGTGGTCGTGTAGACGCGGGTGCAGACGCCGCGGCGCTGCGGGCTGCCCTTGAGCGCCGGCGTCTTGGTCTTCTCGACCTTGTCCTGGCGGCCCTTGCGGACCAGCTGCTGGATGGTGGGCATGAGCCGCCTTCAGTCTCCGTCTCGTGCTGTTCGAGTTGATCGTGCTGTGTTCGAGGTGATCGGCCGGGTCGCCGGTTCTCGACCCCCGCGGTCGGGCGTGTCGCCCGGCCCGACCCGGCTGCGCGTCACGAGCCGCACCGGAGTGGTCGTGCTGCTCGCGCGCACCGGCAGCTCGTCGGTCCGGCTGCCTGCGGCGCACGCGCGAGGGCCCGGGGAACCCCAGGCACGAAGGGAGAGCCTACCCAGCGCTCGCGCGCAGGTCAAAAGCGCGCGGCGACCGGACGCCGGCGACTCGACCGGTCAGTCGACGCCGGCTCCGACGCTGGCGACCGCCGAGACCGCGATCGCCAGCGACGATCGACCAGGACGACGCGCCAGAGCGGTCGAGCGCCGAGGGTGATCCAGCTCATGATCCGGCCGGCCCTGACCTGGCCCTCGCCTGTCAGCGCGCCGCCGGACTGCCGCGATCTCCCGCTCGGCACCGGGCGGCCATGCACCAGCGCGATGATCGCGGGCGATGAAGCCCAGGCCGCAGGTGAACAACAGCACCAGCGAGACGATGCCGAGGACCATGCACGGTGGTCGCCTTGCCGGACGTCTGCCGCTGCCGGGTAGCCGTAGCGCGGCTGGCCGTAGGCCGGCTGGCCGTAGCCGTGGCTGGCCCGGCTGCGGTAGGGCTGCTGGCCGTAGCGGCGGCTGGCCGTAGCCGGGTGGCCGTAGCGGTGCTGGCCGTAGCCGGCTGGCCGTACCACGGCTGCGCCGTAGCCGGGCTGGCCGTACGGCTGGCTGCCGTAGCCGGGCTGCGCCGGCCGGGCTGGCCGTGGCCGGCTGGCCGCACGGCGGCTGGCCGCTGGCCCGGCTGGCTCGGCTGGCGGCGCGTCCGGCGGCGGTCCGGCTGGGCTGCCCGGCGGCGGCCGCGGCTCGGTCGGCGAGTCGGGCTCGCCCGGTCGGCCGTCGCTCGGCTCGTCCGGCGGGGCCCCCACGGATCGCTCATCGCACGCCCCATCTGGTCGGCTGCCGCGTGACGGCGGGCCCATCATGCAGGAACGCCGGCCCGCGCAGGCGATCCGTGCGCCGGCCGGCGTCCCGGTCGTGCCGTCGTGGCCGGTCAGCCGCGGAAGGGCCCGTAGTCGAAGTCCTCCAGCGGCACGGCCTGGCCGGAGCCGGAGCCGAACGGCGCGTAGTCGAACGCGCCGGCGTCGCCGTCGTAGCCGGCCATGGTGTACATCGCCGCCTTGGCCTCCTCGGTCGGCTCGACCCGGATGTTGCGGTAGCGGGGCAGACCCGTGCCGGCCGGGATGAGCTTGCCGATGATGACGTTCTCCTTCAGGCCCGAGCAGCGGGTCGGACTTGGCGTGGATCGCCGCGTCGGTGAGCACCCGGGTGGTCTCCTGGAAGGAGGCCGCCGACAGCCACGACTCGGTCGCCAGCGAGGCCTTGGTGATGCCCATCAGCTCGGGCCGGCCCGGAGGCGGGGGTGCCGCCCTCGGCGACCACCCGGCGGTTCTCCTCCTCGAAGCGCGCGCGCTCGACCAGCTCGCCGGGCAGCAGCTCGGCGTCGCCGGACTCGATGATCGTCACCCGCTTGAGCATCTGGCGGACGATGACCTCGATGTGCTTGTCGTGGATCGACACGCCCTGCGAGCGGTAGACCTCCTGGACCTCGCTGACCAGGTGCATGCTGCACCTGGCGCGGGCCGAGGATGCGCAGCACCTGCTTCGGGTCGATCGCGCCGACGATCAGCTGCTGGCCGACCTCGACGTGGTCGCCCTCGGCGACCAGCAGCCGGGACCGCTTGGAGATCGGGTAGGCGACCTCCTCGGAGCCGTCGTCGGGGACGACGACGATCTCGCGCTTCTTGTCGGTCTCCTCGATGCGCACCCGGCCGGCCGCCTCGGAGATCGGCGCGACGCCCTTGGGCTGGCGGGCCTCGAACAGCTCGACCACACGCGGGAGGCCGTGGGTGATGTCGTCACCGGCCACACCACCGGTGTGGAAGGTACGCATCGTCAGCTGGGTGCCGGGCTCGCCGATCGACTGGGCGGCGATGATGCCGACCGCCTCGCCGACGTCGACGACCTTGCCGGTGGCCAGCGAGCGGCCGTAGCAGGTGGCGCAGGTGCCGACCTTGCTCTCGCAGGTCAGCACGCTGCGCACCCGGACCTCGCTCGACGCCGGCGCGCGATCAGCGCGTCGATGAGGACGTCGCCGATGTCGCTGCCCGGCCGTGCCGACGGTCTCGCCGTCGACGACGACGTCCTCGGCCAGGTTGCGCGAGTAGACGCTGGTGTCGATGTTGTCGAGCCGGACCAGCTTGCCTCTCGGCGTTCGGCCGGGCGATCGGCATCATCAGGCCGCGGTCGGTGCCGCAGTCCTCCTCGCGGATGATCACGTCCTGCGAGACGTCGACCAGGCGACGGGTGAGGTAGCCGGAGTCGGCGGTCCGCAGCGCGGTGTCGGCCAGACCCTTGCGGGCGCCGTGCGTCGAGATGAAGTACTCGAGCACGGACAGGCCCTCGCGGAAGTTGGCCTTGATCGGCCGCGGGATGATCTCGCCCTTGGGGTTGGCCACCAGGCCACGCATGCCGGCGATCTGGCGGACCTGCATCCAGTTACCGCGGGCGCCGGAGTTGACCATCATGAAGACCGGGTTGGTCCGCGGGAAGTGCGTCCTCCATCGCCTCGGCGACCTCGTTGGTCGCCTCGGTCCAGATCTTGATGAGCTCCTGGCGACGCTCGTCGTCGGTGATCAGGCCGCGCTCGTACTGGCTCTGGACCTTCTCCGCGCGCGCCTCGTGGCGCTCGAGGATGCTCCTGCTTGGCCTGCGGCGTGACGACGTCCTCGATCGAGATCGTGACGCCCGGACCGGGTGGCCCAGTGGAAGCCGGCCGCCTTCAGCGCGTCCAGGGTCGCGGCGACCTGCGACCTTCGGGTAGCGCTCGGCGAGGTCGTTGACGATGCGCCGAGAGCTCCTTCTTGTCGACCGGCTTGTCGACGAACGGGTAGTCCGCCGGCAGCGCCTCGTTGAACAGGGCGCGGCCCAGCGTGGTCGTCGAGGGTGATCGGCTCGCCCGGCTCCCAGCCCTCCGGGCGCGTCCCAGCTCGCGCGGCGGCACGACGTCGGCGAGCCGCAGCGTGATCGGCGCCTGCAGGTCGAGCTGGTGCTGCGTCGTGGGCCATGATCGCCTCGGCCACCGAGCGAGAACGACCCGGCCCTCGCCGACCATGCCCTCGCGGGTCGCGGTCAGGAAGTAGATGCCGAGCACCATGTCCTGGGTCGGCGACGTGATCGGACGGCCGTGCGCCGGCGACAGGATGTTGTTGCGAGGACAGCATCAGGATGCGGGCCTCGGCCTGCGCCTCCGCCGACAGCGGCAGGTGCACCGCCATCTGGTCGCCGTCGAAGTCGGCGTTGAACGCGGTGCAGACCAGCGGGTGGATCTGGATGGCCTTGCCCTCGACCAGCTGCGGCTCGAAGGCCTGGATGCCGAGGCGGTGCAGCGTCGGTGCGCGGTTGAGCAGCACCGGGTGCTCGGCGATGACCTCCTCGAGCACGTCCCACACGACCGGGACGGGCCCGCTCGACCATGCGCTTGGCGCTCTTGATGTTCTGCGCGTGGTTGAGGTCGACCAGCCGCTTCATGACGAACGGCTTGAACAGCTCGAGCGCCATCTGCTTGGGCAGGCCGCACTGGTGCAGCTTGAGCTGCGGGCCGACCACGATGACCGAACGGCCGGAGTAGTCGACGCGCTTGCCGAGCAGGTTCTGGCGGAACCGGCCCTGCTTGCCCTTGAGCATGTCCGAGAGCGACTTGAGCGGGCGGTTGCCCGGACCGGTGACCGGACGGCCGCGGCGGCCGTTGTCGAACAGCGCGTCGACGGCCTCCTGCAGCATCCGCTTCTCGTTGTTGACGATGATCTCGGGCGCGCCGAGGTCGAGCAGGCGCTTGAGCCGGTTGTTGCGGTTGATCACCCGGCGGTAGAGGTCGTTGAGGTCGGAGGTCGCGAACCGGCCACCGTCGAGCTGCACCATCGGGCGCAGGTCCGGCGGGATGACCGGGACGCAGTCGAGGACCATGCCCATCGGGGAGTTGCGGGTGTTGAGGAACGCCGAGACGACCTTGAGCCGCTTGAGGGCGCGGGTCTTCTTCTGGCCCTTGCCGGTGCGGATGATCTCGCGCAGCGACTCGGCCTCGGCCTCGAGGTCGAAGGACTCGAGACGCTTCTGCAGCGCCGCGGCGCCCATGCCGCCCTGGAAGTACATGCCGAAGCGGTCGCGCATCTCGCGGTAGAGGATCTCGTCGCCCTCGAGGTCCTGGACCTTGAGGTTGCGGAACCGGTCCCAGACCTGCGTCGAGGCGCTCGATCTCGGCGTCGGCCCGCTTGCGGATCTGGTTCATCTCGCGCTCGGCGGACTCGCGGACCTTGCGCTTGGCGTCGGACTTGGCGCCCTCGGCCTCGAGCTCGGCGAGGTCCTCCTCGAGGCGCTTCTGGCGGGCCTCGACGTCGGAGTCGCGGCGGGACTCGATCTGCTTGCGCTCGACGCCGATCTTGGCCTCGAGCGACGGCAGGTCGCGGTGGCGCTCGTCCTCGTCGACCGAGGTGATCATGTAGGCCGCGAAGTAGATGACCTTCTCGAGGTCCTTCGGCGCCAGGTCGAGCAGGTAGCCCAGCCGGCTGGGCACGCCCTTGAAGTACCAGATGTGCGTGACCGGGGCGGCCAGCTCGATGTGGCCCATCCGCTCACGGCGCACCTTGGCGCGGGTGACCTCGACGCCGCAGCGCTCGCAGATGATGCCCTTGAAGCGGACCCGCTTGTACTTGCCGCAGTAGCACTCCCAGTCGCGGGTCGGACCGAAGATCTTCTCGCAGAAGAGCCCGTCCTTCTCCGGCTTCAGGGTGCGGTAGTTGATGGTCTCCGGCTTCTTGACCTCGCCGTGGGACCACTGACGGATGTCGTCAGCGGTGGCCAGGCCGATGCGCAGCTCGTCGAAGAAGTTGACGTCGAGCACGTTTGCTTCTCTCTGTCGTTAGTGATCAATGCTTGGTCGGCGGATGCGGTACGACGGCGTGCCGCGTGGCGACTCGTCGTACCGCATCGCCCTAGACCTCTTCGACGCTGCTCGGCTCGCGCCGGGACAGGTCGATGCCGAGCTCCTCGGCCGCACGGAAGACGTCCTCGTCGGTCTCGCGCATCTCGATGGACATGCCGTCGCTGGACAGCACCTCGACGTTGAGGCACAGCGACTGCATCTCCTTGATGAGCACCTTGAAGGACTCGGGGATGCCGGGCTCGGGGATGTTCTCGCCCTTGACGATGGCCTCGTAGACCTTCACGCGGCCGAGCACGTCGTCGGACTTGATCGTCAGCAGCTCCTGCAGCGCGTAGGAGGCGCCGTAGGCCTCGAGGGCCCACACCTCCATCTCGCCGAACCGCTGGCCACCGAACTGCGCCTTACCGCCCAGCGGCTGCTGGGTGATCATCGAGTACGGGCCGGTCGAGCGGGCGTGGATCTTGTCGTCGACCAGGTGGAGCAGCTTCAGGATGTAGATGTAGCCGACCGAGACCGGAGCCGTGAACGGCTCGCCGGTGCGGCCGTCGAAGAGGTCGGCCTTGCCGGACTCGCCGATCAGCTGGACGCCGTCGCGGTTGGGCAGCGTCGACCCGAGCAGGCCGGTGATCTCCTCCTCGCGCGCACCGTCGAAGACCGGGGTGGCCACGTTGGTGCCGGGCTCCCCCACGTCGGCGCCGATGGAGCGCAGGCTCTGCTTCCAGGTCGCGTCGCCCTTGTCGTCGCCCTCGATCTGCCAGCCGGTCTTGGCCACCCACCCGAGGTGGGTCTCCAGGACCTGGCCGACGTTCATGCGGCCGGGGACGCCGAGCGGGTTGAGCACGATGTCGACCGGGGTGCCGTCCTCGAGGAACGGCATGTCCTCGACCGGCAGGATCTTGGAGATGACGCCCTTGTTGCCGTGGCGGCCGGCGAGCTTGTCGCCGTCGGTGATCTTGCGCTTCTGGGCGACGTAGACGCGGACCAGCTGGTTGACGCCGGGCGGCAGCTCGTAGCCCTCGTCGCGGTCGAAGACCTTGACGCCGATGACCTTGCCGGACTCGCCGTGCGGCACCTTCAGCGAGGTGTCGCGCACCTCGCGCGCCTTCTCGCCGAAGATCGCGCGGAGCAGGCGCTCCTCGGGGGTGAGCTCGGTCTCGCCCTTGGGCGTGACCTTGCCGACCAGGATGTCGCCGGGGACGACGTCGGCGCCGATGCGGATGATGCCGCGCTCGTCGAGGTCGGCGAGGACCTCCTCGGAGACGTTCGGGATGTCCCGGGTGATCTCCTCGGGGCCCAGCTTGGTGTCGCGGGCGTCGACCTCGTGCTCCTCGATGTGGATCGAGGAGAGGACGTCGTCCTGCACGAGGCGCTGGGACAGGATGATCGCGTCCTCGTAGTTGTGGCCCTCCCAGGACATGAACGCCACGAGCAGGTTGCGGCCGAGGGCCATCTCGCCGTTCTGGGTGCACGGACCGTCGGCGATGACCTGGCCCGTCCTCGACCCGCTCGCCCTCGTCGACGATGGGCTTCTGGTTGAAGGACGTGCCCTGGTTGGAGCGGCGGAACTTGGCGACCCGGTAGGTGTTGTAGGTGGCGTCGTCGTTCATGACCGTGATCAGGTCGGCCGAGACCTCCTGCACGACGCCGGGCTTGGTCGGCGATGATCACGTCGCCGGCGTCCTTGGCGGCGCGGTACTCCATGCCGGTGCCGACGAACGGCGCCTCCGAGCGGAGCAGCGGCACCGCCTGGCGCTGCATGTTGGAGCCCATCAGCGCGCGGTTGGCGTCGTCGTGCTCGAGGAACGGGATCATCGCGGTGCGCGACCGACACCATCTGGCGCGGCGAGACGTCCATGTAGTCGACCTCGTCGGCCGGGATGAACTCGACCTCGCCGCCCTTGCGGCGCACCAGCACCCGGGCCTCGGCGAACGTGTTGTCATCGGTCAGCGGCGCGTTGGCCTGAGCGATGACGTGCTCGTCCTCCTCGTCGGCGGTGAGGTAGTCGACCTGGTCGGACGACCTTGCCCTTGATGACCTTGCGGTAGGGCGTCTCGACGAACCCGAAGGCGTTGATGCGCCCGTAGGTCGCCAGCGAGCCGATCAGGCCGATGTTCGGGCCTTCGGGCGTCTCGATCGGGCACATCCGGCCGTAGTGGCTGGTGTGCACGTCGCGGACCTCGAAGCCGGCCCGCTCACGGGACAGACCACCGGGGCCGAGCGCCGACAGGCGGCGCTTGTGGGTCAGACCGGCCAGCGGGTTGGTCTGGTCCATGAACTGGGACAGCTGGCTGGTGCCGAAGAACTCCTTGATGGAGGCGACGACCGGCCGGATGTTGATCAGGGTCTGCGGCGTGATCGCCTCGACGTCCTGGGTGGTCATCCGCTCGCGGACGACGCGCTCCATCCGGGACAGGCCGGTGCGGACCTGGTTCTGGATCAGCTCGCCGACCGTGCGCAGGCGCCGGTTGCCGAAGTGGTCGATGTCGTCGACCTCGACCCGGACCTGGCCGTTCTTGCCGTCCAGCGTCGGTCTCGCCGGCGTGCAGCTTGACGATGTACCGGATGGTCTCGACGATGTCGTCGATCGTCAGGACGCTGGAGTCCGAGCGGCGAGCCCGAGGCCCAGCTTCTTGTTGACCTTGTAGCGGCCGACCTTGGCGAGGTCGTAGCGCTTGGGGTTGAAGTAGAGGTTGTCCAGCAGCGTCTGCGCGGCCTCCCGCGTGGGCGGCTCGCCCGGGCGCAGCTTGCGGTAGATGTCGAGCAGCGCGTCGTCCTGGCCGGTGGTGTGGTCCTTCTCCAGGGTGGCGCGGATCGACTCGTACTGCGCCGAACTCCTCGAGGATCTTGGCGTCGTCCCAGCCGAGGGCCTTGAGCAGCACGGTGACCGACTGCTTGCGCTTGCGGTCGACGCGGACGCCGACCTGGTCGCGCTTGTCGATCTCGAACTCGAGCCAGGCACCGCGGGACGGGATGATCTTGGAGCCGAAGAGGTCCTTGTCCGAGGTCTTGTCGACGGACTTGTCGAAGTAGACGCCGGGCGAGCGGACCAGCTGGGACACCACGACACGCTCGGTGCCGTTGATGATGAAGGTGCCCTTGTCGGTCATCAGCGGGAAGTCGCCCATGAAGACCGTCTGGCTCTTGATCTCGCCGGTCGTGTTGTTCATGAACTCGGCGGTGACGAACAGCGGCGCCGAGTAGGTGATGTCGCGTTCCTTGCACTCCTCGATCGAGTACTTGGGCGGCTCGAACCGATGGTCGCGGAACGACAGCGACATGGTGCCCTGGAAGTCCTCGATCGGGCTGATCTCCTCGAAGATCTCCTCGAGGCCGGACTTGCCGGGCACGTCGCCGCGTCCGTCGCTGCGGGCCTGCTCGACCCGGGCCCGCCACGCGTCGTTGCCGAGCAGCCAGTCGAAGCTGTCGGTCTGCAGCGCGAGGAGGTTGGGGACCTCGAGCGGCTCGCGGATCTTGGCGAAGGAGATGCGGCGGGGAGCGGTGCTGTTCTTGGGGTGCTGCTTGTTCTTCTGGCTGGTGGCGGTGGGCTTGTTCGCGGTGCGCGAGGCGGCCAAGAGGGGGTCCTTCCGAGGGCTCGCGGTTACTTCCGCGCATGCCGGACACCCCGCGGCGAATCCGCGGAGGGCGTCAGGAGGCTGCGCAAAGGGCGAGCATACCCCGCGGGCAGGCGAACGTAAAGCGGCCCCTCGCGGAGCGCTTCGGGTGGCCTGCCACCTCTGCGGTTGTCACAGCGCCAGCAGAATGGACCCGAACGCCGTCCCCGTCAAGGGCCGAACGGCTCTCAGAGCGCGTCCAGCTCGCTGACCAGCCACTTTCCGTCCTGCTCGACCAGGGTCATCCGCACCCGGTTCAGGTCCACCTTGGGGCCCTCGAGCCGGGTGGAGGTGGTCGTCTGGTCCACGAACAGGAGCGCCACCACCCGGTGCGTCGCTGGCCCGGACCACCGAGGCGGCCGTCACCTCGGCCTTCACGACCACCTTGTACTGCTCGGCGCTGGGCCGGACCACCGTGCTCGTCGTACGGGCGTAGTCCTTCTTGAACTTCCCGGTCAGGGCCGCCTCGGCCTTGGCGAAGTCGGCGTCCAGGGTCCGGTGGTCGTAGGACAGGATCTCCTGGGCGTGCGAGCGGGCCGCCGCGAGGGCGTCGCTGCGGGTCTTCGAGACGGGAGTCGGGCGGGTCGTTCGGGTCAGCCTGCGCCAGCCGGACGGCGAGTACGCCGGCGATGACCGCCGCCACGAGCGCGATCACGGCCAGCCCGCCGGCCACGACGGTAGGGCCACCGCGGCCGGGTCGGCTCGTCGCCGGTCGCGGGCGGCGGCGGCGCGGGCGGCTCGACGGTCGACCGGTCGGGGTCGGGCGCGGGGGCGTCCTCGGTCGTCGTCGTCGGTCGTGGCGGTGCGGTGGCGCGGTCGCGGCTGCCTGCTCCTCGGCGGGATCGGCCCGCCGCAGCCGGGACCGTTCGCCGGCGACGCGCCGGCGCGGGGGTCTGCTGTCGCTCATCCGGCTCAGCTCACGAACGTCAGGGTCGAGGTGAGCCAGCGGTCGCCGCGGCGGACCATGTCCAGCTGCATCCGGTAGTGGCGGACCTGGGGTTGCGCGCTCGCGCCGTTGCTCACGGTGGAGTCGGCCACGACCAGCACCCGGGCCGAGTCGCTGTCGGCGGTCACGATGCCGGCCTCCAGCACCTCACCGGTGGAGACGGCCTTGTTCTTCACGACCAGGTCGGTGAGGTCCTTGGTGCCGGCGCGGAACTCCTTGCGGAAGGTGCCGGTGGACAGCGCGAGGACGCGTTGGAGGTCCTTGTCGACCGTCTGGTAGTCCAGCGTCGTGATGTTCACGCCCTGCTGACGCGCGGTCTGCAGGATCTCCTGTCGCCGGGCCTCCTCGTCCGAGACATCGCCGAGCCGGTTGGCCAGGAAGACGGCCGCGAGGACGGCAGCCACCGCCGCCAGGGCGAGCAGGCCGATCAGCAGTGTCTCGCGTCGGGTCACTCCCCGAGCGGTCCGAGCAACAGCCACTGCCACGAGTCCTTTCCGAGCAGGCCTTGCTGGCCGCCGAGCGAGCCGATCAGCAGCGGCCTGCCGTCGGTGCCGAGGACCGTGCCAGTGGCTGCGTCGTAGCCCCCAAGATACGACGGCGCCTGGTCGGCGGATCCCGACCGTGGACCGGGGGCGTTCGCCGACCCGCGGACCTGCGAGCCGGGCGGCGGGTTGGTGCAGCGGGCGTTGCGGGTCTTGGCCGGGGTGTTGGACGTCTCGTTCGGGCTGCGCCGGGGGTTGTCGTACTGGCAGGCCTTCGGCTCCATCTGGTCGACCAGGCCGAAGTGCGCGGTGCCGTCGCCGGGGACCACCGTGTAGCCGCCGGTGACCACCGCGGGGTAGGTCGCGAGGATCTGCTCCAGCCCGTCGATGCGGGCCACGGTCACCTGGGCACCGCTGAGCAGGTTGCCGAGCAGCGTGGCGATGGCCGGCCGGTTCTCGCGCAGCAGCCGCTCGAGCTGCTGCGCCGCGACGGTCCCGTTGTCGAAGATCGCCCGCAGGTCGGCGTCGCGGTCGCGCAGGGTGGCGCTGAGCAGGGCGAGGTCCTCGGCGAAGCTCTTGATGGCGGGTCCGGAGACGCGCTGGGTGTCCAGCACGGTCTGCCCGTCGTCGATCAGCCGGACCGTCTCGGGCAGTGCCGTGGTCGCTTCCTTGGTGAGCGCGTTGCCCTTGTCGATGAGCCGCTGCAGGTCCGGGCCGGTGCCGTTGAAGGCGGCCCCGAGCTCGTCGATGACCGTCACCAGGTCGTCGCGCGGCACCGAGTTGACCAGCCGGTCGAGGTTGACCAGGAGGGTCTGCACGGGCAGCGGGGTCTCGGTGTTCTGCCGCGGGATCACGCCGCCCGCGGCGAGGTAGGGCGCGCCGGCCCGCTTGGGCTGCAGGTCGACGTACTGCTCGCCGACTGCCGAGCGGTTGGCGACGACGGCCGCCGTGTCCGACGGGATCTTGGTGCCGTCGTCGAGCCGGAGGTGGACCCGCACGCCGTCGCGCTGCAGCTCGAGCTTGTCGACCCGGCCCACGGTGACCCCGCGGTAGGTCACCTCGGCGTTGGTGAAGATGCCGCCGGACTCGGCGAAGTCGGCACTGACCAGGTAGGTGCTGCCGGTGACCTTGTCGGTCAGCCCGACGTACCGGGCGCTGACGTAGCTGACGCCGAGCAGGCTGATCAGCACGAACACCGCGAGCTGGATCTTCGTCGCGCGCGTGATCATCGGACCAACCCCCCCAGCATCAGCTCGAGCAGGTCGGGGTTGGCGATGTCGCCGCCCGGCAGGACGCACTCGGGCAGCGCCTGGCCGGCGGCCGGGTTGTCGGCGGCGGCGCACACGTCGGGCAGCGGCCACTTCGGGAACGCGGGCAGCTGGTCCAGCGGGATCAGCGGCTTCGGTTTCGACGAGCCCGCCGGTGCCTTCGGGAGCGAGGCGATGAACTGCTCCACCGAGGCCGGATCGACGTCGGCGCGCAGGTTGGTGTAGTCGCCGCGGATCGCTTCCAGGGTGGACCGCGGGAAGGGATAGGTGAACATCATCTCGAGCGCGTGGGGCAGGTCGGAGCCGGCCTGCGACAGCTTGGTCAGGATCGGCGCCAGCGACTCGAGGTTGGCCACGAAGTCGTCCTTGGACGCCTTGATGACCCGGGTGCCGACCACGCCGAGGTCGGACAGCGCCGTCAGCATCTGGGTGAGCAGCTCGCGCTGGTCGGCGAGCACCTTCGAGGCCCTGGGGCATGTCGTCGAGCGCGACCGCGAGGTCCTTCTTCTGGGCCTCCAGGTTGGCGCTGAGCCGGTCCAGCCCGTCGAGCGCCCGCACGATCTCCGACTTGTGGTCGTCCAGCCCGCCGATGAACGTGTCCAGCTGGTCGATCACGCTCTTGATGTCGCCCTCGCGGCCCTGCATCACCTGGGTGAGCTCGCGGTTGATGGTCCGCAGCTGGGCCACCCCGCCGCCGTTGAGCAGCAGCGACAGCGCGCTGAAGACCTCTTCGACCTCGGGGTTGCGCCCGGAGCGAGCGAGCGGGATCACGTCCTTGTCGCCGAGGCGACCCGTCGGCGCCGCGTCGGTCGGCGCCTCGAGGGACACGAACTTCTCGCCGAGCAGGCTGGTCTGGCGCAGCTCGGCCACCGCGTTGTCCGGCAGCTTCACCTTGTCCTCGAGGCGCAGCCGGACCCGGGCGGTCCAGCCGTCCAGCCAGATGTCCTCGACCGCGCCGACCGTGACGTCGTTGACCTTGACGGCCGACTGCGGCACCAGGTCGAGCACGTCGCGGAACTCGACGACGACCCGGTAGACGTCGTCACCGGTCGCGCGCGCCACCGGGCAGCTGCACGTCGTACAGGCCCTGACACCCGGTGAGCAGGATGGCGGCGGCAGCGGCGGTCGCGGTCATCCGGGCCGCGCGGCCGACGTGGGCGCTCATCGCGCCTCCCCGAGGATGCCGCCGAGGGTGAGGTCGGGCGCCCGCGACGCGGAGTCGCCGCCGAGCAGCGCGGGCTTCTCACCCTTCTCCAGCGCCGCGAGGCTGTCCTCGAGCTCGGCGCACTTGTCGGCCTTGCCGATCGCGGTCAGGACCGTGCAGAGCACCTGTCCGAAGTCCGGGGCCTGGGCGTTGTTGCGGGTGTCGAGCGTCCCGGAGCGGGGGTTGTAGGCGAGCTGGAGGTTGGACAGCGCGACCGGTCCGGCCTCGAGGGTCTCGGCGAGCGCGTCGCGCTGGGTCACCAGGACGTCGGTGACCTCGGCGAGCCCCTGGATGTTGGCCGAGAGGTTCTTGCGGTTGTCGCGCGACGAAGCCGGCGACCTCGCCCAGGGCCACGGCCAGGTTGCTCAGCGCGGCGGAGAGCTCTTGCCGCTCCCCCGCCAGCTGGTCGGCGACGCTCGCGAGGTTCTGGTTGAACGACCGGACCTGCTGGTCGTTCTGGGCCAGCGCCGTGGTGAAGACCTGCAGGTTGCGCACGGTGCCGAACAGGTCGTCCTTGCCGTCGGAGAGGGTGCTGACCGCCGTGGAGAAGTCGTGGAAGGTGGCGTTGATGTCCTGCGCCCTGGCCGTCGAGGTTGTCGGCCCCGACCTTCAGCAGCCGGCTGAGAGCGCCGTCCTTGTTGGCGCCCTCGGGGCCGAGGGCCACGTTGAGGTCGTTGAGGCTGGAGAAGATCCGGTCCAGCTCGACCGGCGTCGCGGTCTGCTCCAGCGGGATGTCGGCGCCGTCGGCGAGGGTCGGGCCGCCCTTGTAGACCGGCGTGCAGCTGGACGTAGCGGTCGCTCACCACCGACGGCGCGACGACGGCTGCCTTGGCGTCGCTCGGGACCTTGTACTTGTCGTCGTACTCGAACTCGACCCGCACCGAGGTGCCCTCGGGCACGACCTCGCTGACCTCGCCGACCTTGACGCCGAGGATGCGCACGTCCGAGCCGACGAACAGCCCCACCGCCCGCGGGAAGTGCGCGGTCGCCTGCACGGTGCCGGCCCCCGGCCAGAACCAGATGATGGCGAGCGCGAGGAGCACGAAGGCGAGCGCGCCCGCGATCAGCGGCGTCGCCGGGATCCCGGACCGCTCGGCGGCCGGCGCGGCGCCGGCGGGGGTCGCCGCGGGTGCGGGAGCCTTGTCACCGTTGGGGGACGGCGCAGCGCCGCCGAACGGGAACCAGTCCGGGGTCGAGCCGCCCCCGGCCCGGCGGGTGCCGCGCCGGGCCTGCCCCGGCAGTCGCAGGCCGCTCATGGCTTTGCCTCCTCGGCGGCCTCGACCGGGACGAGGTTCTCGACGTAGGTGTCGAACCAGCGCCCGTTGCCGAGGGTGTTGGCGAAGACGCGGACGAACGGGGCCATCAGCTCGATGCTCTTGTCGAGGTTGTCCTGGTTGGCGCGCAGCACCGCGACGACGTTGGCCAGGTTCTGCAGGGCGGGCCCGATCTCCTTGCGGTTCTCGCGCACCAGTGCCGTCAGCTGGGTGGACAGCTTGGACGTGCTGACCAGCAGGACGTGGATGTCCTGGCGGCGCTTCTGGAGCTCCTTGAGCAGCAGGTCGCCGTCGGCGAGCAGCGAGACGAACTCCTCGTTGCGGTCGGCGAGCACCTCGGAGACACCCGCGGTGTGGTCGAGCAGCTCGCGCAGCTGGGCGTCGCGGGAGGCGATGGTGCGCGAGAGCCGGCCGAGGCCGTCCACGGCGCCCCGGACCTCGTCGGGTGAGTCCTTGAACGTCGTGGCGATCGTGTCCAGGGCCTTGGCGTACTGCTCGGTGTCGATGTTCTCCGCCGTCGTCGCCAGGTCGCTGAACGCCTCGACGACGTCGTAGGCCGCGACCGTGCGCGAGATCGGGATCTCGCTGCCCTTCGCGAGCTGGCCGGAGCCCTTGGGCTCGAGCATCAGGAACTTCTGGCCGAGGACGGTCTTGATCCGCACGGACGCGCGGGTCTCCTTGCCGAACTCGGTGCCGCGGTTGACCCGGAACGTGACGCGCACGTGGTCGCCGTCCAGGTCGACGCCGGTGACCTTGCCGACCTTGACCCCGGCGATGCGGACCTCGTCGTTGGGCTTGAGCCCGCCGGCCTCGCTGATGGCCGCGGTGTACTTCGTGCCGTTGAGGAAGGGGATCTTGTCGATGTTGAACGCGAACAGCAGCAGCGCGGCGATCACGGCCAGCCCGACGGCGCCGACGACGACGGGGTTGCGCTCACGGAACGGTGCCATCAGGGACACCTCCCGGCCGCGCCCGGCTGCTGCTGCGGAGGTGCGCCGGAGCCCTTGACGGAGAACTCGCAGAGATAGAAGTTGAACCACGAGCCGTACGTCGCCGTGCGGGTGATCGTGTTGAGCTTCCCGGGGAACCGGTCCAGGAACTCGTTGACGACCTTCTTGTTGTCGTCGAGGTTGCCGGCCACCTCGCCCAGCTCACGGATGTCGGTCTTGAGCCCGGGACGGGCCTCCTCGACCAGTCCTGCAGTCGCGTCGGCGAGACCGGAGATGTTCGTCAGCGAGGCACCGATGGCCTCCCGGTCCTCGGACAGGCCGCTGATGAAGCGCTGCAGCTGCAGGATCAGCTCGGAGAGCTTCTGGTCGCGCTGGTCGACGGTGCCGAGCACGGAGTTGAGGTTGTCCAGGGTCCGGCCGATGACGGCGTCGCGGTCGGCCAGCGTGGAGGTCAGCGAGGCGGTGTGGGCGAGCAGGCTGTTGATGCTGCTGCCCTCGCCCTGCAGGGTCTGGATGATCTCGAAGGAGAACTCGTTGATGTCCTTCGGGCTCAGCGCCACGAAGAGCGGCTTGAACCCGTTGAACAGGACGGTCAGGTCCAGCGCCGGCGTCGTCTGGTCGAGCGGGATGGTGGCCCCGGCCTTGAGCGGGGTGTCGGAGCCGGCGCCCTCGATCAGCGCGATGTAGCGCTGGCCGACGAGGTTGCGGTAGCGCACGGCGGCCTTGGTGCTCTCGGAGAGCCGGCGCTCCTTGTCGACGCTGATCGTCACCTGCGCGAGCGTCCGGTCGTGGACCTCGACCTTCTCCACGGACCCGACCCGGACGCCGGCGATGCGGATGTCGTCGCCCTTCAGCAACCCGGTGACGTCGGTGAAGATCGCGCGGTACTCGGTCGTGCCGCCGAACCGGAAGTTGCCGATCGTGGTGGCCAGCAGGCCGGTGACCACCACCGTGACGACGGTGAAGATGATCAGCTTGATGAGTGCGGACGTGGTCTTCACGGCTGCATCACCACCGTTCCACGGGCCATCGGGCCGTAGAGCAGCGTGGCGATGTCGGGCACCTCGCCGGGCTCGACTCCCATGCTCTCGGCGAGCAGGGCGTTGACCACCTGCTGCTCCTCGGCCGAGCCGGCATGCCCGCTGGTGGGGTCGACCAGGATGCTGGGCAGGGCCCGGCCCGCGGTGGGCGGCGACCCGCCGTTGGGCCCGGTGCTGCCATCACTGAGGTGCACGCTCGGGTCGGGGTTCTCCTGGCTGTGCGGAGGCGACGGAAGGCCCCGGCAGTTGGGCCCGCTCTTCTCGCCCCACCGCGGCTCCTCGCCCTTCTTGTACTCGCCGCGCTGCGGCACGACCTCCAGGGTGATGTTGAGGTAGCCCTTGACGAACGCTCCGCCGATCGCGCCCGGCCTGTTGGGGTCGTTGCTGTTGGCCTCCCGGATGCTCTTGAGCAGGCAGGGGTACTCCGGGCTGTACTTGGCGAGGACGCGCAGCGTGGGCCGGCTCACCTGGCCGAGCTGGATGATGCGGTTCTCGTTCTCGGCGACGACGGTGCGCGTGGTGTTGGCGAAGGCGGTCGTGCCGAGCAGGAAGCCGGTGTAGACGTTCTCCTTCTGGGCGAACGTCGTCATGGTGACCGACTGGTTGCGCAGCAGCTGCAGGAGGTCGGGCGCGGCGTCGGCGTAGATGGAGAAGAAGTCCGCCAGCCCGGAGATGTCGGCCTGGATGGTCTCCATGCTCGGGTTGAGCTGGGTGAAGTAGCGGTTGACCAGCTGCAGGTTGTCGCCGAGCTGGTCACCGCGGCCGTCCAGCGCGGTGGCCAGAGCGTTCAGGGTGGCGTTGAGCTTGGCCGGCTGGATGGTGCGCAGCAGCGGGAGCAGGTCGGCCAGCACCCGCTCGAGCTCGATCGCCACGGTCGTGCGGTCCTGCGGGATCACGTCGTTCTCACGGATCGGCCGGGCAGCCGGCTCGGTGGGCATCACCAGGTCGACGTACTTCTCACCGAACAACGTCTTGGGCAGCAGCCGGGCGCTGACGTTGCTGGGGATGAGCCCCACCGAGTCGGGGTCCAGCGCCAGGTCGACCGTCGCGGTCGAGCCGTCGGAGGTGACCTTGCGGACCTCGCCGACGATCAGGCCGCGCAGCTTGACGTCGGACGGCGGGGCGAGCTGGTTGCCGACCTTGTCGGTCTGCAGGGTCACGTGGACCACGTCCACGAACGCCTTCTGGTAGGTCGCGATGCTCAGCCCGATGAGCAGAGCCATCACCAGGAGGAACACCACCCCGTAGACCCGCAGCATCACCTTCTGGCCCACGCCGGTGCGCTTGGGTGCCTTCATCAGCATGTGCGGCTTCACCCCGCGATCCGCACGGTGGTGGTGGCGCCCCAGATGGCCAGGCTGAGGAAGAAGTCGACGACGTTGATCGCGACGATCGAGGTGCGCACGGCCTTGCCGACGGCGACACCCACGCCCGCCGGGCCGCCGCTCGCGGTGTAGCCGTAGTAGCAGTGGATCAGGATGATCACGACCGCGAAGACCATCACCTTGCCGAACGACCAGAGCACGTCGCCCGGCGGCAGGAACAGGTGGAAGTAGTGGTCGTAGGTGCCCTTGGACTGGCCGTAGTAGCCGGTGGCGATGAGCCGGGTCGCGGCGTACGACGAGAGCAGCCCGATCACGTAGAGCGGGATGACGGCGACGAAGCCGGCGATCATCCGCGTCGTCACCAGGAACGGCAGCGACGGCACGCCCATCACCTCGAGCGCGTCCACCTCCTCGCTGATCCGCATCGCGCCGAGCTGGGCGGTGAAGCCGCATCCCACCGTCGCGGCCAGCGCCAGGCCGGCGACCAGCGGCGCGATCTCGCGGGTGTTGAAGTAGGCCGACACGAAGCCGGTGAACGCCGACGAGCCGAGCTGGTTGAGGGCGGCGTAGCCCTGCAGGCCGACCTCGGTGCCGGTGAAGAAGGCGAGGAAGGCGATGACGCCGACCGTGCCGCCGATGACGGTGAGCGCGCCGGTGCCGAGCGCCACCTCGCCGAGCAGGCGCAGGATCTCCTTCTTGTAGCGGCGCAGCGTGCGCGGGGTCCAGGCCAGGCTGCGGCCGTAGAAGCGCAGCTGCCCGCCGAGGCCGTCCAGGCCATCCAGCGGCTTGCGCGCCACCTCCAGAACGGCCATCACATGCCCTTCTGCGGGACGACCTGGAAGTAGATCGGCCGTCATCACGAAGTTGGCGACGAACAGGAGCATGAACGTGATGACGACCGACTGGTTGACCGCGTCGCCGACGCCCTTCGGGCCGCCCCCGGCGGTGAGGCCCTTGTAGGAGGCGACGATCGCCGCCAGCGCCCCGAAGACCACCGCCTTGAGCTCGCCGACGTAGAGGTCGGGCAGCTGGGCGAGTGCGGTGAACGAGGCGAGGTAGGCGCCGGGCGTGCCGCCCTGCAGGACGACGTTGAAGAAGTAGCCGCCCATCACGCCGACGACGGACACGAGGCCGTTGAGCAGGAGGGCGACCAGCATCATCGCGAGCACCCGGGGCACGACCAGGCGCTGGATCGGGGAGATGCCCAGCACCTCCATCGCGTCGATCTCCTCGCGGATCTTGCGCGCACCGAGGTCGGCGCAGATCGCCGACCCGCCGGCGCCGGCGATGAGCAGCGCGGTGACGATCGGGCTGGCCTCGCGCACGACGGCGAGCACGCTCGCCGCGCCGGTGAACGACTGGGCGCCGAGCTGGCGGGTGAGGTTGCCCAGCTGGAGGGCGATGACCGCGCCGAACGGGATGCTGACCAGCGCGGTCGGCAGGATGGTGACGCTGGCGATGAACCAGGCCTGCTGGATGAACTCCTTGGTCTGGAACGGGCGCTTCGGCAGCGCGCGCATGACGTCGAGCCCCAGGGCGAACAGGTTGCCGCTCTGCCGCAGGGCGCCGACTGCGGGGTTGCTCACGTCGGACCCTCGCGCGTCGGGACCGGGCTGCCCTGCGGGACCTCGATCCGCCGGCCGTCGCGCGACTGGCCGTCGGGCCCATGGCCGTTCGGGGACCGCCGTCGCTGCTGGCGGCGTCGCCGTCGCTCGGCTCGGTGACGTCGCGACCGCGGTTCCGGTCGACTCGAACGACCCGGGCGGCGGCGTCACGTTGTTCTCCCGGCACCAGGCGCCCGGCTCGCGCTGGGTCGGGCGGGACTTGCCCTCGCTGGTGAGCAGCTGCAGCGGGATCGGCGGCAGCGGCGGCATCTCGTAGCCCTCGGCCTCCTCCTGCGCCAGCTCGTCGGCGTCCTTCTCCTCCGCCATCCCGATCGGGCCCTGTCGCTGCGCGTTGAGGAACTGGCGTACGACGGGCTCCTCGCTGGACAGCAGCATCTCGCGCGGGCCGAACATCGCGAGGTGGCGGTGGTAGAGCAGCCCGATGTTGTCGGGGACGCTGCGCGCGGTGTTGACGTCGTGGGTGACGATCAGGAACGTCGCCTGGATCGCGTCGTTGAGGTCGATGATCAGCTGGTTGAGGTAGGCCGAGCGGACCGGGTCGAGGCCGGAGTCGGGCTCGTCGAACAGGATGATCTCGGGGTCGAGCACCAGGGCGCGCGCGAGGCCGGCCCGCTTGCGCATGCCGCCGGAGATCTCGCCGGGAAGCTTGGACTCCGACCCGATCAGGCCGACCATGTCCATCTTCTCCAGGACGATGTCCTTGACTTCCTTCTCGCTCTTCTTGGTGTGCTCGCGCAGCGGGAAGGCGATGTTGTCGTAGAGGCTCATCGACCCGAACAGCGCGCCGTCCTGGAACAGGACGCCGAAGAGCTTGCGGACCTCGTAGAGGTCGTGCTCCTTCAGCTGGGTGAGGTCGCGGCCGTCGATCATGATGGCGCCGCGGTCGGGCTTGAGCAGCCCGACGAGGGTCTTGAGGAGCACCGACTTGCCGGTCCCGGACGGGCCGAGCATCACCGAGATCTCCCCGGCCGGCAGCGTCAGCGAGACGTCCTGCCAGATCACCTGTCGGCCGAAGGACTTCGTGAGCCCCTCGACCTGGATCTCCACGCCCACGCCGCACCTCGCTGATCGGTTACCCACGGGTAACGACCGCGCGGCTGAAGGTCACGCGGCCCGACCCGGCGCCGGCAGGGGATCGGTCCGGTGGGCTGGACCGGCGGCGCATCGTGAGTGTGCGCGCCGGGCACCTCCGCGAAACCTGCTGGCAGGGCGGGGACCTGCTCGGAAACCGCAGCGAGGGGCGATCGTCCGGAATGTCCGGAGATCGCCCCTCGCTGAGGGTTACAGCTGGGTGATCGGGTGTTACTTGACCGTGACGGTGGCCCCGGCGCCCTCGAGGGCGGCCTTGGCCTTGTCCGCGGCCTCCTTGTTGACCTTCTCCAGGACCGGCTTCGGGGTGCCGTCGACGAGGTCCTTGGCCTCCTTGAGGCCGAGGCTGGTGAGCGAGCGGACCTCCTTGATGACCTGGATCTTCTTGTCGCCGGCGGCCTCGAGGATGACGTCGAACTCGTCCTGCTCCTCGGCGGCTGCGGCGTCGCCGCCGCCGCCACCGGCGGCCGGGGCTGCGGCCGCGGCGACCGGAGCGGCCGCGGTGACGCCGAAGGTGTCCTCGAACTGCTTCACGAACTCGGAGAGCTCGATCAGGGTCATCTCCTTGAACGCCTCGAGCAGGTCGTCGGTGCTGAGCTTCGCCATGGTGGCGGTCCTTCCGTCGGTAGGTTGGGGCTGGGCGGTGGCGGGCGTCAGCCCTGGTCGGTGCTGGTCTCGGCGGGTGCCTCGGTGCTGGTCTGCCGGTGCTCGGCGTCGGCTTCTGCCGGTGCGCTCGGCGGCTGGCTGGTCGGTGCTGCCTCGGCGCTGGAGCTTCGGTGCTGCCTCGGTCGGTGCAGCTCTCGGGCTGCCTCGGCGCGGCTACGTCGGCCGCGGGCTCAGCCGCTGCCTCGGGCTCGGCTGCTGCCTCGGGCTCGGCCGGGCCGCGGCTCGGGCGCCGGCGTACCGGCCCCTCCGCGCAGCACGCTCGGGTCGGCCTCGGCCTTCGCCCGCAGCGCGTCGATGACCCGCGCCGCCTGGCCAGCGGAGCGGCGAACAGGTAGACCGCGTTCTGCAACGACGCCTTCATCGCACCGGCGAGCTTGGCCGAGCAGCACCTCACGCGACTCGAGGTCGGCGAGCTTGCGGATCTCGTCCGGCGACATCGTCTTGCCGTCGAGCACGCCGCCCTTGATCACGAGGAACGGGTGGGCCTTGGCGAAGTCGCGCAGCCCCTTGGCCGCCTCGACCGGGTCGCCCTTGACGAACGCGATCGCCGACGGGCCCTGCAGCAGCGTCGTCGAACGCCGAGACGCCGGCCTCCTGCGCGGCGATCTTGGTCAGCGTGTTCTTGACCACGGCGTAGGACGTGTCGCTGCCGAGTGACCGGCGCAGCTCCTTGAGCTGGCGACGGTGAGCCCGCGGTACTCGGTGAGCACGGCGGCGCTCGAGGTGCGGAACTCCTCGGTGAGCTCGGCGACGGCGGCTCGCCTTGTCGGGCCTCGCCATGCGCGCCCCTTTCTGGTCGTGCCGGCGAGGGCTCCGAGAAAGAGAAACGCCCCGGCGCAGGCGCGCGGGGCGTGGGATGCGGTCCGTCCCGACCGGGACTGGGGCAACCGAGCTGATCCGTTCACCTACGCGGGCCGCCCGCTCTCGCGGGACCTTCAGCTGCCCTGACGGGCAACGACCGGCGGTCTGTGGCTGTGGTCAGGCTACGTCGTACGCCGCGCGCAGGGCAAATCCGTAGCCAGCCCAGCGCCGGCGTCACGACGCAACCCACGTGCGCCGTGCTAGCTGGCGTCGGCGTCCTCGAGCAGGCCGCGGGTCTTGCTCGGGTCGACCGGGATGCCCGGGCCCATCGTGGTGGCCATGGTCGCCTTGCGGATGTAGCGGCCCTTGGCCGCGGACGGCTTGAGCCGCAGCACCTCGTCGAGGGCGGCGGCGTAGTTCTCGACCAGCTGCTGCTCGGTGAACGACGCCTTGCCGATGATGAAGTGCAGGTTGGCGTTGCGGTCGACGCGGAACTCGATCTTGCCGCCCTTGATCTCGGACACGGCCTTGGCCACGTCGTTGGTCACGGTGCCGGTCTTGGGGTTGGGCATCAGCCCGCGCGGGCCGAGCACGCGGCCGAGCCGGCCGACCTTGCCCATCAGGTCGGGCGTCGCGACGACGGCGTCGAAGTCGAGGCGGCCCTTGGTGACCTCCTCGATCAGCTCGTCGTCACCGACGATGTCGGCGCCGGCGGCGGTCGCCTGCTCGGCGCGCTCACCGGTGGCGAAGACGAGCACCCGGGCGGTCTTGCCGGTGCCGTGCGGCAGGTTGACCGTGCCGCGGACCATCTGGTCGGCCTTGCGGGGGTCGACGCCGAGGCGCATGGCGACCTCGACGGTCGGGTCGTACTTCGTGGTGGTCATCGTCTCCTTGGCGAGCCGCACCGCCTCGATCGGGGTGTAGACCTTGTCCTGGTCGATCTTCTCCGCGGCGGCGCGGTAGGCCTTGCTGCGCTTCATGTTCTGCTCCTGTGGTGCGGGCTGGTGCCCGGGTGGAGTCGTGGTACGACGGGCCAGCGCGGCCCTCCCACGTCGTGCTGTTGTGTTGCTCGTGCTACTCGACGGTGACGCCCATCGGGCGGGCGGTGCCGGCGATGATCTTCTCGGCGGCGTCCAGGTCGTTGGCGTTGAGGTCGGGCATCTTCTGCTCGGCGATCGCGCGGACCTGGCTACGGCTGAGCTTGGCGACCTTGGTCTTGTGCGGCTCGCCGGAGCCCTTCTCGATGCCGGCGGCCTTGAGGATCAGCTTGGCGGCCGGCGGGGTCTTGGTGATGAACGTGAAGGAGCGGTCCTCGTAGACCGTGATCTCCACCGGCACGACCTGGCCGCGCTGGGACTCGGTCGCGGCGTTGTAGGCCTTGCAGAACTCCATGATGTTGACGCCGTGCTGGCCCAGCGCCGGGCCGACCGGCGGTGCCGGGGTGGCCGGCGCCGGCCTGGATCTGCAGCTTGATGATCGCTGCGAGCTTCTTCTTGGGGGGCATGTGCGTACTTTCCTGTGTCGTTTCGTCGTTGGCAGTCGGTTGAGCGTCAGATCTTCTGGACCTGGCTGAAGGAGAGCTCGACCGGGGTCTCCCGGCCGAAGATCGACACCAGCACCTTGAGCTTCTGGGCGTCGGGGTTGATCTCGTTGATCGTGGCCGGCAGCGTGGCGAACGGCCCGTCGATGACGGTGACCGACTCGCCGACCTCGAAGTCGACGGCCTTGGTCTCGACGCCTGCGGCGCGCTTCTCCTCCTCGGGCGCGAGGAACTGCATCGACCTCGTCGATGGTCAGCGGCGACGGGCGGTGGGTGTGCCCGACGAAGCCGGTGACCCCGGGGGTGTTGCGCACCGCCGACCACGACTCGTCGGTGAGGTCCATGCGGACCAGCACGTAGCCGGGGAGACTGTTGCTGCTTGACCTGCTTGCGCTGGCCGTTCTTGATCTCGATCTCCTCGCGCTGCGGCACCTCGATCTGGAAGATGAAGTCCTCCATGTTCAGGGAGCGGTGCGCGTCTCGAGGTTGGTCTTCACCCGGTTCTCGTAGCCCGCGTAGGAGTGCACGACGTACCAGTCGCCCGGCGCGCGGCGCAGCGCCGCCCGGAGCTCCTCGGTCGGGTCGGCCTCGGCGGCCTCCTCGACCGGCGCTGCGCTCGGCGCCGCCTCGACCGGTCGTCGGGCTGCCTCGACGGCGCGTCAGCGGCTCGACGGCGTCGGCTCGCGGCTCGTCGACGGCGCAGCCTCGGCGCGTCCGGCGGCTCGGTGGCAGCGCTCTCGGCGCAGCGCTCTCGTCGACGACGGGCGGCTCGACCTGCTCGACCTGCTCGGCCTGCTGTACGGCGGAGCTCGGGGTCTCGGACACGGTGACGGCTACTTCCTCAGGGCTTCGATGGGTTCGGGTCGGCTGGGGTCAGCCGAAGATGTACAGGATCGCCTTGCCGAACACGAAGTCCAGCGAGGTGACGTAGGCGATGACCACGAGCACGAAGAAGATCACCACCGTCGTGTAGGTGATCAGCTCCTTGCGGGTGGGCCAGATGACCTTGCGCAGCTCGGCGACGACCTGCCGGTAGAACAGCGACATCCGCGCGGGAAGCGGCTTCTTCGGCGGCGCGGCCCACGCTCGGGAGTCGTGGTGGCGCCACGTGTGTCGGTCACTCGTCCTCACCTATCCGGTCGGTCTGGTTGCGCCTCGCAGGGCCGGAGGGACTCGAACCCCCAACCACCGGTTTTGGAGACCGGGACTCTACCAATTGAGCTACGGCCCTTCAGGTGTCCCACCGGCTCGTGCACGCCCGCAGAGAACCGCAGAGGACCGCGAGACGAGCGGGTTCCGGGCGCGCTGGCGCAGAGGCGAAAGGCCACCAAGCAGCAGAGTCTACGCACAGCCGCCGCGGAGGTCGAACCGGCGAAACCGGGCAGCGCCGCTCAGCGGAGCAGCCGCTCTGCAACGATAGGAGCCATGAGGGAACGCGTCTCCCGCCGGGTCGCCGGGATCACCGAGTCCGCCACGCTGGCCGTCGACGCCAAGGCGAAGGCGCTCAAGGCCGCCGGCCGGCCGGTGATCGGGTTCGGAGCGGGCGAGCCCGACTTCCCCACCCCCGACTACATCGTCGCCGCGGCCGAGGCGGCCTGCCGGACCCCCGCAACCACAAGTACTCCCCCACCGGCGGGCTGCCCGAGCTGCGCGAGGCGATCGCCGCCAAGACCGCTCGCGACTCCGGCCTGCAGGTCACCCCCGCCCAGGTGCTCGTGACCAACGGCGGCAAGCAGGCGCTCTACGAGGCCTTCGCCGCCCTGCTCGACCCCGGCGACGAGGCGCTGCTGCCCGCGCCCTACTGGACGACCTACCCGGAGTCGATCCGGCTCGCGGGCGGCGTCCCGGTCGAGGTGGCCACCGACGAGCACAGCGGCTACCTCGCCACCGTCGAGCAGCTCGAGGCCGCGCTGACCCCGCGCACGAAGATGCTGGTGTTCGTCTCCCCCTCCAACCCCACCGGGGCCGTCTATCCCCCCGAGCAGGTCGCCGAGATCGGCCAGTGGGCGGTCGACCGGGGCCTCTGGGTGGTGACCGACGAGATCTACGAGCACCTCGTCTACGGCGACGCGCGGTTCACCTCGATGCCGGTGGCCGGTGCCCGAGCTGGCCGACCGCTGCGTCGTCGTCAACGGCGTCGCCAAGACCTACGCCATGACGGGCTGGCGGGTCGGCTGGCTGCTCGGCCCCCGGGACGTGGTGGACGCGGCGACCAACCTGCAGTCCCATGCGACGTCCAACGTGGCCAACGTCAGCCAGGTGGCGGCGGTGGCCGCGCTGCGCGGCGACCTGTCCGCGGTGGCCGCGATGCGGGTGGCGTTCGACCGCCGCCGGCAGACCATCGTGCGGCTCCTGCGCGACATCCCCGGCGTCACCTGTCCCGAGCCGATGGGGGCGTTCTACGTCTACCCGTCCGTCAAGGGGCTGCTCGGCCGCGAGATCCGCGGCCGCCGCCCGGAGAGCAGCGCCGAGCTCTGCGACCTGGCGCTCGAGGAGGCCGAGGTCGCGATGGTGCCCGGCGAGGCGTTCGGCACCCCGGGCTACGTCCGGCTGTCCTACGCCCTCGGTGACGACGACCTCGCCGAGGGCATCGGCCGCCTGCACAAGCTGTTCGCGGAGGCTCATCCCGCGGCGGGGAGCGAGTGACAGGTCCCAGCCCGCGCGACCTGCGCACGCTGCCCAAGGCTCATCTGCACCTGCACTTCACCGGATCGCTGCGCCCCGCGACCATGCGCGAGCTGGCCGCCGCCCACGACGTACGGCTGCCTGACGCCCTGCGCGGCGGCGAGCCGCCGGAGCTCACCGCGACCGACGAGCGGGGCTGGTTCCGCTTCCAGCGGCTCTACGACACGGCGCGCTCCGTGCTGCGGACCGAGGCCGACATCCGGCGCCTCGTGCTGGAGGCGGCCGAGGACGACCGCGCCGAGGGCTCGGGCTGGCTGGAGATCCAGGTCGACCCGACGACCTACGCCACCCGGCTCGGCGGGCTGACCCCGACGATCGAGCTCATCCTGGACGCCGCCCGCGAGGCCGAGGCGGCCACCGGCGTCGGCATCGGCGTGGTGATCGCCGCCAACCGGACCCGCCATCCGCTCGACGCGCGCACGCTGGCCCGGCTGGCCGCGCGCTACGCCGGCGACGGCGTCGTCGGGTTCGGCCTGTCCAACGACGAGCGGCGCGGGTCGGCCGCAGGACTTCGCGCCGGCGTTCCGGATCGCGGCGCGGGCCGGGCTCGTGTCGGTGCCGCACGGAGGCGAGCTCGCCGGTGCGGAGAGCGTCGCCGCCTGCCTGGACCAGCTCGGGGCCGACCGGATCGGCCACGGCGTGCGGGCGGTCGAGGAGCCCGGCCTGGTCCGCCGCCTGGCCGAGGCGCAGACCACGCTGGAGGTCTGCCCGACGTCCAACGTGCGGCTCGGCGTCTACGCCGACACCGCAGACGTGCCGCTGCGGACGCTGCGGGACGCGGGTGTGCCGGTCGCCCTCGGTGCCGATGACCCGCTGCTCTTCGGCTCGCGCCTGGTGGACCAGTACGACGTGGCGCGCCACGACCACGCGATGACCGATGCCGAGGTGGCCGAGCTGGCCAGGGGCTCGGTCCGCGGCTCCCGGGCACCCGACGACGTGCGGGCGCGACTGCTGTCGGGCATCGACGCGTGGCTGGCTGCGCCCGGCTAGAGCGAGCAGCCGACGAACACCGGCTCGGCCGCGAGCTCGACGCCGAACCGGTCCCGGACCCCGTCACGGATCTCCCGGGCCAGCGCCAGCAGGTCGGCGGTGCGCGCGGAGCCCCGGTTGGTCAGCGCCAGGGTGTGCTTGCTCGACACCTGCACCGTCGGCGCCGCGCCGGCGCCGTATCCCTTGCCGAAGCCCGACCGCTCGATCAGCCAGGCCGCCGAGACCTTCACCCGTCCGTCCGGCTCGTCCCAGTGCGGCACCTCCGCCGGCAGCAGCCGGTCGACGTCGTCGCGGGTCATGACCGGGTTGGTGAAGAACGACCCCGCGCTCCAGGTGTCGTGGTCGCCGGGGTCGAGCACCATGCCCTTGGCGCGGCGCAGCTCCAGGACGGCCTGCCGTACGTCGGCCAGGGGTGCGCTGGCCCCGACGTCGACACCGAGTCGCGCGGCCAGCTCGGCATAGCGGACCGGGCGGGACGTCGGTGAGGGCTCGAGCCCGAACGCCACACTCAGCACGACGTACTCGGTCGTTGCCCTTGAACCTGCTGTGCCGGTAGGAGAACCGGCAGTCCTCCGGACGCATGCTGACGACCTCGCCGGTGGCCCGCTCGAGCACGCGCACCGCGGTGACGGTCTGCGCGACGTCCTGCCCGTAGGCGCCGACGTTCTGGATCGGGGTGGCACCGACCAGGCCGGGGATGCCGGACAGGGCCTCGATGCCCGCCAGCCCGTCCGCGACCGCGCCCGCGACGAGGGCGTCCCAGTCCTCGCCGGCGGCGACGGTCAGCTCGCCGCCGGAGCGCGCGACGCCGCGGGTCGCGACCTGCACGACCAGCCCGTCGAAGCCCTCGTCCGCGATCACGACGTTGCTGCCGCCGCCGAGGACGAGCACGCGGCTCACCCGCGGCGTCGGCGGTGCGGACGGCGTCCACGAGGTCGGCCTCGGTGTCCACGACCACCAGCCGGCGGGCCGGGCCGCCCAGCCGCAGGGTGGTGCGCTGCGCCAGCGGGGTGGCGGTCAGCTCGGTGGCGCTCACGTCAGGCGAGCTGGACGACGGCCTGGGCGCGGCCGAGGACCTTCTGCCCGGCGGAGGTGACGGTGAGGTCGACCCGGACCCTGCGGTCGTCGAGCTTGGCGGCGACCGTGGCCGCGACGTCGACCAGCGCACCGGTGTCGTCGTCGGGCACCGGAACGGGCCGGGTGAAGCGGGTGCCGTACTCGAGGACCGCGCCCGGGTCGCCCACCCAGTCGGTGACCGCGCGCGCGGCCAGCGCCATCGTGAACATGCCGTGGGCGATCACGTCGGGCAGGCCGACGGAGCGCGCGATGCGCTCGTTCCAGTGGATGACGTTGAAGTCGCCGGACGCGCCGGCGTAGCGCACCAGGTCGGCGCGGCGGACGGGAAGGCTCTGTGCCGGCAGCTCGGTGCCGACCTCGACGTCGTCGTAGGAGATCTGGGTCGCCATCGTCGTCACCCGTCCCCGTCGGGCCCGCGCACGACCAGCGTGGACAGCGCGGTGACCACGTGCTCGCCGCCGGTGGTGCTCACCTCGGCGCGGGTGGTGATCATGTCGTGCCCGCCGGCCGAGCGGATGGTGTCGATGGACACGATGGTCGTCAGCAGGTCGCCGGCGCGGATCGGGTCGCGTGGCCACGAAGCGCTGCTCGCCGTGCACCACGCGGGAGTAGTCGATGCCGAGCTCGGGGTCCTCGATGACCTGCCGGGACGCCGTGAACGTCAGCACGAACGGGAACGTGGGCGGGGCGATGACGTCCGGGTGCCCGAGCGCCTTGGCCGCGGCCGGGTCGCGGTAGGCCGGGTTGGCGTCGCCGATGGCGGTCGCGAACTCGCGGATCTTCTCGACACCGACGGCGTAGGGCTCGGTCGGCGGGTAGGTGCGCCCGGCGTACGCGGGGTCGATCGGCATGCTCGGGACGCTAACGCACCGGCGCGCGCCGGGTCAGGCGTGGGCCTCGTCGAGGCCGTCGAGGCCGTCGTCGCTGTCGGGTCGTCGGCCGTGCGGAACCGGGTCGCGATGGTGACGAGCAGGTGCAGGACGCCGACGGTGATGAACAGCGCCGTCGGGGCGGTCTCGTCGCGGAAGCCGAGGACGAACGGCAGGGCCACCAGCAGCACCGCGAGAAAGATGTCGGCGGTGACGTGGACGCCGACCGAGATCGACTTGACCAGCCCGGTCGGCAGGTCGGACACCGCCGTGAAGGCGAGCAGCACCAGGCCGACCACGATGGAGGCCGCGATCGCGGCGGTCGCGTCGAACCCGAACAGGAAGGGGGCGACGATGAACAGCACCCCGACGGCGTACTCGATCAGGCCGTGCACGAGCGCGGGGACCGGGCCCTGGTGCAGGACCCCGGTCTGCCGCCCGGTCAGCGGGTCTCGCGGTGCAGGGTGTGCTTGCGGTCCCGCGGGCAGAACTTCTTCAGCTCGAGCCGGTCGGGGTCGTTGCGGCGGTTCTTCCGCGTGATGTAGTTGCGCTCCTTGCACTCGACGCACGCCAGGGTGATCTTCGGGCGAACATCCGTCTGCTTGGCCACGGTGGCGAGCTCCTTGCCTTGTCGGGCGGACCGGTCGGTCCGTTTCCTGTCGAGTGGTGCGCGTACGTGTAGCGGAGGCCGGACTTGAACCGGCGACACAGCGATTATGAGCCGCTTGCTCTACCAGGCTGAGCTACTCCGCCGGGTCGGTCTGCGTTGTCCAGGCAGGTCTCCGGCTGGCGGTGCCGGTCGACCCAGAGCCCCCTTACGGAATCGAACCGTAGACCTTCTCCTTACCATGGAGACGCTCTGCCGACTGAGCTAAGGGGGCGAGCGCAGGCCGAGGATACACGCCTGCGGCCGGCGGCAGCGATTCAGTTCAAGGGCGCGCTCCGAGCTCGGAGCGCGCCCTCGAACGCCGTGGCAGGTGTTGGGTTCGAACCAACGTAGGCTGAGCCGGCGGATTTACAGTCCGCTCCCTTTGGCCACTCGGGCAACCTGCCTTTGCACCGCGGAAGGATATCCGACCGGCCGGGGTCACCCGCTCGTGGTGGCGTCCTCGACCGGTGCCGGGTCGTCGGTCCGGTCGCTCGGTCCGGTCGTCGGTCCGGTCGTCGGTTCGGTCGTCGGTCCGGCCGCCGGAGCGCAGGGCACCGGCCAGGCCGGCGACGCCGAGACCGATGAGCAACGCCGGCGCGAGCCACAGCGGGTCGAGCGAGTCGCCGGTGGCCGCGCCCACCAGGTGGGCGACGGCGACGAGTGCGAACACCACGCCGGTGATCAGGGACACGAGATCCAGGTCATGACGACGCACGGCGCACCTCCAGGTTCCCGAAGCCGACCTCGGCGTCGATCTCTATCTCGGTCCCCGTCGAGGCCGAGCCGGCCGCGGGGTCGATCGTGACGATCCGGTCGATGTCGTCGTCCTCGATGGTCGGCGACCCGGCAACCTGCATGACGCCGGCGGCGACGTGGCCGTCGACCACCACCCGGGCGCCCCGGGGGACGGTGATCAGCAGGTGGCCGATCCCGACCTTCGCGACGACGTCGGCGGTGCTGCCGGAGGGCAGCTGGGTCAGGTCCAGCCGGCCCTCGCCGATCCCCAGCCGGTAGTCGCGCGCCTCCGCCTGCGCCACGGTCCGGGGCGCCCAGTCGCGCTCGCCGGTGCCGCCGACGAGATGGCTCGTCGGCGACCGCGGTGGCCGAGGTGGCGATGGACAGCAGGATGCCGAGCACGATCAGGCCCCGGGCCCGGCCGCGGAAGGCGCCGACCAGGAGCCCGGCCGCGACCACGGCGAGCGCGCTGGCCAGGATGGCCACCGCCTTGACGTCGTCGTCACTGGCCGCGTTCCAGGCGATCAGCAGTCCCACGACGATCAGCGCGACGCGACACCGTGGCCCGGCCGAGGATCGAGCGCTCCTTGGGCGGCTTCGGCGGCGGCGGGACGTAGGCGACGGGCGGCGGGAGGTACGGCGGCGGTGGCGGCGGGAGGTAGGGCGGCGGCAGCGGGGCGGTCGTGGTGACCGGCGGGCCCACGGCGTACGCCGTGCCCGGCGTCTGCCCGTAGGCACCCGGCTCGGGTGGCGGCACCGGGCCGTACGGCTGTTGTGGCGCCTGGCCGAGCTCGGTCCGGGGTCCGGCCCGCGCGACGAGCAGGACGATCACGGCGACGATGACGGCAGCCCCGAGGCCGCCGAGGCCCGGTCCGGTGTCGAGCAGGCTGCCCATCAGGACCAGGCCGAGGATGAGCACGACCACGCCGGCGACGACGGTGCCCAGCTTCGACCCGCTCGTGCGGCCGCCGAAGAGCCGCTGGGCCTCGGACAGGTCCTCGCCGTCCTCGGGCACGAGCAGCCAGCCGAGGGCGTAGAGCAGGATGCCCGACCCGCCGAAGATCGCCAGGACGACGAACAGGATCCGGAAGATCAGCGGGTCGATGCCGGCGTAGCGGCCGAGGCCACCCGCGACACCGAACAGCTTGCGGTCGGTCCGGCTCCGGCGCAGCGTGTGCAGCGGCGGGTAGGTGCTGTGCGGCGGCCCCGGCGGGGGCGGGATCGTCTGGTCGGTCGTCGTGGTCTGTTCGCTCATGCCGTCATCGTGGCCGCACCCGGCCGCGTGCACATCAGGTGTCATCCCTGGAACCTCCCTGAGCCGACCCTGAGTCGGTCTGGGGCGTCGTGCCGGATGCGGGCCGCCGCGCGCAGAGGGGAGGATCAGGGGGTGAACACCACCGGAGCACCCACGACGGCGGCGCCCCCGCATGCCGCGGAGCCGGCCACGCCGCCGCGCGCGGTTGTACCGCAGCAGCGACGGCCGGGTGCTGGCCGGCGTGGCGCGCGGCCTCGCCGACCACCTGGGCGTCGACGTCCTGTTCGTCCGGATCGCGTTCATCGTGCTCACGGCGGCGAGCGGTGCCGGCGTCGTCGCCTACGGGCTCTTCTGGGTGTTCGCGCCGCAGAACCCCTTCGAGGCGCGACCAGGCGCGCAGCCGCGAGCGCGACGTCCCCATGCTGCTGGCGCTCGTCTTCCTCCCCGCGGGCGTGCTGCTGGCGCTGTCCGCGATCGGCGTCGGCTTCAACCCGGCATCTGGCGGTGCCGCTCCTGTTGGTGTGTGTCGGCGTGGCCATCCTCTGGCGGCAGGCCGACGACGACGCCCGCAAGCGGTGGCGGGAGGCAGCAGGGACGTCCCGGCTCTCCGGCGCGCTCCGGGTCGCCGCCGGCGTCGTGCTGCTCCTGGTGGGACTCGGCGCCCTGCTGGCCGGGCCGGCGAACCTGGGCGGGACGGCCGGCGGGCTGGTGGCGGCGCTCGTCGTGGTCGCGGGCCTGGCCCTGGTGAGCGCGCCCTGGTGGCTGCGGATGGCCCGGGACCTCGCGGCGGAGCGCTACGCGCGCATCCGCGAGCAGGAGCGCGCCGAGGTCGCGGCGCACGTGCACGACTCGGTGCTGCACACGCTGACCCTGATCCAGCGCAACGTCGACGACCCGCGGGAGGTCGCCAAGCTGGCCCGCGCGCAGGAGCGCGACCTGCGGTCCTGGCTCTACCGGCCGGTCACCGACCCCGACGCGCGGATCGAGTCGGCGCTGGCCGCGGCCGCCGCCGAGGTCGAGGACGCCCACGGGGTCGCGGTCGACGTCGTCGTCGTCGGCGACTGCCCGGTGGACGACGGCCTGCGCGCGCTCCTGCTGGCCTCGCGGGAGGCCATGGTCAACGCGGCGAAGTACGCCGGGGACGCGCCGATCTCGCTGTACGCCGAGGTGGAGCCCGCTCAGGTCACGGTGTTCGTCCGGGACCGGGGGCCGGGCTTCGATCTGGAGGACGTCCCCGAGGACCGGCTCGGTCTGCGACAGTCGGTCATCGGGCGGATGGAGCGCCACGGCGGCACCGCCGCCGTCCGCAGCGTCGCCGGTGAGGGGACCGAGATCCAGCTCGAGATGCCGAGGAGCGACCAGTGACCGTGCCCGACGTCCCGGCGCCCGCCGAGACACCCGCCGCACCCGATTCGGGTCGTGCTGGTCGACGACCACCGGATGTTCCGCAGCGGGGTGCGGGCCGAGCTCGGTGACGCGGTCGACGTGGTCGGGGAGGCCGAGGACGTCGACGGCGCGGTCGCCGTGATCACGGCCACCGCACCCGACGTGGTGCTGCTCGACGTACACCTGCCTGGGGGTGGCGGGCGCGCCGTGCTGCAGGCGCTCGTGCCGCTGCTGCCCGACGTGCGCTTCCTCGCCCTGTCGGTGTCCGACGCGCCGGAGGACGTGATCGGCGTGATCCGCTCCGGCGCGCGCGGCTACGTCACCAAGTCGATCACCGGCCCGGAGCTGGCCGACGCGGTCGTGCGGGTGGCCGGCGGCGACGTCGTCTTCTCGCCGCGGCTCGCGGGGTTCGTGCTGGACGCGTTCGCCGCCACCACCGACGTGGCCGCCGTCGACGAGGACCTCGACCGGCTCACCGGCCGCGAACGTGAGGTGCTGCGGCTGATCGCCCGCGGCTACACCTACAAGGAGGTGGCCAAGCAGCTGTTCATCTCGGTGAAGACGGTGGAGACCCACGTGTCGGCGGTGCTGCGCAAGCTGCAGCTGTCCAACCGGCACGAGCTCACCCGTTGGGCCACCGACCGCCGCCTGGTCTGACCCCGATCGGATAAGTTCGGCGTCATGGCTGCTGACTCGTCGATGGACATCGTGAGCAAGGTCGACCGGCAGGAGGTCGACAACGCGCTGAACCAGACCGCCAAGGAGATCGCGCAACGCTTCGACTTCAAGAACGTCGGCGCCTCGATCGCGTGGTCGGGCGACAAGATCGAGCTGAAGGCGAACTCCGAGGACCGGGTCAAGGCGGTGCTCGACGTCTTCCAGCAGAAGCTGGTCAAGCGCGGCATCTCGCTCAAGGCCGTGAAGGCGGGCGACCCGGCACTGTCCGGGAAGGACTACCACATCGCGGCGGAGATGCAGGAGGGCCTCTCGCAGGAGAACGCGAAGAAGGTCTCCAAGATCATCCGCGACGAGGGCCCGAAGTCGGTCAAGGCCCAGATCCAGGGCGACGAGCTGCGGGTCAGCTCCAAGAGCCGCGACGACCTGCAGGCCGTGCAGGCGCTGCTCAAGGGCAAGGACCTCGACTTCGCGGTCCAGTTCACCAACTACCGCTGAGCAAGCGGCCCGGTCGGGCCTAGCGGCGGTAGCCGGCGAGCTGCTCGAGGCGGGCGATCCGCTCGGCCATCGGCGGGTGGGTGGAGAACCAGTTCGCGACGCCCTCGTGGCGGAACGGGTTCGCGATCATCATCGAGCTGGTCGTCTGCAGGCGCGGCTCGGGCGGCAGCGGCAGGGCGCGGGTGCCCAGCTCCAGCTTGCGCAGCGCGCTGGCCAGCGCGAGCGGGTCGCCGGTGACCGCGGCACCGGAGGCGTCGGCCTGGAACTCCCGTGAGCGGCTGATCGCCATCCGGATGACGCCGGCCGCCACCGGCCCGACGACGACCAGCAGCAGGAGCCCGAGCGGACCGGGACCGTCGTCGTCCTCGCCCCCGCCCGGCAGGAACCACGCCAGGTAGGTGAGGTACATCATCACGCTGGCCAGCCCGGCCGCGACCGAGGAGATCAGGATGTCGCGGTTGTAGACGTGGGACAGCTCGTGGCCGAGCACGCCGCGCAGCTCGCGCTCGTCGAGGATGGCCAGGATCCCCTCGGTGCAGCAGACCGCCGCGTGCCGAGGGTTGCGGCCGGTCGCGAACGCGTTCGGCGCCTGCGTCGGCGAGACGTACAGCCGCGGCATCGGCTGGCGCGCGGCGGTGGAGAGCTCGCGCACGATCCGGTAGATCTCCGGCTGCTCCGCCTCGCTCACGGGACGCGCGCGCATCGAGCGCAGCGCGAGCTTGTCGCTGTGGAAGTAGGCGACGCCGTTGACCACGAGGGCGAGGAACAGGGCAGCGGTGAGGCCGGTGGTGCCGCCGACCCACAGCCCGACGAGCAGGATCAGCCCCGACATGGCGGCGATCAGCACTGCGGTCTTGACGGCGTTTGCGTGCCCGTGCACGGCTTCCCCTCCGGACGTTCTTCTCGGCGCTCCCCCTGCCAACGGATCAGGAGGGCGGTGGCGTTCCCGGCGGGTGTCTCACCCGAGCGCCTCGAGCACCATCCGGGGCAGCACCGAGAGCCACATCGCCGCTCCCAGGGTGATGCCAATCGCCAGGCCGTCCGAAACCGAGATGCGGTACGACGGGGGGCGGGCCGCGCTCGCGGCCGGGTCGGCGGAGCGGGCGTAGAGCGTGGCGGCCCAGGCCAGGTAGTAGAAGAGGCCGATCACCACGTTGACCGCCATCACGACGGCGAGCCAGCCGACGCCCTGCTCGACCGGCGCCTGGAACACCACGACCTTGGCGAACAGCCCCAGCAGCCCCGGCGGCAGGCCGGCCAGGCAGGCCAGCGAGAACGCGAGCGCGAACGCCGTCAGCGGCTCGGTCCGGCCGAGCCCCCGGTAGTCCTCGATCAGGTTGGCCGGCCGGTGCCGCCCGACCAGCGTCACGACGGCGAACGCGCCGAGGTTCATCACGGCGTAGGCCAGCACGTAGGCGACCGTTGCCGGGAGCACCTCGTCGATCGCGTCGCCGCCGGCACCGGCCGCACCGAGCGGGACGAGCATGTAGCCGGACTGGGCGATCGACGACCACGCCAGCAGCCGCACGGCGTGCCGCTGCCGCAGCGCCACGAGGTTGCCGACGGTCATCGTGACGGCGGCCAGCACCGCGACGGCGGGCGCCCACACATCGGCGTACGGCTCGAAGCCCACGGTCAGCAGCAGCGCCAGCCCGACGAAGCCGGCCGCCTTGGAGACCACGGAGAGGTAGGCGGCGACGGGCACGGGTGCGCCCACGTAGGTGTCGGGTGCCCAGAAGTGGAACGGCACGGCCGCGACCTTGAACGCGAAGCCCGCGATGGCCAGGGTCACCGCCAGCGCGGTCGCCGGGACTGCGCACGCCGGGGTCGGCCAGCGCGGTCGCGATCCGGTCCAGGTGCACCGCGCCGGTCAGCCCGTAGACCAGGCTGAGCCCGAACAGCATGACCGCCGTCGACACGACCGAGACGAGGAACAGCTTGAGCGCCGCCTCGCTCGACCTGCTGTCGAACCGGCGCAGCGCGACGAGGGCGAACGCCGGCAGCGACACCACCTCGAGCGCGACGACCATCGTCAGGATGTCGCGGCTGGCCGCGAGCGTCACCGCACCGGAGACCGAGGCGAGGAGCAGGAAGGAGTACTCCCCCGCCGGGATCCGGCTGTCGCGCACGGTGTCCAGCGACAGCAGCATCACCACCACCGCGCCGGCGAGCACCAGCGCCTGGAACACCAGCGTGAGGTCGTCGACGACGTAGGAGCACGCGGGGAGGACGAGGCCCCGACCGCGGACGCAGAACGTGGCGCGGTCGTCGCCGGCGAGCGGGAACAGCGTGCCGAGCGCACCGACCAGCCCGGCGATGCCGATCCAGCCGACGAGGTCCTTGCGACCGGCCGGGACGAACAGGTCGAGGACCAGTACGCCGATGGCGGTGAGGGCGACGACGAGCGCCGGCGCGAGGGCGGCGTAGTCGATGGACTGGATCACCGTCAGCCGCCCAGGACCTGGCGGACGGCTTGATCGGTGGCATCGAGCAGCCACCCGGGCCACAGGCCGAGCACGATGACGAACACGACGATCGGGGCCCAGACGGCGAGCTCCGCCCGGGTCGCGTCACCCAGCAGCACCGCCTGCCGCCACCGGGGCGGGCTCTGCCCCTGGGCGACCCGGCGGACCAGCCCGGCGAAGTAGACCGTCGTCAGGATCAGTCCCACCCCGGCGACCGCCATCAGCACGAGGTAGTAGCCGCGGTTCAGCTCCGGAGCGGGGTCGAACGCGCCGAGCAGCGTGAGCATCTCGCCCCAGAAGCCGGCCAGGCCGGGCAGCCCCAGACTCGCGACGGCGGCGAAGGCGAGCAGCCCGCCCAGCCGCGGGGTGCGCTCGTAGAGGCCGCCGCCGAGCTCGTCCAGCGCGGCCGTGTGGTGACGGTCCTTGATCGCACCGACGAGGAAGAACAGCAGCCCGGTGATCAGCCCGTGCGCGATGTTGGCGTAGAGCGCGCCGTTGATGCCCACCGGGGTGAGGGTGGAGATGCCGAGCAGGACGAAGCCCATGTGGCCGACGCTGGAGAACGCGATCAGCCGCTTGAGGTCGCGTCTGTGCCAGGCAGGCCAGCGATCCGTAGACGATGCCGATCACCGCGAACGCGCCGAGGAACGGCGCCAGCACCTCGGCGCCCTCGGGCGCGATCGGCACGGCGATCCGCACGAAGCCGTAGGTGCCCATCTTCAGCAGGACGCCGGCGAGCAGCACCGAGCCGATCGTCGGGGCCGCGGTGTGCGCGTCCGGCAGCCACGAGTGCAGCGGCCACATCGGCGTCTTGACGGCGAAGCCGAGAGCGAGCGCGAGGAACGCGAGGATCTGGACGGTGCGCGACATCCCCGCTCCGCCCGGACTCGGCCAGGGCGACCATGTCGAACGTGCCCGTCTTGGCGCGCACCAGCAGGATGCCGAGCAGCATCACCGCGCTGCCGAGCAGCGTGAAGAGGATGAACTTGTTGGCCGCCGCGACACGCTCGCCGGGCACACGGTCGTCGCCCCACAGCGCGATGACGAACCACATCGGCACCAGCACGACCTCGAAGAACACGAAGAACAGCAGCAGGTCCAGCGCCACGAACGTGCCGAGCATGCCGACCTCGAGCAGCAGCACCAGCCCGACCAGCGCCCGCGGCCGGCCGGCCTCGGGGAGGATCCGCAGCGAGTAGACGAGGCACAGGAACGTCAGCCCCGCGGTCAGCAGGACGAGGGGCGCGGAGATGCCGTCCATGCCGAGGTGGAAGCGCAGGCCGAGGCTGGGCACCCACTCCCAGTCGACCTCCTCCGCGGACATCGCGGCCCACACCGCGACCACGGCCGTGAGGGCCGAGACCACGACGCCGATCCAGACCGCGAAGCGGTCGGCGGGCCCGGCCGGGAGCAGGAGCAGCGCGACGCAGCCCACCAGGGGCAGGGCGAGCAGCAGCGGCAGGAGCAGCTCGCTCACGTCAGCGTCACCACCCCGACCGCGACGATCACGATGCCGGCGAGCAGCCCGGTGAGGTAGGTCTGCACGTTGCCGGCCTGCGTCCGCCGCAGCCAGTTGGCGGCGCGGATCGCTGCGCGCCCGGAGCCCGTCGCGCCGGCGTCGACGACGCGGACGTCGGTCCAGCCCACCGCTCTCGTCGCGGCCCGGACGGGTCCGACGATGGCTCGGTCGTAGAACTGGTCGACGTAGAAGGCGGACGCGAAGACCGGTCGTACGCCGGCGAGCCGGGCGCTCGGGTCGGCCGCCGGCGACCGCCGCCACAGCACGACGACCGCACCGGCGCCCGCGACGACGAGGGCCGTGGACAGCACGCTCGTGACCGCGCCGAGCTGCAGCTGCTCGTCGACGCCGAGCCAGGCCGGCAGCCACTCGGCGCGCAGCCCGCAGAGTCCGAGCACGACCGTCGGCACCGCAAGGACGATGAGCGGCCAGCGCATCGCGGGTGACGACTCGTGCGCCGCGACCAGGCCGCGGGGCTGGTCGAAGAACGTCATCAGCCACAGCCGGGTTGCGTAGGCGGCCGTGACCGCGACGGTGAGCAGGCCGACGACGAGCACCAGCCAGCCGGCCCACGACGGCACCGGCCCGTCGTGCAGGGCCGTCTCCTCGGCGGCGCCGAGCACGGCCTCCTTGGAGAAGAAGCCCGGCCAGCGGCGCCAGCCCGACGAGGGCGGCCAGCCCGAGCGTCATCGTCGCGAACGTCACCGGCATCGCCCGCCGCAGACCGCCCATGTCGGGCATCAGGTTGGTCCCGACGGCGTGGATCACCGATCCCGCGGCGAGGAAGAGCAGCGCCTTGAACGCGGCGTGGGTCAGCAGGTGGAACGTCGCCGCGGCGGCCGAGCCGACCGCCAGGCCGGCCAGCATGTAGGCGAGCTGGCTCACCGTGGAGTAGGCGAGCACCCGTTTGATGTCGTCCTGGGCCAGCGCCGCCAGCGCGGCACCGAGCATCGTGATGGCGGCGATGACGGCCATCACCACGAGCGTCGTCGGCGCGAGCAGGAACACGTCGTACAGGCGGGCGACGAGGTAGATGCCCGCGGCGACCATCGTCGCCGCATGGATCAGCGCGCTGACCGGCGTCGGGCCGGCCATCGCGTCCGGCAGCCAGGTGTGCAGCGGGAACTGCGCCGACTTGCCGACCACGCCGCACAGCAGCAGCAGCGTCGCGACGGTCGCCGTCGACTCGGGGATGCCGCCGTCGAGCGCGGCCGCCGTGACGCCGCCGATGTTGAAGGTGCCGACCGCGAAGGCGAGCGCGAAGATGCCGAACAGGAAGCCGATGTCGCCGAGACGGGTGACGACGAACGCCTTCACGGCTCCCGCACGGGCGTCCTCCTGCTCCCAGTGGTGACCGATGAGGAAGTAGGAGCAGACACCCATCACCTCCCAGCCCACCAGCAGGACGAGCAGGTCGTCGGCGAAGACGACCGTCAGCATCGCCGCGGTGAACAGCGAGACGAAGGCGGCGTACGACGAGTAGCGCGGGTCACCCTTGAGGTAGGCCGACGAGTAGATCTGGACCGCGAAGGCGACCGCGGCAACCGCGACGGACACGACCGCGGCGAGCCCGTCCAGCCGCAGGTCGAGGCCGAACTCGATGGTTCCGGTCGGCACCCGGGGGCCGCGCAGCGCGTCGTCGAGCGGACGCGTCGAGGACCGCCCGGGCACACAGCAGGACGCTGGCGGCGAGTGCGAGGCCCGATCCCGCGACGGCGACCGGCACCGCGGACCAGGACCACCGCCGTCCGAGCAGGAAGCCGACCGCCGCGGCCAGCGCCGGCGCCAGGATCGCCACGACGACCGGCGTCATCGCGGCTCCAGCTCCTCGCGGGGCTCCAGCTCCTCGCGCAGCTCCAGCAGCTCGTCGAGCTGGGAGGTGGCGCGGTTGCGGAAGACCAGCAGCACGATGGCCAGCCCGAGACCGACCTCGGCGGCGGCGATCGTGATGACGAACAGCGTGAACACCTGGCCGGAGAGCAGCTCGTCGCGCAGCCAGACGTCGAAGGCGACCAGGTTGAGGTTGACCGCGTTGAGCATCAGCTCGACCGACATCAGCACGAGGATGGCGTTGCGCCGGGCGAGCACGCCGTAGATCCCGATCGAGAACAGCAGCGCGGCGACGACGAGCGGCATCAGCAGCGGCATCAGGGCTCGCCGACCTCTCGGCGGGAGAGCACGATCGCGCCGACCAGCGCGGCGAGCAGCAGCACCGAGAGCACCTCGAACGGCAGCACCCAGCTGCGGAAGAGCGCCTCGCCGGCCGCGCCGGCCGATCCGCCGCGCGGGTCGTCGCCCAGCTCGATCCGCGTCGAGCCGAACGCGTCGACCAGCGACGACGACCAGCACGCCGGCGGTCGCTCCTGCGGTGACCGCGGCGGCGACGCGCTGGCCGACCGGCGTCCAGGTCGTCGAGAGGCCGATCGGCGCCCGGGTCAGCATGAGCCCGAAGAGCAGCAGCACGACCACGGCCCCGACGTAGATGAGCACCTGCACCCAGGCGACGAACTCGGCCGACAGGAGCAGGTAGAGCCCGGCGATGGACCGAGCGTGACGACGAGCCACAGCGCGGCGTGCACGAGCTGGCGGGTGGTCACGACGAGCACCGCAGAGCCGACGGCGACGACGCCGAGCAGGCCGAACAGCACCTCGACCGCCGTCACGAGGCCCCGTCCTGCGCCGCCCGTCGGTCCGTCTCGTCCGGTGCCTGCGCGCTGCGCCTTGATCGCCGCGTCGAGCTCCTTGGGCCGCGCCGCGTGCGGGTCGTCGGCGGGCGGCGGCGGCACGGTGGCCATCCACTCGCCCAGCCGGTCCTTCTCGTGGATCATGTTGCGGATGTCGAACTCGGCGTACTCGAACTCCGGTGACCAGAACAGCGCGTCGAACGGGCAGACCTCGATGCAGATGCCGCAGTACATGCACAGCGAGAAGTCGATGGCGAACCGGTCGAGCACGTTGCGCTGACGCTCGCGGCCGCCTTCGCGGCGCCGGGATCGTCTCCTTGTGCGAGTCGATGTAGATGCACCAGTCGGGGCACTCGCGCGCGCAGAGCATGCAGACCGTGCAGTTCTCCTCGAGCAGGGCGATGACGCCGCGGCTGCGCGGCGGCAGCTCCGGCTTGACGTCGGGGTACTGGTCGGTGACCGACCGCTTGGTCATGGTCCGCATGGTCACGGCGAGGCCCTTGGCGAGGCCGGCACCCGGGAGCTTCACCACGACCACCACCACGACGCCGGTCAGGGCGAGCTGCAGCAGGGCGACCGGCACCAGCCCCTGCCAGGCCAGCCGCTGCAGCTGGTCCTCACGCAGCCGCGGGTAGGACACCCGCAGCCAGATCACGACGAACGCCAGCGCCATCGTCTTGAGCAGCGTCCACAGCCAGCCCAGCCAGTCGTCGAACGGGCCGTGCCAGCCGCCCAGGAACAGCACGGTGGTGAGCGCGCAGAGCACGACGATGCCGGCGTACTCGGCGAGCAGGAAGAGCGCGAAGCGCAGGCCGGTGTACTCGGTGAAGGCGCCGAAGATGATCTCGGAGTCGGCGACCGGCATGTCGAAGGGCGGCCGCTGCAGCTCGGCCAGCCCGGCGACGAAGAACACGACCGCACCCGGCAGCTGCCACAGCAGCCACCACGGCTCCCACGCCTCGACGATGCCGGGCAGCGAGAGCGTGCCCGCGGCCATCGCGACCGAGGCCGCGGCCAGCATGAACGGCAGCTCGTAGGCCATCAGCTGGGCGGCGGTGCGCAGGCCGCCGAGCAGCGAGAACTTGTTGGCGCTGGCCCAGCCCGCCATCAGCGCGCCGAGCACGCCGATGCCCATCACCGCGAGCACGAAGAACAGCCCGGCGTCGAGGCTCTGCCGCGACCAGGTCCGGGCCCGAGCGGGATCGCGACCAGCACCACCAGGTAGGGGATCAGCGCGACCGCCGGGGCCAGCTTGAAGACCGTGCGGTCGGCGGCCGCGGGGACGATGTCCTCCTTCTGCGCGAACTTCACGCCGTCGGCGACGAGCTGCGCCCAGCCGTGGAACCCGCCGGCGTACATCGGGCCGAGCCGCGACTGCATGTGCGCCATCGCCTTGTGCTCGGTCTGGCCGACGAGCAGCGGCAGCGTCAGGAAGGCGGCCACGCACCAGCACGATGCGCAGCACCACCTCGAGGACGTCGACGATGCTCACGGTCGGGCTCCTCGCCGGCCGGGCGGCCGCCGGCGGGGCCCCACGTCCGCCGGGTCGGGGACGCCGGGGGGCCGGGTCTTGCGCCGCGACGGCGGCCGCGCTGACGTCGGCGTCGGACTCCCCCGGCTCCTTCGCGCCCGGCCAGGGCTTGGCGACGCGGGCGGCGAGCACGAAGTCCTTGCGCAGCGGGTGGCCCTCGAAGCCGTCGGGCAGCAGCAGCGGCACCAGGTGGGGGTGGCCGTCGAAGTCGATGCCGAACATCTCGTAGGTCTCCCGCTCGTGCCAGGAGCGCCCGGCGAACACGCCGGTCGCGGTCGGCCAGCCGCGGGTCGACCGCCGGGACGCGGGTGCGCAGCAGCAGGTGCTCGCGGCGGTCGACCGACCAGAGATGGGTCGACCACGTCGAAGCCGGCTCGGTCGTCGAGCTGGTCGACGGCGGTGAGCCAGTCGAAGTAGGTGAACCCGAGCTCGTCGCGGGCCGCCGTCAGCGCGGCCACCCAGCCGGTCGCCGGCACGTCGACGGTGACCTGGCCGTACGCCGACGTCCGCGCGCGCGTCCGCGGCCGAACCGCGCGGCGAGACGCGGCGGCCGCCTCGGGCGTCAGCCGGTCATCCGGGTCCTGCCGCGGACCTCGGGGCCGACCGAGACGCTGCGGATCGGGCCGCGTCGGGGCGCGCGGCTGGTAGCGCTCGGCGAGCGACTCGGCCGCGATCTTCTCCTGCAGCCTGAGGATGCCCTGCAGCAGCGCCTCGGGCCGGGGCGGGCAGCCCGGGCACGTAGACGTCGACCGGCACGATCTGGTCGACCCCCTTGGTCACGCAGTAGGAGTCCCAGTACGGGCCGCCGGAGTTGGAGCAGGCGCCGAAGGAGATGACGTACTTCGGCTCGGGCATCTGCTCGTAGAGCCGCTGGACCGCCGGCGCCATCTTGTCGGTGACCGTGCCGCGACACGACCATCAGGTCGGCCTGCCGCGGGCCGGGGGCGAACGGGATGACGCCGAGCCGGATGAAGTCGTGCCGCGACATCGACGAGGCGATGAACTCGATCGCGCAGCAGGCCAGCCCGAAGTTGAAGACCCACAGGCTGTAGCGGCGGCCCCAGTTGAGCACCAGCCGCATCGGCTCGGGCGCCAGCCGCTGCAGCGCCCCCACGTCGGTCGGCCGGCTGCGGCGGCCGACGGTCGGCACCGGGAGGTCGGTCAGTCCCACGTCAGCACGCCCTTGCGCCAGGCGTAGAGCAGCCCGACGGCGAGGAAGCCGAGGAAGACGAACATCTCGACCAGGGTGGTGGCGCCGAAGCCCGGCGCGGCGAACACCGTCGCCCAGGGGAACAGGTAGATGGCGTCGACGGCGAAGATCACGTAGAGGTAGGCGAAGACGTAGTAGCGGACGTGGCTCTGCGCCCAGCCCTCGCCGACCGGGTCGACGCCGCACTCGTAGGTGATGTGCTTGTCGCCGCCCGGCGACGGTGGGCCGCAGCAGCCGGTTGGCGGTGAAGGCGACGGTGACGAAGACGACCCCGACCAGCAGCATCAGCCCGACCAGCGCGTATCCGCCGTAGAAGCCGTCCACCGCCGGTGCCTCCTCGTTTCGGTCGGCTCCGGCGGAGTCTAGGGGGACGTAGGCATGGAGAATCGTGGCCAAGCAGGTCGAGCAGCTCGACCGGGTGATCATCCGCTTCGCCGGCGACTCCGGCGACGGCATGCAGCTGACCGGTGACCGGTTCACCACCGAGACGGCCGCCTTCGGCAACGACCTGTCGCACGCTGCCCGACTTCCCGGCCGAGATCCGCGCCCCGGCGGGCACGCTGCCCGGCGTGTCGGCCTTCCAGCTGCACTTCGCCGACCACGACATCATGACCCCGGGCGACCGGCCCGACGTGCTCGTCGCGATGAACCCGGCCGCGCTCAAGGCCAACGTCGGCGACCTGCCCCGCGGCGCCGACATCATCGTCAACACCGACGAGTTCACCAAGCGCAACCTGGCCAAGGTCGGCTACGACGCCAACCCGCTCGAGGACGGCTCGCTGGACGCCTACAACGTCCACCCGCTCGGGCTGACGTCGATGACGGTCGAGGCGCTCAAGGACTTCGACATCAGCAAGAAGGACGCCGAGCGGGCCAAGAACATGTTCGCCCTCGGGCTGCTGTCCTGGCTCTACAACCGCCCGACCGAGGGCACGGTCGCGTTCCTGCGCACGAAGTTCGCCAAGATGGAGCAGATCATGGAGGCCAACATCACGGCCTTCAACGCGGGCTGGAGCTTCGGCGAGACCACCGAGGACTTCTCGATCTCCTACGAGATCAAGCCGGCCAAGCAGGCGCCCGGGCTCTACCGCAACATCTCCGGCAACCTGGCGCTGTCCTACGGGCTCGTCGCCGCGTCGAAGCGCGCGGGGCTGCCGCTCTTCCTGGGGTCCTACCCGATCACCCCGGCCTCCGACATCCTGCACGAGCTGAGCAAGCACAAGCGGTTCGGCGTACGCACGTTCCAGGCCGAGGACGAGATCGCCGCGGTCGGCGCGGCGCTCGGCGCGGCGTACGGCGGGTCGCTGGCCGTGACGTCGACGTCCGGCCCGGGGCTCGCGCTCAAGGCGGAGACGATCGGGCTCGGCGTGTCGCTCGAGCTGCCGCTGATCATCGTGGACGTGCAGCGGGCCGGCCCGTCGACCGGGATGCCCACCAAGACCGAGCAGGCCGACCTGCTGATGGCGATGTTCGGCCGCAACGGCGAGGCGCCGGTGCCGATCGTCGCGCCGCGCTCGCCTGCCGACTGCTTCGACACGGCGATCGAGGCGGCCCGGATCGCCACGACGTACCGCGTGCCGGTGATCATGCTCTCCGACGGCTACCTCGCCAACGGCTCCGAGCCGTGGCCGATCCCGGCGGTCGACGACCTGCCCGACCTGCGCGTCGACTTCGCCACCGAGCACAACAAGACCCTCGACGACGGCAGCACCGCGTTCTGGCCCTACCTGCGCGACCCGGAGACGCTGGCCCGGCCGTGGGCGGTGCCCGGCACGGCCGGCCTCGAGCACCGCATCGGCGGCATCGAGAAGGCCGACGGCACCGGCAACATCTCCTACGACCCGGCCAACCACGACTTCATGGTGCGCACCCGGCAGGCCAAGATCGACGGCATCGCGTCGTCGATCCCGCCGCTCGAGGTCGACGACCCGACCGGGCAGGCCAGCGTGCTGGTGCTGGGCTGGGGCTCGACGTACGGCCCGATCGGCGCCGCCTGCCGGACCGTGCGCGCGGCGGGCATCGAGGTCGCGCAGGCCCACCTGCGCCACCTCAACCCGTTCCCGTCCAACACCGGCGAGGTGCTGCAGGGCTACGACCGGGTGCTGATCCCCGAGATGAACCTCGGCCAGCTGGCGATGCTCATCCGGGCCCGGTTCCTCGTCGATGCCATCAGCTACAACCAGGTGCGCGGGCTGCCGTTCAGGGCAGACGAGCTCGCCTCGGTCATCACGGAAGTTGCGAATCAGTGAGCGAACAGAGCGGACACGCGTTCCCCTCCCTCGACCTGGTGCCGAAGTCCGACGTCGCGCAGACGGCCAAGGACTTCAAGACCGACCAGGAGGTGCGCTGGTGCCCGGGCTGCGGCGACTACGCGATCCTCGCCGCCGGTGCAGTCGTTCATGCCGCGAGCTCGGGCTGCGCAAGGAGAACATCGTCTTCGTCTCGGGCATCGGCTGCTCGTCGCGGTTCCCCTACTACATGGACACGTACGGGGTGCACTCGATCCACGGGCGCGCGCCGGCGATCGCGACCGGCCTGGCGTCCTCGCGGCAGGACCTGTCGGTGTGGGTCGTCACCGGTGACGGCGACGCGCTCTCGATCGGCGGCAACCACCTGATCCACGCGCTGCGCCGCAACGTCAACCTCAAGATCCTGCTGTTCAACAACCGCATCTACGGGCTGACCAAGGGGCAGTACTCCCCCACGTCCGAGCTCGGCAAGATCACCAAGTCGACGCCGATGGGCTCGCTGGACGCGCCGTTCAACCCGGTGTCGCTCGCGCTCGGCGCCGAGGCGACGTTCGTGGCGCGGTCGATCGACTCCGACCGCAAGCACCTGACGTCGGTGCTGCAGGCCGCGGCCGAGCACCGCGGCACGGCGCTGGTCGAGATCTACCAGAACTGCAACATCTTCAACGACGAGGCGTTCGAGCCGCTGAAGGACCCGGCGACGCGCGACGACTTCACGATCCGGCTCGAGCACGGCCAGCCGATCATCTGGGGCGCGCAGAGCCAGTACGGCGTGACCCGGGGCGACGACGCGTCGCTCAAGGTGGTGAACGTCGCCGACGTCGATGCCGGCGCGCTGCTCGTCCACGACGCGCACGCCGACGACCCGTCGCACGCGTTCGACCTGTCCCGGCTGGCCGACCTGTCGCTGGCCCGGACGCCGATCGGGGTCTTCCGGTCCGTGCAGCGACCGGTCTACGACGACCTGATGGCCGGCCAGCTGGACTCCGCTCGCGAGACGCAGGGTGAGGGCGACCTCGCCGAGCTGCTCGCCGGCGGGGACACCTGGACGGTCGGGCCGTCGATTCAATAGCGGTCGGGCGCCCGACCGCGATCTGAGACAGCAGCAAAGCCGCTCGACACTCCTGACCGGCCCGGTTAGCGTGGGCTGCGTGGGCGACCGGTGAACGAGCTGCGGCGCGGGACGGCGTACGGCATCTCGGCGTACCTGCTCTGGGGCATGTTCGCGCTCTACTTCCCGCTGCTGAAGCCGGCCGGCGCGGTCGAGATCGTGGCGCACCGCATCGTCTGGTCGCTGCTCTTCGTGCTGGTCATCCTCGGTGTCCAGCGGAACTGGGCCTCGCTGCGCGTGCTCGCGGCCGACCGCCGATCGCTGGCGATCCTGGTCGCGGCCGCGGTCCTGATCGCCGCCAACTGGTGCCTCTACATCTACGGCGTCAACAGCGACCAGGTCGTCGAGACCTCGCTGGGCTACTTCATCAACCCGATCGTCACGGTGATGCTGGGCGTGGTGCTGCTCGGGGAGCGCCTGCGCCGGACCCAGTGGGTCGCCATCGGACTCGGCACGGTTGCCGTCGTCGTCCTGGCGGTCGACTACGGCCGGCCGCCGTGGATCGCGTTGGGGCTGGCGTTCTCGTTCGCGACGTATGCGCTGCTGAAGAACCGGGTGGGCGGTCGGGTCGGGGCGGTGCAGTCGCTCACTGTCGAGACCGCTGTGCTGGCGCTGCCGGCGCTGGCCTGGCTGATCCTGCTGGAGGTGCGCGGCGAGGGGCAGTTCGGCCACGCCGGAGCGGGCCACACGCTGCTGCTCGCCAGCACGGGCATCGTCACCGCCGTACCGCTGATCCTCTTCGCCGCGGCCGCGCGGCGGATCCCGCTCTCGGTGATCGGGCTGCTGCAGTACCTCACGCCGGTGCTGCAGTTCCTGACCGGCGTTCTGGTGTACGGCGAGCCGATGCCGGCCTCGCGGCTGGCCGGCTTCGTCCTGGTGTGGGCGGCGCTGAGCGTGCTGACCGTGGACATGCTGCAGAACCGCCGGCGCAGCCAGCGGCGAGCTGCCGCCGAGGCGCAGGCCGGCGCGTACGCGTAGCTGCCGATGAGCGACGACACGTGGCAGGACGGGACCGGGCTGGTCGTGCTGCCCAGTGGGGTCCGGGTCCGTGGCCGGCGGATCGGCGATGCGGTGAGCCCGGCGGACTTCGCCTTGCTGCTGGCCGAAGGGCCGGCTCCGGCGTGGGCGCATCGGCGCATCCGCTGGCCGGACTTCTGGGTGCCTCTGGACCGCGCCGACGCGTTGGATGCGCTGCACGAGGCGCACCGGCGCGCGCTTGCCGGTGAGCGCGTGGAGGTTGCCTGCCGGGGCGGGGTCGGTCGCACCGGAACGGCGCTGGCCGCACTCGCGATTCTCGATGGCGTCCCTGCGTCGGAGTCGGTCGCGTGGGTGCGCGAGCACTACAACCCGCGGGCGGTGGAGACGCCGTGGCAGCGGCGCTGGCTTCGTCGGTGCGGTGAGCTGACGATGCTCGATGGCGTCCGGCTGAGGCTCCGGTCGACGCCGTCAAAGCGTCCGCGTCTCGCCGACGACGGGCTGGCCGGGGATAGGCGCCTGCGCCTCGCCGATGGCGGGCTGGCCGGGGATGGGCTCCTGCGCCGTCTCAGCCAGGTCCTCGACGCCCGTGTCGCCGGTGATGAACCGGTAGCCCAGGCCGGCGATCGCAGCACCAGCCAGCGGAGCCAGCCAGAACAGCCACAGCTGGCCCACCGCCCAGCCCTCACCCACCAGCAGCGCCGGACCGGTCGAGCGGGCCGGGTTCACCGAGGTGTTCGTCACCGGGATCGAGGCGAGATGGATCAAGGTCAGCGACAGGCCGATCGCCAGCGGCCCGAACCCTTTCGGGGCCCGCCGGTCGGTCGCACCCAGGATCACCAGCAGGAAGAACGCGGTCAGCACGACCTCGATCACCAGGCAGGCGAGCAGGCTGTAGTCACCCGGAGAGTGGGATCCATAGCCGTTCACCGCCAGCCCGTCCACCGCCCGGCTGTAGTCCGGCCGGCCGTTGGCGATCACGCAGCAGCACCGCGGCCGCCGCGATGGCCGCCACCACCTGGGTCACGACGTACGGCAGGACGGCGCGAGTCTCCACCCGCTTGCACAACCAGGCGCCGATGGTGACCGCCGGGTTGAAATGGCCGCCGGAGATGTGGCCGAACGCATAGGCCATGGTCAGCACCGTGAGCCCGAACGCGATCGACACGCCGACCAGGCCGACCCCACCGGAGGGGAAGTTCGCCGCGATGACCGCCGTACCGCACCCGCCGAGCACCAGGAAGAACGTGCCGAGGAACTCTGCCGTCAACCGTCGTTGCATCGACCGCTCCCGTCGCTGAGCGGGCGCGAGCTGACACACCCGACCGACTGCAGCCTCCGCCCTTCAGCGGCCGAGGTCAACCGTCAGGTGTCCGACACGCCCTTCGCGACGTCGCCGATGATCGCGGCGAGCTCCTTCGGCCGTGACCACATCGGCCAGTGGCTCGTCGGCAGGTCGACCCAGGTGATGTCGCGCAGATCCGAGATGCCGGCGAGGAACGCCCACTCGGGGTGCTCCTTCGCGTAGGTCTGGTAGGCCTCGGACGTGAAGCCGGTCGCGATGATCGTGCTCGGGATGTCGCGCCGAGCGTCGTTCGTCAGCTCCGCGCCCTCGCGCAGGACACCACCCGGCTCCGGGACCGCGCGCTCGCGGAACGTCTGGAGCTGCTCCTCGCTGATGCCGTCGAGGTTCTCCTCCTCCGCGATCTCGTCCCAGTTGAACGGCTTCTCGCTGCCCTCGAAGTCGGGATCCACGGCGCCCTTCCCCGGGGCGGTGTCGACGTAGACCATCGCCGCGATGCGCTCGGGCACCCGGTCGGTGGCGGCATAGCCGGAGAAGCCGGTGCCGCTGTGTACGGCGAGCACCACGGGGCGGCCGGCCGCCTCCACCGCCGCGCAGATCGCGTCCACGTGATCGGACAACGTGATGGCCGACCGGTCGGCGTCGGCGGACTCGAGACCGGGCAGCGTCAGCGCGGTGACGTCGTGCCCGTCGGCGCGCAGCAGGGCGGCGACTTCGTCCCAGGCCCACGCGCCGAGCCAGAATCCGGGAACCAGGAGAATCGGTGTTGTGGTCATGCCCCAAATCTAGAACCGGCCACCGACAGGCCGTCGGGCAGGATCGACGGCCGTCGGCCCAGCGCCCGTCACACGGACGGGCGAGGCGAACCAGATCGTCCGCTTCGTCCAGACGCCTGGCCCGAGCCGGCGCCCCGAGCAGACGAGGATCGCGAGCTGCGGCGGGCCGGCCTTGTCGTAGTAGCGCGGGCATGTTCGCGTCCGCGGGAACCTCGACCCGCTCGGTCACGCGGTAGCACAGCCGCGCGTCCGCCCCGCGCACGACGATGCGGTCCCCCTTGTGCAGGCCGAGCCAGCAGGCGGTTGCCCAGCGCGGTGCCGTCCGGCCAGGTGTGCGCATTGAGCAGGACGTTGCCCGCCGGGTCGCCGGGCCGAATCCCCTGCTCGCGGTCCCAGGCGAACACCGACTTGCCGCGCGTGGTGAGGGGAGGCGTCCCCGGCACCCCGCGCTCATCGCGCGGAGGGGTGACCACGGAGGCGCGCTTCGTCACTCCAGGGACGCTGATCGTCTGCGGCTTGAAATGGCGCGCAACAGTGGCGCAGGTGCGCGGCGGTGCCGACGTGCTCGCTGAGGGGGCGGGTGCCGACGTGGTCGTCGGGTCCGCGAGTACGGCGGGCGCCGGAACCGTTGCGGCGTCCCCTGGGTCTCGCCCCGCGCCGATCATCCAGGCGGCGATCCCCACGACCATCACCGAGACCATCACGATCGCCCAGGTCACCTGGGCACGGGATGGACGGCGGGGCATACCCCAGGGTAAGCAGACAATGCCCGGGGCGAAGCCGCCGCAGGTCAGGCGGTGCGGCTGACGACCACGTCACAGAGCGACTCCAGCGCCGCGCGGGCCGGGCCGGCAGGCAGCGGGCTCAGCACCGACCGGGCATCGTCGGCCCAGCGCCGGAGGTCGGCCCGGGCAGCGTCCATCGCGGCGTTCTCGCGCAGCAGCCCGAGCGCCTCCTTGTGCAGCGCGTCGTCCTCGAGGTCGGCCTCGAGCAGCTCCAGCAGGCGGGCGTCGGCCGGGTCGTTCGCCCGCCGTACGTGCAGGACCGGCAGGGTCGGCACCCCCTCGCGCAGGTCGGTGCCCGGTGTCTTGCCCGACACCGTCGAGTCCGACGCCACGTCGAGGAGGTCGTCGGAGAGCTGGAACGCGACCCCGATGCGCTCCCCGAACCGGGTCATCACCTCGACCGCCGGCTCCCCCGCCCCGGACAGCAGGGCGCCGAAGCGTCCGGAGGTGGCGATCAGCGAGCCCGTCTTGTCAGCCACCACCGACATGTAGTGGTCGACCGCGTCGTCGTTCGGCGACGGTCCGACGGTCTCCCGGATCTGGCCGGTCACCAGCCGCTCGAACGTGCGGGCCTGCAGGCGCACCGCCTCAGGTCCGAGGTCGGCCAGGATGTCCGACGCGCGCGCGAACAGGAAGTCACCGGTCAGGATCGCGACGTTGTTGTCCCACCGGGCGTTCGCGCTGGCGGCCCCGCGTCGCAGCGCGGCCTCGTCCATCACGTCGTCGTGGTAGAGCGTCGCGAGGTGCGTCAGCTCGACCACGACAGCAGCGGGTACGACGCCAGCCGCTCGCGGGTTGCCGAACTGCGCAGCGAGCAGCACGAGCAGCGGACGGAACCGCTTGCCGCCGGCCTCGACCAGATGGCGCGACGTCTCGGTGACGAACGGGTAGTCGCTCTTCACCGTGCTGCGCATCAGCTCCTCGACGGCGTCCATGCCGAGGCGCAGGTCAGCCTCGAGGGCTGGCGTCGCCTGTCGGCAGCCCCCACGGACCAGCGGTGATCACGGAGCCCCCTGTCGGGTCAGCGGACGAACTGCGAGGCCTGCGCGGCAAGGTCGAGGACCTGGGTCGGCAGCACCCCGAGAACCACCGTAACCGCAACCGCGATCGCGATCGTCATCGTGGTGAGCACGCTGGGCACAACGACGCTCGGCCCGTCGGGTGACGGCTCGGAGAAGAACATCAGCACGATGACCCGGACATAGAAGAACGCGGCGACCGCACTCATCACCACGCCGACGATGACCAGCGGCGTCGCGCCGCCCTCGACGGCGGCCGAGAACACCGCGAACTTGGCGGTGAAGCCGCTGGTCAGCGGGATCCCGGCGAAGGCGAGCAGGAACAGCGCGAAGACACCGGCGACCAGCGGCGAGCGGCGGCCGAGACCGGCCCACTGGGACAGGTGAGTCGCCTCCCCCGCCGAGTCGCGCACCAGGGTGACGACGGCGAACGCGCCGATCGTCGAGAAGCCGTAGGCGACGAGGTAGAAGAGCACGCTGGATACGCCGAGCACCTCACCGGTCTCGGCGTTGATGGTGTCGGTCGCCACCAGGCCGGTGAGGATGAACCCCGCGTGCGCGATCGAGGAGTAGGCGAGCATCCGCTTCACGTCGGTCTGCGTCAGCGCCACGACCGAGCCGATCACCATGGTGAGGATCGCCACGGCCCAGATCATCGGCTCCCAGTCCCAGGCGAGCCCGCCGAGGCCGACGTAGAACACCCGCAGCAAGGCACCGAACGCCGCGACCTTGGTGCACGCGGCCATGAACCCGGTGATCGGGGTCGGAGCGCCCTGGTAGACGTCCGGCGTCCAGGCGTGGAACGGCGCCGCACCGACCTTGAACAGCAGCCCGACCGAGACCAGGGCCGTGCCGACCAGGAGCAGACCGTCGGACCCCGCGTTCTTGCTGACCGCGTCGGCGATGCCCGACAGCCGCACCGTGCCGGCGTAGCCGTAGAGCAGCGCCACGCCGTACAGGAAGAACGCCGAGGAGAACGCGCCGAGCAGGAAGTACTTCAGCGACGCCTCCTGCGAGAGGAGCCGCCGGCGGCGCGCGAGCCCGCACAGCAGGTACAGCGGCAGCGACAGCACCTCGAGCGCGACGAACATCGTCAGCAGGTCGTTGGCCGCCGGGAACATCAGCATGCCGCCGACCGCGAACATCAGCAGCGGGAAGACCTCGGTCTGGGTGACGCCGGTGGCGGTCAGCGTGCGCTCGTGCTCGGAGCCGGGCAGTGACGAGCCGGCCGAGGTGAACGGGCCGCCGGTGTCCAGTGACTGCTCGGCCGTTGCCAGCAGGCCGGTCAGCGCGAGCAGCAGGATCACGCCCTGCAGGAACTGCGCCGGGCCGTCAACGGCGATGGCGCCCTGCGCGATGATCGCAACGTCGCCGGCGGACAGCACGAGCGCGACGAACGCGCCGATCAGCCCTGCCGCAGCCAGGCCGAACTGCACCTCGTGGCGCCACAAGCGCGGCATGAAGGCCTCGACCAGCACGCCGACCACCGCGACACCGAAGACGATCAGCATCGGAGCGAGCAGCCCGTAGTCGATGCTCGGGGTGTCGAAGGCGGCCGCGAGCTGCACCGGCGCGGTGCTCACGGCGCTCACGGCTCCTGTCCTTCGGCGACCGGTACGACGGGTTGCACGTCGGTCGAGCCGACCTGCTCCATGGTCCGCTCGATCGACGGGTTGATGACGTCGAGCAGCGGCTTGGGATAGAAGCCCAGCGCGATGATCACTGCCAGCAGCGGAGCCACCACGGCAACCTCGCGCCGGCCGAGGTCGCGCCACTGCGACGTCGCCTCGTTGGGCTCACCGGTCATCGTGCGCTGGTACATCAGCAGGATGTAGACCGACGCGAGGATGATGCCGAGCGTCGCGAGCACGGCCGCCACCTGGTAGCGCGGGAACGTGCCCACCAGCACGAGGAACTCGCTGATGAAGCTGGACAGGCCAGGCAGCGCGAGGCTGGACAGGCCGGCGACCAGGAACGTCCCGGCGAGCAGCGGGCGCGACCCGCTGCACGCCGCCGTAGTCGGCGATCAGTCGCGAGCCCCGCCGGCTGATCATGAACCCGGCGACGAGGAACAGCGCAGCGGTCGAGAAGCCGTGGTTGAACATGTACAGCATCGAGCCCGACGACGCGGTCGTGGTCATCGCGAAGATGCCCAGCGTGATGAAGCCGAAGTGGGAGATCGACGTGTAGGCGATCAGCCGCTTGATGTCGGTCTGGCCGATCGCCACGAGCGCGCCGTAGAGGATCCCGATCACGGCCAGGGCGATCACCACCGGCGCCGCCCAGCGCGACGCGTCGGGGAACAGCGGCAGGCAGAGCCGGATCATCCCGAACGTGCCGACCTTGTCGAGCACGCCGACGAGCAGGACCGCACCGCCGGGCGGCGACTCCGCCGCGGCGTCGGGCAGCCACGTGTGCACCGGCCACAGCGGCGCCTTGATCGCGAAGGCGACGAAGAAGCCGAGGAACAGCCATCGCTCGGTGTTCGGTGCGATGTCCAGGCCGAGCAGGTTCTCGAACAGGAACGCCTGGTTGCCGCCGTCGGACACGACGAACAGGCCGATCACCGCTGCCAGCATCAGCAGGCCGCCGAACAGGCTGTAGAGCAGGAACTTCACCGCTGCGTAGGAACGCTGCGGACCTCCGTAGGACCCGATGATGAAGTACATCGGGATCAGCATCGCCTCGAAGAAGACGTAGAACAGGAACACGTCGGTCGCGGCGAACACGCCGATCATGAACGTCTCGAGCAGCAGGAACAGCGCGAAGTAGGTGCCGACGGGGCGGCGCAGGCGGTAGGCGTCGTGCCACGAGGCCAGGATGCAGATCGGCGTGAGCACCGTCGCCAGGGCGATGAGCACCAGCGCGATGCCGTCGACGCCGACCGCGTAGCTGACGCCGAACTGCGGGATCCACTCGTGGGTCTCCGCGAACTGGAACTGCTCCTCGCTGTTCGGCTCGAAGCGCAGCGCGAGTACGACGGTCAGGGCCAGCACGACCAGCGAGACGCCGAGTGCCACCTGCTTGGCCAGCAGGGCCCGGGTCCGCGGCAGTGCGGCCACGACGACCGCACCCACGAGCGGCACCGCGCCGAGGGTCGTCAGCCAGGGGAAGTCGGTCACTTAGAGCCTCACCAACAACATGGCGGCGATCACGAGGACGGCTCCTCCGAGCATCGTCAGGGCATAGGAGCGGACGAACCCGGTCTGCAGCCGGCGGAACCGCCCGGACGTCCCACCGATCAGCGCGGCCAGCCCGTTGACGGCACCGTCGATGACGCGGTTGTCGAAGTAGACCAGGGAGCGGGTGAGGTACTGACCCGGCCGCATGAACAGCGACTCGTTGACGGCGTCCTGGTACAGGTCGCTGGCGCGCGGCACGCGTGGCGACCGACCCGGCCGGCGCCGTGAGGGGCACCGGGCGGCGCAGGTACATCCGCGCTGCCAGCAGCGCGCCGAGCAGCACGAGCACCACCGTCAGCGTGGTCAGCAGCCAGACCGGCAGCACCGGGGCCTCCTCGCCGTGCTCGCCGACGACCGGTTCGAGCCAGTGCTGGATCGCGCCGGTCGGGCCGAGCAGGAGACCGAGGAAGGCCGAGCCGACCGCCAGCACGATCAGCGGCACCGTCATCAGCTTCGGCGACTCGTGCGGGTGCACGTCGTCCTCCCAGCGCCGCTCGCCGTGGAAGGTCATCACGAACAACCGGGTCATGTAGAACGCGGTGATGCCGGCACCGATCAGAGCGGCCATCCCGAGCACCCACGGCCGCCAGCCGTCGCCGACGAACGCCGCTTCGATGATCTTGTCCTTGCTCCAGAACCCGGACAGGCCCGGGAAGCCGATGATCGCCAGCCAGCCCAGCCCGAACGTGATCCAGGTGACCTTCATGACGGTCGACAACCCGCCGTACCGCCGCATGTCCACCCGGTCGTTCATGCCGTGCATCACCGAGCCGGCGCCGAGGAACATGCCGGCCTTGAAGAAGCCGTGCGTCAGCAGGTGGAAGATCGCGAACGCGTAGCCGATCGGACCCAGCCCGGCGGCCAGCATCATGTAGCCGATCTGGCTCATCGTCGACGCCGCGAGCGCCTTCTTGATGTCGTCCTTCGCGGTGCCGATGATCGCCCCGAACAGCAGCGTGATGGCACCGACGATGGCCACCGCCAGCTGCGCGTCGGGCGCGCCCGCGAAGATCGGCGCCGACCGGACGATGAGGTAGACGCCCGCCGTCACCATCGTTGCGGCGTGGATCAGCGCCGACACCGGCGTCGGGCCGGCCATCGCGTCACCGAGCCAGGACTGCAGCGGGAACTGCGCGGACTTGCCGCACGCGCCCAGCAGCAGCATCAGCCCCATCACGGTGAGCGCCGCCTCGCTCGCGCCCTCGGCGCTGGAGAACACGTCGGCGAAGCTCACGCTGCCGAACTGCCAGAACATGATCATGATCGCGACCGACAGGCCGAAGTCGCCGACCCGGTTCACGACGAACGCCTTCTTCGCCGCCGCGGCATAGGCCGGCACGTAGCTCCAGAACCCGATCAACAGGTACGACGCGAGCCCGACGCCCTCCCACCCGACGTACAGCAGGAGATAGCTGTCGGCCAGGACGAGCAGCAGCATCGCCGCGATGAACAGGTTCAGGTAGCCGAAGAACCGTCGCCGGTCGAGGTCGTGCTCCATGTAGGCGATCGAGTAGACGTGGATCAGCGTCCCGACGCCGGTGATCAGCAGCACGAAGCACATCGAGAGCTGGTCGATCAGCAGGCCGGCGTCGACCTGGAGGCTGCCGGCGGGCACCCACGCGAACAGGTGCTGCCCGAGCGCACGGTCCTCCGCATCGCGGCCGAGCATGGCGATGAAGAGCACCACCCCCAGCACGAACGACGCGGCGGGCATCGCCGTGCCGACCAGGTGACCGATGCGGTCCGTACGACGTCCACCGACCAGCAGGACGAGGGCACCGGCCAACGGCAGCGCGATCAGCAGCCAGCCGAGCGTGAAGACACCGGAGGCGGCGGCCACCGACTGGCTGCCTTCCGCGGCGAGGAGGTTCGTCACGGCAGTCCTAGTACTTCAACAGGTTGGCGCCGTCGACCGAGGCCGAGCGGCGGGTGCGGAAGATGGTCATGATGATCGCCAGGCCGATGACCACCTCGGCGGCCGCGACGACCATGACGAAGAACGCGATCACCTGCCCGTCGAGGTTGCCGTGCATCCGGGCGAACGTCACGAACGCCAGGTTGGTGGCGTTGAGCATGAGCTCCACGGACATGAAGACGACGATCGCGTTGCGCCGCAGCAGGACACCGGCCGACCCGATCGAGAACAGCAGGGCCGACAGGTAGATGTAGTTCATGGGGTTCACCGCTGCGACCCCCCGTCGTCGTCATGCGCGCCCTCGACCTCGCGGATGTCGGCACCACCGGACACCGGGGCGCGGACGTCTCCCCTGGCCGTCAGCACCGGCGACACCGAGAGGTCGGACGGCGTTCCGTCCGGCAGCAGTGCCGGTGTGTCCACGGCGTTGTGCCGTGCGTAGACGCCGGGGCCGGGCAGCGGCGCGGGGTTGGGCCGCCGGAAGCGAAGCTCGGACAGGTCGCGCTGACTCAGCCGGGCCTCGATCCGCTCGCGGTGCGCCAGCATCATGGCGCCGAGCGCGGCGGTGATGAGCAGCGCGCTGGTGGCCTCGAACGCGAACACGTAGCGCGAGAACATCAGGTTGGCCAGGCCCTGCACGTTGCCGTCCGCGTTGGCGGCCTCCAGGCCCTTGTTGTCCATGACGACGTCACCGATGCCGAACATGACGAGCGCGGCGAAGCCCACACCGGCCAGCAGGGCAGCGATCCGCTGGCCGCGCAGGGTCTCGACGAGAGAGTCCGCCGAGTCCACGCCGACCAGCATCAGCACGAACAGGAACAGCATCATCACGGCGCCGGTGTAGACCACGACCTGCACGACGCCCAGGAACGACGCATCCTGCGCGATGTAGAAGACGGCCAGGCAGAGCATCGTCAGCGCGAGCAGCAGCGCGCTGTGCACCGCCTTGCGGACCAGCAGCATCCCGGCGGCCGCGAGCGTGGCCACCGGCGCGAGCAGCCAGAACACGACCGCCTCGCCGGTGCCGGTGTCGGCAGTGGCGGCCAGCGTGATCGCGCCGGTCACGCCGGGTCCTCGACGTCGCTCGTGTCGTCCGCGTGGTGTGCAGCGGCGTAGTCGCCCTGGGCCGTCGTCGCCCGGGCCACCCGGCCCCGGTAGTAGTCCTGCTCGTCGTAGCCGTCGACCATCGGGTGCGGCGCCTCGACCATGCCCGGCATCAGCGGAGCGAGGAGGTCCTGCTTCTCGAAGATGAGGCTCTCCCGGGAGAAGTCGGCCAGCTCGAACTCGTTCGTCATCGTGAGCGCGCGCGTCGGGCACGCCTCGATGCACAGCCCGCAGAAGATGCAGCGCAGGTAGTTGATCTGGTAGACGCGGCCGTAGCGCTCCCCCGGCGAGAAGCGCTCACCCTCGGTGTTGTCCTCACCCTCGACGTAGATGGCGTCGGCGGGGCAGGCCCAGGCGCACAGCTCGCAGCCGATGCACTTCTCCAGGCCGTCCGGGTGCCGGTTGAGCTGGTGGCGGCCGTGGAAGCGCGGCTCGGTCACCTTCTTCGTCCTCGGGGTACTGCTCCGTCACGACCTGCTTGAACATCGTGCGGAACGTGACCCCGAAACCCTTGAGCTGGTTCACGAGTCGTCCTCCGTCCGGCGAGACGACCCGGCCAGCGCCGGGGTGACCTGGTCGGGCATCGGGGGCACCGGGTGGCCGCCGGCCATCGCGTCGAACCCGCCGTCGGTGTCGTCGTCCTGCGCGTCACGTCGGCGGCTGGCGAGGAAGTCCCAGACGAAGCTGAGAACGAGCACGAACAGCACCAGCGGACCCGCCGTAGAGCAAGAGGTCGCGGCGGCTCACGTCGTACTCGTTGTTGATCGCGCGCGCGGTCGCGACCAGCATCAACCAGGCCAGGGCGGCCGGGATCAGGACCTTCCAGCCCAGGCGCATGAACTGGTCGTAGCGCAGCCGCGGCAGCGTGCCGCGCAGCCAGATGAAGAAGAACAGGAAGACCAGCAGCTTGCCGGTGAACCACAGCAGCGGCCACCAGTCCTCGTTGGCGCCCTGCCAGATCGGCCCGCCGAGCGGGTACGGCGCCTGCCAGCCGCCGAGGAACAACGTCGTCGCCAGCGCCGAGACCGTGACCATGTTGACGTACTCGGCGAGGAAGAACAGGGCGAACTTCAGCGAGGAGTACTCCGTGTGGAACCCACCGACCAGCTCACCCTCGGCCTCGGGCAGGTCGAACGGCGCGCGGTTGGTCTCGCCGACCATCGAGACGACGTAGATGACGAACGAGGGCGCGAGCAGCACGGCGAACCACAGCTGGTCCTGCGCGGCGACGATCTGCGACGTGGACATCGAGCCGGCGTAGAGGAACACACCGACGAACGCGAGCCCCATCGCGACCTCGTAGGAGATCATCTGGGCCGACGAGCGCAGGCCACCGAGGAGCGGGTACGTCGAGCCGCTGGACCAGCCGGCCAGGACGATCCCGTAGATGCCGACCGACGCGACGGCGAGGATGTAGAGCACCGCCACGGGCAGGTCGGTCAGCTGCAGGTTGGTCTCGTGCCCGGCGATCCACACCTGACCGCCGAACGGGATGACGGCGAACGCCATGAAGGCCGGGATCGTCGCGATGATGGGCGCGAGGATGAACACCACCTTGTCGGCGGCCTTCGGGATGATGTCTTCCTTGAGCGCGAGCTTGATGCCGTCGGCGAGGCTCTGCAGCAGGCCGAACGGGCCGACCCGGTTGGGTCCGATGCGGTGCTGCATGCGCGCGACGACCCGCCGCTCCCACCAGATCGTGAACAGCGTCATGACGACGAGGAAGACGAAGACGAACAGCGCCTTGCCCAGCACGAGCCACCAGGGGTCGGCGCCGAAGCCGGGCACCTCCGGTGCGGCGAGCAGTGTCGAGGTCACCCGGCACCCCCGGCACTGATCCGTACGACGGCGCCGGCGTCGGCCCGCAGCGTGTCCCGGACGGCGGAACCCGGGCTGTTGGTGGGCACCCAGACGACACCGTCGGCCATGCCGGGTGTGACGACGAGCGGAAGCGTGATCGAGCCGGCGTCGGTCGAGACGGTCAGCTCGTCGCCGTCTACGAGGCCGAGCGCGTCCGCCGCCGCCGGACCGAGCCGGGTGACCGGCCGGTGGGCCGTGGCGGCGAGGAACGGCTCGCCGTCCTGCAACCGGCCCGCGTCGAGCAGCAGGTGCCACGTCGCCAGGACGGCCTCCCCCGTGCCGGGCCGGGTGGCCGCGCCGCCCTTGGCCTTGGGGCCGGCCGCACGGTCGCCGTCCCACTGCCCGAGCTCGGCGATCTCGGCGCGGGCGTCCGCGACACCGGGCAGGCCGAGGTCGACGTCCATGGCAGCGGCCAGCACGTGCAGCACCCGGGTGTCGGGCAGCGCGTTGGTGCCGCGCAGCACCTCGGCGAAGGGCCGCTCCCGGCCCTCCCAGTCGACGAACGTCCCGGACTTCTCGACGGCCGGCGCGACCGGAAGGACGACGTCGGCGCGCTCGGTCACGGCAGAGGCCCGCAGCTCCAGGCTCACGACGAAGTCGGCCGCGTCGATGGCCGCGAGCGCCGCCGTGGGGTCGGGCAGGTCGTGCGGGTCGACGCCGCCGATCAGCAGGGCGCGTACGCCGCCCGTGTGCACCGCCGCCAGCAGGTCGCTCAGTCCGCGGCCGGCACCGCTCGGCAGCGGGTCGACACCCCAGGCCGTCGCCACGTCCACCCGGGCATCGGCCTGGGCCACCGGACGGCCACCGGGAAGCAGCGACGGGAGCGCGCCGGCTTCGACCGCGCCGCGCTCGCCCGCTCGCCGGGGAACCCACGCCAGCCGGGCGCCGGTCGCCTCGGCCAGGCTGGCGACCGCCGTCAGCGCACCGGGCGAGGTGGCCAGCCGCTCACCGACGAGGATCACCGCGCCGTCGGCGTGCACTGCTTTGGCTGCGTCGGCGACGTCCTTGTCCCGCGAGCGGATGGCGTCCAGCACCGCAGCCTCCGCGCCGGGCGCGGTCGCGACCAGGCGGCCGGACAGCTTCTCCAGCCCACGGGTGGCGAACGGCGCGACGGCATGCACCTCGAGGCCCTTGGTGCGCACGCCCTTGCGGAGTCGCAGGAACAGGATCGGCGACTCCTCCTCCGGCTCGAGGCCGACCAGGAGCACCGACGAGGCCTTCTCGATGTCGGAGTAGGTGACGCCGATGCCACGGCCGGCGACCTCGGCGGCCAGGAACGCCTCCTCCTCGGCCGAGTGCGGGCGGGCCCGGAAGTCGATGTCGTTGGTGCGCAGCACCGTGCGCGCGAACTTCGCGTAGGCGTAGGCGTCCTCCATCGTGGACCGCCCGCCGACGAGGACGCCGGCCGCTCCGCGCGCCCGGCCCAGCCCGTCGGCGGCGATGCTCAGTGCCTCGGCCCACGACGTCGGGACCAGCTCGCCGTCGTCGTCGCGCACGAGCGGGGTCGTCAGCCGGTCCTGGGCGGTGGCGTAGGTGAAGGCCCACCGGCCCTTGTCGCAGTTCCACTCCTCGTTGACCTGCGGGTCGTCGCCGGCGAGCCGGCGCATCACCCGTCCGCGCCGGTGGTCGGTGCGGATCGCGCAGCCGGAGGCGCAGTGCTCGCAGATGCCGGGCGAGGAGACGAGGTCGAAGGGCCGGGCGCGGAACCGGTAGGCCGCACCGGTCAGCGCTCCGACCGGGCAGATCTGCACGGTGTTGCCGGAGAAGTAGGACTCGAACGGCTCGTTCTCGTAGATGCCGACCTGCTGGAGCGCGCCGCGCTCGAGCATCTCGATGAAGGGGTCGCCGGCGATGTCCGAGGAGAAGCGGGTGCAGCGGGCGCACAGGACACAGCGCTCACGGTCGAGCAGGACCTGGGCCGAGAGGTTGATCGGCTTGGGGAACGTGCGCTTGACGTCGACGAAGCGCGTCTCGGGCCGGCCGTTGGACAGCGCCTGGTTCTGCAGCGGGCACTCACCGCCCTTGTCGCACACCGGGCAGTCCAACGGGTGGTTGATGAGCAGCAGCTCCATCACGCCGTGCTGCGCCTTGTCGGCGACCGGCGAGGTGAGCTGGGTCCGCACCACCATGCCCTCGGAGACCGTCGTGGTGCACGACGCGAGCGGCTTGCGCTGCCCCTCGACCTCGACCAGGCACTGGCGGCACGCGCCGACCGGGTCGAGCAGCGGGTGGTCGCAGAAGCGCGGGATCTGGATCCCGAGCAGCTCGGCGGCCCGGATCACCAGCGTGCCCTTGGGCACCCGGACCTCGAAGCCGTCGATGGTCAGGGGGACGAGGTCGTCGCGCTTGGCCACGCTCTCGTCGGTGTTCGCGGTGACGGTCATGAGCCGGCCGCCCCCGATCCATGGCCGTTGCCGGCGAAGACGGTGGCTGCCGCCGGGTCGAACGGACACCCGCCCTGCGTGAGGTGGGCGATGTATTCGTCGCGGAAGTACTCGCACCGACGAGGTGATCGGACTCGTCGCGCCGTCGCCGAGCGCGCAGAACGCGCGGCCCAGGATGTTGTCGCAGATGTCCAGCAGCTTCTCGAGGTCTTCCTCGGTGCCCTTGCCGTGCTCGAGGCGGCGCATGATCTGCACCAGCCAGAACGTGCCCTCCCGGCAGGGCGTGCACTTGCCGCAGGACTCGTGGGCGTAGAACTCGGTCCAGCGCAGCACCGCGCGCACGACACAGGTCGTGTCGTCGAAGATCATCAGCGCCGTGGTGCCGAGCATCGAGCCCTTCTCGGCGACGTCCTCGAAGTCGAGCTTGACGTCGAGGTGCTCGGCCGTGAACAGCGGCGTCGACGAGCCGCCGGGCGTCCAGAACTTCAGCTCGTGCCCGTCACGCATGCCGCCGGCCAGGTCGAGCAGCTCGCGGAACGTGATGCCGAGCGGCGCTTCGTACTGCCCGGGCCGCTTGATGTGCCCGGACAGCGAGAACAGCTTGAAGCCCGGCGACTTCTCGCTCCCCATCGAGCGGAACCACTTGGCGCCGTTGAGGATGATCGGCGGGACGCTGGCGATCGACTCGACGTTGTTGATGACCGTCGGGCTGGAGTAGAGGCCCGCGATCGCCGGGAACGGCGGACGCAGCCGGGGCTGGCCGCGGTAGCCCTCGAGCGAGTCGAGCAGCGCCGTCTCCTCACCGCAGATGTAGGCACCGGCCCCGGCGTGCACGGTGAGCTCGAGGTTGAAGCCCGACCCGAGGATGTCGGTGCCGAGGAAGCCCGCGTCGTACGCCTCCTGCACGGCCTGCTGCAGCCGGCGGATGACGTGCACCACCTCGCCGCGCACGTAGATGAAGGCCTGGTTCGCGCGGATCGCGTACGACGAGATGATCACCCCCTCGATCAGGGCGTGCGGCGTGGCCATCATCAGCGGGATGTCCTTGCAGGTTCCCGGCTCGGACTCGTCGGCGTTCACGACCAGGTAGTGGTCCTTGCCGTCACCCTGCGGGATGAAGCCCCACTTCATGCCGGTGGGGAAGCCGGCACCGCCGCGGCCACGCAGCCCGGAGTCCTTGACCGCCTGCACGACGGCGTCCTGGTGCATCCCGAGCGCGGCGCGCAGCGCTTCGTAGCCGTCGTTGTCCTGGTAGGTCTGCAGGGTCCACGACCGTTCGGCGTCCCAGTACTTGCTGAGCACGGGGGTCAGCGTCATGAGTCCCTTCGCCCCCTTGTCCGCGGCTCGCCCCGCGCCGGAGGCTCGGGTGCGCGACTCGCCGCGCTCGCGGGCGATCTCGAGCCCGACGAAGGTCGCCGGGCCGCCCGAGCCGCCCTCGTCGGCCAGCCCGTCGGGGAAGCCGGCAAGGACGCGCTCGACCTGCTTGAAGGTGCGCAGCGGCCCGCCGCGGGTGGGTGTCACCTCGGTGCCGGCGCGCAGGTCGTCGACGAGCTGCTTGGCCGACTCGGGGGTCTGGTTGTCGAAGAACTCCCAGTTGACCATCATCACCGGCGCGTAGTCGCACGCCGCGTTGCACTCGACGTGCTCGAGAGTGACCGCACCGTCGTCGGTCGTCTCGTCGTGGCCGACGCCGAGGTGGTCCTTCAACGTGCGGAAGATCTGGTCGCCGCCGAGCACGGCACACAGCGTGTTCGTGCACACGCCGACGGCGTAGGTGCCGTTGGGCCGGCGCTTGTACATCGAGTAGAACGTCGCAACCGCCGCCACCTCGGCGCTGCTGAGGTCGAGCAGCTCGGCGCAGAACTCGATGCCGGCGGGGCTGACATAGCCCTCCTCCGACTGCACGAGGTGCAGCAGCGGCAGCAGCGCGGAACGGCTGCGCGGGTAGCGCGCGATGATCTCCTTCGCGTCCACCTCGAGGCGGTCCTGGAGCTCCTGGCTGTAGGCGCTCACCGGTCCACACCCCCCATCACGGGGTCGATGGACGCGATCGCCGCGATGACATCGGCGATCATGCTGCCCTCGGACATCGCCGGTGCCGACTGCAGGTTGTTGAACGACGGGTCGCGGAAGTGCACGCGGTAGGGCCGGGTGCCGCCGTCGCTGACGAGGTGGACGCCGAGCTCTCCGCGCGGGGACTCGATGGCGTTGTAGACCTGTCCGGCCGGCACCCGGAACCCCTCGGTGACCAGCTTGAAGTGGTGGATCAACGCCTCCATCGACTCGCCCATGATGTGGCGGATGTGGTTGAGGGAGTTGCCCAACCCGTCGCCGCCGAGGGCGAGCTGCGCCGGCCAGGCGATCTTCTTGTCGGCGACCATGACCGGACCGTCCTTGAGCCGGTCCAGGCACTGGGAGACGATCTTCAGCGACTCCTTCATCTCGTCGATGCGGATGAGGAAGCGGCCGTAGGCGTCACACGTCGTCTGGGTCGGGACGTCGAACTCGTAGGTCTCGTAGCCGGCGTAGGGCTGCGACTTGCGCAGGTCGTGGGGCAGGCCGGTCGCGCGCAGGATCGGCCCGGTGATGCCCAGCGCCATGCAGCCGGTCAGGTCGAGGTAGCCGACACCAGCCGTGCGCTCCATCCAGATCTTGTTGCCGACGAGCAGGTTCTCCATGTCGGCCAGGCGCTTGGGCAGCAGCGTGAGCAGGTCGCGGATGCGGTCGACCGCGCCCGGGGGCAGATCCATGGCGAGGCCACCGGGGCGGATGTAGCCGTGGTTCATGCGCAGCCCGGTGACCATCTCGAAGACGTCGAGGATCTCCTCGCGGTCGCGGAAGCCGAACGTCATCGGGGTCAGCGCCCCGAGCTCCATGCCGCCCGTGGCCAAGCGCCACCAGGTGGGAGGACACCCGGTTGAGCTCCATCATCATCACGCGGATGACGTTGGCCCGCTCGGGGATCTCGTCCTGGATGCCGAGCAGCCGCTCGATGCCCGCGCAGTAGACGTATTCGTTGAACAGCGGCGCCAGGTAGTCCATCCGCGTCACGAAGGTGACGCCCTGGGTCCAGTTGCGGAACTCGCAGTTCTTCTCGATGCCGGTGTGCAGGTAGCCGATGCCGAGCCGGCAGTTGGTGACCGTCTCGCCCTCGAGCTCGAGGATCAGCCGGAGCACGCCGTGGGTCGACGGGTGCTGCGGCCCCATGTTGACGACGATCCGCTCCTCGCCGGCCTCACCGAGCCCGGCCGCGAGCGCGTCCCAGTCCTGGCCCGAGACGGTGTAGACGGTGCCCTCCGTCGTCTCCTGCGCGGCCGCGTAGGCGTCCTGCTGCGTCATCAGCTGTAGACCCTTCGCTCGTCCGGCGGCGGGATCTGCGCGCCCTTGAACTCGACCGGGACCCCGCCCAGCGGGTAGTCCTTGCGCTGCGGGTGCCCGGGCCAGTCGTCGGGCATCTCGATGCGGGTCAGCGCCGGGTGGCCGTCGAAGACGATGCCGAAGAAGTCCCAGGTCTCCCGCTCGTGCCAGTCGTTGCCCGGATAGACCGAGGTGACCGACGGGATGTGCGGGTCGTCGTCGCTGCACGCGACCTCGACGCGGACCCGGCGGTTGTGGGTCACCGAGAGCAGCGGGTAGACGGCGTGCAGCTCGCGGCCCGTCTCGTGCGGGTAGTGGGCGCCGGAGACGCCCATGCACATCTCGAAGCGCAGCGCGGGGTCGTCGCGCAGCGACCTGCATGACGTCGACGAGACGTTCGCGCCGGACGAAGAAGGTGAGCTCGTCACGGTCGACGACGACCTTCTCGATCGCGTCGTCGAACTCGGGCAGCAGCCGCTCGAGCTGGTCGGCGGCCTCGTCGAACCACCCGCCGTAGGGGCGCTCCGACCCACCCGGCAGCCGCACCGGCCGGACCAGGCCGCCGTAGCCGGACGTGTCACCGGTGCCGCGCGTCGCCGAACATGCCGCGCCGCACGTCGATCGTCTCCGCAGCGGGGTCGTCGACCGGCTTGCGGTTCTCCGGCAGGCTGCTTGTCGAGTCTCGCTCACCGGAGCAGGCCCTTCATCTGCGCGGTGGGCTTGGCGGTCAGCGCGACCGCCTCGGACTCGCGCGCGATGCGCTCGCGGTTGGCGCCGAGCGGCGCGGCCTGGATCTGCTCGTGCAGCTTGATGATCGCGTCCATCAGCATCTCCGGCCGCGGCGGGCAGCCGGGCAGGTAGATGTCGACCGGCACGATGTGGTCGACGCCCTGGACGATCGCGTAGTTGTTGAACATGCCGCCGCTGGAGGCGCAGACGCCCATCGACAGCACCCACTTGGGGTTGGGCATCTGGTCGTAGATCTGGCGCAGCACCGGGGCCATCTTCTGGCTGACCCGGCCGGCCACGATCATCAGGTCGGCCTGGCGGGGCGAGGCCCGGAAGACCTCCATGCCGAACCGCGCCAGGTCGTAGCGGGGCCCGCCCGAGGCCATCATCTCGATCGCGCAGCAGGCCAGGCCGAACGTCGCGGGCCACAGCGAGCCGCGCCGCATGTAGCCGGCCAGCTTCTCCACCGTCGTGAGCAGGATCCCCGACGGGAGCTTCTCCTCGATACCCATCGCTACCTCAGTCCCACTCGAGCCCGCCGCGACGCCACACGTAGGCGTAGGCGGTCAGCAGGGTGAGGATGAACAGCACCATCTCGACCAGCCCGAAGATGCCGAGCTCGTCGAAGTGCACGGCCCACGGGTAGAGGAAGACGATCTCGATGTCGAAGATGATGAAGAGCATCGCGGTCAGGTAGTACTTCACCGGGAAGCGGCCGCCGCCGACGGGCTGCGGGGTCGGCTCGATGCCGCACTCGTAGGCGTCGAGCTTCGCCCGGTTGTAGCGCTTGGGGCCGGTGAGGGCACCGGCGGCGATCGAGAAGACCGCGAAGCCGGCCGCGATGACGGCCAGCACGAGGATCGGGGCGTAGGCGTTCATCCGCTGCCGGTCTCCCCTCGCTCGTGGCCTGCACGACATCGCCCGGCGGGTGACCGGGCTGCTCAATCCTAGGAGCGGCTCGGGGGTCATCAGAACCGGGGTATTCAGCGGTCAGCCCTCGCTGTCAGGCCGCCGGAGCGAGCCGGGACAGAGCATTGATCACCCTGTCCATGGCATCGCCGCCGCGGGCGTCGGTGAGGTTGGCCATCAGCTTGAGCACGAAGCGCATCAGCAGCGGATGCGGCAGTCCGTGGCGGGTGGCGAGCTTCATCACCCGGTCGTCACCGATCAGCTTCACGAACGTCCGGCCGATCGTGTAGTAGCCGCCGTACGCCTGCTTCAGGGCCTGCGGGTAGGCGGCCAGCGCCCGCTCGCGCGCGTCGTCGGTCGGGCGCGAGAGGGCCTGCGCGATGACCTGGGCGGCGAGCTCGCCGGACTCCATCGCGTAGGCGATGCCCTCGCCGTTGAACGGGTTGACCATGCCCCCGGAGTCGCCGACGAGCAGCAGTCCGCGGGTGTAGTGGGGCTGGCGGTTGAAGCCCATCGGCAGCGCCGCACCGCGGATGGGGGCGGTGCGGTTCTCCTCGCGGAAGCCCCACTCCTCCGGGGTCTGGTCGAGCCAGCGCCGCAGCAGCTCCTTGTAGTCCACCTGGCCCCACGCCGTACTGGTGTTGAGGATGCCGAGGCCGACGTTGGACGTGCCGTCGCCGACGCCGAACACCCAGCCGTAGCCGGGCAGCAGCCGGCGCTGGCCGTCGCGCTCGTCCCACAGCTCCAGCCACGACTCGAGCCACTCGTCGTCGTGGCGCGGGCTCGTGTAGTAGGTGCGCACCGCGACGCCCATCGGCCGGTCGTCGCGCTTGTTCAGGCCCATCGCGAGCGAGAGCCGGCTGGAGTTGCCGTCGGCAGCCACGACCAGCGGCGCCCGGTAGGTGACCTCGCCGTCCTCGGTGCGCGCGGTGACCCCGGTGATGTGCCCGGTGCGCTCGTCGAGGACGGGTGCCTGGACGTTGACGCGCTCGCGCAGCGTCGCGCCGGCCTTGACCGCCTGCCGGGCGAGCAGGTCGTCGAAGTCGGTGCGGGGACGGACCAGGCCGTACGACGGGTAGTCGGCCAGCTCGGGCCAGGGCAGCTCCAGGCGCATGCCGCCGCCGAGGATGCGCAGGCCCTTGTTGTGGACCCAGCCGGCCTCCGGGCGGGTGTCGATGCCCATCGAGACCAGCGACTTCACCGCGCGCGGGGTGAGGCCGTCGCCGCAGACCTTCTCGCGCGGGAACGCGGACTTCTCCAGGAGCAGGACGTCGGCGCCGGACTGGGCCAGGTGGTAGGCGGTCGTGGATCCGGCCGGGCCCGCGCCGACGACGATGACGTCGGCGTCATAGGCGCTCGGGGACGTGCTCACCATCTGCTCACAGCGGGGCACCTCGGGGGGTTGCGGGGCGTCCGGAAGCGACTTTGTGAATTGATTCACGAGGTCGCTCGGACGTCAGTCTACAAAGGCGGCACGGCCGGTGGGGAGCGGGTGGCCCGGGACGGCCGAGGGCCGGACAGGGTGGACAGGGGCGGACAGGGGAAGGCCCGCTGCGTCGCAGCGGGCCTTCCTGGAGCGTCAGTGCTCGATCGTCAGTCGCGCTTGAAAGCGTCCTTGACGTTCTCGCCGGCCTGCTTGAGGTTGGCCTTGCTCTGGTCGTTCTGACCCTGGCGGGCAAGGGCGTCGTCGCCGGTCGCCTCGCCGATGCCTTCCTTGGCCTTGCCGCGGATCTCCTCGACCTTGTTCTTGGTCTTGTCGTCGTTTCCCATACCAACTCCCGTTCGGTAGTCGCCAGGCTGTCACCTGCCGGGACCTGCAGATCCTTGCCCGACGAGCCGCCGCGAAACCCCGTCAGCGGTGCGCGCGGTGGAGGGCGACGATGCCCTGGGAGAGGTCGGACCACGCGACGTCGCGCCAACCGGCGGCCCCGATGCGGGCGGCCAGCTCGGGCTGGTCGGGCCAGGCCCGGATGGACTCGGCCAGGTAGACGTAGGCGTCCGGGTTGCTGGACACCCGCCGGGCGACCGCGGGCAGGGCGCGCATCAGGTAGCCGCTGTAGACGGTGCGGAACGGCGGCCAGGTCGGGTGGCTGAACTCGCACACGACCAGGCGGCCGCCGGGCTTGGTGACGCGGCCCATCTCGGCCAGCGCGGCGTCCGGGTCGGCCACGTTGCGCAACCCGAACGAGATGGTGACCGCGTCGAACGCCCCGTCCGCGAACGGGAGCCGCAGGGCGTCGCCGGCCACGAACGGCAGCGTCGCGTGGTGGTTGCGGCCGACCTGCAGCATGCCGAGCGAGAAGTCGCAGGCGACCACGTGCGCGCCCGCTGCGGCGAACGGGAGTGACGAGCTGCCGGTGCCGGCCGCCAGGTCGAGCACGCGCTGGCCGGGACGGGCGTCGACGGCCCGCGCGACCGCCCGGCGCCAGAGCCGCGTCTGGCCCAGCGAGAGGACGTCGTTGGTGAGGTCGTAGCGCTGCGCGACCCCGTCGAACATGGCCGCGACGTCGTGCGGCTCCTTGTCCAGATCAGCCCGGGTCACGGGCCCAACTCTGCCATCACGCGCTCGTCGGGCTCGATCCGGTCGCGGTCGGCGGGGTCGAAGCCCGGGGAGTCCGCCGAGGTGGCCTGGTCGCGCTCGCGTTCCTGCGGGTGCGTCACCTGGCGCTCCCGTTGGCGCTTGGCCATCTCCTCGGCGTCGGTGAACTCGTCGTCCCGCTCGCGCGGGTCCCCGCCGTCGGTCGGGTAGGTGTAGCGGTCCTCGCTCATGGCCCGGCGCTTACCCGGTGTAGGACTGGACCATGCCCGACATCGACATCGCCGCCGCAGACGCCAACACCTACGACGTGACGATCACCGACGACGACGGCCAGCAGACGTCGCACCGGGTCTGGGTGCCGCCGGCGATCCTGACCGAGCTCGGCCTCTCCGAGGCGCAGGAGCCGGTGCTGGTCCGCGCGTCCATGGCCTACCTGCTCGAGCGCGAGCCCGCGTCCTCGATCCTGCCGCAGTTCGGGCTGGACGAGATCGCCCGGTTCTTCCCGAACTACCCGACCGAGATCGGCACCCTGCTCTGACGCCCGTAGGCTGACCGATCATGAGCACAGCCGTCGGGATCGCGCCGACCCGGGTGCGGACGGCCCCGCTGGTCGCCGGCGACGGCCTGCTCGACCGCCTGCCCGCATCGACCGGCGCCCTCTCCTGGGTACGTCGGCGGCCACGGGCTGGTCGGCTGGGGCGAGGCGGCCCGGCTCGAGGTGTCCGGTCCGGACCGGTTCGCGCAGGCGGCCGAGTGGTGGCGTCAGGTCGCCGCCGGGTGGTCGGTCGAGGACGAGCTCGGCCTGCCCGGGCTGCGGCCCGGTCGCCTTCGGCAGCTTCGCGTTCGACGACGACGGCCCGACGAGCTCCGTGCTCGTCGTACCGGAGGTGCTGGTCGGACGGCGTGACGACACCACGTGGCTGACCACGATCGGCGGCCGGTCGGCGACGACGTCCGTCCTGCACGGCGTCGAGGCACCGCGCGGCCTGCGCTACTCCGGCGGCACGATCACCGTCACCGCCTTCCGGCAGGCCGTCGAGGCCGCGGTCGTCCGCGGATCCGGTCCGGCGCGCTCGACAAGGTCGTGCTGGCCCACGACCTGGTCGCCCGCGCCGACGACGACATCGACGCCGCGGTTCGTGCTGCGCGGGCTGGCCGACCGCTACCCCGACTGCTGGACGTTCGCGGTGGACGGGCTCGTCGGCGCGACACCGGAGCTGCTCGTCCAGCGCAGCGGCGACGAGGTGCTGTCCCGGGTGCTGGCCGGAACCGCGGCCCGCGGTGCCGACGCGGCGGACGACGAGTCGCTGCGCGACCGGGCTGCTGCGGTCGGCCAAGGACCTCGAGGAGCACCGCTACGCGGTCGAGTCGGTGACCTCGCTGCTGACGCCGCACTGCGCCGACCTGTCGGTGCCGACCACGCCCTACGTCCTCGAGCTGCCCAACGTCTGTCACCTCGCGAGCGACGTGACCGGCCGGCTGCGCGACGGCGCCGACGCGCTGGAGCTGGCCGGAGCGCTGCACCCGACGGCTGCCGTCGGTGGCACGCCGACCGACGCGGCGATGCGGCTGCGTCGCGACCTCGAGCCGATGGACCGGGGTCGCTACGCGGGCCCGGTCGGCTGGGTGGACGCTCGCGGTGACGGCGAGTGGGGCATCGCGCTGCGGTGCGCGCAGCTCGACGGCCGGTCGGCCCGGCTGTTCGCCGGGCTGCGGCATCGTCGCCGACTCCGACCCCGACGCCGAGGTGCTCGAGGCGCAGACGAAGTTCGTGCCGATGCGCGACGCGCTCGAAGGCGTCGGCGGCTAGTCCTCAGACCGCGGCGGCGACGGCCGCGGCGAGCCGGTGGTGCAGGTCGCGGGTGGACGTGCGATCGGTGCGCACCTCCAGGACGCGCAGCCCAGCGCCGGGCGCCAGCGCGCGCGGTGAGAGCGGACGCCGTGTCGAGCCGCTCGTACGACGTGCCGGTCGCCGCGCACAGCGCCGCGAAGTCCACGCCGTGCGGGGTGCCGAAGAGCCGCTCGAACACCGCCGCGTGCTCCGGCGCGCCCTGCTCCAGCACGGAGAACAACCCGCCGCCGTCGTCGTTGACCACCACGATGGTCAGGTCCGGCCGCGGCTCGTCCGGACCGATCACCAGCCCGGTGCTGTCGTGCAGGAAGGTCAGGTCGCCGACGTACGCGTAGGCCGCGCCGCCACCCTGGCTCGGTGCGCGAGGGCCGCGCCGATCGCGGTCGACAGCGTGCCGTCGATGCCCGACGCCCCGCGGTTGGCGAGCACCAGCGGCGGCTCGTCCCAGGGTCGGCCAGATCGAGGTCGCGCACCGGGCTCGACGAGCCGCGACCAGCAGCCCGTCGGCCGGGACGGCGCCGCGCCAGCAGCGCGGCGACCGCCGGACCGGTGAGCGGCTCCCCGTCGAGCACGTCGCGGATCGCGGCCCGGGCGCGCTCGTCCGGCCGTCGCACCACCGGGACAGCCAGGCGGCGTCGGGCGTGGCCGGTCACCTCGGGGAGTGGCGCGTCACGCGGGCAACGCGGACGACCTCGACGTCCTCGCGGCCGAGCAGGACCGTCACCGCGCGGGACAGCGTCGGCCGGCCGGCGACGACCACCCGCTCGATGTCGGCGCCGAGGTGGCTCAGCAGCAGCCGGTAGGTCGCGAGCGCGTGGGAGCCGGCGCGCGAGCCGGAGCTCGGCTCGGCGAGCAGCGGCCAGCCGGCAGTCTCCGCGAGCGCCCGCGGGACCGGACCGGCCCGGTCGCCCGCCACCACCACGGTGCGGGCGCCGCGCGTCCAACGGGGGGATCACCAGCGGCCGGCGGCGTGCGGCGGTGACGTTCGATCTCCTCGTCCAGCGGCTCGGACCAGGTCGGGTCCCACTCCGGGACGAGCGGCTCCCGCATCGCCACGTTGAGGTGCACCGGACCGCTCATCCCGGCCGAGAGCGCCCGGTCGACGAGCTCGCGCCACCCGGTCACCGTCATCTCCTCGTCCACCGAGACGTCGGCGAAGAACCGCACCGATCGCCCGTAGAGGTCGACCTGGTCGATCGTCTGGTTGGCCCCGGTCCCGCGCAGCTCGGCCGGCCGGTCGGCGGTCAGGACGACCAGCGGGACGCCGGAGTAGTCGGCCTCGACGACCGCCGGGTGCAGGTTGACCGCGGCGGTCCCCGACGTCGTCACCACGGGGACGTGCCGGCCGGAGGCCTTCGCCAGGCCGAGCGCGAGGAAGCCGCCGGTGCGCTCGTCGATGCGCACGTGCAGCCGCAGCCGGCCCTCGGCGTCGGCCTCGTGCAGCGCGAAGGACAGCGGCGCGTTGCGCGAGCCGGGGCACAGCACCGCCTCGCGCACACCGCCGCGGACCAGCTCGTCGACGATGACGGTCGCCAACGCCGTCGACGGGTTCACGGCGGATCCAGTGGCGGCCGGGTCACGACGGCTCACGGCCGAGCCGCTCGCTGCCGACCAGTGCGCTGCCGGTCGACGCGTCGAGCCGCGCGCCACGCGCGTGCCGGCCAGGTCCGGGTCGGGCTCGGGCGCGCGACGGTCAGTGCCCCGTCGACGACGCGGAACGGCTCCGAGGTCACGTCGCCGTCGAGGAGCTGCAGGGTGGCCAGGCCGCAGGCGTAGGGCAGGTCGGGCAGCGCAGCCGCCAGCGCCACCCCGGCGGCGATGCCGACCGAGGTCTCCAGCGCCGACGAGACGACGACCGGCAGGCCGATCTGCTCGGCGATCAGCAGGCAGGCCCGCACCCCGCCGAGCGGCTGCACCTTGAGCACCGCGATGTCGGCCGCCTCCAGCCGGACGACCCGCATCGGGTCCTCGGCCCGGCGGATCGACTCGTCGGCGGCCACCGGGACGTCGACGGCCCGGCGTACCAGGGCCAGCTCCTCCACCGTCGCGCACGGCTGCTCGACGTACTCGAGCCCGAACCGGTCGAGCAGCCGGATCATCCGCACCGCGGTGTCGACGTCCCATCCGCCGTTGACGTCGACGCGCAGCCGGCCGTCGGGGCCGAGGGCGTCCCGGACCGCCTCGACCCGGGCCAGGTCCTCGGCCTCGGTCTGGCCCGGCTCCCCCACCTTGACCTTGGCGGTGCGGCAGCCGTGCGAGGCACGGACGATCGCCGCGGCCTGCTCCGGCCCGGTCGCCGGCACCGTGACGTTCACCGCGATGGTCGTACGACGTGGCGCCGGCCACCCGTCGTACGCCGCCTCGCGTGCCGCGGCCAGCCAGGGGGCGCTCTCGCGCGCGTCGTAGTCCCAGAACGGCGAGAACTCCCCCCACCCGGCGGGCCCGTGCAGCAGCATCCCCTCGCGCACGTCGATGCCGCGGAACCGCGTCCGCATCGGGATCGAGAAGACGTGCGGCGAGGTCATGCGCCTATCCTCGCCGACGTGGTCTCCGAGATCTTCGACGCCGATGCCTGGACCCCTGTCGCGGGGTTCGACCTGACCGACGTCACCTACCACCGGGCGGTCGGCTCCGGGACGGTGCGGATCGCGTTCGACCGGCCCGAGGTGCGCAACGCGTTCCGGCCGCACACGGTCGACGAGCTCTACCGGGCGCTCGACCACGCGCGGATGAGCCCCGACGTGGGGTGCGTGCTGCTCACCGGCAACGGCCCCTCGCCGAAGGACGGCGGCTGGGCGTTCTGCTCCGGCGGCGACCAGCGCATCCGCGGCCGCGACGGCTACCGCTACGCGAGCGGCGACACGGCCGAGACGGTCGACCCGGCCCGGGCCGGGCGGCTGCACATCCTCGAGGTGCAGCGGCTGATCCGGATGATGCCGAAGGTGGTCGTCGCCGTCGTCCCCGGCTGGGCCGCGGGCGGTGGGCACTCGCTGCACGTCGTGTGCGACCTGACGATCGCGAGCCGCCGAGCACGCCCGGTTCAAGCAGACCGATGCCGACGTCGGCAGCTTCGACGGCGGCTACGGCTCGGCGTACCTCGCCCGGATGGTCGGGCAGAAGCGCGCGCGCGAGATCTTCTTCCTCGGCCGCGAGTACGACGCCGAGGCGATGCACCAGATGGGCGCGGTGAACATCGTGGCCGACCACGCCGACCTCGAACGGGTCGCGCTCGAGGTCGCCGCCGAGATCAACGCGAAGAGCCCGACCGCGCAACGGATGCTGAAGTTCGCGTTCAACCTGGTGGACGACGGGCTGATGGGCCAGCAGGTGTTCGCCGGCGAAGCGACCCGGCTCGCCTACCAGACCGACGAGGCCGTCGAAGGGCGCGACGCGTTCCTGGACAAGCGCGACCCGGACTGGTCGCCGTACCCCTGGTCCTACTGACGTGCCCGCGCGGCCGCTGCGGGCACTGTCCGCGCCGACCGGTGCGGCGGTGCTCACCTCGCTGCTGCCGGCACTCGCCGCGGCGCTGCGCGGCGACGGCCCGGCGCTGCTGCCGCTGCCGACCGGCGGCACGCGCACGGCGATCACCGCGGCGATGCGGCCCGACCTGCCGCTCGAGTCCGACGACGTCGCGCTCGTCGTGCCGACGTCGGGGTCGACCGGCGAGCCCAAGGGTGTGCTGCTGACCGCTGACGCGCTGCGCCACTCGGTGCTGGCCGCGCAGCGGCGCCTCGGCGGACCGGGTCAGTGGCTCCTCGCGCTGCCGGTGACCCACATCGCCGGCCTGGCCGTGCTGGTGCGCTCGCTCGCGGCCGGGACCACGCCGGAGGTGCTCGACCTCTACGGCGGCTTCGACACCGGCGCGTTCTCGGCGGCGACCGAGCGGCTGGACCCGGCCGGCCGGCGCTACACCGCGCTGGTGCCCACCCAGCTGCACCGGCTGCTCGACGCGGGCGCCGACCTCACGGCGTACGACGCGATCCTGCTCGGCGGGGCGGCGGCACCGGCTCCGCTGGTGGAGCGCGCGGCCGCCGCGGGTGCGCGGGTGGTGCCGACGTACGGCATGTCCGAGACGTGCGGCGGCTGCGTGTACGACGGCATGCCGCTGGACGGCGTCGACGTGGCGGTCGGCAGCGACGGGCGGATCACGATCGGCGGGCCGGTGGTGTTCGCCGGCTACCGGCTGCGGCCCGACCTGACGGCCGATGCGCTGGTGGACGGGCGGTTCGTGACCAGCGACCTCGGCCGGATCGACGAGTCGGGCCGGCTCACGGTGCTCGGCCGCACCGACGACGTCATCGTGTCCGGCGGGGTGAACGTGTCGGCGTCACTGGTGGAGCGGGTGCTGGCTGCGCACCCGCGAGTGCGGGCCTGCGCGGTCGTCGGGCGGCCCGACGAGCAGTGGGGCGAGCGGGTCGTCGCCGTCGTCCAGCCCGTGCGGCCGGACGACGCGCCGACGCTGGACGACCTGCGCGACATCGGCGCCGGCCAGCTGGAGCCGGCCGCGCTGCCGAAGGAGCTGGTCGTGCTCGGGATGCTGCCGATGCTCGACTCCGGCAAGCCCGACCGGGCTGCCGTGCGCACCCTGCTGGCCGAGCGCGCGGGGCACGCGCTGATGGCGACCGCACGCGAGTGGTTCGAAGGCGCGAGGCCCCGGACACTGCCGGCGGCCGTCGCGCCGGTTGCCGCCGGCACCGGAGCAGCAGGGGCGGTCGACGCGCTGTGCCCCAGCCGCGCACTCCTCGCGCTGCTCGTCGCGGTCGCGCTGCAGGTCGGCGTCAACTACGCGAACGACTACAGCGACGGCGTCCGCGGCACCGACGCCGAGCGGACCGGTCCGCTGCGGCTGGTGGGTTCCGGGCTGGCCTCGCCCGGCGCGGTGCGGACCGCGGCGCTCGTTGCCTTCGGCGTCGCTGCGGTCACCGGCCTGGTGCTGGCCGCAATGACGACGTGGTGGCTGCTGCTCGTCGGAGCGGCCGCGATCGTCGCCGCGTGGTTCTACACGGGCGGCTCGCGGCCCTACGGCTACCGGGGCCTCGGCGAGGTCTCGGTGTTCGTCTTCTTCGGCCTCGTCGCGACGGTCGGCACGACGTACGTGCAGGCGGAGCGGATCACGACGACGTCGGTGCTGCTCGGCGTCGGCTGCGGTGCGTTCGCGTGCGCGATCCTGGTCGCCAACAACCTGCGCGACCTCGACGGCGACCAGCGCGTCGGCAAGGTGACGCTTGCGGTCAAGCTCGGCGACCGGCGGACCCGATGGCTGTACGCCGCGCTGATGATGATGCCGTACGTCGTGCTGGTGCCGGTCGTCGTCTGGTACCCGCCCGCGGCCCTGGCCCTCCTCACCGCTGGCTGGGCCTTCGTTCCGGTGCGCAAGGTCCTGCGCGGGGCGCGCGGGCCGGATCTCGTTGCCGTGCTCAAGGCGACCGGTCTGGTCCTGCTGGCCTACGGCGTCGTGCTCCTCGTCGCACTGGCCTGGCTGTCGGGCTGACCGGCGTCAGAGCTCGGGACCGCCGGCGGCGCGGTTCTCCCACTTGGTCGAGAGCACGACGGTCGTGCGGGTGCGCGACACCCCGCTGATCTGGCGCAGCCGCGACAGCGTCGCCTCCAGCTCCGGCATGCCGGCCACCCGCACCTTGATCAGGAAGCTCTCGTCCCCCGCCACGAACCAGCAGTCCTCGACCTCCTCCAGCTCGCTCAGGGCGGTGGTCACGGCGTCCTGGTCCGAGGTGTCGGAGAGGTGCACCCCGACGATGGCCGCGACGGACAGGCCGAGGGCCGCCGGGTCGACCGCGGCGTGGTAGCCGGTGATGACGCCGGCCTGCTCCAGGCGGGCGATCCGCTCGGCCACGCTCGGGCCGGACATGCCGACCGCCCGGCCCAGCTCGGCGTACGACGCTCTCGCGTCGGCCCGCAGGGCCTCGATCAGCGCCTGGTCGATCGCATCCATGCCGTCATCCTGCCGCTCCCACCGGTCGCCGGACGTGATTCGCCCCACGTATCCGGGCGCAGGCACGCTCAAGTAGGGGAATCATATGGCCGATAGCCCTGTTGACCTTGTTATCGTAACTGCAAGCCCCGAAACACAACGGAAGAGAAGGCACCACTGATGTACACCCTGGACCTGGCCCGCGCCCGCATCCGCGAACTGCAGCGGGAAGCAGCGCGCGAGTCGGCCGGCATCGACGTGACCCGGGTCGCCGGACGGCTGCGCCGCCTGGTGAACCGCAAGCACACCGAGCGCTGACCCCCCGCGCATCCGACAGATTTGCCCCGCTCGCGACATAGGCTCGACGTCGTGGAGCCGCCGCGATGATCAAAGTTGTCCTGCTCTACGGACTGCCGATCCTGCTCGCGATCTACGCCCTCATCGACTGCATCCAGACCGACGAGAGCCAGGTCCGCGGCCTGCCGAAGATCGGCTGGATCGCCCTCATCGTGCTGGTGGGCATCGTCGGTCCGGTGGCCTGGCTGATCGCCGGCCGCGCCCGGACCGGCGGGTCCCGCCTCTCCCTGCCGGGCTCGCGCGGCCCGGCCTCCCCGCCGCCCCGCACCCTGGCGCCGGACGACGACCCTGAGTTCCTCGGCCGCCTGGGCAGCCACAACGCCTACGACCGGCAGCTCGAGGAGTGGGAAGAGGAGCTGCGCAAGCGAACCGGCGACGACCCGCCGGACGGCGACAACCCGGACGACGGCCCGGACGGCCCCAACCGGCCGGTGCGCTAGCCGGCTCAGCCGACTCCGGCGTAGGAGTGGAACCCCACCAGCCAGATGTTGACGACCAGGTAGTTGAACAGGAACGTCGAGTAGCCCAGCAGCGCCACGTAGGCCGCCTTGCGACCGCGCCACCCCGCCGTCGCCCGCGCGTGCAGGTAGCAGGCGTAGACCATCCAGGTGATGAACGCCCACGTCTCCTTGGGGTCCCAGCCCCAGTAGCGCCCCCACGCGTTCTCGGCCCAGATCGCCCCGGCGATGACCGCGAAGGTCCAGATCGGGAACGCGAACGCGTGCATCCGGTAGGCCGACCGGTCCAGGACCGCGGCCGACGGCAGCCGGTCCATGAACGACGGTGACCGCTGCTCGGCCGGCGTCCGCTCGCGACGCTCCTGCACGAGGTAGCAGATGGTCTGCGCGAACGCGATCGTCAGGATGCCGGACGCGATCATCGCGGCGGAGACGTGGATGACCAGCCACACCGACTTCAGCGCCGGCACGAGCTGCGCGCTCTCGGTGTAGAGCACGGCGACGGCCAGACCGAGCGTCAGCAGCACCGGCAGCATCACGAAGACGCCGAGATAGCGCACGTCGCGGCGAGCCAGCAGCACGAGGTAGACCCCGGTCACGGCAAGCGCAGCCGGTCACCGAGAACTCGAACATGTTGCCCCACGGCGGCCGCCCGGCCGAGACGCCCCGCGCCACGACCGACGCCAGGTGCAGCCCGAACGCCAGCACGGTCAGCGAGACCGCGATCCGTCCCAGCCGCTCGGCCTTGCCGCTGCGGTCATCGCGCTGCTCGACCGCGACACCCGCGTCGTCGTACGACGTGTCGCCTGGGCCGTTCGCGGCCACCAGCGCGGGCTCGCTCTTGCGCACCCGGGGCCCGAACGCGAGCTCGGCGGCGTAGCAGTACATCGCGGCCGCGTAGACGGCCATCGCGCAGTAGAGCAGGTTGTTGCTGATCTGCGCGAGGCTCTCGCTGCCCACTCTCAGTCCTCCTTCGCGCGCAGCGCCGTGGCGATCTCGGCGACCTCGTCGACCAGGCCCTCACCCTCGGCGCGCGCGAGGCCGGCAACGCGCACGAGGGTACGCCCGTCGTCCGTGGCGGTTGCCCGCACCCACACCCGCCGCCGGCGGACGAACAGCGACAGCATCAGCCCGATCAGCGCCGCCGCGGCGGAGAGCAGTGCCCACTGCTTGCCCGGGTCGTGGGACACCTTCAGCGAGGTCCACCGGCGTACGCCGTCGAAGGTGATGCTGCCTTCCCCGTCGGGCAGCGTCATCGTCTCGCCGCGGCGCGAGTGACTGCGCCAGTGGCTTGCCGTCCTTGCTCACCTGGGTCAGGCCGGTCGTGTCCAGCCGGTAGACCGACTGCGCCGCGCCGCTGTCCAGGCCGAGGTCGCCGACCCAGGCCGTGAGGACCGCGCGGGGCAGCGCGTCGTCGGGGAAGACCGAGATCGGGCCGCGCTCCGGGTGCAGGACCGCCGTCGGCAGGAACAGCCCCTGGAAGCCGAGCTGGGTGGGCTTCGCCCCGGGCACCTTCACCACACCCACCGACGTGTTGTTGCCGTCCCGCGGCAGGAACGGCACCGGACCGGAGAACACGACCTCGCCGGTGCCGTCGCGAACGGTGAACTCCGGGGCGTAGCCGTTGCCGAGCAGGAAGACCTTGGTGCCGTCGATGACCAGCGGGTGGTTGACCTGCAGCTCGGCGCGCCGCGGCGACGCATCGGGTGACGGTGGTGAAGCTGACGGCGGCCCGGAAGTCCCGCGGCGCTCCGCGCTGGACGCCGTTCTGCTCGTAGCGCACGTCGAGGTCGTCGAGGGTCACCGTGAACGGCACCAGGGAGCCCGAGCCGAACGCCGCGCCCTGCCGGACCGTGTCGTAGGCGGACACGGTGTTGGAGAAGCTGCCCCCCTCGGACACGAGGACCGAGCCCTGGAACCCGAACAGGTTGCCCACCGCCACCGCGACGAGCAGCAGCAGGAGCGCCGCGTGGAAGACGAGGTTGCCCGTCTCGCGCAGGTAGCCCTTCTCCGCCGCCACGGAGCCGTCGGTGCCGACGTCGACGCGGAACCGGCGCCGGCGCAGTGCCTGCCGGGCCGCGTCGAGCACCTCGCGCGGCGGCGCGTCGGTGGTCCAGCTCTCGGCGACCGGCAGGCGCTCGAGGTGTCGTGGCGCGGCCGGCGGTCGCGCGCGCGACGCCGCCCAGTGCGCCCGGCTGCGCGGCAGCACGCAGCCCGCGAGCGAGACGAACAGCAGCAGGTAGATCGCGGCGAACCAGGGCGCCGCGAAGACGTCGAACAGCGACAGCCGCTCGTACCACGGCGCCAGCGAGGGATGCTGCGCCTTGAACTCCGCGACCCGCACCGGGTCGACGCCCTCCTGCGGGACCAGTGACCCCGGTACGGCGGCGACGGTGAGCAGCAGGAGCAGCAGCAGTGCGGTGCGCATCGAGGTGAGCTGCCGCCAGGCCCACCGGGCCATGCCGACCGGCCCGAGGGAGCCCGGACCGCTTGGCGGCTCGGCCTCGCTCGGAGCGGTGGACATCGCGGTGTGGACCACGTCAGAGTCGACCACGTCAGACCGCCGGGGTGAAGCCGTTGACCCAGACCCGCATGGCGACCGTCAGCTCGTTCCACAACCCGGTGACGAGCAGCACCCCGATCGCGACGAGCAGCCCGCCGCCGATCCGCATCACCCACACGTAGTGCTGCTTCACCCAGCCGAACGCGCCCATCGCCCGGTTGATCGCGATCGCGGTGAGAATGAACGGCAGACCGAGGCCGAGGCAGTAGGCCGCCGCGAGCAGCCCGCCCCGAGCGGCGCTGCCTTCGGTGACCCCCAGCGTCAGGACCGCACCCAGCGTCGGGCCGATGCACGGCGCCCACCCGAGCCCGAAGACCACCCCGAGCATCGGCGCACCGGCCAGCCCGATGGCCGGCTTGTGGTGCACGCGAAGGTCGCGCTGGAACCACGGCACGGCGCCCATGAACGCCAGCCCGAGCAGGATGGTCAGCACGCCGAGGACGCGCTGCAGCGTCCGCTCGTGCTCGATGAGGAACGACCCCGCCCCGCCCACCAGGACGCCGGCGGTCACGAAGACGGCCGTGAACCCGAGCACGAACAGCAGCGCGCCGGCCACGAGGTGCCCGCGGCGGCGCTCGGCGAGGTCCACCCCGGCCAGCCCGGTGACGTAGGACAGGTAGCCGGGCACCAGCGGCAGCACGCACGGGGACAGGAAGGACACCAGCCCGGCGAGCCCGGCCAGCGGCACGGCCAGCAGCAGCGAGCCGTCGGTGATGGTGTCCGTCGCGCTCATCGCGACGCTGACGGGTCCGGCTCGGCGAGGACGTCGTCCACGACCCCGCGGAGGGTGCCGGCGCGTGACCTTGCCGAGGACGCGCGCGGCGACGCGACCGCTCCGGTCGAGGACCAGCGTGCTCGGGATCGCCACCGGCGGCAGGGTGCCCCGGAACGCCAGCAGCACCCGGCCGCCGTCGTCGTCGATGCTCGGGTAGCTGACCTCGAACCGGCGCTCGTGCGCGCGGGCAGCAGCGTTCTGGTCGCGGGTGTTCACGCCGACGAACTGGACGCCCTCGGACCGGGTCTGCTCCCACACCTTCTCCAGCGCCGGCGCTTCGGCGATGCACGGCGGGCACCACGACCCCCAGACGTTCACCACGACGACGTCGCCGCGGTGGTCGGCCACGTCGAACTTCTCCCCGTCCAGCGTGGTGCCGGCGAACGTGACCACGTCATCGCGATCGGTCGCCGCGACCAGGGTCACGGTGCCGTCGCCGGAGATGTAGCCCTTGTCCGGCGCGCCGCTCTGCGCGGGTGAGCCGCTGCAGCCGGCCAGCACGACGGCTGCGAGGACGGCGGCAACGAAGCACGTCGTACGGCGGGACGGAGACAGGCGGTGCATCAGGCTCCGGCGACGAACTTCTTGGTGGCCCGCACCGGCAGCAGGTCGTGAGCCGGCTCCTCGTAGGACACCGACACCAGCTCGTCGCCGTCGTAGGTGAACGACGTGAGCGAGGCCAGCGAGCACTGCCGCTTGCGCGGGTCGTGCCAGAGCCGGCGCCCGGTCGCGAACGAGCGGGCGGTCCAGATCGGCAGCTGGTGGCTGACGAGCAACGCCTCGTGGCCGCGCGCGGCGTCGCGGGCGTCGGCCATCGCGGCGAGCATGCGACGGGCGATCTCCTTGTAGGGCTCACCCCAGGACGGGCGCAGCGGGTTGCGCAGGTGGACCCAGTGCTCGGGCCGGTGCAGCGCGCCGTCACCGACGCCGAACGTCTTGCCCTCGAAGACGTTGCCGGCCTCGATGATGCGGTCGTCGATGTGCACGGGCAGGTCGAGGGCGGCGGCGGACGGGGCGGCGGTCTGCTGGGCCCGCTCGAGCGGCGACGACACGAGGTGGGTGATGTCCTCGCCGGTGAGGTGCTCCGCGATGCGCTGGGCCATGGCGTGCCCGAGGTCGGAGAGCTGGAAGCCGGGCAGCCGCCCGTAGAGAACGCCGGTGGGGTTGTGCACCTCGCCGTGACGGAGCAGGTGCACGACCGTGGTCTCACTCATGATGCTCCCTCGGCGGTGGCTGATGCGGCCGCGCGGGCCGCGTGCGGCAGCGCGTCGGCGACCCGCGAGATCGCCTCGTCGTCGTGCGCTGCGGAGAGGAACCACGACTCGAATGCGGACGGCGGAAGGTAGACGCCGCGGGCGAGCATCTCGTGGAAGAACGCGGCGTAGCGGAACGCCTCCTGCCGCTGCGCGGCGGCGTAGTCGGTGACGGGTTCCGCCGTGAAGAACACCGAGAACATGCTGCCGGCGTGCTGCAGCTGATGGGCCACCCCTTCGGCGGCCAGCGCGGCGCTCGCCAGTCCGCCGACCTCCCCCGCGGCCTTGTCCACCCGCGCGTAGACGTCGTCGGTGCAGCGCGCGCAGCGTCGGCGAGCCCGGCTGCGGTCGCGACCGGGTTCCCGGACAGCGTGCCGGCCTGGTAGACGGGCCCGAGCGGGGCGAGTCGCGCCATCACGTCGGCGCGGCCACCGAACGCCGCGGCGGGGAACCCGCCACCCATCACCTTGCCGAACGTCATCAGGTCGGGGCGCACGCCGTCCAGACCGAACCAGCCCGCCCGGCTCACGCGGAACCCGGTCATCACCTCGTCGCTGATGAACAGGGCGCCGTTGCGCCGGCAGAGCTCGGCCAGCCCGGCGTTGAAGTCGGGCAGCGGCGGCACCACGCCCATGTTCCCGGCGGCCGCCTCGGTGATGACGCAGGCGATCTGCCCGTCGTACGTCGTGAACGCCTGCTCGACCGCGGCCAGGTCGTTGTAGGGCACGACGATGGTGTCGGCCGCCTGCGCACCGGTGACGCCCGGCGAGTCGGGCAGGCCGAGGGTCGCGACGCCGGAGCCCGCGCTGGCCAGCAGCGCGTCGACGTGCCCGTGATAGCAGCCGGCGAACTTCACCACCTTGCTGCGGCCGGTGAAGCCGCGCGCGAGCCGGATGGCCGACATGGTGGCCTCGGTGCCGCTGGACACGAGCCGCACCTGCTCGACCGGGTCCACCCGCGCGACGATCTCCTCGGCGAGCGCGACCTCGCCCTCGGTCGGCGTGCCGTACGACGTGCCCCGCGCCGGCTGCGGAACGGACCGCCTCCACCACGTCCGGATGGGCATGGCCGAGGAGCAGCGGCCCCCACGAGCAGACCAGGTCGACGTAGCGCCGGCCGTCGGCGTCGGTCAGCCAGGCGCCGCGGCCCTCCACCATGAAGCGGGGGGTGCCGCCCACGGCCCGGAACGCGCGGACCGGGGAGTTGACGCCGCCCGGGGTGACGGCCAGCGCGCGCTCGAGCAGCGCGTGCGACGCGGGAGCGTCGAACGGATAGCGCGAGGCGGCGTCGTCCGGGGAAGTCACGCGTGCCATCCTCGCAGCATGCGTAGAGGACGAAATATCAGCCTGGTCCTGGCGGTGTACCTCGTGATCGGGATCATCGTGGCCTATGACCAGAACTACATCACCAGCGGACTGCTGAAGCGGCTGGTGTCCGCGCTGCTCGCCATCTTCTTGTGGCCCCTGCTGCTGCTGGACGTCGACCTGCACGTGGGTTGAGGGCCGGTCGCTCATTCCGCCAGCTCGAGCAGCTTGGTGACGGTGTTCCAGTTGCGGGCGGTCGTCGCGACCCCGAGCTTCTGGTCTGACAGCACCTTCATCATCGGGCTGTTCTGGAGGCCGCCGGGCAGCCAGAGATAGAGCTCGCGCCGGGCCAGGTGGAAGCGCTCGGGCAGCCAGCGCCTCGGCGTCGACGTCGCGCAGCCGCGCCGCCGGGACGGGCTCGGCGAGGAACGCGACGAGAAACCGGGCGGGGTCGGTCGCCTCGTCGGCGAACGGGTTCTTCGCGACGACGTCGGCGAGCTCCTTGCGGCTGCGCACGACCACCCGCAGGGTCAACCCGGTCTCGTCGAGCAGGGCGGCCTCGATCTTCTTCGCCACGGTGGCGGGCTGCTGGCGGCCGGGAACGGTGAAGACGGCGTTGCCGCTGTTGAGGTGGGTGCGCACGTCGGCGTAGCCCAGGTCGTCGAGGAGGCTGCGCAGGGTGGCCATCGGCACGCGGTTGTTCTTGCCGACGTTGATGCCGCGCAGCAGCGCGATGTGGACCGCCACGGTCAGCCGCGCAGCAGCCGGGCGGCGTCCACGGCCCAGTAGGTGACGACGATGTCGGCGCCGGCGCGGCGGATCGACGTCAGCGTCTCGAGCACCGCGCGGTCGCGGTCGAGCCATCCCTGGCGGCCGCCGCCTCCACCATCGCCATCTCGCCCGAGACCTGGTAGGCAGCCACGGGCACGCCGGTGCCGGCGGCGGCATCGGCGACCCGGCGCAGCACGTCGAGGTAGGGCAGCGCCGGCTTGATCATCACCAGGTCGGCGCCCTCGGCGATGTCGAGCGCGACCTCGCGCAGCGCCTCGTCGAGGTTCGGCGAGTCCTGCTGGTAGGCCCGCCGGTCACCGACGAGCGAGGACTCGACGGCGTCGCGGAACGGCCCGTAGAAGCCGGATGCGTACTTCGCGGAGTAGGCGAGCAGCGCGGTGTCGATGCGGCCGTCGGCGTCCAGCGCAGCGCGCACCGCGCCGACCTGGCCGTCCATCATCCCGGACAGCCCGAGCACGTGCGCCCCCGCGCTCGACTGGGCCAGCGCCATCTCGGCGTAGCGGACGAGGGTCGCGTCGTTGTCGACCGACGCCGTCCGCGGCCAGGACGCCGCAGTGGCCGTGGTCGGTGAACTCGTCGAGACACAGGTCGCTCATGACGACCGTCGCGTCGCCGACCTCGCTGACCACATCGGCGATGGCCACGTTGCAGGATCCCGTCGGGGTCGACGGCCCCCGACCGGTCGCGTCCTTCTCCGCCGGCACCCCGAACAGCATCAGCCCGCCGACGCCTGCCTCGACGGCGTCGACGGCCGCCTTGCGCAGCGAGTCGCGGGAGTGCTGGACGACGCCGGGCATCGAGGCGATCGCCGCCGGCTCGGCCAGCCCCTCCTTGACGAACATCGGCAGCACCAGGTCGCCGGCGTGCAGCCGGGTCTGCGCCACCAGGCTGCGCAGCGCGGCCGTGCGCCGCAGCCGGCGTGGCCGGCCGGCCGGGAAGGGCGCGACGTCCACGGCCTACTTGGCCTTGCGGCGGGCGGCGGTGCGCTTCTGGGACGGGCGCAGCACCGGCTCGCCGGCCTCGACGGCGGCGAGCCGATCGGCCGCGCCGTACTCCGCCACCGCCTCGGCCAGTGCCGTCACCGACGGGGTCTCCGCCAGGACGTCCACCCGCAGCCCGTGCTCCTCGGCCGTCTTGGCCGTGGCCGGCCCGATGCACGCGATGACCGTGGACGGGTGCGGCTTGCCGGCGATGCCGACCAGGTTGCGCACCGTGGATGACGACGTGAACAGCACCGCGTCGTAACCCACCGCCCTTGATGGCCTCGCGGATCGGCGCGGCGGGCGGCGCGGCGCGAACGGTCCGGTAGGCCGTCACGTCGTCGACCTCCCAGCCGCGCTCGACCAGGCCGGCCACCAGGTTCTCGGTGGCGATGTCGGCGCGCGGCAGGAAGACCCGGTCGATCGGGTCGAAGACCGCGTCGTAGGGCGGCCAGTCCTCGAGCAGCCCGGCAGCCGACTGCTCGCCGCTGGGCACCAGGTCGGGCTTGATGCCCCAGGCCAGCAGGTCGGCGGCCGTCTGGTCCCCGACCGCAGCCACCTTGATGCCGGCGAACGCCCGGGCGTCCAGGCCGTACTCCTCGAAGCGCTCGCGCACGGCCTTGACCGCGTTGCGCGAGGTGAAGGCGACCCACTCGTAGCGGCCGGTGACCAGGCCCTTGATCGCCCGCTCCATCTGCTGCGGCGTGCGCGGCGGCTCGACCGCGATCGTCGGGCACCTCCTCGGCCACCGCGCCGAACGAGCGCAGCCGCTGCGAGAGCGCACCGGCCTGCTCCTTCGTGCGCGGCACGAGCACCCGCCAGCCGAACAGCGGCTTGGTCTCGAACCACGAGAGCTTCTCGCGCAGCGCGACGGTGTCGCCGACGACGGTGATCGTCGGCGGCGTGAGGCGCGCGCGCTTCACGTCGGCCGCCACCCGCTCGAGCGTCGACACGACGGTGCGCTGCTCGGTGGTGGTGCCGCGGTGCGTCAGCAGCACCGGCGTCTCCGCACTGCGGCCGGCCGCGACGAGCGCCTTGGCGACGTCACCGATCACGCCGGTCGCCGACAGCAGCACCAGCGTGGCGTTGCCGGCGGCGTAGGCCGACCAGTCGACGGTGCCCTCGGCCACGTTGACGACGCGCACCTCGCGCGCCTTCGCCGTGGTGAGCGGCACGCCGGCGTAGGCCGGCACCGCGCTGATCGCCGAGACGCCGGGCACGACCTCGAAGGAGATGCCGGCCTTGGCGCAGCCGGCGGCCTCCTCGGAGCCGGTGGCGTAGAGGAACGGGTCACCGTCGAGCAGCCGGACGACGAGACCGCCGGAGCGGGCCGCCTTGACGACGAGCTTCGCGCGCATCGCATGGGTCATCGGCTGGCCGTCGTCGCCGACCGAGCCGTCGATGACCTCGACGTCGGGCCGACAGAACCGCGCGACGAACGCCGGGTCCTGCGACTCGGTGACGACGATGTCGGCACTGGCCAGCAGCTCGACGGCACGGACGGTGAGCAGGCCGGGGTCGCCGGGTCCAGCGCCGACGAAGGCGACGCTGCCCTTGGGTGTGGAGTCTTCTTCTTGGGCGGGGGGGTCACGGAACTCGCTCCCACATCAGGTCGGCCGCACCCTCGGCGAGCAGATCGTTCGCCAGGCGGCGACCGATCTCTGCTGCTTCGTCGAGTGGTCCGGAGGCGGACAGCCGCACGCTTCCCGAGCCGTCGACCGAGATGACGGCGGCGCGAAGGTACAGCTCTTGGACGTGCTCGCCTTCGGCTGCTTCCCCTAGGGCCCCAACGGGGGCCGAGCAGCCGGCTTGCAAGGTGGCGAGCACTGAGCGCTCGCCGGTCACGGCGTGCCGGGTTGCGGCATCGTCGAGACCAGCGAGTAGATCGAGGACATCGGTGTCGCGCGACGCCGCGGAGCCGTCGGGGCGCCGGCACTCCACGGCCAGCGCACCCTGACCGGGTGCGGGCAGCATCTGGATCGGGTCGATCACCTCGGTGGCGGCATCGAGCCGGCCCAGCCGGGCCAGCCCGGCCCGGGCGAGCACGACGGCGTCGAGCTCGCCGTCAGCCACCAGCCGCAGCCGGGTGTCGACGTTGCCGCGCACCGGGACGACGTCCAGGCCGAGACCGAGCGCGCGCAGCTGCGCGGTGCGACGTGGCGAGCCGGTGCCGACCTTCGAGCCGGCCGGCAGCTCGCCGAGGGTGAGCCCGTCGCGGGCGACCAGGGCGTCGCGCGGGTCCTCGCGGGCCGGAACCGCAGCGATGCACAGGCCCGGCGCGTCGCCGGTGGGCAGGTCCTTGAGCGAGTGGACGGCGACGTCGACCGTCCCGGCGAGCAGCGCATCGCGCAGCGCGGTGACGAACACGCCCGTGCCACCGATCTGAGCGAGATCCTCGCGGGAGGTGTCGCCGTACGTCGTGATCGGCACCAGCTCGACCGCGCGACCGGTGCTCGCGGTGATCGCGTCGCCGACCAGGCGCGCCTGGGTGGTGGCGAGCGCGCTGGCGCGGGTGCCGATGCGCACCGTGGTGTCCGGGCTCATGGTGACGCCTCGTCGACGTCGACGCGGGTGATCGCCTCGATGGCCCGGGCGTCCAGGCCGAACAGCTTGCTCAACGCGTCGGCATAGGACTGGCCGCCGGGCTCCTCGGCGAGCTCCTTGACCCGCACCGTCGGGGCGTGCAGCAGCTTGTCCACCACCCGGCGTACGGCGAGCTCGATCTCCGCGCGGGCGCGGTCGTCGAGGTCAGGCAGCCGGCCGGCCAGCCGGATGAGCTCGCCGCGCACGACGTCCTCGGCCATCCCGCGCAGGGCGACGACCGTCGGCGCGACGCTGGCCGCGCGCTGCCACCCCAGGAACGCCGCGACCTCGTCGGCGACGATGGCCCGGGTGGCCTCGACGTCGGCCGTGTGCTCGTTGTCGGCGAGCACCGTGGCGAGGGTCTCCAGGTCGACCAGGGTGACGCCGGGGATCGCGGCCACGGCCGGGTCGACATCGCGCGGCAGCGCCAGGTCGAGCAGCAGCAGCGGCCTGCCGTCGCGGCGTTCCTGGGCCTGCGCCACGGCGTCGGCTCCGACCACCTGGCCGACGGCGCCGGTGCACGACACGACCACGTCCGCCTCGCCCAACAGGCGGTCGAGGTCGGTGAGCGGCGCGGCGCGTGCCCTGGACCGCCTCGGCAACGCGCTCCGCGTGGGCGAGGGTGCGGTTGGCAACGGTCAGCCGGGCGCCCTGCTGGCTCGCGACGCTGGCTGCCAGGGAGCTCATCGATCCCGCGCCCACGACCAGCACCTCGCGACCGGACAGCGGGCCGAGCACGCGCACCGCCTCGTCCAGTGCCGCGGTGACCAGCGACCGGCCGGCCCGGTCGATGCCGGTCTCGGTGCGGGCGCGCTTGCCGACGCGCAGGGCCTGCTGGGTGAGCTCGTTGAGGGAGCGGCCGGCCGTGCCGGCCTCCTGCGCCAGTCGTCAGCGCGACCTTGATCTGGCCGACGATCTGGCTCTCCCCGACGACCATCGAGTCGAGCCCGCACGCGACCGAGAACAGGTGCGCCACCGCTCGGTCCTCGTACTGCACGTAGAGGTGCGGCGTCAGCCCGTCCAGCGGCATCTGTGCATGGCGGGCGAGCAGCGCGGACGTCTCGGCGACACCGGCGTGGAACTTGTCGACGTCGGCGTAGACCTCGACCCGGTTGCAGGTGGAGAGGACCACCGCCTCTGCTGCGTGCTCGCCGCCGACCAGGTCGGTGAGCAGCTTGGACACGGCGTCGGTGCCGAGGGCGGCGCGCTCGAGCAGGCTGACCGGAGCGGTCCGGTGGGAGAGGCCGACGACGAGGAGGCTCATGAGGTCGCCGCCTGCCGCTCGGCCGGGAGCACCTCGGTGAGGCGGCGGGCGACCTGCTGCGGGCTGGACACCTTGCGCTGCTCGTGGAACGCGAGGATCTGCAGCTCGATGGACATGTCGACCTTGCGCACCTCGACCTCGTCGGGGACGACGAGCACGGTCGGGGCGAAGTTCAGGATGCTGCTCACTCCTGCGGCCACCAGCCGGTCGCAGACCTCCTGCGCTCCCGCCGCCGGTGTCGCGATGACGCCGATCGCGATGCCGTGCTGACGGATGAGCCGTTCGAGGTCGGACAACGGGCTCACCTGCAGCCCGGACACCTCGGCGCCGACCAGCGCCGGATCGGCGTCGACGAGGGCGCGGATCGCGAAGCCGCGGGACACGAACCCGCCGTAGTTGGCCAGGGCGTGGCCCAGGTGACCGAGGCCGACGATCACGACGGCCCAGTCCTGGCTCAGCCCGAGCTCGCGCGAGATCTGGTAGACGAGGTAGTCGACGTCGTAGCCGACACCGCGGGTGCCGTAGGAGCCCAGGTGGGAGAGGTCCTTGCGCAGCTTGGCGGAGTTGACCCCGGCCGCGACCGCCAGCTCCTCGGATGAGACGGTGGACACACCACTCTCGGCCAGCGCGCTCAGCGCCCGCAGATAGACGGGCAGCCGCGCCACGGTGGCCTCCGGAATGCCGCGGGTCCGGGAGGCTCGAGCAGTCGAACGGTCTGCAGTCGTCACAGGTCTCCAGAGGGCGACCGGTCGTGGGTCAACCAGGACGTCACCCTAAGCGCTTGTGAACGCAGGCACAAAGTGAGCGAACCGGCCGCCTCGCTCAGGCGGTGAGCGCCGCCCGGAGCCGGTCGGCCGAGACCCGCCAGAAGTCGTGCGGGCGCCCGTCGACGAGCGTGACCGGGATCTGCTCCGCGTAGCGCTCCTCCAACGCAGGGTCATCGAGGATGCTGCGCTCCTCCCAGCCGACACCCACCTCGGCGGCCACCGCGGCGACGACCTCGCGGGCCTCGTCGCACAGGTGGCAGCCCGGCTTGCCGATCAGGGTGATCCGGGCTGCCCCTGGCCGGGCGCCCCGGTCACGGTGCCGCCGCTTCGGCCTCGCTGTCCGCGTCGCGCAGCCGCCCCTTGGCGACCTTGCCGGTGACCGAGTGCGGCAGCTCGGCGACCAGCTCCACGATCGTCGGCTGCTTGAAGCGGGCGAGCCGTTCGGCGGTGTGCGCGGTGATCTCCTCGGCGGTCAGCGCCGCGCCGGGCTTCGCCACGACGTACGCCTTGACCGCCTCGCCGGTCTGCGGGTGCGCCACGCCGACGACCGCCGACTCCAGGACGTCGGGATGCTCGCCGATCGCGTCCTCGATCTCGCGCGGGTAGACGTTGAAGCCGCTGACCAGGATCAGCTCCTTGCGGCGCCCGACCAGGAACAGGTCGCCGTCCTCGTCGGCGTAGGCGACATCGCCGGTCGCGTACCAGCCCTGCTCGTCCGGGCCACCCGAGCCGTCGGGCCAGTAGCCGGAGAACACGTTGTCGCCGCGCACCCAGATCTCGCCGGCGTCGTCGGCCTGGACGTCCTCGCCCTCCTCGTCGACGAGCCGCAGCTCGACGCCGGGGATCGGCCGGCCCACCGAACCGGGCTTGGCCTCGTCCGACGCCAGCGTGCTGCTGACGACCGGCGCCGTCTCGGTCAGGCCGTATCCCTCGTTGATCGCGACGCCCGCGCCGGTGCGCACCTGCTCGAGGACCGCAGGCGGCAGCGGCGAGGCTCCCGACGCGAGCAGCCGCACCTCGCGCAGCGCGTCGGCGACGTCGACCGGGTCGTCCCCACCGGCCAGCTCGGCCCAGGCGATGTACATCGGCGGCGCCCCGGGGATGTTCGTCACCCGCTCGCGCCGGATCAGGTCCAGGGACTCCCGCGGGTCGAACCGCTCGACCAGCACGGCGCTCGCCCCGGTGCGCGCCACCATGCCGAGCCCGGCGTTGAGGCCGTAGATGTGGAAGAGGGGCAGGACCAGGAGTACGACGTCGTCCGCCCGCATCGGCGGGGGCTCGATCCGGGCGCACTGCTCGAGGTTGGCCAGCAGCGCGCGGTGGCTCAGCATCGCCCCCTTGGGCCGGCCGCTGGTGCCCGAGGTGAACAGCAGGACAGCGAGGTCCTCGCCGCCGGCGTCCGGCTCGACCGCTCCCCCGCTGCGACCGGACTCGACGAGGTCGCGGAAGCCCGCCACGTCGACGACGGTGCGCTCGGCGGTGTCGACCGCCTCCCGGACCGCCGGCAGGGTGGCCTCCTCGGCGATGACCACGCGCGCGTCGGCCTCACCGAGCAGGTGCGACATCTCCCGGCTGGTGTAGCCGGTGTTGATCGGGACGACCACCAGCCCCGCCCGGAGCACCGCGAAGTAGGCGGTGACGAAGTCGGGGGTGTTCGACAGGCACAGGGCCACCCGGTCGCCGGTCGTGAGCCCGAGCTCGCTGACGAGGGCGGCTGCGGCGGCATCGACGGCCGCGTCCAGATCGGACCAGGTGGTGCGGGCGCCGTCGTGGACGAGGGCTGTCGCGTCGGGACGACGAGCGGCGCTGCGCCGGACCAGGTCGGCGAGGTTGCCGTCTCCTCCTGCCACGAGGGCGAGTCTGGCACAGGCAAAGGCCACGCTCCGGACTAGGCCAACTGGGTGGCCGCGCGCTCAAGCGACCGAACGCTTCCCCCGACACCACCCCTGAGGGATGAAGGGGTGACGACGGATGCGCGCGACGCGACGTACGACGGGCTGGCTGCTCTCGGCCGCCCTGCTGGCGTCGACCTTCGTCGGCCTCAGCCCCGCACCCGCGTCGGCGAGCGGGCCCAACACGAGCAGCATCCTGTCGGCGGTGAACTCGGCGCGGGCCAACGCCGGCCGGCGGCCGCTCTCGTTGCGGTCGGACCTGTCCGCCGTCGCGTACCGCTGGTCCCAGCACATGGCCTCGACCGGCACGCTGGCGCACAACCCCAGCCTGACCCGCCAGGTGACGCACTGGCGCTGGGTCGGCGAGAACGTCGGCTACGGGCCGAGCTGGAGCGCAGTCGAGACCGCGTTCATGAACTCCCCCGGCCACCGGTCCAACATCCTCGACCGCGACTACAGCCAGATCGGGATCGGCGTCGTCGTGCGGAACGGCCGGGTCTGGGTCACCCAGGTCTTCCGCTCCCCGTCCGGCTCGGTCAGCGCCGCCAAGCCGAAGCCGAAGCCGAGGAAGACGTCGAGCCAGCACGACCAGGACGCCGGCCGCCAAGCCCAAGCCGGTCGGCTCGGCCGGCGCGCAAGCCCGCGCCGACCCCCACGCAGCTGCTGAAGCGCCGGATCACGACGGCCAAGGCGGGGCTGCACGGCGGCAAGGCCACCGACCCGCTGGTCGACGCGCTCGGCTTCGCCGACGTGATGCGCACCGTCAGCGGCTGACCGCCCGGCTGCTTCGGCCTGCCCGCTGGGTGGCCACGGTGGTTACGATCTTGAGCCATGTCGCCCCGACTGCTCCGTCGAGCCCGGAGCGCGGAAGACGCCGCTGACGCCGTCAGTGCTGGTCAGGCCTCTGCCGCCGCCGCGGAGGTCGAGGACGCACTCGCCGTACCGCTCGATCCGGTTGCCGCCGCGTTCTTCGACGTCGACAACACGGTGATGCGCGGTGCATCGATCTTCTACTTCGCGCGCGGCCTCTACACGCGCAAGTTCTTCAAGCCCCGCGACCTCGGCCGGTTCGCGTGGCAGCAGGCGCGGTTCCGGCTGGTCGGCCGGGAGAACCTCGACCACGTGCACGAGGCCCGCGAGTCGGCGTTGTCGTTCGCGGCAGGGCACCGGGTCGAGGAGCTGGTCGCGATCGGCGAAGAGGTCTTCGACGAGGTGATGGAGGCCAAGATCTGGCCCGGCACCCGGGCGCTCGCGCAGATGCACCTCGACGCCGGGCAGCGGGTCTGGCTGGTCACGGCGACCCCGATCGAGGTGGCCGGCGTCATCGCCCGCCGGATGGGGCTGACCGGGGCGCTGGGCACGGTCGCGGAGTCGGTGGACGGGGTCTACACGGGGCGCCTCGTGGGCGAGATCCTGCACGGCGAGGCCAAGGCGGAGGCGGTGCGCGCCCTCGCCGCGCGGGAGGGCCTCGACCTCGCGCAGTGCGCCGCCTACAGCGACTCGGCCAACGACATCCCCATGCTCGAGCTGGTCGGGCAGCCCTGCGCCGTGAACCCCGACAGCCGGCTGCGCGCGCATGCCCGGGCCAACGGGTGGCGGATCCGTGACTACCGGACGGGTCGCAAGGCGGCCAAGGTCGGCGTGCCCGCCGCGCTCGGCCTGGGTGCCGCGGCCGGGGCGGTCAGCGCGGGGCTCGCGCTGCGGCGCCGGCGCCGCTGACCTGGGCCTTTTGCCCCGATTGGGCCTGTGACGTAGGTTCGACTTCCGGGCGAGACGTTCGTCACATCCCGTTCGCGGGTATGCCGCCCTTGTCCTCCTCCTCGCTCCCGAAGGGAGCCGTGTGCTGCGGTCCGTCTCCGTCGAGCCGAAAGCCCTGAGCCAGCTCAGGGCGCTCGTCATGCAGGCCGCAGCCGAGCTCAGCGTCGCCGGCGGTGGCCGCCTGGCGGGCGCGGGCGCACCGGTGGTCCTCGCCATGGGGGTCCCGACGGCACACCCGCTGGCCAGGAGCCGGGGTGGCTCCGGTGAGCCGCCTGATGATGACGACAACGCCGAGCAGCAGCGGATGGCTGCCTTGCTCACCCTCGCCCAGCAGGGCGACGGCGAGGCGTTCGGCCAGATCTACGACGCGTACGTCGGGCAGGTCTACCGCTACCTCTACTACCGGGTCGGCTCCCAGCCGCTGGCCGAGGACCTGACCTCCGAGACGTTCCTGCGCGCCCTGCGCCGCATCGACTCGTTCACCTGGCAGGGCCGCGACATCTGCGCCTGGTTCATCACCATCGCCCGCAACCTGGTGACCGACCACTACAAGTCCAGCCGGTTCCGCCTCGAGGTCAGCACCGCCGACATGCTCGACGCGGATCGTGCCGACGACGGCATCGAGCAGGAGGTGCTGGACAACCTCGACAACCAGGCCCTGCTGGCCGCGGTCCGCCAGCTCAAGCCCGAGCAGCAGGAGTGCGTCGTCCTGCGGTTCCTCCAGGGGCTCTCGGTCGCCGAGACGGCGGCCGTGATGGGCCGCTCCGACGGCGCCATCAAGCAGCTCCAGCTACGCGCCGTACGAGCGCTGGCGAAGCTCGTGCCGGAGCCGGTGCTATGAGCCGGCGACAGACCGTAACTCCGCGCCTGGCCGGTCGTTCTCATGTCGGACGGGGACCACAGGGGGCCCGGGACGACGAGACCAGGCAGCGAGGGGGGTGTCAGCAGTGATCACCGACGTGTTCCAGTCGCCGGCGAGGCGGCGTCAGGCCGAGCAGTTCGCCGACCTCCTCGAGGGTCGCCTGGCAGCCTCCGGCCACGAGCTCGAGTCGCTGGTCACCCTGGCAACCTCGATGCGCGCCCCCGAGATCGCGCCGTCGACGGACTTCAGCTCCGCCCTGCGCGCGCGGCTGGTGCAGGAGACCTCGCAGCGCTCGCCCGCGGCCCGGGTCCCGACGCAGCGCACCGCCGAGGCCCAGGAGTCGCGCTCCCACCGCATCCGCCAGGCCGTCGCGGCTCTGACGGCGGTCGTGATCGTCGGCGGAGCGGGCGCCGCGGCTGCCAGCAGCCGGGCCGTGCCCGGCGACTCGCTGTACGGCCTCAAGCGCGGTCTCGAGGCGGCGCAGCTCTCCCTCGCCGGCTCGGAGATGGCCCGCGGCCGCGAGCTGCTCGAGCAGGCCGACGCCCGCCTCGGTGAGGCGGAGAAGCTGGCCGCGTCCGACGAGCGCGGCGGACGCCACCACCCGTGACCGCATCGGGCAGGCGCTGTCCGACATGAACACCGCCCTCAGCGACGGGTCGACCCTGCTGACCGACGTCTACCGGCAGACCGGCGACCCCGCGGCGCTGGAGCTGCTCGACCGGTTCGTCATCGACCAGCAGCGACGCCTCGATGCGCTGCTCGACCGCCTCGCCGCCATCGACCCGGCCCTTCGTGACGAGGCCGACGCGACCGCCGACCTGCTCGCCTCGCTGCACGCACAGGTGGCCGCCGTCACCGGCAGCGCGCTGGGGGTCAACAGCGCAGCCGGCGCCGCGCGAAGTCCCCGGGCCTCGGGCGACGGCTGGGAAGTCAGCCGGGCCGCGGACAACCTCGTGCTGACCCAAGGACTCGTGGGCGGGACGGGGTCCTCGCCGTCCTCGGCGACCGACGCACAGCAGGGCTCGGACGGTTCGAGCGACGGGCTGGTCGAGGACGTCGCCGAAGCCGGAGCACGGCGCCACCGGCGTCATCGAGACGCCCGACACCGGGACCCTGGCCCCGGGAGCCACCACCGTGACGGCACCCACCGTGGCGCCGCCGCCGGTCCCAGCCCCGCCGACGGTGCCCGTGCCGCTGCCTGTGGTGCAGCTGGAAGTCGCCGTGCGTGCCGGTGGCCCCCCTCACCACCTGCTGACGCAGGGCGCGAAGCTGCAGCTCCTAGAAGAAGACGGAGCGGCGCTGCATCAGCAGCCGGTAGAGCGTGTGCTGGATGGTCTCGCGAACCTGGTCGGTGATGTTGAACACCAGCATCGGGTCGTCGGCGGCCTCAGGCCCGAGCCCGTCGGTGCGGATCGGCTCGCCGAACTCGATGATCCACTTGCTGGGCAACGGGATCGCACCCAGCGGACCGAGCCACGGGAAGGTCGGCGTCACCGGCACGTAGGGCAGCCCGAGCAGCCGCGCCAGCGTCTTCATGTTGCCGAGGATCGGATAGATCTCCTCGGCCCCGACGATCGAGCACGGCACGATCGGCACCTGGGTGCGCAGCGCGGCGGACACGAAGCCACCGCGACCGAAGCGCTGCAGCTTGTAGCGCTCCGAGAACGGCTTGCCGATGCCCTTGAAGCCCTCCGGCCAGACGCCGACGAGCTCGCCCTTGCGCAGGAGGCGCTCGGCATCGGCGTTGCACGCCAGCGTCGTCCCGGTCTTGCGCGCCAGCTCGCCGACGATGGGGGTCTGGAACACCAGGTCGGCGCCGAGCATGCGCAGGTGCCGCCGGCCGGAGTGGTGGTCCAGCAGGGCCAGCTGGGTCATCACCGAGTCGAGCGGGATCGTGCCGGAGTGGTTGGCGACGACCAGCGCGCCGCCCTCCGCGGGGACGTTCTCCAGGCCGCGGGTCTCCACCCGGAAGTACTTGTCGTAGAGCGGGCGCATCATCGCGAGCAGAACCTTGTCGGTGAGCTCGGGGTCGAAGCCGAACTCGTCGATCTCGATCATCGCCGGTCAGGCGCCGGCGCACGAACGCCAGCACCCCGGCGAGCTTGCGCTCCCACTCCTCCTCGAGGCGCACCTCGCGGCGCCTCGGTCTCACCGTCCGGTCTCGATGGCGGCCGAGAGCTCGTCGAACACCTCAGCGGCGGGCGGCTCGGCACCGGCGCCCGACCCTGCTGTGCCCCCGGCCTTGGCGACCTTGCGGGTCCGCGGCTTCGCAGACGCGGCTCGGCTGCGCCGCTCGGCGGGCGGCTTGGCGTCGGGGTCGAGCAACGGGCTCGACGTACGACGTCGTGACCGCTCACCGGTCGCGCGGGCCGCACCCGCCGCGACCGCATCGCTCGCGGACCTGGCGGGCCGCCGCTTGGGGCGGTCGCCGCCGTCGATCGGGATGACGCGGGCCTCAGGCATCGACGTGTCCCTTCTCGCCCCTGGCCAGGACGTCGACCAGCCGCCGCTCCACTGCCGTCACCGTGTCCCGGGACAACGGTCCGCGCAAGCCCTGCTGCTGCACGAAGTCGTCGAAGCCCTCGATCGTGCTGTAGCGGGGCGTGAAGCCGAGGATCTCGCGCATCGCCGTGGTGTCCAGCACCCGGCCGTAGGTCAGGAAGCGGATCTGCTCGGGCGAGAAGTCGGCGACGCCGAGCCGGCGCAGGACCTGGCCGATCCAGGGCGCCGCCGGCGACGGCAGCGGGAGCATCGGCCGCCCCGCTCGGTGGATCGCCTGCGACAGCAGGATGACGCCGTCACCGGCGATGTTGAACGTGCCCGGGTGGTCTTCCAGCGTGCTGCGCCAGAGCACCTCCAGGCCGTCGCGCTCGTGCACGAACTGCAGCCGCGGGTCGAAGCCCAGCACGGTCGGCACCACCGGCAGGCCGAAGTAGGAGGTCAGCGCCGTCTGCACCCGGGGCCCGACGAAGTTGGCGAACCGCAGCGTGGTCACCTTGACGTCCGGCCGGCGGCGGGCGAAGCCCCGCACGTAGCTCTCGACCTCGACCGAGTCCTTCGCGTAGCCCGACCGGGCCATCGCGTTGGGCTCCATGTCCTCGCTGAACATCGCGGGGTCGCTCGGTGAGGAGCCGTAGACCGCGGACGACGACTTGACGACCAGCTTGCGCACGCTGGGCGCCTTCTGGCACGCCGCGAGGAGCTGCATCGTGCCGATGACGTTGATCTCCTTCATCGTCGCCCGGCCGCCTGCCCCCACCGGGGTCGCGATGACGGACATGTGCACGACGGTGTCGACCTCGGCCTGGCTGATGACCTTGCCGATGATCGGGTTGCGGATGTCGGCGCGCACGAACTCCGCGTCGCCGAGATCCTGCTTGGGCGGTACGACGTCGACGCCGATCACGCGGGAGATGTCAGGGTCGGCCTGCAGGAGCTGGGTGAACCGGCCGCCGAGATAGCGGGAAACGCCGGTCACCATGACGACCCGGCCCACGCGAACGCCTACTTCTTGTTGCGGCGCTGGACGCGGGTCTTCTTCAGCAGCTTGCGGTGCTTCTTCTTCGCCATGCGCTTGCGGCGCTTCTTGATGACCGAACCCACCAGTGACCCTCTGCTCTGTCGACGACGAGGGCCCAGCGTACCCCGGCTGACCTGGGCCTCCGCGCTCACACCGGATCGGTCCAGGCGCAGGCCGTGACCTCAGCCCGCCGCGCTCGTTGTGACCCGTGACACCCCTGGCCGCCTGCGGCCCGACGTTGGAAGGCATCCGCGATGCGCAGACCACACCTGCAGCGGCACATCCTGGCCGCTGGAGCAGCCGGAGCGGCACTCGCCGTGACGGCGGCAGTCCTGCCCACACTCCCGGCAGGCGCGACCATCGCCGACCCCACGAGGGCCGACGCCAAGGACAACAGCGCGACGTACGACGTGCGCCGCTCCACCTCGGTGAAGCCGACCCAGGCCCAGCTCGACGCCGTCGCCAAGGTCCTCTCGGCCGCAGGCAGCGGCGCGCGCGCCACCTGGGACGACCGCTTCGGCACGCCCCGCTCGCTGTACGCGGGCAAGGGCTACCTGACCGGTGCGCGCAGCGGATCGGCAGCGGACGTCGCCCGCGGCTGGGTGTCGGACAACCGGGACGCGTTCGGCATGTCCGCAGCCGACGTCAGCGCCATGAAGGTCCAGCGCGACCACAAGCTGCCCGGCACGGGCACCCATGTCGTGACGTTCGCCCAGGTCTTCGACGGTGTCGCCGCCGTGCGCGGCGGGCGGCTCAACGTCGCGGTCACCAACGACGGCCGGGTGCTGTCGTACGCCGGCAACCCGACCCGCGGCGACCAGGTCGCCGGCTCCTACTCACTGAGCCCCGCCCAGGCGCTGAGCACCGTCGCGTCCGACCTCGCGGGCAAGGACGTCACCCCCAACGGCCAGCGGCGAGCTGGCCGGGTTCACCCGGTTCGCGAAGGGGCCGTTCGCCGCCCCGTCGTACGTGCAGAAGGCGGCGTTCCCCACCGAGAGCGGCGCCCGCGCGGCGTACCGCGTGATCTTCGTGGAGAAGCTGGACGAGGCCTACGAGGCCATCGTCGACGCGCAGTCCGGCAAGACGCTCTACCGCGAGGACCTCGTCGACCACGAGGCAGAGGGCACCGTCTACGAGAACTTCCCCGGCGACGCCGGCAAGGGCGGCTCGCCGGTCATCAAGAGCTTCGGGCCGACCGCCGAGTCGCCCAGCGGCTACGTGGACCCGAGCGGCGTTGCCGGCGTGGCTGGCCCGACGACGTTCGGCAACAACGCGAACACCTACGCCAACTACTCGAACTTCCTGGTCCCCGCCGACCAGGGCCCGCGCCCGGTCAGCCCGACCGGTCAGTTCAACTACGCCTACGGGATGAACTGGCAGCGCACCAAGGGCGCGATCGTGCCGCCGTCGTACGCGCTGGACCTTGACCCGGCAGCGACGAACCTGTTCTGGCACCACAACCGCATCCACGACGAGTTCTACGACTTCGGCTTCACCGAGTCGGCCGGCAACTTCCAGACCGACGGCGGCGACCCGGTCCTCGGCCTCGTGCACGCCGGTGCCGCGAGTGGTGGCGCACCGACCTACACCGGTCGCGACAACGCCTACATGCTCACGCTGCCCGACGGCGTCCCGTCGTGGAGCGGGATGTTCCTCTGGGAGCCCATCAACGACGCGTTCGAGGGCCCGTACTCCGACGGCAACTTCGACGCGAGCGTCATCGAGCACGAGTACGCGCACGGCCTGTCGACGCGGTACGTCGCGGGTGGCGAGGCGCTCGGCTCGCACCAGGCCGGATCGATGGGTGAGGGCTGGGGCGACTGGTACGGCCTGAACTACCTGCACCGCGAGGGTCTCTACGAGAAGTCGGTCGTCGGCGAGTACGCCACCGGCAACACCGAGCGCGGCATCCGCAACTGGGCCTACGACACCAACCCGACCAACTTCGGCGACATCGGCTACGACCTGACCGGCCCGGAGGTGCACGCCGACGGCGAGATCTGGACCGCCACGCTGTGGCAGCTGCGCAAGAAGCTCGTGTCGCAGTACGGCGAGGCCAAGGGCTCCGAGGTCGCTGCCCGGCTGGTGACCGACGCGATGCCGCTGTCGGCTCCGGACCCGTCGTTCCTCGACATGCGCGACGCGATCCTCGCCGCTGACGCCGACCGCTACCACGGCGACAACACCGACACGATCTGGACCGTGTTCGCCACTCGCGGCGCGGGTGTGTCGGCCTCCTCCAACACCGGGGACGACACCGAGCCGACACCCGGCTTCGACCACGCGTCCGCCTCGCGCAACGGCAAGCTCGCCGGCACCGTGACCAACGCGTCCAACGGCGAGCCGGTTGCGAACGCCAAGGTGATCGTGGGCGAGTTCGAGGCCCGCGTGACGCCGGTGGCCCGCACGTCGGACGCCGGGAAGTTCACCACCCCGATGGTGGCCGGCACCTACGACGTGATCGTGCAGGCGCCCGGCTTCGGCGCCCAGCGCTTCGACGACATCGCGGTGGCCGCGGGTGCGACCAAGGCGAAGACGTTCAAGCTGTCGCCGAACCTGGCGTCGCTGGCTGCGGGCGCGTCCGTCGTGTCGGCCTCGAGCGAGGACGCCGGCCTGCCGGCGACGTTCCTGCTGGACGACACCGCCGCGAGCGTGTGGAGCACGAAGAACACCGACGCCGCCTACAACAGCGGCTCCGACCAGCGCGTGACGGTCAAGCTGGCGAAGCCGGCCACGATCGACCGCATCCAGATCAGCGCCTACAAGAACACGACCGCAAGCCGGTTCGCGGCGCTGAAGGACTTCACGTTCCAGGTCTCCACCGACGGTGTGCTCTGGAAGACCGTGAAGACCGGTGGCTTCGGCTACCAGGCACCGCGGCCGACCGCTCCGGACCTGAACTACAAGACGTTCACCCTGGACACCCCGGTCAAGGCCAGCCACGTGCGGTTCTTCATCGACTCGGTGCAGGGCGAGACGATGACCTACGCGCAGGCGGCCGAGCTGCAGGTCTTCGGCCCGGTGCGAGGCGATCGACCCGACCGCTCCTCCCGCGGACGCACCGTTCACCGACTCGGGCACCATCGCGACCGGCAACCCGGCCACCGGTGAGACCGTCGAGCGGGTGGTCGGCGTGACCGGCAACGAGTTCTCGAACACCTGCCCCGACCCCTACGAGGCTCCGGCCTCACAGGGCGCCGACGGCTGGATCAGCGCCCTGCCCGCGGGCTTCGGCGACGGCACGCACGTCATCGAGGTCAAGGGCGAGGAGACCCCGGCCGGGCACGACATCGACGTCTACTACATGGACGCGTCCTGCCAGGTGATCGGCTCGACTGCCTCGTCGGCCGCCGATGAGTCCGGTGTCATCCCGGGCGGGACGGCCTACGTCCTGACCCAGCTGTGGACCGGGGCGCAGGTGCCGTTCACGTTGACAGCCACGGACGCCGGATAGCCACAGATCCGGGTTCCGAAGAGAGATCGGCCGCGTCCCCTCGGGGGCGCGGCCGTTCTCTTCGTGGTCTGAGTGGTCAGGCGGTGTCGACGTAGGACTGGCGCAGGTAGTCGTGGACCGCCTGCTCGGGGACCCGGAACGAGCGACCGACCCGTACGGCGGGCAGGGTGCCCGCGTGCACCAGCCGGTAGACCGTCATCTTCGAGACCCGCATGACGGCGGCGACCTCGGCGACGGTCAGGAACGTGACCTCGGACAGGGGCCGATCGGGACGATCTGCTGAACCGCGAGCAACCATGGCGCACCGGACCTTCAGCACGTGACGGGCGCCGGCTTCCCCACCGGCAGCACTCCAGTCGCACGCGCTCTGGCCGTAAGAGTAGGGGCGGAAGTGCGTCGTGGGATAGGGGAGGCGTCGAACTGTCCGAAACGTCACCCGGACGGGCGTGCCTGCGCCATGGTCGCGGGAACCTCGAACCAGGCTCGGAGGTCGGCTGCGGGCATCGGCCGGCTGAAGAGGAAGCCCTGGGCCAGCTCGCAGCCCAGACCGACCAGCGCATCCCGGGTCGCCTGGTCCTCCACCCCTTCGGCGACGACCGCCAGCCCCAGCCGGTGCCCGAGCGCGACCGTCGAGTCGACGATGACCCGGTCGGGCTCGCTGTCCATCATGGCGGCCACGAAGGACCGGTCGATCTTGATCTCGTGCACGGGCAGCGTCTTGAGGTAGGCCAGCGAGGAGTAGCCGGTGCCGAAGTCGTCGATCGACAGGCGGACGCCCGCCGCGGCCAGCCGGGTGAGGACCGCGCGGGCCCGGTCGGGGTCCTCCATGATCGTCGTCTCGGTGATCTCCAGGCAGAGCAGGCCGGGAGCCACCCGGTGCACGGCCAGCTGGGCCATCACGCGGTCGGCGAACCCGCTGTCCAGCAGCGTCCGGGTCGACACGTTGACCGCCACCGGGGTGGGCGTGCCCGCGTCGTACCAGACCCTGGCCTGCGCGACAGCGGCCGCGAGAACCACGTCGGTCAGCGAGTGGATCAGCCCGGTGCGCTCGGCGGCGGGGATGAACTCCACCGGCGGCAGGAACCCCCGCTCCGGGTGCTGCCACCGCACCAGCGCCTCGACGCCCTTCAGGGAGCCGTCCACGCCGACCTTCGGCTGGTAGTGCAGGACCAGCTGGCCGGACTCGATCGCCACGGCGAGGTCGGCAAGCAGCCGCAGCCGCTCGGGGCTGTGGTCGTCGTCGGCGGGGTCGTAGACGACGACCCCGCGGTGGGTGCGCTTGGCGACGTACATCGCGACATCGGCGTGCTGCAGCATCGTGCTGGCGTCGGCCGCGTCGCCCGGGTGCATCGACAGGCCGGCGCTTGCCTCCACGACGAGCGGTACGCCGTCCACCTCGAGGGGCTCGCGCAGCACGGCCCGGAGCGCCTCCGCCGAGAGAACCGCCTCCGCACGGCTGGGGACATCGGGAAGCAGGACGGCGAACTCGTCGCCACCCAGGCGGGCCACGACGCCCGCATCCCCGACATGCTTCGTCAGCCGCGCAGCGATGTCGCAGATGAGTGCATCACCGTGCCCGTGCCCGAGGGTGTCGTTGACGTCGCGGAAGCGGTCGAGGTCGAGCAGCACGAGAACCGCCGAGTGGCCCGGGCCGCGGGCCTGCCCGATGGCCGCGCCGATGCGGACCTGCAGGGCCGTGCGGTTCGCCAGCCCGGTCAGGGCGTCGTGCTGGGCCTGGTACTCGTTGCGGCGGGACTCGTCGCGCAGCCGTCGCGAGGCCTTCGCGACCGTGTGGAAGAGCCCCAGCCACAGGACGACGAGTCCTGCCGCGAGGAGCGTGACCACCCGCAGCGTGTCCGCCCGGATGCTGTCCCGCACCGGCTCGTAGGGCAGGTAGAGCTCGAAGACGCCGGCCGGGCGTGGGTCGTCGCCGTACAGGATCGGCACGTAGACCTCGAGCAGCGTGCCGTACCGCGCGAGCAGCGCCGCGGTGTCCGGCTCGTCGCTGCTGCTGATGATCTCCGCTTCGATCTCTCCCTCGAGGGCCTCTTCCAGCTCGTCCGAGGGAACGGTGCTCGGGTTGACCGGAGCGGCTGGTGTGCGGATCGGCCACGTAGAGGACGTCGCCGTCGTTGTGCCAGATCTTGATCCGGGCGATCTCGGTCCTGCCCCGTGAGCCGCTGACGGCCCGGTCGAGGGCGGCGACCTTCTCGGCCGGCAGGCCGTTGACCAGCTCGTCCTGCGTGAGCAACGGCTGGATCGCGACCGCGGTCATCAGCACTGCGGCATCGGTGGCCGACTGCAAGGCACGCTTGGCGACCATCGCCGCGAGCAGCTGGGCCATCAGGACGCCGAGGACGACGAGGAGCACGAGGCTGACCACGGCGAACCTCTGGAGCAGGCTGAACCGGCGCACGCGACCACCTCCTCGACGGCTGAGGGGGACTCCCCCAGAAGAGTGGTCGGGCGTCTCTCGCCGTCACTCGATCAGCCGAACGGGTGCAGCGGCCCTCAGCGGCCTGACGACAGTCCGGCCGCGCTCAGCAGATAGGTGGTCACGGGGGCGTAAAGGTGGGGCGCGACGTTGTCGTCGAGGGGGACGGCGACGGCGACCGTGCCCTCCTCCTCCCCCACGAACAGCCCCGGGTCGTTGGAGTCGGCGAACCCGACAGCGGTGACCCCCGCCTGCCCGGCCGCCCCGACCCACCCGTGGTCGCCCACGACGAGGTCGGGGGCGGCTCGCCGGCCTCGGCCAACGACCGCAGCATCGCCTGCATCGGCCGCGGTGAGTGGGTGTGGTTGAGCTCGCCACGGTTGCTGACCATCGCCACGTCGTCGACGTAGCGGATCTCCCGGTGCGACGAGCCGGTGCCCGTCCCGGCCTGGTAGCTCCAGCCGGGGGCCGGGGTCAGGATCCGGGCGCCGCGGTTGCGCAGGGCAGCGACCACCGCGAGGTGCACGGGCAGCAAGCCCGGACGGGTGACCGGTCGCCACGATGACCCGCGCGCCCGGTGTGGCCGCCGCGGCCGCGAGCCGCTCGGCCATCCGGTCCAGGCCGGCGATGGTGAGCGCGGCGTCGATCCGGTCGGGTCCGCGCCGGTAGTCGGGGTCGGGGGACACACCGACCCGGCGGGCCATCAGGTCGAGGATGTCGGCGAAGTCCCACCGGCCCGTGGGCTCCAGGCCGAACATCGCGCCCGGTGCCCGGTCGGCGAACATCGCGTACTTGCGCAGGTTGTCCTCGCGCGAGGTGGCCACGTCACCGGCGATCCGCTGGGCGACCAGGTGCTCCCGCAGGGCGGCGGAGTCGGTCACAGGTCCACCACGAAGGCCAGCCCGTGCGCGGGGAAGACGGCCTGCTGGGTGGCGCGGACCGCCTGGTCGACCGGGTCGGCCGGGTCGAAGCCCGACGACCAGTCCTGCCACCGCGGCTCCGCGCCGTCGGTCATCCGCTCCGGGCCGGCCACACCCAGCCGCTGCTGGACATAGGCGAGCCAGTCGGCCGGCACGTCAGTGTCCGGGGGAACCGGCGCGCCCGCAGCGATGCCGATCAGGTGCGACCACGCGCGCGGCACCACCTCGACGAGCTCGTAGCCGCCCCCGCCGGTGGCGACCCACCGGCCACCGGCGTGCTCGTGCGCGAGGCGGTGCAGGGCGTCGTACGACGTGCGCTGCCCGTCGACGGTCAGCGCCAGGTGCGCGAGCGGGTCGAGGATGTGGCTGTCGCAGCCGTGCTGGCTGACCAGGACCTCGGGCCGGAACTCCTCGAGCAGCATGGGGACGACCGCGTGGAACGCGCGCAGCCATCCCGCGTCGGAGGTGCCGGGCGGCAGTGCGACGTTGACCGCGGACCCCTCTGCGGCAGGACCACCGGTGTCGGTGGGGAACCCGGTGCCGGGGAAGAGGTAGCGCCCGCTCTCGTGCAACGAGATCGTGAGCACCCGCGGGTCGTCCCAGAACACGCGCTCGACCCCGTCGCCGTGGTGGACGTCGACGTCGACGTAGGCCACCCGCTCCGCGCCCTGCTCGAGCAGCCACGCGATGGCGATGGCCGGGTCGTTGTAGATGCAGAAGCCGCTCGCGGCGTCGGGCATCGCGTGATGCAGACCGCCGGCGACGCTGACCGCGTGCTCGGCCTCGCCGGTCCAGACCGCCCGGGCCGCGGCCACCGTTGCGCCGGCGACCAGCGCCGACGCTTCGTGCATGCCGGCGAAGGCCGGGTTGTCGGGACTGCCCAGTCCGCGCGCCAGGTCGGGGCTGCCCGGATCGGCGCTGACCCGGCGTACGGCCTCGACGTAGTCGGGGTCGTGGACGAGCTGGAGCAGGTCGTCGTCAGCCGGTTCGACCGACGTCAGCGAGACGTTCGGCAGGGAGAGCAGGCCCAGCGCGCGGGCCAGCCGCATCGTGAGGTCGACGCGGACCGGGTTGAGCGGGTGCGACGGCCCGAAGTCGTAGCCGATGAGGCGGTCGTCCCACGGAAGGACTAACGACCGGCTCATTGCGTGCACTACCCATCACTCGTCGTGATCATGGTCGATTACGTTTCCCGTGCATTACGAGTTGTTCTGTTGTGCCCGTTGCCCTGCCGGACGATACTGCGCGGCATCCACTGAGTGAGGGAGCGGGCCATGCGGCGGAATCGGATGCATGTCTTGGCGAGCGCCGTCGGCGTTCTGTCGCTTGTCGTCGGCGCGATGACCTTCGCGCAGCCGGCCGTGGCGATCATCGACGGGCAGCGCGACACGGTGCACACCAACGTCGGCGTCATCCGGTTCACCACCGAGACGGGCCGGTTCCGCTGTTCCGGCACGCTGATCTCGCCGACGGTGGTGCTGACCGCGGGCCACTGCACCGGGGACACCGGCGACAACCCCGGCCACCAACGTCTACGTCTCGTTCAACACCGACCTGCCGCTCGACCCGCTGGCGGCCGGAATCACGCCGGCAGAGCGCGCGGCTCGCGCCGCGAACTACATCACCGGCACCGCACACCCCGATCCCGGCTGGACCGGCAAGCTGTCGATCTCCAAGCAGCACGACCAAGGTGTCGTGGTGCTGGATGCGCCGGCCACCTCGAAGTGGCCGGGCATCACGCCGGCACCGCTGCTGCCGGTCGGCACGCTCGACGCCAATCAGGGCGCGCTCAAGAACGCAGACCTTCACCCTGGTCGGCTACGGCGTCGACATCGGCGCGAAGAAGGCGCAGATCGTCGTGACGGAGCGGCGCTCCACCACGTCGTTCCTCAAGAACGTGCAATCCGAGGTTGTCGTCTTCCAGATCAACGACCGCGACTCCAAGGCCGGCGGTGGCTCCTGTTTCGGCGACTCCGGTGGGGCGGCGTTCCTCGGCCAGTACGTGATCGGCGACGCTTCCTATGTGAACTCGCTGACGTGCAACGCGACCGGCAGCTACCAGCGGGTCGACACGGACTACTCGCGGGCCTTCCTGGAGCAGTTCATCTAGCCCGAAGGGATGCGGCTGTTCCAGTCCCAGTCGACCTCTAGCTCACTGAGGTAGTCGAGCCGGTTGTCATCCACGGCAGCCGAGCCAGACTTCCCAGCGACTCCCCGGCCCGACTTCAGCGCCGGGGATGTCGTTGACGCCTCCGAATGCGGCGATCCCGTCACCCAGCCACAGCCGGTGTTCAGGCCCGGGCCAGCGCCAGGGCGTCATGTCGACCGCGGTCAATGGCCCGACGATGCGATCGAAGTCCTGCTGCGACAGATCTGATGCGCCCGCGCCTCGCTCGGAGCCAAAGACCGTCTCGACGACAGTCATCTGGAACAGGAAGTCGCTCAGGCTGGCCCCGGATGGCTGCCAGCGCCGACCCTCCTCGTTCTCCCGGTCGTAGACGGGAGGGTCTTCACCCTCGCCGTACGCCCACAGCCAGACGCCTTGATTCTCGACGTAGAAGACCACCAGGCCGTCCTCGACCTGAGCGCGATCACGGGGAACAAGCTGGTTCTGTACGACGATCGGGCGGCTCCCACCGAGACACCGACTGCCGCCACTTCCGCAGGGCGGGCGGCTCTGAACCCGCGGCCTCAGACTGCACCGACGTCGGTGGGCCGTACCAGCCGGCAAGGAACGTACCGACGGCGTCGTCGCCCTCTGCTGGCACCTGCGTCATCCGCTGCCCATCCGCGCATGATGCCGCGACTGCCGAGGTTCGTCCTGGCCAGCGACGCGGAGTCCAGGCGGTCCGCGGTCATTGAGATGGCCACATCCCGGCCGGTGAATGAAGCGGACTCGCCATCCGCTAGTCGGGAGTGACCATGGAGTGAACAGACCGTACGTGGACCGCTCGGAGCGAGCGAGTGGCCGGGCATTCCGATCGGCGGCGTCGAGAGATGACGGCCCACAGGCGAGTGCTCGACGCAGCTCGGGGAGCCACTCGTTCTCGTCCGAGTGCCTGCCAGACGAACAGGATGAGCGACCGCCCGGCGTCAGCGCACCATGCAGATTGGTGAACGCGGCGACCTGGCCGTCGAAGAACATCGCGCCCGAGTTGCTGATGACGACGTCGGAGCTTCCCGGCTCGAAGACTGCACCTGCGCGTCCGCGTGCACGAAGGTGACGTCGCTCATCCCTGCTGCGGCTGCCCGGGCACGCGCATTGGCGAGCATCGCCGAGGACAGGTCGATGCCCACGACGGCCCGGCGCGGCAGCGACGCCCGCCTCCAGTGTCGAGGCGCCGTACCGCACCCGACATCGAGCACGTTCTCACCCGCGCACGAGTCCCGCCGCGCGCACGCAAGCCTCGCGGTGCCCCTTCTGGCGCGTTCGAACCTGTCGGCGAGCGCCGCCCAGTTTTCCCCTTCCGGGCCGTCCCAGGCTCTCGCATCGCTTCGTTCGCGACGTCTGCCATGGCGCCGCGACGCTACTCGCGGGACGCACCGACGCGCTGACGACTGAGCACGGCTCATTCCGTGCGCAGGGCGACGACGGGGTCGAGCCGCCCCGCGCGCCGGGCCGGTGCCACGCCGAAGAAGATGCCCACCGCCGCGGAGACGGCGAACGCGAGCGCGGGTGACCACCAGGCGATGACGGCCGGCAGCGGCGAGAACGTGTCGACGAGCAGAGCGGTGCCCACGCCGATGCCGATCCCGATGACGCCGCCGACGACGCAGAGCAGCACCGCCTCGATGAGGAACTGCAGGAGGATGTCGCGCTGCCGGGCGCCCAGGGCCTTGCGCAGGCCGATCTCGCGGGTCCGCTCCCGCACGCTGACCAGCATGATGTTCGAGACCCCGACACCGCCGACGAGCAGCGAGATGGCGGCGATCGCGGCGAGCACCAGCGTCAGCAGTCCGAGGATGCGCCCGATCGTGCCGAGGATCTGGGTCTGGGTGACTGCCGAGAACTCGTCACCGACGTACTTCTCCTGCAGCGCGGCGACCAGCTGCTTCTGGAGGACGTCGACCGAGTCGGACGTGGGCGCCTTGACGGCGAGCCCGTCGATGCGCTCGACGCCGAACAGCCGCTGCGCCGCCGTCACCGGGATGTGGATCTCGGCGTCGCGGTCGACGCCGAACGTCGAGCCCACCTCCGCGAAGACGCCGATCACCCGGAACCGCACGCCGGCGATGGACACCTGACGGCCGAGCGGGTCCACGTCGCCGAAGACCTTGCGCACGACACTGGAGCCCAGCACGGCCACCCGTCGCCGGGTGTCGACGTCGGTCTCGGTGATGTACTCACCGCGCGCGAGGGGCCGGTTGAAGACGTTGGGCACGCTCTCGTTGACCCCGTTGACGGTGACGAACGCCTCGCGCGACCCGACCCGGACGGTCTCGCCCGACGCGATGCTCACCGCCACCCGGTCGCGGTCCCCCACGACCCGGCCGAGCAGATCGACGTCGTCGAGGGTGAGCCGGCTCACCGAAGGAGCGGAGCCGAACTCGAAGCTTGCCCGGCACCACGATGATGATGTTCGAGCCGAGGCCCTCGACCTGCTGCTCGACCTCCTGCTTCGCGCCGCTGCCGATGGCGACCAGGATCACGACGGCGGCGACACCGATGATGACGCCGAGCATCGTCAGGATGCTGCGCAACCCGTTGGCCCGCAAGGCATCCAGCGCCACGCGAAACGCCTCGCCCACCTTCATGACGGCCCGCTGTCCGACTCGAGCAAGCCGTCGCGCATCGTGACCCGACGTCGAGCCAGAGCGGCCACGTCGCGGTCGTGCGTCACGACGACAACCGCGACGCCGCGCTCGGAGTTCAGCCGGCCGAGGATCTCGAGGATGTCGGCACCGCTGCGGCTGTCGAGGTTGCCGGTCGGCTCGTCCGCGAGCAGGAACGCCGGCTCGCCGACGAGCGCACGGGCGATGGCGACCCGCTGCTGCTCACCGCCGGAGAGCTGACCCGGGCGGTGGCCGAGCCGGTGTGCGAGCCCGACGGCCTCGAGCGCGTCGCCCGCCTGGGCGCGCCGCTGCGCACGTCGTACGCCGCGGTAGACCAGCGGCAGGGCGACGTTGTCCAGTGCGGACGTTCGCGTGAGGAGCTGGAAGGACTGGAACACGAACCCGATCGCCGCGTTGCGCAGCGCCGCGAGCTCGACCTCGGACATCTCGGCGACGTCGACGCCGCCGATGCGCAGGCTTCCCGACGTCGGTCGGTCGAGGCAGCCGAGCAGGTGCATCAGGGTGGACTTGCCCGAGCCGGACGGCCCGACGATCGCGACGTACTCGCCGGGGTCGATCCGCAGGGTGACGCCGCGCAGCGCGTCGACCGCGACACCGTCGAGCTGGTAGCTGCGCCGGACGTCGAGCGCCTCGACGGCTCCGGTCACTGGGGGCGTTGCCCGTCGCGCACCCGGTCGGCGCCACGCACGACGATGCGCTCCCCGCCCTTGAGGCCCTCGACGATCTGGACCTCGTCCTCCCCCTGCGCGCCGACCCGGACCAGCTGCTTGCGGGCCATCCCCGCGCGCACGACCCACACGGCGTCCCGCCGGCCGTCACGGAAGACAGCCGACGCGGGCACGGCGATCGCGTCGGTCGCCGTGCGGACCATCAGGTCGACGACGGCGCTCATGCCGGGCCGGGGCTCGGGTGCGGCGGTGCCGTCCTCCTCGGTCCCCCGGCCGAGGGACAGCCGCACGGTGTAGGCGACGCCGCCGCGGCTGGAGGTCGACGGGGTCGGGTCGATGGTGGTGACCTCGGCGTCGTACGTCGCGTCCGGCACCGCGTCGAGCTCGGCCTGGCCGACGACGCCGGGCTTGACCAGCAGCACGTCGGTCTCGTCGACCTGAGCGGCCAGCGTCAGCGCGGAGGCATCGGTGACGCGCAGCAGGAGCTGGCCCGACCGGACCGGCTGGCCCTCGGCGAGGCTGCCGGTGACCTGGGCGCCGCCGCTGCTGCCGAGCAGGTCACCGGCCTGCCCCCGGACGCTGTCGGGCAGCTGGTCGAGCAGAGCGGCACCGGAGTCGCCGGTGCCCGAGGCCTGGCCGCCGGTGGTCAGCGACACCCGGCCGGCGATGGGGGCCCGGATCGTCAGCGCGTCCACCGTGCGCTGCGCGGCTGCCACGGCGGCCCGGGTCTGCACGCGCTGCGCGGAGGCGAGCGAGCCGATCGCGTTGGACAGGCTGCCCAGCCCGGCGTTGAACTGCCGCACGGCGTCCTGGGCCTGCGCGCGGGCGGCGGCGTACTGCGCCTCGGAGGCGCGCACCGCGGCCAGCGCCTGCGCCCGGACCTGCCGGTCGGCGATCTGCCTCGCCGACCTGCGCGCCGCCGCGAACGCAGCCCGCGCGTCGGCGTCGGCCTGGAGCTGCGCCGACGTCAGCCCACCCGAGGGCACCGCCACGTTGCCGGCCGAGGCGGCCTCCGCGTCGGCCCGGCGGGCGTCCCGGAGCTGGCGCTCGGCCCGCGGCGAGCCGATCCGCAGCAGGATCCGGCCGGCGCGGACGGCCTGGCCTTCCCGCACCCGCAGCTCGCTGATCCGCCCGTCCGCTGCCGAGGTCACCTCGGCGGTCGCCTTGGCGGTGACCGTGGCCGGTGCCTCGACCACCTCGGTGACGGTCGACCGCCCGACCGTCCCGAGCCGCACCCCGTTGTCGTCGTCGCTGCACGCCGGCCACGCCGATGAGCAGCGTGCCGAGGCACAGCGCCGTGATGGTCCGCCTCACTCCGTCATCGTAGGAGCCGTTCCATCTGCACCTCGGTGAGCGACGGGTTGCCCGGCACCGGCTGGGCGGCCCCGGTGTGAGCGAACCCGAGCCGCCGGTAGACCCGCTCCGCCCGGTCGTTGCCTTCCACGACCCAGAGCCTGAGCCGCGCCGCGTCCTGCTCGCGCGCCCAGTCCGCCACGGCCTCGACGAGCTGCTCGGCCGCGCCGGTCCCCCGCGAGTCGGGTGCACCCACATCGCGATCAGCTCGGGCACGCCGTCGTGCAGGTAGCCGCCGGCCAGTCCGACCGCTTCGCCGTGCACGCTGTCGGTGGCGACCACGCTGCAGCCATTCGTGAGCCGCCATCTCCAGTCCGCCTCGGTGAACGCCTCCTCGCGAGCGAGGGTGGAGGCGAAGGCTGACGGCGAGTCCGCCAGCGCGGCCAGCCGGATGTCGCGAAGGACCTGCCAGTCATCGGGCTGCAACCGCCGTACGACGAATGAACCGCCCGTCACTCGCCGCTGGCCAGCTCCCGGCCGCGATCGCGCGCGGCCTCGAGAGCGGAGAGCATGGCGGCCCGCACGCCGTGGTTCTCCAGCTCACGGATCGCGTTGATCGTGGTTCCGGCCGGGGACGTGACCGCCTCGCGCAGCGTCACCGGGTGCTCGCCGGTGTCGCGCAGCATCACCGCGGCGCCGATCGCGGTCTGCACGATGAGGTCGTGCGCGACGGCGCGGGGCAGCCCGAGCAGGATGCCCGCGTCGATCATCGCCTCGACGAGGTAGAAGAAGTAGGCGGGACCGCTTCCGGACAGCGCGGTGACAGCGTCCTGCTGCGACTCCGGCACCCGGATCGTCTTGCCGACGGGCGCGAAGATCGCCTCGGTGCGCGCGAGGTGCTCCTCGGTCGCGCTGGCGCCGGACGAGATGGCGCTCATCGCCTCGTCGACCAGCACCGGGGTGTTGGACATGACGCGGATGACCGGAGCGCCCTCGGGCAGCCGGCGCTCGATGAACGCGGTCGGGATGCCGGCCGCGACCGAGACGACGAGCCGGTCCCCCGGCAGGTTCGGCCCGAGGTCGTCGAGCAGGGCACCCATGTCCTGCGGCTTCACCGCGAGGATCAGGGTGTCGGCCGCCTTGGCGGCATGCGGCGTTGTCGAGGACCTGTACGCCGTAGCGCTGGGCGAGCAGCTCGGCCCGCTCGGGGCGCCGGGCGGTGACGAGGACGTCGGCCGGCTTGCGCCCGGCCCGCAGCATGCCCGACAGCAGCGCCTCGCCCATCTTGCCGGTGCCGAGCACCGCGACCCGTTCCATGGGTGCCTGGGTTGCCATCGCCTATCCCTTCGTCGCGAGGGCCCGGAGGAAGAAGACCAGGTTGGCCGGCCGCTCCGCCATCCGGCGGACGAGGTAGCCGTACCACTCGTCGCCGTACGGAACGTAGACCCGCATCCGCTCGCCGCGCGCCGCATGGCGCAGCTGCTCGTTCGGGCGGATGCCGTAGAGCATCTGGTACTCGTAGCTGCTCTTGTCGCGGTCGGTTCGCCGGGCCAGGTCGGCGGTGATCGCCACCAGCCGCGGGTCGTGCGTGGCGACCATCGGGTAGCCCGGCCCTTCCATCAGGATCTTGAGGCACCGCACGTAGGAGCGGTCGACCTCGTCCTTGCTCTGGAAGGCCACCGACGCCGGCTCCTTGTAGGCGCCCTTGCACAGCCGGACCCGCGACCCCGGAGTGGCCAGGTCGCGGCAGTCGGCCTCGGTGCGGTGGAGGTAGGCCTGGACCACGGCCCCGGTGGACGGGAAGTCCTTGCGCAGGTCCGCGAGGATCTGCAGCGTCGAGTCGGTGGTGGTGTGGTCCTCCATGTCCAGGGTGACCGTCGTGCCGGCGTCGCGGGCGGCCTCGCAGATCGCGAACGCGTTGTCCAGGGCCAGCTTCTCGCCGTCGCCGGGAAGCGCCTGGCCGACCGCCGAGAGCTTCACCGACACCTCGGCCGCTGACGTCAGCCCGTCCTCGGCGAGGAGCTTGAGCAGGGTGACGTAGGCGTCGCGGGTGGCATCGGCCTGCGAGCGCTCGACCGTGTCCTCGCCGAGCCGGTCCAGGGAGACCAGCCGGCCGCTGTCGACCAGGCGCCGGGACGCCGCAACGGCCTCCTCCGCGCCGGTGCCCGCGACGAAACGCGCCACCACCCCGCGGGACACCGGGGCGGTCTCGACGAGATGGCGCACCCGCACGCTGCGGGACAGCGACAGAAGCACTCTGCGGAGCACGGGTCGACCTCCTTGGGCGACGGGCGCCGGGTTGTCCCGGGCCCCAGCCAGGCTAACCGGCGGGGGTTTGGGCGGGCTTGTGTGCCGGTGCACGTTTCGACAGTTGATCACCGGGCATTTCAGCCGCAGTCGTCTGAGCGCTCGAGCCCTGAGGAGGCCTTCGATGAGCGGTCAAGAGCTCGGCCGGATCACGACCGACATCCCCGCCCGCATGGACCGGCTGCCCTGGTCCCGCTGGCACTGGCTGGTCGTCCTGGGACTCGGCACCGTCTGGATCCTGGACGGTCTCGAGGTCACCATCGTCGGCTCGATCGCCGGCCGGCTGACCGAAGAGGGCAGCGGCATCACCATCACCGAGGCCCAGATCGGTGTCGCCGCCGGCGTCTACGTGGCGGGTGCCTGCCTCGGTGCGCTCTTCTTCGGCTATCTCGCCGACCGCATCGGCCGCAAGAAGCTGTTCATGATCACGCTCTTCGTCTACCTGGTCGCCACGGTCCTGACCGCGTTCTCGAAGAACCCGATGTGGTTCTACGTGTGCCGGTTCTTCACCGGAGCCGGCATCGGCGGTGAGTACGCCGCCATCAACTCGGCGATCGACGAGCTGATCCCGGCGCGCGTGCGCGGACGGGTCGACCTCATCATCAACGGCTCCTTCTGGCTGGGCACCGCCTTCGGTGCCGCCCTGTCCGTCTTCCTGCTCAACGAGGACTACTTCGCCAAGGACGTCGGCTGGCGGCTCGCCTTCGGCCTCGGCGCCATCTTCGGTCTCTGCATCCTGATCGTGCGCCGCTACGTCCCCGAGAGCCCCCGCTGGATGTTCATCCACGGCAAGGAGGACGAGGCGGAAGAGCTCGTCCAGGACATCGAGGGCCAGGTCGAGGACTCGACCGACGAGCGCCTCCACGGCGTCGACGAGGACATCACCGTCCGGCAGCGCAAGAGCATCGGCTTCGGCGAGATCGCGAAGACGATGGTGACGCGCTATCCCAAGCGCTCGACGCTCGGCCTGTCCTTGTTCATCGGCCAGGCGTTCCTCTACAACGCGGTCTTCTTCACCTTCGCGCTGGTCCTGACCAAGATCCTCAAGGTCGATGCCGCCATCGCGCCGTGGTACCTGATCCCGCTGGCCATCGGCAACTTCCTCGGTCCGCTGCTGCTCGGCCGGTTCTTCGACACGCTCGGGCGCAAGGTGATGATCACCTTCACCTACGTCGGGTCAGGTCTGCTCCTGATCCTCACCGGTGTGCTGTTCAAGAACGACTCGCTCAGCGCGATGACCCTGACGCTGATGTGGTGCGCCGTCTTCTTCTTCGCCTCCGCCGGGGCCAGCGCGGCCTACCTCACCGTCAGCGAGATCTTCCCGATGGAGACCCGCGCCATGGCGATCGCGTTCTTCTACGCGGTCGGCACCGGCATCGGCGGCATCGTCGGGCCGATCTACTTCGGCAAGCTGATCGAGGAGGGCCGCGACGGCATCGTGCGCGGCTACTACGTGGGCGCCGCACTGATGATCGCCGCCGGTCTGGTCGAGCTGTTCCTCGGCGTGGCACGCCGCGCAGCGCTCGCTCGAGGACATCGCCACTCCCCTGACGGCCGAGGAGGCCGACCAGGACGGCGACCGGACCAGCGGTGACCGGCGGCGACGTCGACGTCAGGACCCGCGACCGGCGCGAGACCGTCTCGACGTCACCGGGCAGCAGCCGCCGGCTCTACCACTGACGGCAGCGCAGGCTGGTCACGGCGTACGACGTCTCAGGGTTGCCGCTCCGAGACCGAGCGCCAGCACGATCGCCCCGCCGACCACCAAGAGGTCGCCCCACGCGTCAGGGGCGACCCCTTCGGTCGTGGTGATGTCGCGCATGGCGTCCACGGCGTAGGACAGCGGCAGCAGGTTGGACACGGCGTGCAGCACGTCGGGCATCTCGTCGCGCGGAACCAACAGGCCGCAGAGCAGGAACTGCGGCAGCACGAACGCCGGCATGAACTGGACGGCCTGGAACTCGGTGGCCGCGAACGCGCTGACGAACAGGCCGAGCGCCATGCCCAGCAACGCGTCCAGGACGGCAACGACCAGCAGGAGCCAGAACGGACCGGCCACGTCGAGACCCAGCAGGGTCACCGAGAGCGTCGCCGCTGCGGTTGCCTGGACGACCGCTACCAGGCCGAACGCCAGGGCGTAGCCGACCAGCAGGTCAAGCTTGGCGATCGGCATGGTGAGCAGGCGCTCCAGCGTGCCGGAGGTGCGCTCCCGCAGGGTGGCAACCGAGGTCACCAGGAACATGATCACGAACGGGAAGATGCCGAGCAGCGGGGCACCGATGCTGTCGAAGGTCCCGGTGCCGTCGAAGATCCAGGCGAGCAGCCCCAGCAGAACGCACGGGACCACGATGAGCATCGCCAGGGTGCGGTGGTCGTGACGGAGCTGGGCCAGGACCCGGTGGGCCGTGGCCAGGGTGACGGCGGGGCTCATGCCGCGCTCCTCTCGGACTGGGCGACGAGATCAAGGAACGCGGTCTCGATGTCGGGGGCGGCGGTGCGCTCGAGGAGGGCACCGGGGCTGTCGTCGGCGAGGATCCGCCCGTCGCGCATCAGCAGCAGCCGGCCGCAGCGCGTGGCCTCGTCCATGACGTGGCTGCTCACGAGCAGCGTCGCGCCGTTGTCGGCGAGGCGGCCGAAGAGCGCCCACAGGTCGCGGCGCAGCACCGGGTCGAGACCGACGGTCGGCTCGTCGAGGACGAGCACCTCGGGTGTTCCGAGCAGCGCCGCGGCGAGCGAGACGCGGGCTTCCTGGCCGCCGGAGAGGCGACCGGTGACCGCGTCGACGTGATCGCTCAACCCGACCTCCTCGACGACCCGGTCGACATCGGAGGCGGGCGCACCGAGGACGGCGGCGAAGTAGCGCAGGTTCTCGCGCACGGTCAGGTCGGCGTAGACCGACGGTGCCTGGGTGACGTAGCCGACCGAGCGACGCAGCGCCTTGGAACCGGCCGGCTGGCCGAGCACCTCGACGGTGCCGCCCTCGATGATCTGGACGCCGACGATCGAGCGCATCAGCGTGCTCTTGCCGCAGCCGCTCGGGCCGAGCAGCCCGGTGACGGTGCCGGGCGCCACCTCGAAGGAGACGTCGTCGAGGACGACGCGGCCACCGCGCACGACGCGCAGGTCGCTGACCCGGACCGCGGGGTCGGTGGTGGGGATCTGGTTATTCATCATATGATGAATATGCACCCGAGTGCGGGCCGGCGTCAACCCCCAATTGCGGTCAGCCCAGGAGGGCTCGCTGCACGGTCGGGGCCACCAGCGCGACGATCTCCTCCGGGTCCGCCGACGCGAGCGGCTCGAGGCGCACGACGTACCGCAGGATCGCCACGCCGACCATCTGCGCCACCGCCGTCTGCACGCGCAGCGGGTCGATCGGTCCGATGGCCTGCACGATCCGGCCGAGCAGGGCGCTCCCGACGAACTCCCGCAGCAGCTTGGCGCCCTGCTCGCCGGTGAACGCCGAGCGCAGCATCCCGAGCATCGGCGCGCGGAAGTCGGGCTCGGCCCAGATGCCGAGGAAGGTCCGGACCAGCCGCTCCCCCAGCTGTGCCGGGTCGCCGTCGAGGACCTGCGGCAGCCGCTCCGCCGGGTCGAAGGGCAGCGCCATCGCTGCGACGAAGACCTGCTCCTTGGTGCCGAAGTAGTGGTGCACCAGGGCCGGGTCCACCCCGGCCTGCCGGGCGATGGCCGCGAACGCTGGAGGCGTCGTAGCCCTTCGCGGCGAACTCCGCACGGGCGGCCGCCAGGATCTCGCCACGGGTGTCGGCCGCGCCCGGACGACGACCCGGCCCGCGCCGCTGCGGCTCGGCCGGGCTCATCGCCGGCACACCCACACCCGGGTCACGTAGGGCAGCTCAGCGACGCCGTCGGGGAACGCGTCCAGCAGGCCGGAGCGCAGGTCGCCCAGGAGCGCGTCCCTGTCCTCGGCGGGCTGGGCGGCCACGTGCGAGTGGCTGCTCTGGTCGGTCACGAAGTCGTCCACCGACACCGTCCGCTGCCAGGGGATCTCGACCGGCTGGACCCAGCCGAACAGCCCGCTCTCGCGCATCGGAACGCCGTAGTCCACGCCGCGGTGACTGCGGTGGTAGGTCGGCGTACTCGCCTCGTTGCGGGCCGTGAAGTCCTCGAACCACGGTTCGCCGTCGGCCATCAGGAAGTTCCACCAGACCGCGAGGACGCCGCGGTCGTGCAGGACCCGCGCCGCCTCGGGGACCGAGCGCACCGGGTCGGTCCAGTGCCAGGACTGGGCGTAGGTGACCAGGTCGACGCTGCCGTCGCGCAGCGGCAGGTCGTTGCCGTCGCCGAGCACCGGGCGGACCCGCGAGGTGGAGCGGGACCGCAGCAGCCCGAGCACGACCGGCCCCGGGTCGACTGCGACGACGCGGGCGCCCCGGCCGGCCAGGGCCCGGGTCGCGATGCCGGTGCCGGCTCCGACGTCGAGCACGTCCGCCCGCAGCAGCGGCTGCCCGAGCGCTGACTCCAGCACGTCGTACAGGCTTGCGGGGTAGTCGGGACGCGCGGCGTCGTACTCCGTCGCGACGTGGTCGAACGTCGTGCGGCTCATCGCCAGGTCACCCGATGCCATCGCGTACGGCGGGCGACGCGAGGTTGAGGCGGGCGAACGCGAGCCCCTCGGCGAGGTCAGCCTCCCGGTTGTCACGGTTGGTGGCGCGCCGGGTGTTGATCTCCAGCACCACCGTGCCGTCGAACCCGTCGATCGCCAGGCGCTCGAGCACCTCCGCGCAGGGCTGGGCGCCGCGGCCGGGCACGAGGTGCTCGTCCTTGTTCGAGCCGACGCCGTCGGCCAGGTGCACGTGGGCGAGCCGGTCGCCGAGCGCGTCGATCGACGCGACGGCGTCGGTGCCGGACACGGCGGTGTGCGACAGGTCCAGGGTCACCGACGGGTAGCCGAGCTCGCACCGGGTCCCAGTGCGGCAGGTAGGCCGCGATCTCCCGGCCACGGGCCCGCCACGGGAACATGTTCTCGACCGCGAAGACGACGTCGGTCTCGTCCTGCATCCGGGCCAGCCCGTCGGCGAACCCGCGGGCGTACTCCCGCTGCCACAGGAACGGCGGGTGCACGACGACCGTCGACGCGCCGACCCGCTCGGACGCCTCCTTGGCGCGGAGCAGCTTGGCCCACGGGTCGGTGCTCCACACCCGCTGGGTCAGCAGCAGGCACGGGGCGTGGATCGCGAGGATGGGCATGGCGAACCGGTCGGACAGACCGCGCAGCGCCTCGGGGTCCTGGCTGACCGGGTCGGTCCACACCATCACCTCGACACCGTCGAAGCCGAGGTCGGCCGCCATCTCGAACGCCGTGGTGCAGGACTCGGGGTAGCACGACGCGGTCGAGAGGGCGACCTTCGCCCGAGGCACCCGCACGACCGCGTTCATAGCGACAACCATAGGACCGTCATGTGAACTCATCGGGCTGTCGGCGCGCGGACCGTAGCGGCGCGGCTTAGGGTGGAGTCGTGCCCGAAGTGAGCCTTGACTTCCCCCGCATGTGGGTCGAGTTCGACGACCCGGCCGATGACGAGCAGGTCGTTCCGCTGTGACCTGACCTGGCTGACGTCGAGCTGGACGTGCATCTTCGGCAACGGCTGCGCGGGGATCTACAAGGACCAGCCCCCCGACGTCGGCTGCTGCACCCTCGGTGCGCACTTCTCCGACAAGGACGACGAGAAGCGGGTCAAGGGCTTCGTCAAGCAGCTGACGCCGGAGACGTGGCAGCACTACGACCCGAAGAAGTGGACCGAGAAGGACGAGGACGGCGACCGCAAGACCAGGGTGGTCGACGGTGCCTGCATCTTCGCCAACCGGCCCGACTTCCCGGGCGGCGCGGGCTGCGCCCTGCACGGGCTGGCGCTGCGCGAGGGGCTGCACCCGCTGGAGACCAAGCCCGACGTCTGCTGGCAGCTGCCGATCCGGCGCACCTACGACCGGGTCGAGCGCCCCGACACCACCGAGAAGCTGATCGTCACGATCGCGGAGTACGACCGGCGCGGGTGGGGGCCGGGCGGGCACGACCTGGACTGGTACTGCACCGCGAACACCGAGGCGCACGTCGCCGTCGAGCCGGTCTACGTGTCGCTGCGGCCGGAGCTGGTGGAGCTGATGGGCCAGAAGGCCTACGACGAGCTCGAGCGGCACTGCGAGGAGCGGATCGCAGCCCGGCGCCGGCCGGCTCCGCATCCGGCCGACCCCAAGAAGGGTGCGCCGCGGCCTCGACGGGTCTAGGTTTTCTCACCGTGGCCGACGAGTTGGGCACCATCCTCGGCATCTGGGCGCACCCCGATGACGAGACCTGGCTCTGCGGCGGGCTGATGGCCCGCGCCGTCCGCAACGGCTCGCGCGTCGTCTGCGTCACCGCCACCCGGGGCGAGCTCGGCTCCCCCGACGAGAAGCGCTGGCCGTCCGGCCCACCGCTGGCCGCCGTACGAACCGCCGAGATGGAGCGGGCGCTCGCGGTGCTCGGAGTCACCGAGCACCAGTGGCTGGACTACCCGGACGGGCACTGCGCCGAGATCAACGACGGCCAGGCGATCAACGTGCTGACCCGCATCATGGAGGGCGTCCGGCCCGACACCGTGCTCACGTTCGGGCCGGACGGGATGACCGGGCACCCCGACCACATCAGCGTCGGGCGGTGGACCACGGCTGCGCACGCGGAGGCGGCGCCGGACGCCCTGCTGGCCTACGCCACGAACACCCCCGAGTGGCTGGCGAAGTTCCGCGAGCCGCTGGACCGGGTCAACGTCTTCATGGGCGCCGAACCCCCGTGCACGCCGGTGGACCAGCTCGTGATCCACGCCGTCTTCGAGGGCGAGCTCCTCGAGGCCAAGCTGAACGCCATCCGGGCCCAGACCAGCCAGGTGGAGCCCCTCGTGGCCGCTCTGGGCGAGAGCTTCCTGCGCGAGGGGCTGGTCGAGGAGTCCTTCCAGCGGCCCTGACGACAGACCGCGCCGGGACGACCCGCGTGGTGCCGACGACCTGTCGGCAGCGGCATCTAGCCTCGCGACCATGGCCAAGTCAGCAGTGCGCGAGCGGCCCGCCTACCGATGCGCCGAGTGCGGCTGGCACGCGGCCAAGTGGGTCGGGCGGTGCGGCGAGTGCCAGGCCTGGGGCACGGTCGAGGACACCGCGGCGCCGATCGTCCGTACGACGTCGGCCGGCCCGGTCAGCGCGGCCGCCCAGCCGATCGGCTCGGTCGACATGGCGACCAGCTCCAGCCGACCGTCGGGTGTGGACGAGCTCGACCGGGTGCTCGGTGGCGGGCTGGTCCCGGGTGCCGTGGTCCTGCTCGCCGGCGAGCCCGGGGTGGGCAAGTCGACGCTGCTGCTCGACGTCGCCGCGCGCTTCGCTGAGTCCGGCCGGGCGCTCTACGTCACCGGTGAGGAGTCGGCCGCGCAGGTGCGGCTGCGGGCCGAGCGCATCGACGCGGTGCGTGACGGTCTCTACCTCGCCGCCGAGACCGACCTGGCCGCGGTGCTCGGCCACGTCGACGAGGTGCGCCCCGACCTGCTCGTCGTCGACTCCGTGCAGACCATCGCCAGCGCCCAGGTCGACGGCTCGCCGGGCAACGTCAGCCAGGTGCGCGAGGTCGCGGCCGCGCTGATCAGGGTCGCCAAGGAGCGCGGCATCGCCGTCGTGCTGGTGGGACACGTCACCAAGGACGGCTCGATCGCCGGCCCGCGCGTCCTGGAGCACATCGTCGACGTCGTGCTCCACTTCGAGGGCGACCGCCAGTCCCGGCTGCGCATGGTGCGCGGCATCAAGAACCGCTACGGCCCCTCCGACGAGGTCGGCTGCTTCGAGCTGTCCGAGGCCGGCATCGTCGGGCTGCCCGACCCGAGCGGGCTGTTCCTGTCCCGTCGCGACGAGGCGGTCCCGGGCACCTGCGTGACCGTCACCGTCGAGGGTCGGCGGCCACTGGTCGCTGAGCTGCAGGCGCTGGTCGCCCGGTCGCCGCTGGCCAACCCGCGTCGTACGACGAGCGGGCTCGACTCGAGCCGGGTCGCCATGGTGCTCGCCGTCCTCGAGCGCCGTGCCGAGATCTCGCTGCACGACCGCGACGTCTACGCCGCGACCGTGGGCGGGATGCGCCTGGTCGAGCCGGCCACCGATCTCGCGCTGGCCCTCACGGTCGCGAGTGCGGCCAAGGACCACGCGCTCGCGCCGGGCCTGATCGCGATCGGCGAGGTGGGTCTGGCCGGCGAGATCCGGCCGGTCACCGGTGTCGCCAGCCGGCTGGCCGAGGCCGCCCGGCTGGGCTTCACCACGGCGCTGGTGCCCCGCGACCCGGGAGTCGTGCCGGCCGGCATGACGGTGGTCGAGGTGGGCGACATCCGTCGCGCCCTGCACGTGGCCTGGCGCAGCGCCACGGTGATCCCGCTGACCAGCCGGAGCTGACGCGCTCAGTCCTCGATCCGCTCCTTCAGCCGGACCGTGACCTCGTCTCCGGCCTGCTTCCCGATCGCCTTGCGGACGTCGGCCTTGACCGGCAGCTTGTGCGTGCCGTCGCCCATCGCCATGAACGAGCTGCGGAAGGCGTGGCCGTCGATGGTGCCGGCCACCTTGACCAGGCCGCGGGTGCCGAAGAACGCCGCTGACTCGGGCCACACGACGTACGTCCAGCCGCCCTTGCTCGGGCTCTTCACCAGGGTCGCGGTGAACTTCTTGTCCATGATCGGGCCCTCCTCGCCAGCTCGCGATCTCGCTGTTGCGTCGTCGAGTGGTTAGACCTGCCGCACCGGCCGAACTCATCGGGCAGAGTGTCTGGCATGAGCGCCCGACCTGATCTCTACGACGCCGTCCTCGACCGCGCCGCCGCCCACGCCCGTGCCTGGCTCAGCGACGTGCCCACCCGGACCGTCCCACCGAAGAGCACCTGTGACGACATCGTCGAGGCCCTGGGCGGAGACCTGCCCGACGGCCCCACCGACCCCGCCGAGGTCATCGACCTGCTCGCCGAGCGCATCGAGCCGGGTCTGATGGCGATGCCGTCGGGCCGGTTCTTCGGCTGGGTGATCGGCGGCACGCTGCCCGCCGCACTCGGCGCCGACTGGCTGGTCAGCGCGTGGGACCAGAACACCGGCATGCGCTTCGCGACGCCGGGCACGACCGGAACCGAAGAGGCCGCCGCCGCCTGGCTGCTCGACCTGCTCGGGCTGCCGAAGACGTCCGACGTCGGGTTCGTCACCGGCGCGACGATGGCGAACTTCACCGGCCTGTCCGCGGGACGGCAGCAGGTCCTGACGGCCGCGGGGTGGGACCTCAACCGTGACGGGCTGACCGGCGCCCCGCGGGTCACCGTGCTCGTCGGGGAGGACCGGCACTCGACCATCGACCTGACGCTGCGCTACCTCGGGCTCGGGCTGCCGACGACGGTCGCGGCCGACGAGCAGGGCCGGATCCGCCCGGATGCGCTCGCCGAGGCGCTGGACCGTGCCGACGGCCCGACGATCGTCGCGCTCCAGGCGGGCAACCTGCACTCCGGTGCCTTCGACCCGATCGGCGAGTGCTCCGACCTGGCGCACGAGAAGGGCGCCTGGGTGCACGTGGACGGCGCCTTCGGGCTCTGGGCGGCAGCATCGCCACAGCTGCGCCACCTGGTCGAGGGCCTCGACCGGGCCGACTCCTGGACGACCGATGCGCACAAGACCCTCAACACGCCGTACGACTGCGGCATCGCGATCGTGCGCGACCCCGCGCCGCTGCGGGCCGCTTTCAGCGTGCAGGCGCAGCTACTTCATCAACCCGGACCCCAAGGGCGACCCGTTCGACAAGGGCCCCGAGCTCTCCCGGCGGGCTCGCGGGGTGCCCGTCTGGGCGGCGCTGCGGTCGCTGGGCCGGTCCGGGGTGACCGACCTGGTCGACGGCCTGGTCGCCAACGCCCATGCCATCGCCGACGGCATCGCGTCGATCCCGACGGCCGAGATCCTCAACGACGTCGTCTACACCCAGGTGTCCGTGGCGTTCGGGTCCGACGAGCGGACCCGCGACGTGACCCAGCGACTGCTCGCCGACGGCACCGCCTGGATGTCGGGCTCGCGGTGGCAGGGCCGCGATGTGCTGCGGGTCTCGGTCAGCAACTGGTCGACCGACGCCGACGATGTCGCGGCCAGCGTCGACGCCGTACGCCGAGCCGCGGCCGCCTCACCGCTCTGAACGCCAGGTGACGTCTTGGTCACGGCTTCCGCGGCGCGGGGAACTGTGCAGGCGGGCCGATAGACTCGGGGTGATCATCCGACGCTGGGGAGTAACGAGTTGGTATCCACCGAGCGGTCCGACGATTCGCTGCGCACCATCCTCGCGTGGATGGCTCCCGGCACCCCCCTCCGCGACGGTCTCGAGCGCATCCTGCGCGGCGGCACCGGCGCGCTGATCGTCGTCGGCTGGGACAAGACGGTCGAGGCGCTGAGCACGGGCGGGTTCGTCCTCGACGTCGACTTCAGCGCGACCCGGCTGCGCGAGCTGGCCAAGATGGACGGCGGCATCGTCGTCGACGGCGACTGCACCAAGATCGTGCGCGCCGCGGTCCAGCTCGTGCCCGACCCGCAGATCCCCACCGACGAGTCCGGCACCCGGCACCGCACCGCGGACCGGGTCAACAAGCAGACCGACCTGCCGGTGATCTCGGTCAGCCAGTCGATGAGCATCATCGCGATCTACGTCAACGGCGAGCGCTACGTCCTCGAGGACTCCACCCAGATCCTGTCGCGGGCCAACCAGGCGCTGGCCACGCTCGAGCGCTACAAGCTGCGCCTCGACGAGGTGTCCGGCACCCTGTCCGCGCTGGAGATCGAGGACCTGGTCACCGTGCGTGACGTGTGCGCGGTCGCGCAGCGCCTCGAGATGGTTCGCCGCATCGCGGACGAGATCGAGGGGTACGTCGTGGAGCTGGGCACCGACGGGCGGCTGCTCACCCTCCAGCTCGACGAGCTGATCGCCGGGGTGGGCGAGGACCGCGAGCTGATCGCGCGCGACTACCTGCCGACGGCGACCGGGCGCCGGTCGCGCACCGTCGCCGACGTCCTGGGCGCACTCGACGAGCTGTCCCCCACCGACCTGCTCGACCTCGGGTCGGTCGCCCGAGCCCTCGGGCACGGCGGCGACGAGAGCCTGGACCTGCCCGTGAGCCCGCGCGGCTTCCGGCTGCTGGCCCGGGTGCCGCGGCTGCCACCGCTGGTCGTCGACCGGCTGGTCGGGCACTTCGGCAGCCTGCAGAAGCTGCTCGCCGCCAGCATCGACGACCTCCAGGCCGTGGAGGGTGTCGGCGAGTCCCGGGCCCGCAGCGTCCGCGAGGGGCTGTCCCGGCTGGCTGAGTCCTCGATCCTCGAGCGCTACGTCTGAGCCGCCCGCGCGGCCACATGAAGATCCTCATCTGGCACGGCTACCTCCTGGGCGGCACCGGCTCCAACGTCTACACGCGCTCGCTCGCGCGGGCGTGGAGCAAGCAGGGCCACGAGGTGGTCGTCCTCTGCCAGGACCGCCACCCGGAGCGCTACGACCTGGGTGGGGCGCACGTCGTACGGCCTGACATCGGCCCGCACCTGCCGGTCTTCGTGCTCGACAACTACGAGGCGGTCCGGCCCCGTCTCCTGCAGGACATGGACCGCGCCGAGCTGGACGACTACGTGGCCGCCAACGCGGCCGCGGTGCGCGAGCAGATGCCGGCCGACTTCCTGCTGGCGAACCACGTGCTGCTCGGCGGACCGGTGGGCGCCGCGTCCGGACTTCCCGTTCGCGGTGAAGGCACACGGCTCCGAGCTGGAGTTCTCGATGCGCGGGCACCCCGAGCTCGGCGCCTGGGCGCGGGACTCGCTCGCCTCCGCGCGCGCCGTCATCGCGGGGTCGGAGCACATCGTGCGGGTGCTCACCGAGGTGGTCGGGCCCGGCGACTACGTGCAGCAGGTCCGGGTCGGGCCACCGGGCGTGGACGTCGAGGAGTTCCGGCCCGAGGACCGCACGACTGCGCTGCGCCTCCTGATCGAGGAGTCCGAACGCGACGTTGCCAACCCGCCGGGTCGACACGACTACCGCCACCCGGACGAGGGCAACGCAGCGCGGTTCGCGTCGTTCTTCGCCGACGACAGGCCCACCGCGGTGTACGTCGGGAAGCTCAGCGCCGAGAAGGGCGTCTCGCTGCTGATCGAGGCAGCACGGCGGCTCGACCTGCGCACCGTCGTCGTGGGCTTCGGACCGGCGCGCGCGGAGCTGGAGAGCACGGCCGGCGACAACGTGCTCTTCACCGGACCGCTCGACCACCGCCATCTCGCGCACCTGTGGCCGCTCGCGGACGTCAGCGTTGTCCCCTCGGTCTTTCCCGAGGCGTTCGGCATGGTGGCTGCCGAGGCGGCCGCGTGCGGGTCGCCGCCGTTGGTGGCGCGGCACTCAGGGCTGGCCGAGATCGCCGCAGCCCTCGAGGTCGACTACCCCGCGGCGTACCGGCATCTCGCGTCGTTCGAGACCGGTGACGTCGACGACCTGACCGCCAAGCTCGGCGAGCTGGTGTCCCTGCCGCGACCGCAGTGGCAGGAGATCTCGGCCGCAGCCCGCGCGGCGGTGGTACGGCACTGGAGCTGGGAGCACGTCGCCGCAGACATCGCGAACGTGATGACCCCCTGAGTCAACTGCCTCGCAGGAGGCTGCTCGCGGACCCGGTCGAGCCATTCGGTGACCAGCGCGCGGAGTAGTTCGGGCTGCTCGTGCGGGAGCGCATGACCGGCCCGGTCCAGGACGGCGAAGGTGGCGCGTGGGTACTGCTCGAGCAGCTCCCAGGCCCGTGAGTAGCCGACCGTGGAGTCCTGGCGACCGGTCACCAGCAGCGTGGGGCATCGGTACGGAGCCTTTTCCTGGGGTCAGGTGGTGAGTTCCCACCGCTCACCGATCCGTGCAAGAGCGGACTCGTCGGCCAGCCGGGCAGCGGGTTCGACGTACCTCTCGTATCGATCCAGAGTCTCGGCTGTCTGGACCGTGAAGTAGTCGCGGAACTCGGCGTCGCCGATGTCGCCCGAACTGACGATGACTTCGTGTTCGGGCACGTCGTGGATGCCTGCCAGCAGCGGGCACAGCAGCGCCAGCCCCACCACCTGCTCCGGTCTTTGGCCGGCGATCGCCTGCGCGTAGTACCCGCCGGCCGAGTGTCCGGCCACCAGCAGCGGCTGGTCGCCGATGACCCCGTCGATGAACGCCAGCAGGACCTCGAGGACGTCGTCCGCACTGCTGATCGTCTCTGGAGCGGGGGTCCGCCCCATGCCCGGTAGGTCCAGGTAGATCCGCCGGTATCCGGTGAGCGCATCGAACACCGGGTCCAGGCAGGCCATCACCTCGCGGTGGTCGACCCCCGCGCCGTGCAGAGCGAGCACAGGTGAGCCTTCACCGTGCTCGACGTAATGCACCGGCACGTCGCCGACTACGTACTCCACCGCGCCCACGGTAGCGCGCGGGCCGCTCAGCTCAGGCGGGGACGAGACCGGCCATCGCTCGAAGGGCAACGATGAAGACGGCTCTGCCGGCGGCGTCGCGTCGCACTTCCAGCACGTAGGGAGGCAGCCCGTTGGGCTTCGGCTCGTCGGGGTCGGTGGGGACCAGCTCGTCCGGGCCGAGGATCGCCAGCACCTTGTCGACAGCGACGCCGAGGATGCCGTCGACGTCCGGCGCGAGCACGAGCACGTCACCGGTGTCGCCGGGGTCGGCCGCGGAGCGCAGGTCCACGACGGGGACCGGCAGGGCACGCAGCGTCAACAGACCGGTGACCGGAGCGCGCGCACCGGTCAGCGCCTCGATGCCGATGGCACGGACCACCTCGCGCACGTCGCCGAGCTGACCGGCCATCTCCCGGCCGTTCATGACGAACACCACGTAGCCGCTCATGCTCCCCTCCGTCCCTCCGCCAACCGCTGCTCGCCGAGCTCCATGTCCTCTGAGATGTCGGCAAGTCGCTGGCACAGGTGAACCAGGTCGGTGACGTCACGCCCGTCCAGCATCGCGGCGACGCTGGCGGGTTCGACCAGGTCCAGCGACGCCGCAGCCGCCCGGTAGGAGATGGCGGCCGCGCCGTGCTGCCCCAGCCGGGCGAGCGAGCTGGCGAGCATGAAGTGGGCGTGACCGGCGTCGGGGTCCAGGTAGACGGCCTTGCGCAGGGGCACCAGTGCGTCGCCGTCACGGCCCAGGGTGGACAGCGCGTGGCCGAGCACGACATAGCCCTCGGTGCTGAGCGGGTCGGCGGCCACGGCAGCCTCCGCTGCCTGCACCGCCTCGGCGTACGCGCCCGTGGCCAGCGCCGCTCGCGCCGCTTCCAGGTCTGTCAGTGGCGCGGGCGCCGACGCGGAGACGAGTCGCGCGATCGGCTTCGGCAGCATCTTCGGCCGGCGGAGGCGGACCGGACGCAGGACCGGCGCGGTCGGCCCCATCGCCACGCGCGCATCGTGCGAACGCCGGTAGACGAACGCGTCGCCGACCGGCACCAGCGTGAACGCGTCACTGACCTGCCAGAGCGTCTCGGAGTGCCCCAGCAGCAGGTAGCCACCCTCGGCCAGTACGTCGTGGAAGCCCCCGACCAGGTTGCGGGTCGTGTCGCGGGCGAAGTAGATGGTGACGTTGCGGCAGACGATGAGGTCGACCTCGCCCGGCCCGAACGGCGGCGGTTCGGCCACCAGGTTGTGCAGGCGCAGGTCGACCAGCCGGCGCACCTCGTCGCGCACCGCCAGCGCCCCGCCTGCAGTCCGCTCGAACCAGCGGTCACGCAGCATCGACGGGGCCGTCTCGACCGCGCGGCCGGTGTAGACGCCGCGGCGCGCCGAGTCCAGCGCCTGCGCTGACACGTCGGTCCCGACGATGCGGGTCTCGGAGTGGATGCCGAGCATCGGCGAGAGCTCGAGCAGCAGCATCGCGAGGGTGTAGGGCTCCTCGCCGGTCGAGCAGCCCGCGCTCCAGATCGTCAACGGCCGGTCCCGGCCGGCAGACCGCCGCAGCAGCTCGGGCAGGATGCGCCGGCGCAACGCCTCCATCTGCGGCGGGTTGCGGAAGAAGTAGGTCTCCTGCACGGTGACCGCGTCGAGCAGCCGCTGGCGCTCTTCCTCACCCTTCGGGCCGTCGACGAGACGCAGGTACGCATCCACCGAGACCGTGCTGGTGGCGTGCATGCGCTCGAGCACGACGGCAGACAGCCCGGCCCGTCGACTGTCGTCGAAGACCAGACCGGCCCCGGTGGCGAGGTAGTCGCGGATGGTCTCGAAGTCGAGGTCGGTCAGCATGAAACGGGTCCTTGCTCAACTGTTGCCTTGGATCGGCCGCGAACGGCCTCGACGATGGCGCCGGCGATGTCGGCCAGGGCGAGCTCCTGCTCGACCGCGCCCAGCGCCTGCGCGGCGGCGGGCATGCCCCACACCACGCTGGTGGGCTCGTCCTGGCCGATCGTGTGGGCACCGGCTCGGTGCATGCGGCGCAGGCCGTCGGCGCCGTCGCGGCCCATGCCGGTCAGCAGCACGCCGACGGCACGGTCCCGGCAGATCTCGGCGGCGCTCGCGAAGGTCGCGTCGACCCCGGGCACGTGGAACTGACCGGACGGCGGGTCGCGCAGCTCCACCCGCAGACCGCCACGGAGCAGCGTGTTCTTGCCGGCCGGCGCGACGTACACGTTGCCCGCCTCCAGGCACTGGCCGTCCTGCGCCATGACGACCGGCAGGCGGGACAGTCCGTCCAGCCAGCTGGCCAGGCTCTCGACGAAGCCGTCCGCCATGTGCTGGACCACGAGCACCGGGACACGCAGGTCACCGGGAAGCTCGCCCAGGATCATCGCGAGAGCCGGCGGCCCGCCGGTCGAGGCACCGATGACGACCAGGCGCACGCCTTCGTCGGCGACCGCCGAGCCGGCCTGCTCACCGGCTGGTCGGGTCGGCACGCCCTGGGTCCGCAGCCGGTTGCGCGGATGGGTGATGACGCGCACCCGGCTGGCGACCTTGAGGTGGCGGCGAAGGGAGGTCACGTACTGCGGTGAGCTGGGCAGCGCGTCCAGGGCCCCGACGACGTCGACCGCGCCAGCGGCCAGGGCTTCGCGGGCGTGCAGTGCGGCGTCGCCGCACACCACGATCGGCGTCGGCAGCGTTCCCATGATCCGCTCGATGGCCTCGATGCCACCCGACTCCGGGTCGAGGTCGAGCAGGACGACGTCGGGGCTGTGCCGCACGACAGCCGCCTCGGCGTCGTCAGCGGTGCAGGCCTCGGAGGCGACCACGAAACCCGGCCCGGAGAGCAACCTGCGCAGGTGCCGGGCGCGCACGGCGCTGTCCGCCACGACCACCACGACCAGGGCGGGCGCGACCGTGCCGGGTTGCTGGCTGAGCGTGGACACGTCACCTCGCAAAGGCTGTTGGGACGCGCGTGGCCTGGGTGCCGCCGTCTGGATTCCGTCGTCAGTTCCGGGGGGCAACTTGAGGCAAAGCGGGCGCTGCGGACCCCTTGGCACAATGACCGTCGTCATGACGTCGTCCCCGCTGCACGCGCCGGTCCTCGACTGGTACGCCGGCCACGCTCGCGACCTGCCCTGGCGGCGTCCCGGGCACGCCGCCGTGGGGGGTGCTGGTCAGCGAGATCATGCTGCAGCAGACCCCGGTCGCCCGGGTCCTGCCCGCCTATCTCGACTGGCTGCAGCGCTGGCCGACGCCCGCCGCGCTGGCGGCGGACCCGCCGGGCGAGGCGGTGCGGGCGTGGGGCCGGCTGGGCTACCCGCGGCGGGCGCTGCGCCTGCACGAGGCGGCGCGGGCGATCGTCGACGAGCACGCAGGCGAGGTGCCCACGTCGTACGACGACCTCCTTGCCCTGCCCGGCGTCGGTTCCTACACCGCTGCGGCCGTCGCGTCGTTCGCGTTCGGCGCTCGGCATGCCGTGCTGGACACGAACGTACGGCGGGTGCTGGCGCGCGCCGTGTCCGGTCGGGCGCTGCCGGCGCCGACCCTGACGGCCGGTGAGCGTCGGCTCGCGGAGGACCTGCTGCCCGAGGCGCCCGAGGTCGCCGCCGTCTGGGCGCGTCGCGGTCATGGAGCTCGGCGCGCTCGTCTGCACCGCGCGGGCGCCGCGCTGCGCGGACTGCCCCCTTGCGACGACGTGTGCGTGGCGCACCGGCGGGCGGCCCGAGCCGGACAGCCGCCGGCCGGGCCAGCGGTACGCCGGCACCGACCGGCAGGTCCGCGGTCGGCTGCTCGCCGTGCTGCGCGAGGCGGAGGGTGCCGTGACATCGGCCGCACTCGACGCGGTGTGGGACGACGACGTGCAGCGCGACCGCGCTCTCGCCGGCCTCGTCGAGGACGGCCTGGTCGAACCGACCGGGGCCGAGCGCCTTCCAGCTGCCGCGCTGAGCCTGAGCTAGAGGAAAGCCACCGGGTCGAAGTCCTCGATGGAGATGACGCGAACCCGTGGCAGCGCGACGTTGAAGGCTCCGACGTCGCCCTCGAGGTCGAAGAACTCCAGCCCGTCGGCCGCCAGTCGGAGAACTGCAGGTTCATGAACTCGCGGAAACCGACGAGGCCGACCCGACGACCGTCCTTGCACAAGCGGGTGATCTGCGGAGCGAAGTCGCCGTCGTGGCTCGCCAGCAGGACGTCGCCTGGCCGCGATGCCAATGCGTCCATCGTCCGCTGGATGCCGATGTCCACGACCTTCTGCCCGGCCGGGCCGGCCAGCGGAATGGGCCGGTACTGCATCGCCATCAGTGCCTGGACGAAGGTCATCGGCAAGTGACCGGCGCTGGCGTTGAGGAAGAACAGACCCTTGGCCGGCTGGTTCCAGACGTCGCCGGCGAACTCGAGCACGCGGTCCCAGCGCGGACGCTCGTCCGGGTTGGGGCGCCGACTCAGGACGTTTCCCCCGAGCGTGGCGTCGATGTTCTCGCCATCGACCAGCAGGTAGGTCAGGCGTTGCGCAGGCGAGCCGTCTTCTGCCACCGGTCCAACCTAGGGTCTGGCTGCCGCACGCGGCATTCCAGACTGGCATCCTGGCGGAGTGCACAGCGTGTACGAGGCCGCCGGGGGCGACGAGGGCATGGTCCGCCTGGCCGAGGCGTGGCATTCCCGGGTCATGGCCGACGAGGTGGTCAGCCACGCGTTCAGTCACGGATTTCACCCCCAGCACACCGAGCGGCTCGCCGCCTACTGGGCCGAGGCTCTCGGGGGACCCACGACGTATTCCGACACCTACGGGGACGAGACGTCGGTGGTGCGGACCCACAGTGGCAACGGCGAGCACGACGAGATGGACGAACGGGCCATCGCCTGCTTCGACCAGGCCCTGGAGGACACCGGGTTGTCAGCACATGAGCCGCTCCGGCAGGTGCTGCACAACTACTTCGCATGGGCCACCACGACAACCATGGCGCGCTACCCAGCCTCTGCTGACGACGTCCCCGACGGCCTGAGCATCCCGCATTGGTCCTGGGAAGGGTTAGCAAGGCTGAGCCCCAGGTCGCCATGCGAAGGGCCCGGCCGGAGAGACTCTCCGGCCGGGCCCTCTGCTCGTCGTACGGGCTTAGCTCTCCTGCTGTCCGGCCACCTCGACCGGCGGGGTGTCCGGCAGCGCGGTCTTGTCCTCACCCACGAAGGTGAAGGCCGCCTCGTCGCCCTCGCCGGTGGCGTCGACCACCACGATCTGACCGGGGCGGATCTCGCCGAAGAGGATCTTCTCGGAGAGCACGTCCTCGATCTCGCGCTGGATCGTGCGGCGCAGCGGCCGGGCGCCCAGGACGGGGTCGTAGCCCTTCTTGGCGAGCAGCTCCTTGGCCGCCACCGTGAGCTCGAGGCCCATGTCCTTGTCGTGCAGGCGCTCGTCGAGCTTGGCCAGCATCAGGTCGACGATGTTGACGATCTCCTCCGGCGAGAGCTGGTGGAAGACCACGATGTCGTCGATGCGGTTGAGGAACTCGGGCCGGAAGTGCTGCTTGAGCTCGTCCTGAACCTTGTTCTTCATCCGCTCGTAGCCGGTGTGGCTGTCGCCCGCGGCCGAGAACCCGAGGTTGAAGCCCTTGGAGATGTCGCGGGTGCCGAGGTTGGTCGTCATGATGATGACGGTGTTCTTGAAGTCGACGACCCGGCCCTGGGAGTCGGTCAGCCGACCGTCTTCCAGGATCTGCAGCAGCGAGTTGAAGATGTCGGGGTGCGCCTTCTCGACCTCGTCGAAGAGCACGACCGAGAACGGCTTGCGCCGCACCTTCTCGGTGAGCTGCCCGCCCTCTTCGTAGCCGACGTAGCCGGGAGGCGAGCCGAACAGCCGCGACACGGTGTGCTTCTCGGAGAACTCCGACATGTCGAGCTGGATCAGCGAGTCTTCGTCGCCGAACAGGAACTCGGCGAGCGTCTTGGACAGCTCGGTCTTTCCGACGCCGGACGGGCCGGCGAAGATGAACGAGCCACCGGGGCGCTTCGGGTCCTTCAGGCCGGCCCGGGTGCGCCGGATGGCCTGCGAGAGAGCCTTGATCGCCTGCTGCTGACCGATGACGCGCTTGTGCAGCTCGTCTTCCATCCGCAGCAGCCGCTGGGACTCCTCCTCGGTCAGCTTGAAGACCGGGATGCCGGTGGCGGTGGCGAGGACCTCAGCGATCAGCTCCTCGTCGACCTCGGCGACGACGTCCATGTCGCCGGCCTTCCACTCCCGCTCGCGCGTCGCCTTCTCGCCGAGCAGGGTCTTCTCGCGGTCGCGCAGTGACGCGGCCTTCTCGAAGTCCTGCGCGTCGATCGCCGACTCCTTCTCGCGACGCACGTTGGCGATGCGCTCGTCGAACTCGCGCAGGTCGGGCGGTGCGGTCATCCGGCGGATGCGCATCCGCGAGCCGGCCTCGTCGATGAGGTCGATCGCCTTGTCGGGCAGGAACCGGTCGGAGATGTAGCGGTCGGCCAGGGTGGCCGCGGCGACCAGCGCGCTGTCGGTGATGGACACCCGGTGGTGCGCTTCGTAGCGGTCGCGCAGGCCCTTGAGGATCTCGATCGTGTGGGCGAGCGTCGGCTCGGCCACCTGGATCGGCTGGAAACGGCGCTCCAGCGCGGCGTCCTTCTCGAGGTGCTTGCGGTACTCGTCGAGGGTCGTCGCGCCGATGGTCTGCAGCTCACCACGGGCCAGCATCGGCTTGAGGATCGAGGCCGCGTCGATCGCGCCCTCGGCGGCACCGGCACCGACCAGCGTGTGCAGCTCGTCGATGAACAGGATGATGTCGCCGCGGGTGCGGATCTCCTTGAGGACCTTCTTCAGCCGCTCCTCGAAGTCACCGCGGTAGCGGCTGCCGGCAACCAGCGCGCCGAGGTCGAGGGTGTAGAGCTGCTTGTCCTTGAGGGTCTCGGGCACCTCGCCCTTGATGATCGCCTGGGCCAGGCCCTCGACGACGGCGGTCTTGCCGACGCCGGGCTCGCCGATCAGCACCGGGTTGTTCTTGGTGCGGCGGGACAGCACCTGCATGACCCGCTCGATCTCCTTCTCGCGCCCGATGACCGGGTCGAGCTTGCCCTCGCGGGCGGCCTGGGTGAGGTTGCGGCCGAACTGGTCGAGCACCAGCGACGTCGAGGGGGCGCCCTCGGCGGGACCGCCGGCGGTGGCGGTCTCCTTGCCCTGGTAGCCGGAGAGCAGCTGGATGACCTGCTGGCGGACCCGGTTGAGGTCGGCGCCGAGCTTGACCAGGACCTGGGCGGCGACGCCCTCGCCCTCGCGGATGAGCCCGAGCAGGATGTGCTCGGTGCCGATGTAGTTGTGGCCCAGCTGCAGCGCCTCGCGCAGCGACAGCTCCAGCACCTTCTTGGCCCGGGGGGTGAAGGGGATGTGCCCGGACGGCGCCTGCTGGCCCTGCCCGATGATCTCTTCCACCTGCGAGCGCACAGCCTCCAGCGAGATGCCGAGCGACTCCAGCGCCTTGGCGGCGACGCCCTCGCCCTCGTGGATCAGCCCGAGCAGGATGTGCTCGGTGCCGATGTAGTTGTGGTTGAGCATCCGGGCCTCTTCTTGGGCCAGGACGACCACCCGCCGTGCGCGGTCTGTGAATCTCTCGAACATCTATGTCGCTCCTTGGGAGAGAGCGGTCGGCCAGCTGGTGGACGCCCCACCAACTGTCCTCCGCATGCTAGCCCCGCACGCGGACTCTCTTGTCTCGAACACGTCTCGATCGTTGGGTTGTGCATCGGTTCCAACCCCTGGGGACTTCACCCTGTTCCGCTACCCCTACGCCGGGAGCGAACGCGCGCCGAACGGGTGAGGATCCGGACCGTTGCGTAATCTTCACCCGATGACCGAGACCGTCGCCGTTGTCGCCGCTGGGCCGGGTCTGGGCCGCTCGATCGCGCTGCGCTTCGCCCGCGAGGGCAGCGACATCGCGCTCCTGGCCCGCTCGGCCGAGCGCCTGGAGCCGCTGGCCGGGAGCTGCGGGCCCTCGGCGTCCGGGTCTGCGCCGTTGCCGCGGATGTCGCGGACGAGGCGTCCCTGCGGGCCGGTTTCGACGACGTACGGCGGGAGCTGGGCGATCCGAGCGTGCTGGTCTACAACGGCTCGGAGTACGTCGAGGGCCGGCCCACCACCGTCGGCCTCGACGCGTTCGTGCACGGCCTGCTCGTGGGCGTCGCCGGGGCCCTGGTGTCCATCCAGGAGGTGGCGCCGGCCATGCGGGCCGCAGGGCACGGGACGATCCTGCTCACGGGCAGCGAGGCGGCGATCAAGCCGTCGGTGGGAGCGGCCGGGCTCGGGGTGGCCAAGGCGGGCCTGCGCAACCTCGCCTATTCGACTGCCGGCGAGCTCGGCCCGGACGGCGTGCACGTCACGACGGTGACAATCCGGGGAATGCTCAAAGTCGGCACCGCCTTCGACCCCGAACTCATCGCCGAGCACTATTGGCGCCTGCACCGGCAGGGCCGCGCCGAATGGGAGCCCGAGTTCGTCCTCAGCCGCTAAAGGACGATTCGCATCCATTCCCCGCCGCTTGTGTCCGAAGTGGCCCGCGGCGGTACCCGCACGGTTGTTCGGACACAACGGCGGGGAGAGGGAAAGGGTCAGGCGCGGGATTTCTCGTAGGCGGCGACAATGTCGGCGGGCACCCGGCCGCGCTCGTTCACCTTGTGGCCGTTGTCCCGGGCCCAGGCGCGGATCTCGGCGGTGCGGCTGTTGCGGCCCCGGCCGCGTCCCCGGTGCCGCCCGCTCGCCGACCGGCCACCCGTGCGGCGGCCGGCCCCGACGTACGGGGCCATCGCGTCGCGCAGACCAGCGGCGTTGCCGTCGTTCAGGTCGATCTCGTAGGCCACGCCGTCGAGGGAGAACAGCACGGTCTCCGACGCGGGACCGCCGTCGAGATCGTCTTCGAGAACGACCGTGATTTTCTGCGCCATTGGTATTTCCTCAGCATCTGTCGCGGGGCGCAATTGCGCCCGAGGTTATGGCACAGATGCGGCACATGCAATTCGGCCGCTATTCGCGGTCGGTGCCATCTCCGCGGCTATCCGCCGACTCGGCCGCACTTTCCCGATCGTTGTGCCGAATTACGGCCCGCACAATAGCGATGAATGCCACTGCCGCCACCACGGGCGGCAACAGGGCGGCCAGGACGTCCATCAGTCCTGCTCGGGCTTGAGCAGCGGGAACGCGATGGTGTCGCGGATGTTCGTGCCGGTGAGCAGCATGATCAGCCGGTCCACGCCCAGGCCCATGCCGCCCATCGGCGGCGCGCCGTACTCGAGGGCCCGGAGGAAGTCCTCGTCGAGCTGCATGGCCTCCGGGTCGCCGCCGGCCGCCTTCAGCGACTGCTCCAGCAGGCGGCGGCGCTGCTCGACCGGGTCGACCAGCTCGGAGTAGGCCACGGCCAGCTCGACGCCGCCGATGATCAGGTCCCAGGCCTCCACCAGGCCCGGGGTGCTGCGGTGGTCGCGGGCCAGCGGGCGGACGTCGGTCGGGTAGTCGGTGACGAAGGTCGGCTGGAGCAGGGTGTGCTCCACGAGCTTCTCGTAGATCTCGAGCACGATCTCGCCGGCGACCCAGTCGGGCTGCAGCGCCACCTCGTGCCGGTCGGCGATCTTGCGGAGGACCTCGGCGCTCGTCTCGGCCGTGACCTCCTCGCCGACGGCCTGGGAGACGGCCTGGTGGATGGGCAGCCGGACCCACTCGGCCTCGAGGTCGATCGTGCCGCCGTGCCCGTCCGGGACGACGGTGGAGCCGACCGCCCGGGCCGCGTCGATGACCAGGTCGCGGGTCATCTCGGCCATCACGTCGTAGTCGGCGTAGGCCTCGTAGGCCTCCAGCTCGGTGAACTCCGGGCTGTGCGTCGAGTCGACCCCCTCGTTGCGGAAGACCCGGCCGATCTCGTAGACCCGCTCGATGCCGCCCACGACCAGGCGCTTGAGGTAGAGCTCGGTGGCGATGCGCAGGTAGAGCGGCATGTCGAAGGCGTTGAGGTGGGTCTGGAACGGCCGCGCCGCCGCTCCCCCGTGCAGCGGCTGGAGCAGCGGGGTCTCCACCTCGAGGTAGCTGCGGCGCTCCAGCGTGTCGCGCAGGGAGCGCAGGACCGTGGCCCGCGCCCGCACCATGTCCCGGGACTCGGCGTTGACCACCAGGTCGACGTAGCGCTGGCGGACCCGCGCCTCCGGGTCGGTCAGCCCCTTGTGCTTGTCGGGCAGCGGCCGCAGCGCCTTGGACGTCATCGCCCAGCGGTCGACCAGGACGGACAGCTCGCCGCGCTTGGAGGTCACCATCTCGCCCTCGACCCCGACGTGGTCGCCGAGGTCGACGTCGGTCTTCCACGCGGTGAGGCTCTCCTCGCCGAGCTCGTCCAGCGACAGCATCACCTGCAGGTCACCCGTGCCGTCGCGCAGCGTCGCGAACGAGAGCTTGCCGCCCACGCGGGAGAGCATCACCCGCCCGACGACGCCGACCCGGTCGCCCGTGCGGACGTCCGGGTCGAGATCGGGGTACGCCGAGCGGAGCTCCGCGATGGTCGTCGTCCGGGGGAACCCGAGCGGGTAGGGGTCGACGCCCTTGCCCCGCAGCCGGTCCAGCTTCTCCCGGCGTACGCGCATCTGCTCCGGCAGGTCGTCCTGCGGAAGCGGCGCTGCGTCGGCCGGCTGCTCACTCACCCGGCAAGGCTACCGGCGTCAGTGCGGGGGGTTGCGCTCGAAGACCAGGCGCAGGCCGATCAGGGTCAGCCACGGCTCGTGCACGTCGATGGTGCTCGACTCGGCCAGCACGACCTGGGCGAGCCCGCCGGTGGCCACCACGGTCACGGTGTCGGGGTCGTCGGCCAGCTCGGCAGCCATCCGGGTGACCACGCCGTCCACCTGGCTGGCGAAGCCGTAGAGGATGCCCGACTGCATCGCCTCGACCGTGTTGCGCCCGATCACCGACCGCGGCCGGGCCAGCTCGACCCGCCGCAGCTGGGCGCCGCGGGCGCCCAGCGCCTCCACCGAGACGTCGATGCCGGGTGCGATGGCACCGCCGAGGTACTCCCCCTTCGCCGAGACCGCGTCGAACGTCGTCGCGGTGCCGAAGTCGACGACGATGCACGGGCCCCCGAACAGCTCGACGGCGGCGAGCGCGTTGACGACGCGGTCGGTGCCGACCTCCTTGGGGTTGTCGGTCAGCACCGGCACGCCGGTCTTCACGCCCGGCTCCACGACGACCGCGGGCACGTCGCCGTAGTAGCGCCGGCACATGTCGCGCATCTCCTGGAGCACCGACGGCACCGTCGAGCAGATCGCGATGCCGTCGACCTCGGCGCCGCCGGGCACCGGGTGCTGGTCGAGCAGACCCTTCAGGACCACGGCGATCTCGTCGGCCGTCCGGGACGCCTCCGTGCCGATCCGCCAGTGCTCGACCAGGTCCTCGCCCTCGAACAGGCCGAGCACGGTGTGGGTGTTGCCGACGTCGATGGCGAGCAGCATCACGGGCCTGCCAGCTCGCGACCAGCTCGACGATGACGTTGTCGATGAGCCGGGTGGTGCCGACGCGGGCCGCGACGGCGAGCAGCGCCTCGCCGGTGAAGTCGTCCGGTACGTCGTGCAGGGTGGCGGGGTCGACGAGGACCAGGTAGTCCGGCGTCACGCCCGGCTGGGCCTCGATCACGGCAGCGGCTGCACGTCGTACGGCATCGGGACCGCCCGCCGCGGCGTCGGCCCCGGCCCGCAGCGCCCGCGACAGCGCGAGGGCCACGTCGTGGTCCTCCGCCGACAGGTAGCCGTTGCGGCTGGACAGCGCCAGGCCCGACGGCTCGCGGACGGTGGGCACCGCGACCACCTCGCACGGGAAGTCGAGGTCGGCCACCATCTGCCGGATCAGCAACAGCTGCTGGGCGTCCTTCTGGCCGAAGTAGGCGAGGTCGGGCCGGGTGATGTGCAGCAGCTTGGCGACGACCGTGAGCACGCCGTCGAAGTGGCCGGGCCGCGACGCCCCCTCGAGGACGTCGCCGAGCGGTCCGGCGGACACCCGCACCAGCGGCGGGCCGCCACCGGGGTAGACCTCCTCGACCGACGGCGCGAACACGACGTCGACCTGCTCGGCCGTGCAGAGCGCGACATCGGACTCGAGCGTCTTCGGGTAGCGCGAGAGGTCCTCGTTCGGGCCGAACTGCAAGGGGTTGAGGAAGACCGTCACCACGATCAGCTCGCACCGCTTGCGCGCGACCCTGATCAGCTCGCGGTGCCCGTCGTGCAGCGCGCCCATCGTCATCACCACGCCGACGCCGCCCGGGCGACCGGCCACCACCGCGTCGAGCTCCTTGCGCGTGTGCACCAGCTGCGTCATGGCGTGGACTCCTCGGCGAGCACGTCGAGCAGCGCCTCGGCCGCTTCGGGTCGGAGCAGCCCGGCAGCCAGCGCCCGGTCGGCGGTGAGCCGGGCCATCGCGACGTAGGCGCCCAGCGCCTGCGGCGAGACCTGCCGCAGCTCGGCGATGTGCGCGGCGACCGTGCCGGCGTCGCCGCGGGCCACCGGTCCGGTCAGCGCCGCGTCGCCGGAGCGCAGCACGTTGTCCAGGGCCGCGCCGAGCAGCGGGCCGAGCATCTTGGCCGGGTCCTCGACGCCGCAGCGGCGCAGGAGGTCCATCGACTCGGCGACCAGGGTGGTCAGGTGGTTCGCGCCGTTGGCCAGCGCCGCGTGGTAGAGCGCGCGGCTGTCCTCGTCGACCCACTGCGGCTCACCACCCATCTCCACGACCAGCGCCTCTGCGATGGGGTGCAGCGGCTCCGGGGCGGTGACGCCGAACGAGCAGCCGACCAGCCGGCTGATGTCCTCGCGCCGGCCGGTGAACGTCATGGCCGGGTGCAGGGCCAGCGGCAGCGCGCCGAGACGGGTCGCGGGCTCGAGCACGCGCACGCCGTACCGCCCGCTGGTGTGCACCAGGAGCTGCCCCGGTGGCACGGCCTCGGCCGCGACCAGGCCCTGCACCAGCCCCGGCAGCGCGTCGTCGGGGACGGTCACCAGCAGCAGCTCGGACTTCTGGGCGACCGCGATGGGCGCCATCACCTCCGCGTCCGGGAGCAGCGCCGCGGCGCGCGCCCGGGAGGCGTCCGAGACCGCCGACACGGCGCCCACGTGGTGGCCGACGCGCTCGAGTGCGGCGGCGAGGACGGCGCCGACCCGGCCGGTGCCGATGACGCCGACAGCCAGGCGCGCCGGGCGGTCTGAGATGGGGTCGGTGCTCACGGTGACGTTCCAGTCCTCGGGGTGGGGTACCGGACGAACGCGATCAGGGTACGGCGTGGCCGTGGCGGACGGCCCTCCTGGCCGGCGTGCCGGTGCAGACTCCTCTGCTGTGGGAGCGCGACGGCAGCGGGGCCGGTGCCGTGGCGGGAGGCGACCGAGCGGGCGCTCTACGGCGACGGCGGCTTCTACCGGCGTACGGACGGGCCGGCGGCGCACTTCCGGACGTCGGTGCACGCGTCGCCGCTCTTCGCGGAGGCACTGCTCAGGCTGGCGCTGGCCACCGGACTGCGAACGGTGGTGGACGTCGGCTCGGGCCGGGGTGAGCTGCTCGCGCAGCTGCACGAGTGGGACCCGGGACTTCGCCTGGTCGGGGTCGACGTCGTGGACCGGCCCGCCGACCTGCCCGCCGGCGTCGAGTGGTCGTCGGCCGTCCCGGAGGTCGACGGTGCGCTGCTGGTCGCCAACGAGTGGCTCGACAACGTGCCCGTCGACGTGGCGGTGCGCACTGCCGACGGAGACCGCCTGCTCCTGGTCGACCCGGCGACGCGGGGTGGAGAGCGTCGGCGGGCCGGTCTCGGCCCGTGACGCGGCGTGGCTGGACCGGTGGTGGCCGCTCCGGGCGGACGGCGACCGGGCGGAGATCGGCTGGCCCCGCGACGCCGCGTGGGCCAGGGCCCTCGACCGGCTCGGCTCGGGCGTCGCGGTGGCCGTCGACTATGCGCACGAGGCAGGCAACCGGCCGTCCGCTGGGAACCCTGACCGGCTACCGCGACGGGCGCCAGGTCACCCCGGTGCCGGACGGGTCGTGCGACGTCACCGCGCACGTGGCGCTGGACGCGTGCGCCGAGGCGGGCCGGCGGGCAGGTGCGACGCGAGACGGTGCTCACCACCCAACGGGATGCGCTGACCGCGCTGGGAGTGGTGGCCGAGCAGCCGCACTCGGAGCTGGCCTCGACCGACGCGGGCGCCTACGTCGCGGCCATCGTGCGGGTCGGCCAGCTCGCCGAGCTGCGCGAGCCCGGCGGGCTGGGCGACTTCGGCTGGCTGGTCCAGGCGTTCGAGACGCCGCTACCCGCCGCGCTTCTCGGCGAGCAGGGGCAGCTGTAGCCGCATCCACGGGCTGTAGCGCTCGGGGTCGTCGGCGACGGCGGCCGCCAGCGTGGACCAGGGCACCCAGGCGAACGAGTCCACCTCGGCCGGGTCCGGCTGCGGGTCGCCGTCGAGCGTCGCGGTGAAGACCGGGCAGACCTCGTTCTCGGTGACGCCGCTGGCCATCCGCGCGGTGTAGCGGAAGTCGGGCAGCTCGAGACTGAGTTCCCCGAGATCGACGCCGAGCTCGTCGGCGGCCCGTCGTCGTACGGCGTCGTCGACGGCCTCACCAGGACCGGGGTGCCCGCAGAAGCTGTTGGTCCAGACCAGCGGCCAGGTGCGCTTGGCCGCCGCGCGCCGGGTCAGGAGCACGCGCTCGCCGGCCGGGTCGAACAGCCAGCAGGAGAAGGCCAGGTGCAGCGGCGTGGACTCGTGGTGAACGGTCGCCTTCGGCGCAGTCCCGCATGGCTGCCCGTGCTCGTCCAGGAGTACGACGAGCTCCTCAGACCTCGCCTCACCGGAGTTCACCCAGGGAGGCTAACCGCCGGCGGCGGCGGTGCCATCGGTCGCCGCCGGTTGGGCTGCCGCCCCGGGGCTGTCACGTGGCTCGAGCACGACCACGGCGGTCTCGTTCGGGCGGCGCGCGGCGTAGGCGTCCAGGTTCTTGTCGATCTCAGCCCAGCGAGACCAGAGTCGCTCGCGCTCGGCTCCGGACGCGGATCGTGCCCGGACTCGTCGTCGTCCGTCGCGGGTCTCGACGGTCGCGTCCGGATGAGCCTGCAGGTTCAACCACCACGACGGTTCGGCGACACCCCAGCCATTCATCGCCATCGTGACCAGGTTTCGACCGTCCTCGAAGTAGCCGACGATGACCTGTCGAGGCTCGTCCCGTGCGTCGGCCGGTGGTGGTGAGCCGAAGCGTGCCCCAACCGTCCGTCTTCGGCCGCCACAGACCGAGCCGGGCGTGCGTCATGCGCACCAGGGCGCGATGGCCGTGCCAGAAGGCAACGATGAACCAGCGAGGCGGCAGCCGGCCCTGGCCACTTCCCGCACGTTCTGCCTTACGGCCACGAGTCCTGGGCACAACACGATCGTGGCCGCTTCGCGCGCTACTGGCCAGGGTCGAAGGACTCGATCTCTTCAGCGCGCCGGGTCGAGCGGCCGTTGCCCCTGCTCACGGCCGGCGAGAATGAGTCCTGCCGTCCATCCTGGCGCTCGGCCGTTCACGGGTGGTCGAACGGCGGCCACGTCGTGTCCGGTGCTGGCGAGCGCCCAGGACACGATGGAGTTCGAGTTCCACATGTCGCCGGTGTTGAGCTCGTCACGGCCCCATGTGAAGGTAGGTGTGCGCCTGAGGATCTCTAGGAAGGCACTGACCTGTTCGGGGTTCTCGGTTAGCCGGTTTGGACTGTCGACAGCTTCCGCGATGTCAGGAATGTGTCCGCCTGGCCAGCAACGGACCTCGTACTGAAACGCCCGGAACTTGCCCAACCAGTGTGCGCCCACGGGTCCATGGCAAACGACTCCCCGATCGGGGCGTCGACGTTCCAGACCGGCCCCATTTCGATCGCGTATGTCGTTCCGCCGAGATGCAGCTGGAGCGCTGAGTGGTAGAGGTCGCACGGTTGACGGTGGTGGCGAAGCGCGACGAGGCGCTCATAGATCTTGCCGTTGACACGCACGAAGTGGCCGCCGGCACCGAGCGGGAGCCAGTAGAGGTCCATCCAGGCCGGAGCGGTCGGCCCCTGCATCATCGCTCTCACTCCCGCCAAGGCAACGCCACTCAGTCGCCGATACGCCAGAGACGAAGGTCACGACTCTGTCGATCAGTGCGCCGGCATTCCGGGTGATCTCCCTTGGCGTCTAGCCCGACCGGCGCCCGAACACCTCTCTTGGCGACTCGAGCCCGTTCCGATGGCGGCGAAGAAGGCCACAGCGACACCCGACGGCATCACGGTGTAGCTCGTGTCGACGCCTTGGAAAGTCGATGTCGCCTCCCCAGACTCCGACGAAGAGGACGGCCAGCCACATGGCCACGACCCCCCGTCGCGAAACGTGGGCGAGGGAGATCCAGACCTGGCGCAAGGCAAAACGGTGAAAACCGGTGTCTGACGTTCAGATTGTCGGGGTCGCCGCGGGCCGGAACGCGATGAACGGGTGAGCGCGGACGAACTCGCGGACCGCGTCGTCCTCGCGAAGGTCTCCCCATCCGAGGATTCTGGTTATCAAGCGCATCCGGTGCGGGTGATCACGGCGAAACTGCACGGTGACGTCGAACGCCTCCTCCTCGGTGAGGAACCGGTGCTCAGGCGTGAACGAGTCGCGACCCAGTCGCACCTTCGCTGCTGGGCCGGCGCGCAGGTTGCGGTACCAGTCGGTCTCGGCCCACCCCGCGCAGATGACGGTCTCGCGCGTCGCCTCGTCGTAGCGCAGCACCATTGCGACCGCATCGTGCGGCTGGCCGGTCTTGCGCCCCACGTGGGTGAACTCAACGAACGTGTGGCCCAGCATCCAGCCGGCGTCGTGCCGGTAGGCCCGCAGCGGCATCCGCATGAACATGAGCGCGAGCCGACCAGGCTGTCGTCGAAGGCCGAGCAGAGGCCTTCGCTGATGGACGGGTGGCCGAGCGACGGGAGTGGTCATGACGTACACCTTCCCGACCGGGCCGATGCCCGGCCATGACGACCACGTAACCACCGCCGGGCGCGTGCCGTCAGAGACGTTGGTCATCGCCGTGGGCGCCAGCTGGTGGTGGACGTCCCACGTAACACCGACCTTCGCCTCTGCGCCCCGGTGACGACGCGGTTGACGATGGGCTCGACAGTCCGTGCAGGTTCAGGCACTCGGAGGCTGAGTGCCTGACCCGCCGGTCCGGTGTCCGATGCGCCGCCGCCGGGGCCGTCGGCTCCTTGAAGGGAGGGCGGAGATGACCACTCGGGCACCATCCCAACCCGTTCGTGCACCGGTTGTCGCCTTGTCGGACATCGGGCCGTCGCCGAAGGCCGCGATCGGGTGGTTAGCCGGGGGCGGCGCACTCACGTACGCAGTGTCGATGCTCGGGACGACCGTCCTCGGGCTCCAGCACGACCTGTACTACCTGATCTACTTCACCTTCGCGCTCGGCTACCTCGGCTGGTTCGCGACCAAGTCGCACATCGCGTGGCGCGCTGTGCTGCGCCGCAACATCTGGTGGAGCCTCGGCCTCGGTGCCCTCGTCGCGTTCGCCGTCGCCCGTCAGATCATGGGCGGGGACGGCACGCCGCACCCGCAGGGCGGCTTCTACGGCTTCGAGCTCGTTTGGCGCGGCGTCGTGTACGGCGCGGTTGACGCCCTGATCCTGTTCGTCTTCCCGGCCGTCGTCGCCTACCTGGTGATGCGAGGCAATCGCAAGGGGCTGGGGCGCAAGGCAGCGTTCGCCGGGCTGGTGCTGCTGTTCTCGCTGGTGGTCTCGACGACCTACCACCTCGGCTACTCGACCTACCGCGGCAGCGAGCTGTCGAAACCGCTGATCGGCACCGTGATGGCGGACGTGCCGGCGATGCTCACCGGCAACCCGGCCGGCGCAATCGTCGCCCACGTTGCAGCCCACACCACCGCGGTCGGGCACCAGTATTACGGCGGCGACGGCACCAACCGCTCCCTGCCGCCCGAACTCACGTCCAGCTATCAAGACCGTCCCGGTGGCACCGCCGCGCTGGGGATCGCGGCCATCTGGATCGTCCTTCTCGGCTTGGTGCTCGCGCTGAACCGGCGCAGAATTCGCGAGCTGCTGTAGCCGATGGAGGTGCCGGCAGCAAGCCGACGCGCTTGCGCGCCGGGATCAGTCAGACGGTGACGGGGACTGACTCGAAGCCGCGCAGCACGAACGTCGACCGGCGGACCGGGTCGCCCGCGAGCTCGAGGGTCGGGCAGCGACTCAGCAGCGTCGGCAGCGAGATCTGCAGCTCCATCCGCGCCAGCGGCGCCCCGATGCAGTGGTGCAGACCGGCGCCGAAGCCGATGTGCTGGTTGGGATGGCGGCCGATGTCGAAGCTGTCGGGGTCGGGGAACGCGGCCGGGTCGCGGTTGGCCGCTCCGAGCAGGACCGCCACCTTGCCCCCGGTCGGCACCGTCACGTCACCGAGGTCCACCTCGGTCTGCGCGGTGCGCTCGAACAGCTGCAGCGGCGAGTCGAAGCGGATCATCTCCTCGATCGCTGACGGCACCAGCGACTCGTCGGCGCGCAGCCGTTCCAGCTGGTCGGGATGGCGCAGCAGGGCGACCATCCCGTTGCCGAACGCGTTGACCGAGGCCTCGTGGCCGGCGTTGAGCAGCAGGATCGCGGAGGCGACCAGCTCGTCGGCAGAAAGCCGCTCGCCACCGTCTTCGACGGCGGCGAGATGGCTGACCAGGTCCTCGCGCGGATCACCACGTCGTACCCGCGCCAGGTCGCGCATGTAGTCGTAGAACTCCGCCGACGCACTGACCGCGGCCGGCTCCACGTCCGGCCCGCGGTTGTACTCGTACATCTTCACGATCGCCGCCGACCACGGCCGGAGCAGGTGGTGGTCGGCCTCGGGCACACCGAGCAGCTCGGCGATGATCAGCACCGGCAGCGGCTCGGCGTAGTCGGCGATCAGGTCGAACCCGTCGCGGCTCATCGCCCGGTCCAGCAGGTCGTCGGCGATCTGCTGCACCCGTGGCCGCAGCCGCTCGATGTGCCCGCGCGCGAACGCCTTGGTGACCAGCGACCGCAGCCGGGTGTGGTCGGGCGGCTCGTTCTCCATCATCTGGTGGCGGTGCAGCCGGTTGAACGGCTCGAAGCGGTCTTCGGGCTGCTTGTCCCGCCAGAGCCGTCCCATCCGGCGGTCGCGGAGCACGGCGTTGGACAGCGCGTAGGTGAGGGTCAGCCACTGCGACGTGGGCTCGTGCCAGAGCAGCCGCGACTGCTCCCGCAGCTGCGCGAAGACCGGATAGGGGTCGTCCACGAACGCGGGGTCGGTCAGCTCGAGCGGGGCACTCACCCGGCAACCGTAGGGGGCGGCGGCGGTTCGGGGAGGCTCATCCACCGTTCCGGTGGCGCGCTGCTGCGGGCCTGCCGGGCCCGCTCCACCTCGGCGTCGAGCAGGCGCCGCGCCTCGTCCGCCCCGCGGTGGGCCGCTGTCGGCTGCACCGGACCCGGCGTCGTGTCCAGGTGGATCGAGGCCAGCCCGAGCCGGCGCTGCAGCAGACCCTGCGTCAGCCGCGCGCTCTGCAGCCGCTCGTGCGGGACGATGTCGGTCTCCCGGCGCAGCCGCCCGCGCCGGGCCACGAACACCCGCTCGTCGGCACCGGCCGCCTGGAAGCGCCACGCGAACGGGTCGACCCAACGAGCAGACCGCGGTACGCCGTGCATCTCCACCGTCGAGATGTCCACGTCGGGCATCACCCGGCGCAGCATGGCGTAGGCCTCCTCGCGAGGTGCCACGGGAAGCAGCACGGAGGCCTGGCTCTGACCCTCACCGCCGTAGCCCGCGATGTTGACCTCGACCCGGCACCAGCCGCGGGACCGCCAGAGCAGCGGCTCCGTGATGCGGACCGCCTGCACCCGACCGGGCGGCACGGTCTGCGCCCTGGTCTCGAGCAGTCCGTGCCGCAGCCGCAGGCCGTCCGGCGAGTCCGCGACGGTGAAGTCGAAGTGCCGGATGATCGGACCGAACAGCGCAGGGCCGAGGCTGAGCGCCATCGGCACAGCGAGGCCCAGCAGCGAGATCTCCCGCAGACCGACGGTCAGGCCGAGCAGGACGAGCACGAGGACGACGGTGACGATCACGCCGACCGTGAGCAGCTGCGACTTGATCAGTCGATCCACCGGCACGGTCAGCAGGACCGCCTCGGGTGCCTCCGGTGTGTCGTGGCTCAGGCCTGCCGCCCGCGCGAGCAGCTCGGCGCGCAGTGCCTGGGCGGCCGGCTCGGAGAGGTAGGCCAGCGGCGCCTCGGACGACGATCCACCGGCGACCTCGAGGCGCAGCTCGGCCAGCCCGAGGGCGCGCGCGATGAGCGGGCGTACGACGTCCACCGCCTGCAACCGGTCGAGCCGGACCCGCCGGGACCGCCGGAACAGGACTCCCGTCTCGAGCCGCAGGTCCTCGCCGTCGATCCGGTAGTGCGTGAACCGCCAGGAGAGGTAGCCGTAGACGATGGCCACCGGGATGCTCGCGGCGACCCCGACAGCGAGCCAGGTGGCCTCGACGTCGCCGTACAGCTGCTGGGCCGCGATCGCCACCGCGGCCGCGAACACCTTCCAGCCGCGCAGCAGCGGCGTCAGCGGATGCAGGCGGCGGAACCCCGTCGCCTGCTGGGTCGGAGCCTCCGTCACCTAGAGACCTGCCGAGCTGGCCTCGCCGCGCGCCGCGAGCCGGTCGCGCAGGCGCGCGGCCTCGGCCGGCACCAGCCCCGGGATCTGCGCGTCGGTGGCGGCTGCGGCGGTGTGCAGCTGCACCGTGGCCAGGCCGAACCGGCGGTCCAGCGGCCCGGCCGTGACGTCGACGAACTGCATCCGGCCGTAGGGCACGACGACGAGCTGGCGGAACATGATCCCGCTCGTGACCAGCAGGTCGTCGGCCCGCTCGGCGTAGCCCCAGGACCGCACCGCCCGGCCGACGACCACCCATCCCCAGCCGATCAGGGCCGCCCCGACGAGGAGCACCGCCACCGCGAGCCACCAGGACGCCATCACGCAGAGGCCGGCCGCGACCAGGGTCACGAGGCCGCCGAAGCCGGCGAGCAGGAGCCGTCGCAGCGTCGCCAGCCGCGGCGACACGCGCACCCACGGCTCACCGGCCGGCGCGAACGGCTCGCCCTGCAGGTCCGCGGTCGTCATGCCCCGAGGCTAGTGCTGGCAGACTCGGCCCGTGAGCACCGAGCGCATCGTCGGCATGGGTGCGGGCGCCGACCTCGTCGACGACGGGAGCCGGATCGCCACCCAGGACATGGTGCTCAACATCGGCCCGCAGCACCCCTCCACCCACGGCGTCCTGCGGTTGCGCATCACCCTCGACGGCGAGCGCATCGTCACCGCCGAGCCGATCGTCGGCTACATGCACCGCGGCGCCGAGAAGCTCTTCGAGGTCCGCGACTACCGGCAGATCATCGTGCTCGCCAACCGCCACGACTGGCTGTCGGCCTTCGCCAACGAGCTCGGTGTGGTGCTGGCCGCCGAGCAGATGCTCGGCATGGAGGTTCCGGTTCGCGCGGTCTGGGCGCGCACGTTGCTGGCCGAGCTCAACCGCGTGCTCAACCACCTGATGTTCCTCGGCTCCTACCCGATCGAGCTCGGCGCCATCACGCCGATCTTCTACGCGTTCCGCGAGCGCGAGACGCTGCAGGCGGTGATGGAGGAGATCTCCGGCGGCCGGATGCACTACATGTTCAACCGGGTCGGCGGCCTCAAGGAGGACCTGCCCGCCGGGTGGACCGGTCGCGCACGCACCGCCGTCCACGACGTACGCCGTCGGCTGCCCGACATCGACAACCTCATCATGGGCAACGAGATCTTCCGGGCCCGCACCAAGGGCGTCGGCGTGCTCTCCCCCGAGCAGATCCACGCGTACGGCGTGAGCGGGCCGATCGCGCGGGCCTCCGGGGTCGACCTGGACCTGCGTCGCGACGAGCCCTACCTCGCGTACGGCGAGCTCGACGTCCCGGTCGTGACGCGCACCGCCGGCGACTGCCTGGCCCGGTTCGAGTGCCTGATGGAGCAGGTGCAGGTCTCCCTCGACCTGGCCGACCAGTGCCTGGACCGGTTGGCGGCGCTGCCTCAGGGACCGATCAACGTCCGGCTGCCCAAGGTGCTCAAGGTGCCGGAGGGCGCGGTCTACGCGTGGACCGAGAACCCGCTCGGGATCAACGGCTACTACCTGGTGTCCAAGGGCGAGAAGACGCCGTGGCGGCTGAAGCTGCGGTCGGCGTCGTTCAACAACATCCAGGTGCTCAGCGAGCTGCTGCCCGGCGCGCTGGTCGCCGACATGGTGGCGATCCTCGGCTCGACGTTCTTCGTCGTCGGCGACATCGACAAGTAGCCAGTCGCGGAAGATCATTCGCTGCGAACTGCAGGGACACGCCCGGCGAGTCGCAGCGGAACGTCAGCGAACGATCTTCGTGGGGCAGCGTGAAGCGGTCAGGCGGTCGCGGAGGGGGTCAGGCGGTTCGCGCTGCGAGGCGCCGACCGGCTGCTGGGCGCCGTCGTCGCCGAGCAGGTCGTCGAGCGCCTCGGCCACCCGAGCCAGCCGCGGGTCGAGCAGCGGCGCCTCCGGCAGCACAGCCACTCGGGGCGCCACCGACTGGTGGGCGGCCGCGACCGGAGCGGGTGCCGCTGCTGGCGGCAGCACGATCTCGGTCGGTGCCGTGTCGGTTCCGAGGTCGAGGGACACGACCCCGTCGGCCGGGACACCTGCCAGGGCCGCCGCACGGGCGAGCGGCAGGACCAGCGTGACGGCAGCGGGACCGCGCAGGTCGACGACCGGCTCGGGCGCGGCGGCCACCTGGACGGGTGGGCGCTCGTGGAGCATCGCGACCTCGGCCCGAAGGGCAGCCACCGCGAGGCGCAGCTCGTGCACCTCGTGCTGCAGCGCGGTGGTCGGGTCGACGCGCGGCGCGCGGGGGGTGGGGCGCGGGAGGGCCAGCAGGACCCGGCGCCATAGGGACGGTCGCCGTCGCCGGCCCCGAGCGCGCGAAGCGCTGGAAGCGGGCGGACGAGCGGCTGCGGGGGAAACGCGGCGGCTAGCGGCCATGCCCGGACGCTACGCCGGTCGGCCGGCGAAGTGTCGGAGGCTCGCGCAGCGATCTTTACAGCCCGTGACAGGCTGAACACCCATGAGCCTCACCCTGCTCGACTGGCGCCGCCAGGTGCGCGACCTCTACGCGCGGGTGCGGGCCGAGCCCGACCCCGTCTCGGCGCACGAGTTCTGGCGCACGACCCGCGACGAGCTCTTCGCGACGCATCCGGACTCACCGCTGCTGCCCGAGGCCCGAGCCGCATTCACCGGTCTCAACGTCGCGCCCTACGACCCGGCGCTGCGCTTCGAGGTCACCCTCGACGCCGATGTGGAGCCCCAACGGCTCGAGGTGCCGACCGCGACGGACGGCGTCGTGCCGTTCGAGCGGATCGGCGTCCTGCGCCTGCCCGGCCTGGGCGACCTCGATGCCTGGTGGCTGGACTCGTACGGCGGTGGCCTGTTCGTGCCGGTGAAGGACGCCGGGGCCGGCCGGGAGACCTACGGCGGCGGCCGCTATCTGCTCGACACCGTGAAGGGCGCCGACCTCGGCGGCGACGTCCGGGCGGGCCAGCTCGTCGTCGACCTCAACTTCGCCTACAACCCGTCCTGCGCCTACGACCCGGCCTGGACCTGCCCGCTGGCTCCCCCCGGCAACACGCTCGCCGTCCCGGTGCAGGGCGGCGAGCTGTTGTGACCTCTCACCTCGTCGCGCTCAGCATCGACGCCAACGACCCGCACCGTCTCGCGCCGTTCTGGGCCGGCGTCCTGGGCCGGGAGATGGCCGACGACCCCGCCGACGGCATCGCGCTCCTGCCGAGTGATGGCACCGGGTTCGGCATCCGGTTCCAGCCGACCCAGGAGCAGAAGACCGGCCCGAACCAGATGCACCTCCACCTGACGAGCACCTCCCTCGAGGACCAGCAGCAGACGGTGGCCAGGGCGCTCGGGCTCGGCGGCCGGCACCTCGACGTCGGTCAGCTCCCGGAGGAGGGTCACGTGGTGCTCGCCGATCCCGAGGGCAACGAGTTCTGCGTGATCGAGCCGGGCAACAGCTTCCTTGCCGGCTGCGGGTTCCTCGGAGAGCTGGCCTGCGACGGCTCGCGGGAGGTCGGGCTAGTTCTGGAGCGAGGCGCTGGGCTGGCCGTTGGTCTGGGACCAGGACGAGGAGACCGCGATCCAGTCGCCGGCCGGCGGCACGAAGATCGCCTGGGGCGGTCCGCCGGTGCGGCCGAAGACCGGGAAGAACCGGATGCACTTCGACCTCGCTCCGCCGGTCGACGGCGATCAGCAGGCGGAGGTCGACCGGCTCGTCTCCCTCGGGGCGACGCGCATCGACATCGGCCAGGGCGAGGTCGGCTGGGTCGTGATGGCCGATCCCGACGGCAACGAGTTCTGCGTGCTGACCCCCCGATAAGCGAACAGCTCGCCGCCCCGTGCGGGGCGGCGAGCCGTTGCAGGCTGACCGTTGAGCGCCTGACTCCTTAGAGCAGGCCCTTGGACGTCAGGAACTCCTTGGCCACGTCGGCGGCCTTCTGCCGCTCGCCGTCGACCTTCTTGTTCAGGCTGGCCAGGTCGTCGGTCGTCAGCTTGTCGGCAAGCGCGTTCAGCGCGTCGGCCAGGTCGGCGTCGTCAGCGAAGTCCTTGCCGACGACCGGGACGAGGTTGTCGGCCAGCTGCAGGCCCTTGTCGTCCTCGATGATGACCAGCCCCAGGTCGGCCAGGGTGGCGTCGGTGGTGCCGGTCAGGCCGAGGTCGGCCTTGCCGCTGGTGACCGCCTCCTTGACCTGCGCGGTGCCGAAGCCGAGCGGCAGCACCTCGGTGACCTTGATGCCGTAGGTCTTCTCCAGGCCCGGCTGGCAGAACGGACGGTCGGGGCACTCCTCGGTCGCCGCCAGCTTGACCGACTCACCCTCCCAGTCGGAGAGCTTGCTGCCCTTCTCGGCTGCGGCCTCCTTGGTCGCGGCGAACGCGTTCTGGTCGACCGCCTCGGCGGCCGTGAGGGCCTTGATGCCGAGGGGCTCGCCCAGCTCGTTCAGCGCAGTGACGGTCTCGTCCTTGTCGTTGGTCGCAACCGTCTTGGCCGTCGGGCCGTTCTTCTTGACGTTGAGGAACTCCGTCATCGTCGCGGCGTAGTCGGGGACGACGTCGATGTCGCCCTTCTCCAGCGCCGGCTCGTAGACCTCGCGGTTCTGCACGACCTTGATGGACGCGGTGTAGCCCGCCTTGTCCAGCAGCAGCTTGTACATCTCGGCCATCAGCTGGATCTCGGTGAAGCCGGCCGAGCCGACGACGACCGCACCCTTCTTGGTGGTGCTCTTCGCGTCGCTGTCGGTCGAGTCGAGCTTGTTGTCGTCACCGCACGCAGTCGCCACGATCGCGACCGATGCCAGGATGCCGACCAGGGAAATGAGGCGCCGGGAGCGCATAGTAACCACCCGCCTTCTGTGTCCCGCGGCGAGCCGACGGCTCGATCCGCGCGTGTCGGGCGGGCGCGCGCTGCACCCGCTTCGCCATCAGTCAAACACGGCGGCCCGACAGTCGGGCAACCCGCCTGAGCGGATCGAGACGACGTTGCAACAATTCGAAAGCCCCCTCGACCGTCAGGGCCAGCGCCGCGACGAGGATGGCGCCGCCCACCAGCTCGGCCTGGTCCTGGCGCCCGAACCCCGAGTTGATGAACCGGCCGAGCCCGCCACCCAGGACGAAGGCCCCCAACGTGGCGGTGGCGATGATCTGCACGGCGGCCAGCCGGATCCCGGTCAGGATCAGCGGCAGGGCCAGGGGCACCTCGACCTGCCGGAGCGTCTGCCACCCGGTCATGCCCATGCCGCGAGCAGCCTCGACGGTGTCCCGGTCGACCTCGCGCATCCCCACGTAGGCGTTGGTGAGCACCGGCGGGATGCCGAACAGGATCAGCGCGACGATCGTCGCGGTCGCACCCAGCCCGAGCGGCCCGATGGCCAGCAGGACGAGGACGGCGAAGACGGGCACCGCGCGGCCGATGTTCGTCACGTTGATCGCGAGCGCTCCCCCCTTGCCGATGTGCCCGAGCCAGAGCGCGAGCGGGAAGGGCCAGCGCGCAGACGACCGACGAGGGAGACTCCGGCGAGCACCAGGTGCTCCCAGGTCCGCGCCGGGATGCCCGCGGCGCCGTGCCAGTTGTCGGGGTCGGTCAACCAGGCGGCCACGTCGCCGAAGGCACTCATGGGAGTCATCGTGCGGCCACCCGCTGCCAGGGCGTGATCATGCGTTGTACGCCGAGCAGAGCCAGGTCGGCGGTGATCGCCAGGACCACGCAGAGGACCGACGCGACGAGCACCTGCGGCCGGAACGACGTCTGCAGCCCGCTGAAGATGAGGTTGCCCAGCCCGCCGTAGTTGATGATGCCGCCCACCGTCGTGAGCGAGATGGTGGACACCGTCGCGATCCGGACCCCGGCCATGATCGCCGGCAGCGCGAGCGGCAGCTGAACGCGAGTCATCATCCGGGTGGGGCCCATGCCCATCCCGCGGGCCGCCTCGAGCACGTCGTCCGGGACGGCATCGAGCCCGGCGAGCACGTTGCGGACCAGCACGGTCAACGAGTAGAGGACGAGGCCGATCGCGACCGTCGCCGCGCTGATGCCGGTGAACGGGATGAAGAAGGAGAACAGCGCGACGGACGGGATCGTGTAGATCACGGTCGCGGCGCCCAGGATCAGCTGGGTCAGGTGCACGCGCCGGGCCACGATCGCCAGCGGCACGGCCACGGCCAGACCGACCACCACCGCCACGACGGTGAGTGTGATGTGCTGGACCAGAGCATCTTGGAGCTCCGGCCGGCGACTGCGGAGGTACTCACCGCAGATCCAGTCATTGCGCACCAGGCAGCCGGTCGAGAGAGGACGCACGGATGGACCGTAGCGAACAGCCGATGATCCGGTTCGACCACGTGCCGGAAGGTCTTCCCCGACGGGACCGTCGCGGTCGAGGATCTGAGCTTCGACGTGGCGAAGGGCGACGTGGTCACGCTGGTCGGCCCGTCCGGCTGCGGAAAGACCACGACGATGAAGATGGTCAACCGGCTCTTCGAGCCGACCGGCGGGACGATCACCGTCGACGGCCAGGACGTCATGCGCACCAACGTCGTCCAGCTGCGGCGCCGGATCGGCTACGTCATCCAGAACGTCGGGCTCTTCCCCCACGAGACGGTGAGCGCCAACGTCGCCACCGTGCCCAAGCTGCTGGGCTGGGACCGCAAGCGCATCGCCGAGCGGGTCGCCGAGCTGCTGACCCTCGTCGGTCTCGAGCAGCACGCCAACCGCTACCCCTCCCAGCTCTCGGGCGGGCAGCGACAGCGGGTCGGCGTGGCACGGGCACTCGCCGCGGACCCGCCGGTGCTGCTGATGGACGAGCCGTTCGGCGCGGTGGACCCGATCGTGCGGGAGCGGCTGCAGGGCGAGTTCCTCCGGCTGATGCAGGAGGTCGACAAGACCGTGCTGTTCGTGACCCACGACCTGGACGAGGCGGTCCTGCTCGGCGACAAGGTCGCGGTGTTCTCCCAGGGCGGTCACCTCGAGCAGTACGACGCGCCCCGCGACGATCCTCGGCGCGCCTGCGACACCGTTCGTGGCTGACTTCGTCGGCAGTGACCGCGGTCTCAAGCGGCTCTCCGTGACACCGATCGACGTGGCCGACCTGGAACACCCACCCGTCGTCCACCTCACCGACCGGCTGGCCGACGCCACTGCATCGCTGCGCGCGGCCGGGGCGCGGTGGGCCGTGGTGCTCGACGACAACGACGCGTTGCACGGCTGGATCGCGGCCGACGCGGCCGAGGGCGCCGACCGCAACGAGACGGTGCGCAGCCGGGCGCAGCGGATGGACGCGTGGCTTCCCGTCGGAGCCTCCCTGAAGCGGGCGTTCAGCGAGATGCTGCAGCACGACGCCGGCTGGGTGGCCGTGCTCGAAGGAGACCGCTTCCTCGGGGTGCTGACGCCGGCCGCTCTGCACGAGGCGCTGCGCCGGTCGGTCGAGTCCGAGGCCCAGGGGCTCCAGCGCGGCGAGGTCGACCTGGACTCGATCAGCCGGATCTGACCACGGCGGGACGGTCGGGCAGCCCGAGGAAGCGCAGGACATCGCGGGCATCGGCACGAAGCGCCTTCAACGCCGCCGGCCGCATCGGTTCCAGGGCCGAGACCGTCAGCACCCCGGCGCTGACACCCCACGTGGCCACGGCCCGCCCCCCGACGAGGGCAACCGGGTGGAACATGCCGTTGGACGTCACGACGTGATGGTGCTCGCCGATGACCGCCTCCCGCGACACCCAGCCGAGCAGCAACGGGTCGAAGGCACCGAGCAGCCGCGGCGGCGGCAGTCGCGGCGGCGCGCTCCGGCTCGGCGAGGTCGACCAGCCCCTCGCCGTACGGCTCCACCTCGTCGCCGATGGCCGTCAGCCCGCGGCGGGCGTCGCCCAGGGTGATCCCCGCCCACTTGGCGAGGTCGCGGGCGTCGGCCGGGCCGTGACCGGCGAGGTAGCGCCGCGCCAGCCGCGCCAGCAGCTCGTCGCGGTCGGGCAGCTCCGGCGGATCGCCCAGCCAGTCCCGTACGGCGACGAAGGCCTGCTCCCTGCCGCGCATCGGGCCGCGCACCACGTGCCCGCGCAGGGTCGCCGCGAGCAGGACGTGCACCACGGCCTGGCCGCCGGTGGGCACACCGCCGGCGTCCAGGGCGGTGCGCAGCTCGGCGCGCGTGCGCGGCCCCTCGGCCACGGCTGCGGCGACGATCTCGGCGCCGCGCTCGGCCTGCGCGGGACTGACACCTTCCTGCGCGAGCCGTCGCAGGTTGCCGGTCTTCAGCTGGGGCGTGGTCAGCGGGTGCAGCCACCAGTAGTCCTCGGGCGTCACCAGGTGCAGCGTGCCGCGGTTGAGCCAGCTGATGAGGAGGGTCCCGTCGGTCAGCGCCGTGTCCACGTCGGCTGCTGTCAGGCCGACCGAGCGGCTGCGGATCGCGAGCCGCGCGCCGCGGGGGTCCTGGCCCTGCACGGCAAGCAGACGTCGTACGACGTCCTCGGCCGTCCGGGCAGGCGCCCCGCTGAGGAGCTGGGCGGCCAGCCGCGCGCGGTGCATCCGGGGCGCGCTCAGGCTGGGGCCGACGGGGCGTCGGGCTGGTCGCCGCCGGGTGGCCGCACCCGGCAGGCGCGCTCGAGCAGGAGCCCGGCCGCGGTCAGCAGGACCGCCGCGACCAGCGCCGCGCCGGCGACCAGCGCGCGGTCACGGCGGCCACCGATGTCCAGGCTGGGCAGGAGGAACACGAAGTAGCCGCCGTAGGCGCCACCGACGAGCGCGCCGACGTGCGACGCAGCCTTGCCGAGCACGGCCATCCGCGCCACGCCGATCGGCTGCGGTGGCTTGGTGCCGGGGACACCGCTCAGCCGGCGCCGCAGGGCGACGGTGGACAACGCGACCGCCGTGGCGAGGAACGCGATGCCCAGCGGCGCGGCCCAGGGCAGCGGGGGCAGCACGGTGCCGCGGCTCTCGGCGATGCGGAGCGCTCCCCAGGACACGGCGCCCGTCCCGAGCAGCAGCGCGAGCAGGGTGCTCAGCCTGGTCGGCCTCACGGGGCCGGCTCCCGGTGCAGGGACAGGTCCGAGCGGGGTCGGACTCCCGTGGTCTCGAGCCCGGTCAGCAGGTCGGCGATCGGCCCGCGGCCGGGCAGCGCCGCATCGGGGTCCGCGTCCAGCCACGGCAGCAGCACGAACGCGCGCTCCGCCGCCCTCGGGTGCGGGACGACGAGGTCAGGCTCGTCGACGAGCTCGTCGCCCACCGCCACGATGTCGACGTCGAGGGTCCGCGGGCCCCAGCGTTCGACCCGCACCCGGCCGAACCGCTGCTCGATCTCGTGTGCGCGGCCGAGCAGCTCGCGGGCCGACAGCGTCGTCAGCACGACGACCACGGCGTTGAGGTAGTCCGGCTGCTGCGGGCCGCCGACCGGATCGGTCTCGAAGACGCCGGACACGGCCGCGATCTCCACCCCGTCGGTCTCGGCCAGCGCGTCGACCGCGCCCTGCAGGATCTCGAGCCGGTTGCCCTGGTTGCTGCCGAGGGCGAGGGCCGCCCGACGTGACGACGACGTCGTCATCCGCGCCGCCGGACGATCGAGACGGCGACGTCACTGAACTCGACGCCCACCGGCGCCTCGGGCTTGTGCACCGTGACCTCGACGGCGGCCACGCGGTCGTCGTCGAGACACACGTCGGCGATGCGCTGCGCGAGGGTCTCGATCAGGTTCACCGGCTCACCCTCGACCACCGCGACGACACGCACGGCCAGCTCGCCGTAGTGGACCGTGTCGGTCACGTCGTCGCTCGCCGCGGCCGCGCGGGTGTCGACCTCGAGAACGACGTCGACGACGAACGGCTGCCCGTTCGCGCGCTCCTCGGCGTAGACCCCGTGGTGGCCCACCGCGCGCAGCCCGCGCAACGCGATCCGGTCGGTCACTCGTCCTCCACCTCCTCGGTCACCGACAGGACCGGCGACGCATGGTGCACCCAGAGCCGCCACCCGCTGCCCGTGCGGCGGAAGACGTTGGTGGCGGCCACGCGCCCGCCGGACAGGGCGGTCGCGGCAAGGGACGTGGAGAGCTCAGCGTCCTCGGGCATGCCGGTCAGGATGTTCTCGGCGCAGGTGACGACGGCGACATCACCGTCGACGGTCGCGTCGACGTCGGTCAGCACGAACGAGATGTTCGTGGTGTTCGCCATGATCATCGCCCACGACCGCAGCACCTGCGCGCGGCCGCGCAGCGGCGGCCAGCCGGGATGGACGCAGATCACGTCCTCGGCGCCCGGACCGTCGATCCACACGGCCTCCATCAGGTCGAGGTCGGCCGTCTCGAACGCGTCGTACAACGCCGCGTTGGCGAACAGCACCGCGCGAACGTCCTCCTCGTTGGTCACCGCTGCTCCTGCACGGCGGCGACGACGCGCACCGCATCGAGGCTGGCGCGCACCTCGTGCACCCGCACGCCCCACGCCCCTGACCAGGCTGCCAGCGCGCTGACTGCGGCGGTTGCCGCGTCGCGTTCGGCCATCGGGCGCGGCTCGCCTGCGGCGTCGGCGAGAAGCGTGCCGAGGAACCCCTTGCGCGACGCGCCGACCAGCAGCGGACGGCCCAGCGACTGCAGCGCGTCCAGATGGGCGAGCAGGGCCCAGTTGTGCTCGCCCGTCTTCGCGAAGCCGAGCCCCGGGTCGAGCACCACCTGCTCGGCGTCGACACCGGCATCGACGAGCCGCTCGCAGGCCGTCCCGCAGCTCGGCCAGCACGTCGGCCACCACGTCGTCGTAGACCGCGAGGTCCTGCATGTGGTCGCTGTGGCCGCGCCAGTGCATGGCGACGAACGGGACGCCGGCGTCGCGGACCACCGCAGCCATGTCCGGGTCGGCACGGCCACCGCTCACGTCGTTGACGATCTCCGCCCCGGCTTCCAGCGCGGCCGACGCGATCTCGGCCCGCATGGTGTCGATGCTGACCACCGCGCCGGCGGCGACGAGACCGCGTACGACGGGGAGCACCCGCCCGGACTCCTCCTCGGCACTGACCCGGTGCGCTCCGGGGCGGGTGGACTCGCCACCGACGTCGACGATGTCGGCGCCGTCGTGCACCAGCGACATGCCCTGGGTGATGGCCGCCTCCGGGTCGAGGAACGCGCCGCCGTCGGAGAAGGAGTCGGGCGTGACGTTGACGACGCCCATGACCAGGCAGCGCGTTCAGTCCCGACAGATGGGCCGGCAGCCCGCGGAGGTGAGGCGCTGACGGCAGCGACGACCCGGACGGCACAGCGCGGGCTCCGGCGTTCACCGCGCGACGATCAGGCTCATCGCCTCGGCGCGGGTCGCCGGGTCGCGCAGCTGGCCGCGGACCGCCGACGTGATCGTGGACGCACCGGGCTTGCGGATGCCCCGCATCGACATGCACAGGTGCTCGCACTCGACCACGACGATCACACCGCGCGGCTCCAGGATGCGCATCAGCGCGTCAGCGACCTGCGTCGTCATCCGTTCCTGCACCTGCGGCCGACGCGCGAACACGTCGACCAGCCGGGCCAGCTTGGACAGACCGGTGATGCGGCCGTCGTGCGAGGGGATGTAGCCGACGTGCGCGACCCCGAAGAACGGCACCAGGTGGTGCTCACACATCGAACGCACCTCGATGTCCTTCACGAGGACCATCTCGTCGTGACCGAGGTCGAACGTCGTCGTCAGCACGTCCTCGGGCTCGAGCCACAGCCCGGAGAAGATCTCGCGGTAGGCACGCGCGACCCGGTCAGGGGTGTCCACCAGCCCGTCGCGCGTCGGGTCCTCGCCGACGGCCACGAGGAAGTCGTGGATCGCACGGCGGACGGCGGCCTCGTCGTACACGCCTGGCGACGACGCGGCATCGATGTCCGGTGACCCGACGGCATCGATCCGGTGTCCCGACGGCATCGACGTCCGGTGACCCGGAACTGTGGGCTCCGCCACGCCGGGTCAGCCCTCGTTGCCGAGCGGCCGGCCGGGGATCTCGTCGGAGGGCAGGGGGGAGTCGGGTACGTCGGTCGGGCCGACCTCGCCGAGGCTGTGCTTCTTGTCCTGCCCGTTCGGGCGAGGCGAGCTCCTTCGGCGTCATGATCGGGCCGGCCTGGGGGACCCGCTTGGCCGACCCGGTCCACGCCGGACGCTGGGGCACCTTGCGGATCTGGGCGAAGATGTAGGCGACCTCGGCCTTGTCCAACGTCTCTCGCTCGAGCAGCTGCAGCACGAGCTCGTCGAGGATGTCGCGGTTGTCGACCAGGATCTCCCAGGCCTCGTCGTGCGCCGCCTCGATGAGCTTCTTGACCTCCTCGTCGATGACCCCGGCGACCTCCTCGGAGTAGTCGCGCTGGTGGCCCATGTCGCGGCCGAGGAACGGCTCGGCGTGCTCCTGCCCGAGCTTGATCGCACCGATGCGCTCGGTCATGCCGTACTGCGTGACCATGGCGCGGGCGACCGACGTGGCCTTCTCGATGTCGTTGGACGCACCGGTCGTCGGGTCGTGGAAGACGATCTCCTCGGCGGCGCGCCCGCCCAGCATGTAGGTGAGCTGGTCGAGCATCTCGTTGCGCGTCGTGGAGTACTTGTCCTCGTCGGGCAGCACCATCGTGTAGCCGAGCGCGCGGCCCCGCGGCAGGATCGTGATCTTGTGCACCGGGTCGGTGTTCGGCAGGGCAGCGGCGACGAGAGCATGGCCGCCCTCGTGGTAGGCCGTGATCTTCTTTTCCTTCTCGTTCATCAGCCGCGAGTGCTTCTGCGGCCCGGCGATGACCCGGTCGATGGCCTCGTCCAGCGCCTTCGAGTCGATCAGCTTCTTGTCGTTGCGCGCGGTGAGCAGCGCCGCCTCGTTCAGGACGTTGGCGAGGTCGGCGCCGGTGAAACCGGGGGTACGACGGGCGAAGGCGAGCAGGTCGATGCTCTCGTCGATCGGCTTGCCCTTGGCGTGCACCTCGAGGATCTTGTGACGGCCGTTGAGGTCGGGCCGCTCGACGGCGATCTGCCGGTCGAACCGGCCGGGTCGCAGCAGCGCCGGGTCGAGGATGTCGGGCCGGTTGGTGGCCGCGATGAGGATCACGCCGCCCTTGACGTCGAAGCCGTCCATCTCCACGAGCAGCTGGTTGAGGGTCTGCTCGCGCTCGTCGTGGCCGCCGCCCATGCCGGCGCCGCGGTGCCGGCCGACGGCGTCGATCTCGTCGACGAACACGATGGCGGGCGCGTTGGCCTTGGCCTGCTCGAAGAGGTCGCGCACTCGCGAGGCGCCGACGCCGACGAACATCTCGACGAAGTCCGAGCCGGAGATCGAGTAGAACGGCACGCCTGCCTCGCCGGCGACGGCCCGGGCGAGCAGCGTCTTGCCGGTGCCGGGCGGGCCGTAGAGCAGGACGCCCTTGGGGATCTTGGCGCCGATGGCCTGGAACTTGGCGGGGTTCTCCAGGAACTCCTTGATCTCCTGGAGCTCCTCGACGGCCTCGTCGGCCCCGGCGACGTCGGCGAACGTGGTCTTGGGCGTGTCCTTGGTGATCAGCTTGGCCTTGGACTTGCCGAACTGCATGACGCGCGAGCCGCCGCCCTGCATCTGGTTGAAGAAGAACAGGAACACGGCGACCAGCAGGATGATCGGCAGCAGCGTCAGCAGCAGCCCGACGAACCAGCTCTGCCGGGGGACGCTGTCGGTGAAGGTCTCGCTCGGCGGGTTCTCGTTGAGCAGGGCGATGATGTCGTTGGCCCGCGCCTCGACGTACTCGGTCTGGATCTTGTCGCTGCCCTCGACCTCGACGCCCTTCTTGAGGGTCAGCTCGAGCCGCTGGTCGCGGTCGACGATCTTGGCCTGCTCGACGCGGCTGTCCGTGATGGCCTTGAGGGCGACCTCGGTGTCGACCTTCTTGAACCCGCCGGCGGCGGAGGAGATCGAGCTGATCATCACCACGGCGACGATGACGAGCACGACCCAGACGAAGGGTCCTCGGAAATAGCGTTTGACGTCCATCGAAGCGGGGCGGGTCGCCCCGTCCCTCCTGCCGAGATGTGGGTTGGTGACCCTCGACGGTACACCGCGAACTGGCCCTGGGGCGCCGCGCGGCGGTCGGCGGGGTCACGCCTGATGCCCGCTCAACGCGGCGGTCGGGCCGGATCGTTCCCGTGCTCGTCAGCCGGAGTAGACGTGCGGCGCCAACGTGCCGACGAACGGCACGTTGCGGTAGCGCTCGGCGTAGTCCAGGCCGTAGCCGATGACGAACTCGCTGGGGATGTCGAACCCGACGTACCGGACCGGCACGTCGACCTGCGCCGCCTCCGGCTTGCGGAGCAGGGTGCACACCTCGACCGAGGCCGGCTCACGGGAGACCAGGTTGGACATCAGCCAGGACAGCGTCAGGCCCGAGTCGATGATGTCCTCGACGATGAGCACGTGCTTGCCGTGGATGTCGCCGTCGAGGTCCTTGAGGATGCGCACCACGCCCGAGGACTTGGTGCCCGACCCGTAGGAGGACACCGCCATCCAGTCCATCGTCACCGGCGTGCGCAGGGCCCGCGCCAGGTCGGCCATCACCATGACGGCGCCCTTGAGGACACCCACGAGCAGCAGGTCGCGGCCCTCGTAGTCGGCGTCGATCTCGGCGGCCATCTCGGCCAGCCGGAGCGCGATCTGCTCCTCGGTGACGAGCACCTTCTCGAGGTCGGTCCCCAGGTCCTTCTCGTCCACGCGTCCTCGCCCTCCGGAAGCCGTCAGCACCGCCACGTTCAGGCGCGGGCGATCTGCAGCCTGCCACACTCCCGCCGCGCCGTGACCCGGCCCGGCAGCTCCAGCGGCCCCTGCCCGTGCCAGTCGGTGACCAGCGCGTCGACGGCCTCGACGTGCTCGGCCCGCAGGTCGCTGGCCGGCGCCCCGGCGGCGAGGGCGGCGGCGCGGACGACCCGGCTGCGCACCGCGACGCGGCAGCGCTCCGAGCGCCGCCACGTCGAGCGAGCCGTCGGGGCCGGTCACGTCGGCGCCGGCGCGCGCGGCCCACTCGTCCAGGGCGTCGGCGTCGGCCCGCAGCAGAGCGGCGGTGCGGGCCAGCGCGGCTGCGACGCCGGGCCCGAGTGCGTCCTCCAGGGCCGGCAGCGCGGCGTGGCGGACCCGCACCCGCGCGAACGCCGGGTCGTCGTTGTGCGGGTCGTCCCACACCGGGAGGCCGTCGACGGCTGCCCGCACCGTGGCCCGGTCCAGCGCGAGCAGCGGCCGGCGGTAGCGACCCGACCGGGCGTCCATGCCGGCCAGCGACCGTCCCCCTGAGCCGCGGGCCAGGCCGAGCAGGACGGTCTCCGCCTGGTCGTCGCGGGTGTGCGCCGAGCAGCACGGCCACGGCCCCGTGCTCGTCGGCCGCCGCGTCCAGTGCCGCGTAGCGGGCCGACCGGGCGGCCGCCTCCGGCCCGCCGGCGGTGCCGACCTGCACCGCGCGGACCTCGACCGGGTCGAGGCCGAGGGCGGTCAGCGCCGCGGCAACCTGGCGCGCGCGCTCGCCGGAGCCGGCCTGCAGCCCGTGGTCGACCGTCACCGCCCCGGCGCGCAGCCCGAGCCGCGGCACCTCGAACGCCACGGCTGCCGCGAGGGCCAGCGAGTCGGCACCGCCGCTTGCCGCGACCAGCACCAGGTCGCCGGCTTCCAGGTCGGCCAGCCCTCGTCGTACGGCGAGGCGCACCGCCGCGACGGCCGGACTCGGACCCATGCGCCGAGGTTAGGCGGGAAGCTGCCTCGGGCGTGACCACGCGCTTGACCCAGGCGCCCGGGTCGGCGAGCTCGGCCTTGGTCGGCAGGTTCTCGGGCCGCTCCCACACCGGTTGAAGGCGGCCATGTCGGTCTGCTCGACGACGGCGCGGACGAAGCGCTCCCCGTCGCGGTACTGCCGCAGCTTGGCGTCGATGCCGAGCAGCCGGCGCACGACCTGCTCGAGCCAGGTGGCCTCCTTGCGGCGGCGCTGGAACTTCGCGCGGATCTCGGCGACCGACGGGATCACCTTCGGTCCGACGCCGTCCATGACGTAGTCGGCATGGCCCTCGAGCAGGGTCATCAGCGCGGTGATGCGGTCGAGGATCTCGCGCTGCGCCGGGGTCTGCACGACCTCGATGAGCGAGCCGCCCTCGGACTCCGTGCCGCCGCGCACCGCGTCGTACGCCGCGCCGGCCGCTGCCGCCGAGCCGCCGCAGCACCGCGGCGGAGTCGAGGTCGGTCGCCTCGACGAAGGCGCGGATCTCGGTCATGACGTGCTCGCGCAGCCACGGCACCGCGCCGAACTGCACGCGATGGGTCTCCTCGTGCAGGCACACCCACAGCCGGAAGTCGCGCGGGTCGACGTCGAGCTCGCTGCTCGGCGGCCACGATGTTCGGTGCGACGAGGAGCAGCCGGCCCGGTCGCGAGTCGGCGGTCTCGCCGTACGGCGGGAACAGCTCGTACTGGCCGAGCACCTTGGTGGCGAGGAAGGCGAGCAGCGACGCCGGTCTGCGCGCCGGTGATGCGGGCGCCCACGGCGGTGGCCGCCGCGGAGCTCGAGCCCTGCTTCTGCAGCTTCTCGATGACCGGTTCGAGGACGGTGCGGAACCCCTCGGCGTTGGCGCGGATCCACGCCGGCCGGTCGATGACCGCGACCGAGGAGCCGTCGGTGTCGGCGACCAGACCGGTGTAGTCGCGCACGTGGCCCTGCGCCTGCTCGGCGTAGCGGCGCAGGTCCGCGACGGCGTCGCGGGCCTCTTCTCGGGAGATGACCGGGCCGGGGCGCACCAGCGCAGGTGCCGGTCGTGACGGCGAGGTCCCAGTCGACCATGGCAGAAGGACTCATGCGTTCACCGTACGTCGGGTGCCGGCGGGAGACATGCCGGTGGCCCGGGCGGTCGTTGCCGACCGCCCGGGCCACCGGGAAGACTGTGGTGCGTCAGGTGAAGACGCTCACGCCACCGGGTCCGACGAGAAGACCGACGATGATGAGCACGATGCCGAGCAGAACCTGGCCGCGTACGAGGGTGACAATCCCCCACACGACGAGGGCTACTGCGATGAGCCACAGAATGAATTCCATTGTGTCTGCCTCCTTCCGGACCCCCTATTTCCCGGTGGGAATCGGCTCAACCCCCGGAGTTCGCGGTTCACCCGTCCGGCCCAAGGGCGGCGGCAATCCGGTCCAGCGCATCTCTCGCGTCCAAAGTGTTTGAAACCTGGACATCGTCGGTCATGAGGGCGAACGCGAGCAGCCGGAACTGGCCCGGCGGAGAGGCGTCACCAGCGGGGACAACTCCCGCCAGCGAGCTCACCCCGGTGAGGGTCCCGGTCTTCGCGCGCACCACCCCTGCTCCTGCGCGGCCGGCAGCGGCGGTGCCGAATCGATCCGCGAGGGTGCCGGAGAAGCCCGCGACCGGCAGGCCGTGACCAGCGGTCGAAGCCGGGGGTCACCGCCGTCTGCGGCGGCCAGCGCCAACAGCGCACCCAGCGTCTCGGGGGCGATCCGCGAGCCGCGCGCGAGCCCGCTGCCGTCGAGCAGCCCGAGCCCGTCGGTCGGGACGCCCAGCTCGGTGAGCACCTCGGCGACGGCCGCGGTCCCGCCCTCGAACGTCGCGGGGTGGTCGCGACCGATGGCCACCAGCCGGATCAGCGACTCGGCCAGGTCGTTGTCACTCGTCAGGAGCATCGTCTCCACCAACGACGACAGCTGCGGTGAGCTCACCGTCCCGAGGACCTCCGCGTCGGGGCTCGCGGTCGCCCGACCGACCGGGCCGCTGACGGACAGGCCGCGGTCCCGCAGCAGACGGGCCAACCGATCGCCCGCCGCGACGGCGGGGTCGGCGGACCGCGCAGCGAAGCCGGGCCGGACCCGGCCGCCGTCCAGGGACAGCGCGCTGACCGGGGAGACGACGCCCGCAGCGACGTAGCCGGGGCGCCAGTCCGGCGACAGCGATGGTCCGGTGAAGAGACTGTCGTCGACGCTGACGGTCACCTCGACGACGCCCTTGACGCGCAGCACGGCCGCGGTGGCGTCGGCCAGGTCGGCCAGGCGGGCCGGCGTGGGGTAGCCGGCCTTGCCCCGCCGCACGGTGAGGGTGGTGTCACCGCCGCCGACGAGCACCACCTCGCCGGGCTGCGCGCCGGCGACCGTGCGCGTCTCGAGCCGGGTGGCCGGGCCCAGCGCCACCAGGGCGCCGGCCGCCGTGGCCAGCTTGGCGACGGACGCCGGAGTCCGGGCACTCGCGGCGTCCCGGTCGAGCAGGACCTCACCGCTCGCGACGTCCACGACGTACGCGCCGACGTCGCCCCCGAGGTCAGGATCGGCGAGCAGCCTCTCGGCCACGTCGGGCGGGTCGCCCTGCGACCCCGTGGCCGGCGGCGAGCACCGGACCGGCAGCCGGGGGCGACGGGCTCGGTGACGAGGTGGCGGTCGGCTCGGCCTGCGGATCGTCGAACAGCGCCCCGGGGATGTGCCCGGTCGCGTCCAGCCCGACGAAGGCACCGCCAGCCAGCAGCAGGACGACGATGGCGACCAGCACGACGGTGCCCACACGTCGCGGACGTCCCCGCACGGCGCTGACCACGCACCCTCGATTCGTCCACCCGGCTCGCCGTACGGGAGACTATCGAGCGCAGCGGGTGCTGCTGCGCAGCCAGGAGGTGACCGTGGACTTCGACGTCCTCATCGAGATCCCCAAGGGACAGCGCAACAAGTACGAAGTCGACCATGCCACCGGGCGCATCCGGCTCGACCGCATGCTCTTCACGTCGACGCGCTATCCGGCCGACTACGGCTTCATCGAGAACACCCTGGGCATGGACGGTGACCCGCTCGATGCCTTGGTGCTGCTCGAGGAACCGACCTTCCCGGGGTGCCTGATCAAGGCGCGGGCGCTCGGGCATGTTCCGGATGACCGACGAGGCCGGCGGCGACGACAAGGTGCTGTGCGTGCCGGCCACCGACCCGCGGTCGGAGCACCTGCGCGACATCCACCACGTGCCGGAGTTCGACCGGCTGGAGATCCAGCACTTCTTCGAGGTCTACAAGGACCTCGAGCCCGGCAAGTCGGTCGAGGGCGCGACGTGGGTCGGCCGGGTGGAGGCCGAGGAGGAGATCAAGGCGTCGGTCCAGCGGCTCAAGGACGCCACCCCCGAACAGAGCCGCCGCGCACCCCCCAACCCCCGCGCTGAGCTGACGGGCCTCAGGGGCGGGCGGCGCCGAAGAGGCTGTCGCGGTAGATGCTCGACACCCGGACGTCCTCACCGGTGTAGGGCGCCTCGATCATCTGGCCGCCGCCGATGTAGAGCCCGACGTGGTAGATCGAGGCCGGGTTGCCCGGGTCCGAGCCGAAGAAGACCAGGTCGCCCCGGCGCAGGTCGCTGATGGCGACCTTCCGGCCCTGCTCGTACTGCGCCACGCTGTAGTGCGGCAGCGACACCCCACCGTGCTCCCAGGCGCGCATGGTCAGCCCGGAGCAGTCGAACGTGCTCGGCCCGGTCGCGGCCCACTCGTAGGGCTTGCCGATCTGGGCCCGCGCGAAGGCGATGGCGGCTGACGCGCCGGAGGACGTGCCCGCGGACGACCCGCCGGAGCCGCCCGACGGCGCCCCTCCCCCGCTGCCGTTGTTCGAGCCGCCGGACGAGGAGCCACCGGAGGAGCTGGTCCTTGTCGCGGTCCGCGGCCGCGGCCCGGCGCTGCTGCGCGGCCCGGCGTTGCTGGGCCCGCCGGGCCTGCTCCGCGCGCTCGGCTCGGGCCTGCTCGAGACCCGCCTGCCGGGCGCGTTCCAGCCGCACGGACGTGCTCCGCGCCGTGGCCAGCGCGACGATCAGTGACTTCCGTTCGCTGGCCATCGCCGCGACGGCTTGCTGCTGCGCCGCGAGCTTGCCTTCGGCGGCCACCTTCGCGGCCTCGACCGCGGTCGCGGCGTCGGTGCGCGAGGCCACCAGGTGCCGGGCCCGCTGCTGAAGGACACCCGCGGCAACCTCGGCCGAGCGGAGGGCGGACAGGGCGCGCCGACGGGAGTCGCCGATGGAGTCGATCGCCGACGCGCGGTCGATCAGGTCCTGCGGGCCGTTCGACGAGAGGAATGCCGACAGCCCGCCCAGGTCGCCGCCCTCGCGGTAGGCCGCCGCCGCGAACCTGCCCAGCTCCCGTCGCGCCGCGTCGACCTCGCGCTGCGCCTCTGCGGCCTTCTGCTGCGCGACGACGGCGGCCCGCTGGGCCTGCTCGAGCCGGAACCGCGCGCCGTTGTAGGCCTCGACCGCCTGGGCCACCTCGGTGGCCAGCTGCGCGGAGCGCGCGCTGGCAGCGGCGAGCCGGGCCTCGATCTGCCCGACGCTCGCGGCGGTGCTGGCGACGGCCGACTGGCTGCGCTCGACCTCGCGCGCGCTGGGGAAGGCCGGGTCGGCGGCGGCAGGGCCGGCAAGCAGCCCGACGGTCAGCGAGCCGACCGCGACCAGCGCCACGGCCGCCGGAAGGCGGGTCGCAGCACGTCGTACGGCGTGTCGGAGCACCGGTTCTGGCCCCCCTCGGGTCGCTGTGGTAACAGCAGCCCCGCTAGAGAACACCCGTCACACTGGTGCGGTCAAGGTCCCGGGCCGCTTTTCGATCATGAAAGAGCCACAGCCGTCGGAAGCGCCCTACTGCTCCACCTCGTCCAGCACGCGGGGCACCTCGGAGGGCAGCTCGCGGGCCAGGAAGCCCCACCGACCGACCCGGCCGCGGTCACCGGCGGTCAGGAGTGGTGCCCCAGCACCGCAGCCTGCGCAGCACTGGCGCCCCGCGCGGGCAGCCCCGCGACGATCCACGGCCCGGACGTCGCCCGAGCCGGACACAATGCCAGGCCGGGCCGCCGACCCCGTCCTGCCGAGGATCGACCGGCGGCGGTTCGCCAGGCCGCTTCGTCCTGCCGCCCAGGGCCACCACCGCCTTGGCCGCCTCGGCCAGCCGGACCTGCGCACGCGGCGGGCCGCTCGTCTACCTCGGACTCCGACACGCCCAGCGTCTTGGCGAGCTCGGACGGGTTGGGCGTGAGGACGGCACGGCCGCCGAGGTGGTGCAGCGCCCGATGTCAGTCGTCACGCGCGCCATGGTGCCACGGCGTGCCACGACGACGGTGCCCGTGAGCTCGGACAGCAGCGCGGCCCAGGCAGTCGCTGACCGCGTCGACGTCGGTCATCCCCGGGCCGACAGGACCGCAGGCGGCGTCGCCGGCGAGGTCGACGACCTGCGCCGAGGATGCTCCGGCTGCGATCGACGCCATGCGCGCGAGGCCTCGCCAAGGCCTCGAAGTGCCACCGTCGACCGATCCTGCGGGCTGCACCGTGGCGACCTGCAGCTGCGGCGCCGGACCGCGCGCCTGCGCGAGAGCACTGCCCCTGGCGTCTCGGCACTGCCCCCGATGACGAGGACGCGACCGCGAGCCTCCTTGGCTGCCGTCCGGGCGCGGCAGCGGCCACGACGCAGCATCACCGGAGTGACGACTACGGCGTCAGCTGGAGACGGCGAGAGGCATCCGGCCCCGCCCGGACACGCGAAGCGGATCGAACCCAGGACGGAGGCGCCCGCCGATGAGCCGGCGACGAGCGACCTGCGCGCCCGGCTCGCTCGCATCGACCCGATGCGGCCAGGGGCAGCCGATCTCCCTACTCCCAGCCTCGACGGCTGCCGAGATCGACGGAGCGCGCGCATGCAGAGCCTGATCGAGACTGACCTGGACGCGCCCGCAAGCCTGTCGAGCACCGGCGCGCCGTGGCGCCGACCACGCCTCGTCGCGGCCGCGGCCGCAGGGCCCGGTAGCTGGATGACTCGCCGCGCCGGTGCGGTGTGTCGACTACCTCCGGCGACGACCTCGCGCACCCTAGGCGGGCAACCGCGCCACGACCGCTCGCCCTGGCGCTGCCGCGAAACAGCTCGAGTGCGGCCGCCTCGTCGGTGCGCCATCGCTTCGAGCGTGGCGATCCTGCGGCGAGCATGCCGCGTCGCGTTCGCCGGCACCGTCGAGCCGACAGTGCTCCTGCCGACACCGTTCGACGCTCGACGTCGGACCGCTGGTACAAGGTGCGGGCTCCGCTCGGCCTAGGTCGCGGTCACGGCCTGGGCGTGCCGGCCAGCCACAGCTCCGCGGCCCTCGACGGCGTCGACTTCGCCGGACGGGGGAGTCCTACCTGGTGGCGGCCGACCGACGGACACGGGTGAGCGGCTGCGGGTTCAGCGGCCCGGCGTCTCCCGGAGCTCGAGAGCGCGTACGACGAGGCCTTTACCGGCTGAGTTCGGGCGTTTTCGTCAGAAACCTTTTCCTGACGGGTTCGGGATGCTTGACTGTGCCCACGCCCCGGACCCCGGCGGACCGTCAGTGACGGCCGGATGTGTGAGTTGGGCGAGTTCACCCTTAGCCCTACCGAGCAACGTTCGGCATCGGCTGCCGGTTTGCCCGCTGTTCGGGCACCTGTATCTCGGCGGAACAGGTGCTGGGCTGCGGGGCTGTGGAGAGGGCGCCCTTTCTCCCCCGTGTGAGTCACTTCCACGGACGGCCAGGGAGAGAGGGCGTTCTTTCGCGTCGTGGGGGCCTCAGGTAACCGGATCGTGACAGTCCAGCCCTCGGCGCGGCGGTGAGTTCCGGCTTCTGATGAGGTCTACAGGCCAGCACCCGACAGCTGACCGAAGGGCACTCGAGATGGCGAGCACGGACGATCCGACGGAAACGCCCGCGCGCAGGCGAGGCATCAACTGGCGCAGAGTGCTCCTGCCCGCCGTCGTGCTGGTGGTTGCCCTGTTCGTCGTCATGCCGGTGGCCGGCACGCTGTCCGGCAAGCTGAGCAGCGTCACGGAGAACGACCAGGCGGCCTTCCTGCCCGACTCCGCCGAGTCGACCAAGTCACTCGAGCTCGAGACCCAGTTTGCGGGCGACCAGGACATCCCGGCACTGATCGTCTGGGAGCGCACCAGCGGACTGACCGACGCCGACCTCGCGGCGGTGGCCGAGGCCCGGACGCGGCTGACCGAGGTCGAGGGCGTCGCCGGTCCGGCTGGCGAGCCGATCCCGAGCGAGGACGGCCAGGCGGTCCAGGTCGTCGTACCGCTGCCTGGGGACAACACCGCATTCGAGACGCTGCCGGGAATCGTGGAGGACGTCACGGCGGCCGCCGAGATCGAGGGTCTGCCGAGCTACGTCACCGGACCCGGCGGTCAGTTCGCCGACTTCGCGGCGGCGTTCGAGGGCATCGACACGAACCTGCTGTTCACCACCGTCGGCGTCATCCTCATCATCCTGTTGCTGATCTACCGCAGCCCGGTGTTCATCCCGGTGCTCCTGTCCGCCGGCTTCGCGCTGGTGCTCGCGCAGGCGGTCGTCTACCTGCTTGCCAAGGCAGGGGTCTTCACCGTGGACGGCCAGAGCCAGGGCATCCTGTCGGTGCTCGTGCTGGGGGCGAGCACCGACTACGCGTTGCTGCTGATCAGCCGGTTCAAGGAAGGGCTGCACCGGGAGGACTCCTGGACGGTCGCCATGCGGGGCGCGCTCAGAGGTGCCTGCCCGCCCATCCTCGCCTCTGGCGCAACGGTCGTCCTCGGGCTGCTCTGCCTGCTGCTGTCCGACCTGAACAGCAACAAGTCACTCGGACCCGTCGGCGCCATCGGAATCGTCTGCGCGATGTTCTCGATGACCGTCTTCCTCCCTGCGCTGCTCATGGTCTTCGGCCGCTACTGGTTCTTCCCGTTCGTACCTCGCCACGACGACGTCGTGACGCACGACCGCGGCGTGTGGGGCGGTGTTGCCCGGCTGATCGGACGACGGGCCCGGGTGGTCTGGATCACGGTGGCGCTGGTGTTGACCGGTGCGGCTCTGTTCACCACCCAGCTCGACGCGAGCGGCCTGACCACCGCGGAGCAGTTCACCACCGACGTGGACTCCGTCCAGGGGCAGGAAGTGCTCGCCCGGCACTACCCGGCCGGGTCCGGCGTGCCGGCGAGTGTCATCGGCGACGAAGAGGATGCATCCCCGCCTCCTCGACGTGACGCGAGGAGTTGCGGGTGTCGCCGACGCCCAGCTGTTCACGGAGGAAGGGGCACAGACACCCAAGGTCGTCGACGGCAAGGTGCAGGTGCAGGCCGTCCTCACCGACCCTGCCGACAGCCCCGCGGCCGAGGACACGGTGCTGCGCCTGCGGTCCGCGGTCGACGAGATCGGCGAGGACGTCCTCGTCGGCGGCGGCACCGCCGTGGTCTACGACATCAAGCAGGAGTCCGCGCGCGACACCCGCGTGATCATCCCGGCGGTCCTCGTGGTGATCCTGCTGGTGCTGGCGCTCCTGCTGCGCGCGGTGGTCGCACCGCTCCTGCTGGTCGCCACCGTCGTGCTCTCGTTCTTCGCCACGCTCGGCATCTGCTCACTCGTCTTCGACCACATCTTCGGTTTCGCGGGTGCGGACCCGTCGTTCCCCTTGTTCGCGTTCGTGTTCCTGGTGGCACTCGGCATCGACTACAACATCTTCCTCATGACCCGGGTGCGCGAGGAGACACGTATCCACGGCACGAGGCAGGGCACGCTGAAGGCACTCGCCGTTACCGGCGGGGTCATCACCTCCGCCGGCATCGTGCTCGCCGCGACGTTCTCGGCCCTCGGCGTGCTGCCGCTGGTGCCGTTCGCCGAGCTGGGGTTCGCCGTCGCCTTCGGCGTCCTGCTCGACACCCTGATCGTGCGCTCGCTGCTGGTGCCGGCTCTGGTCTACGAGCTCGACGACAAGGTCTGGTGGCCCAACACGATCCGCCGCACCCCCGCCGGGGAGCCGACCCCGCCGAGGCAACGCTCGTCGGGTGAGCCCGACAGGACAGCGATTCCCCGCGAGGGTTGACGGGCCTGCGGGCTGCGAGTAGGAACGCCAGAACGGCCGCGCGACGACCCGACTCTGGTTCGAGGCGGGCGCCTTCCCTCTGACCAAAGGGGTTGCTCGTGTCTCGTCGACCCGGCACGATCCTGCTCGTCGTCCTGGCTCTTCTGGTGACACTGGCGCCCGCCAGTGCCTCCGCCGACCTTGCGCCACCGTGGTGCGGCGACCCCGTCGCCGACGCCGCCGGCAGCTTGCCGGACGGCACGCAGGCGGGCCAGCCCGTCGGCAGCTTCCCGCACATCCCCTACTACGCCATCCGCTGCACCCTCGAGGACATCGTGGCGAACAGCCAGGGCCGGATGTCGTTGGAGGTGATCGGCAAGTCGGCGCTCGGCCGCGACCTGTTCCTCGTCACGGTGAACGCGCTGGACACCGCCGCAGCAGCGCAGGGACTTCCAGGCCTGGCAGCAGGTGCGCAAGGTCGCGCTGACCGATCCCGGCGCGCGGACAGCGAGCTCGTCGCCGATGCCGGCGACGACATCAAGATTCCGCTCTTCGTCCAGGGCGCGATCCACGGCAACGAGTACGAGGGCGTCGAGGCCATCTTCGAGACGCTACGCAAGCTCGCGACCACGCCGTACGGCGCGGACCCCGAGGTTGACGCCGTCCTGGACCACACCGTCATGCTGTTCAACGTCATCCAGAACCCGGACGGCCGCGTGGCCGGCACGCCGGGCGAACGGCAACGGTTTCGACCTGAACCGCGACTTCATGACCCAGTCGCAGCCGGAGACCCGCGCGTCCGTCTCGATCATGCAGAAGTGGCTGCCGCCCGAGATGCTCGACCTGCACGGCTACGTCACCCCGACGCTGATCGAGGCGACGACCAAGCCGCACAACCCCAGCATCGACTACGACCTCTGGCTGAAGTGGAACCAGGCGCGCATCGACGCCAACGAGGCGGCCATGGCGGCGGCCGGTTACGACATCACGCGCCCGGTCAACGACTGGTGCGCCGACGGGAGCGATCCCGCGAGCGGCATCTGCCCGAACGGCGAGGAGGCCGGACCGGCCGAGGCTGAAAGCTGGGACGACTGGGGCCCGTTCTACACCCCGATGTACTCCCAGCACGTCGGCCTGAACGGCTCGACCGTCGAGATGTGCAACTCCACCGGAACCGGCTGCCTGACCAGCCCTGCGTCCACGGCGACCCGAGGACGTCTGGGCTCGCGCATCATCCAGCAGACGGTGGTCTGGTCCACGATCCAGTACGACCTCGCGAACCGCAGCGAGATGCTCAACGACGAGCTCGAGCGCTACCGTCGTGGCGTCGTCGAACGCCCCACGGCCCGAGTGCTGCCCGCCGCCGTTCGACGTCGACAACAACTGGATGGAAGAGTTCCCGACCGCCTACATCATCCCGATGGGTGGCGCGCAGCGCAGCCAGCCTGAGGCGAACCGCATGGTCGACTGGCTGCTCTTCAACGGCATCGTCGTGGATGAGCTCAAGCAGGCCTACACGTTCGACGGCGTCACCTACCCCAAGGGCTCGTACGTCGTGCCCATGACCCAGGCCTTCCGCGGGCTGGCCGACACCGCGCTCAGCGTCGGCGTCGACATCTCGAACGACATCTCGATCCTCTACGCGCCACCGGCCGCATGGAGCCACGGCTACCTGTGGGGCGCCGACGTCGTCACCTGGTCCCGCGTGGGGCGTCCTTCGCCCCGAACACCAACCGGATCCTGAAGGCCAGCCACCTGCTCGGCGGTGTCGAGCCCGGCTCGGCCACCGGCTATGCCCTGGCGATCGACTCGCCGACGGCGGTCCGGACCCTCAACGCGCTGATGGACGACGGCCTCACGGCCAAGCTGGCGCTGACGTCGTTCACGACCCCGAGCGGTCGGGTCATGCCGGCAGGGAGCGCGATCTTCGACGCCGGCTCGGCGACGAAGACGCGGTTGGCCTCGATCGGCCGGGCCAACGACGTCTGGTTCTCCCGCACCAACGGCGCCGCGCCCGGCAACCGAGCCGATCGACCGCAAGCCGCGAATCCTGGTCCTGACCGGCGCCGCTCAACCAGGACGTCTGGTCGCTGCAGAACCTCGGGTTCACGCCCGACTTCATGTCGACGGCGGCCATCAACAGTGCTGCCACCGACCCGCTGCCGAACTATGACGTGATCTGGAACACCGGCGCCTACCCGGCGAACACTGCGGCGAACGCGACGGTCCGCGCGCGGCTGCAGAGCTTCTTCGCGGCGGGCGGTGGCTACATCGGTGCCGGGGCGAACGGCGCCAGCTTCCTCAACAATGGCGCTCTGGTCACCGGCCTCACGGCTGCGACGCGGTCCGGCAACGGCCGGAGCGGGATCGTCAACTGGAACAACGTGGGTGGCGCGACGAGCCCCATCACGGGCGCCTCGCCCGAGCCGGGACACCGCGATCATGGACCCGCCGACCTGGTTCACCTCGGTCCCGGCGACGATGACCGTCGACGGCCGGTTCCCGGCGGCCGCGGCGGACATCCTCGCCTCCGGTATGTGGCTCATGGACGCGCAGTCGGCGTCCGCAGCCGAATGCCCCCGTCATCGCACACGGCACCACGACGTCGGGCACCGCCCGAGTGACGACGTTCGCGATGAACCCGCTCTACCGCGCCGACCCGGAGCGCGAGTGGTCGATGGTCGGACTGGCGGCCTACTGGGCGGACAAGTAGGCCGCGGGCCGACCGAGGCTCTCCGGGCTGGCCGCCGTCGCTACAGCTGTTTGGCGACGGCGGCCATCTCCTCCCAGACACGGGTAGGTCGCCCAGGCAAGGCGCATCGGCCGACCGCGGGCGTCCGGCTGTTGGCGTAGGCGCAGGCATCACCCCGCTCGGATGATCCATCGGCGTCGTGTCGATGGTCGACTCGTGGCCGGTGGACCGCGCAGCAGGATGCCGGCGTCCAGGACGTCTCATGCTCGCTCGACCGGAGGGACGGACATGGATGCGGCAGCCATCGCGCTGATCGCGCTGGCTGTCTTCGCCTGGGGAGTCGGCTCGGCCCGACTCGCTCGTGCCGATCTCAGCGCGCCGATCGCCTTCGTTGCGCTCGGACTCCTGTTGTCCGAGGTGCTGCACGTCATCGAGGTTGACGTCTCGCACGAGGCGGTCAAGGTGCTCGCCGAGGTCACCCTGGTCTGGGTTCTGTTCGCGGATGCGGCCCGGGTGCGGCTGCGGGACTTGCGCGCAGACCTGGGCCTGTACACACGCTTGCTCGCTGTGGGGCTGCCGCTCACCATCGCCGCGGGGACGCTGCTCGCGATGTGGCTGTTCGACGGCATCGGCGTCTGGATGGGGCTGCTCGTCGGTGCCGCGCTGGCACCGACCGACGCAGCTCTCGGCGCAGCGGTGATGACCGACCCAGCCGTGCCGGAACGGATCCGGCGAGTGCTGAACGTCGAGAGCGGACTCAACGACGGCATCGTCACCCCGGTCGTGACGGTTGCCATCGCAGGTGCGGCGACCGCGGCCAGCATCCATGGCCCTCCGAGCGTGGGCGGCGCGCTGACCGATCTTGCCATCGGCCTCGCGGCCGGTGTCGTCGTCGGCGTCGTCGGCGGCATGGCGATGCGGATGGCGCGACGCCGAGGATGGGCTTCGGAGGACCTTGCCGGCCCAGCTGTGCTCGCCCTGGCATTGGCTGCCTACGCGGGCACGCTCTGGCTGGATGGCAACGGTTTTGTCGCCGCGTTCGTCGCCGGGCTCGCCTTCGGCAACTCCGCGGGCCGCGGTGGCGTCAAGGAGGTCTTCTACGTCGAGCAGTCAGCCGGACTGGTCTCGCTCGTGACCTGGCTGTTCTTCGGCGCGGTCGCTGTCCCGACCGTCTTCCAGCAGGCCGACTGGCAGGTCGTCTGCTACGCCGTTCTCAGTTTGACCGTTGTCCGGATGCTGCCGGTGGCTCTGGCCCTGATCGGCTCGGGGCTGTCGCCGCCGACCGTCGCCTTCATCGGATGGTTCGGCCCGCGAGGCCTGGCCTCGATCATCTTCGCGCTCATCGCCCTCGAGGATCTCCACGGTGAGGCCGATCGTGCTGTGGCGATCATCGGGATGACCGTGCTGCTCAGCGTGGTGGCGCACGGCGTAACCGCGAAGCCGCTTGCGAGCCGGTACGGCGCGACCGTCGACAGCTCCGCACCTCCGCCGGGATGGAGCCCCAGGCGCCGGCGGTTCGCGGGCTGCTGAAGCGCCACTCGTCCCCGGCACCCAGCCCGCCCCATGGTGGGGCTTCCGGGTGAAGGGCGTGCGGGGCGCCGGCGCCTGCTGCTCACTCGGTCGCGGCTAACGCTCCCGGTTGCGATGGCTGGTCTCTCCGCAGCGAGACCACCAGCATGTTGACGCTGAGCAGAAACACCCAGACCGGGAACAGCAATGTCGCCCAGACGGTCCGGGGAGGAGCGAACAGCAGCACCAGTGTCGTCGCATAGCCGACCAGCACAAGCCAGCCGGGAACGATGCCTGTACGTCGACCCAGATTGGTGACGACCAGCGTGAAGACGGCTGCCATCCGGATGCCGAACGTCCCCAGAAGTGCCGACACGATCGCGTTGGTCAGACGTGCGTCGCCAGTCGTCACCGGCTCACTCCCGCCGTACAGGTCAAGGAGCGCCCCGGTCACCGCGGCCGACGTGAAGAGCATGGCGACAAACAGGAGCCCCGACCCGAGAAACGCGGTGGCGAAGAACCTGTCCTCGAGATCACCCAGGCGGGACCGAATGACACCGATGAACCAGAGGAATGCGATCCCTGCGTATGGGATCAGAGCTACGGCGATGCCGGCGGCCCGTCGATGTGAGTCCTGCGTCAACCATTCCGAAGGATCTCGGTTGCGGGGCATCGCCCACTGGGTCAGGAAAATGGCAGTCGTCAGCAGGAGCGCGAAGACGATCCCTGCGATCGCGGCTGCGCGGGGTGTACGTACTTCACGTTCGAGCGAGCCGGGCTGGTTGATCATGAGCGACGTTAACTGGCGGGAGACGATTGAAGGAGGCTCGAGGGCGGCCAGCACCTCGTCCGCGCGGGTCTGGGCGACGCGTCGGGATTCGTCCAGCTCGACCCCGGACTGCACCGTCGGGCTGGTGCCGGCCCGAAGAAGGACATGGGAGTCAAGGGTTTGGCTGAGCGCCTTGACGGCCTCGGACACCTGGGAGGCCCGGCCAGAACGTTCTGCCCCCGAAGCCGTGCCGGCGAGTCGAGAAAGGTCCGTCAGCAGCTCATCCAAGCGGGGTTTGCCGCGACGCCAGCGTTGGGCGACCTCCTCCACCGACGCTGCCCGGTCGGTGACAGAGGGCATGAGCGTGTCGGCGGCCCACCGTGCCTCCAACAACGTGGCGGCGAAGGCAGCATCCCACGTGCGGCGCCGTCTCCCGGCGAGGACGAACCAGGCGATGCCGCCCGCGATGGCGGCGGCTAGCAGGAGCCAGAGCCACCACGGCCAGCCCGTCGTCTCGTCGCTGGCCGCGGCCTCTGCGCTCTCTGTCGGCGTCGGGGATTCGCTTGTCGGCTCTTCGGTCGGGGTCGCCGTCACCGTCGCGGTGGCGGTCGTTTCCGACGGCCTCGAGATGATGGTCCGTGTCGCCGTCGCAGTAGTCGCGGGCGCGGTCGTCGCGGGCGCGGTCGTCGCCGGTGGCGTCGTCGCGGGCGCGGTCGTCGCGGGCGGGGTCGTCGCGGGCGGGGTCGCGGAGGGCCCAGCAGCTGTGCGGCTCACGGTCACGGACCGACTCCCCGTCGGCTCGGGGAGATTCTCCCCGCCCTCGCAACCGGCCAGCATCATCCCGGCAATCAGCGCAAAGGCTCCGACACTCACCCTGCAGCGATTGCCTCCGCCCACGGTCATGGTGAGACGTCCGGATTATCTGTGCATCGAAGGTCGTCAGGCCCCGCGCCGGTCGGCGCGGGATCGGACACATCGCGCGCATGACTATCCGGGCCCATGGAGTCCTCCGATCGCGGGGAGTCTCGTCTGCCCCGACGAACTCATCGTCGGGGCGAACGTACGGCCGCCCGTGCAGCGCGGAATCATCCGCAGCGGAGCATTCGAGGCATCAAGTCATCCCGAGCGGGTGATCCCTGCTGTGTCGTTCTGAGAAGACCGTGGTCACACGCATGTTCGATCCATCGACTAGCGCCGAAGGACGAGGGAGGGCAGGCGGCGATGGCCACGGCGAAGGCGGCGGAACACAAGGGCATGGTGTGGCTCGCCGGCGGCTCCGTGCGCATGGGTGACGAGCGCTTCTACCGGAGGAGCAGCCCATCGTCGAACGGCTGGTGGACGGCTTCTGGGTCGACGAGCACCCGGTGACCAACGCGCAGTTCCGTCGCTTCGTCGCAGACACGGGACACGTCACCATCGCTGAGCAGGCGCCGGACGAGAGCGACTTCCCGGACGCGCGGGAGGAGGACCTGATACCGGGCTCACTCGTGTTCCGCCCCACGCCTGGTCCGGTCCCTCTCGACGACTGGCAACGTTGGTGGGCATGGGTGCCCGGTGCTGACTGGCGGCACCCCGGCGGGCCCGGGACGACGCTGCACGGCCTGGAATTGCACCCTGTGGTGCACGTGGGCCTCGAGGACGCCCAGGCCTACGCCGCCTGGTCAGGGAAGGCGCTGCCGACCGAGGCGGAGTGGGAGTTCGCTGCCCGCGGTGGCCTCGACGGGGCGACCTACGTGTGGGGGGAGGAGTTCATGCCGCGGGGACGCGTGATGGCCAACACCTGGCACGGCCGTTTCCCGTGGGAGAACCTGCGACCGCACGGTTACGAGCGGACCTCCCCGGTGCGGAAGTTCCCGCCCAACGGATACGGCTTGTACGACGTGGCCGGCAACGTCTGGGAGTGGACAGCCGATCCGTGGACCGACGATCACGCCGCCGAGAGCCACGAGCACGAGGAGCACTCGTGCTGTGCGCCGACGTCGCGCCTGTCGGAGGCAGACAGACGCGTCACCAAGGGCGGGTCCCACCTGTGCGCGCCGTCCTACTGCCTGCGCTACCGCCCCGCTGCGCGGCAGGGTCACGCCGTCAGGAGCACGACCGGTCACCTGGGCTTCCGTTGCGTCGCGCGACCTTCAGCACCGTCCGGCTCGGCGGCCGGGCATCCCGGGCAGTTGAGTCCGGGCTCTACGTGCTCGTCGCCGAGGCTGAAGTCGAGGGTGCGCTCGTCGAGGACGCGGATGGTTCCTCCTGCGCCTCGGCGATCGCCTTCTCGAGCGCGGCGATGGTCGCTGCGTCGACGGTGCCCGTTGGCTTGACACCGAGCTCCTTCTGGAACTTCTTCAGCGCCTCGGTCAGCGCGGGCGTCCACTCCCCGTCGACCGGACCGTCCCAGAATCCGGCCAGCTTGAGCGTCTGCTGCACGGCGGCCGTGGATGCGACCTCTTGCTGGGCGGTGGCCCCGCCCTTGGCTGCCAGGTCGGCCTGAAGGGCGTCTGCGGTGGCCTTGTCGACCGTTCCCGTGTTGGGCAGGCCGTGGGCCTTCTGCAGGGCAATGACAGCGTCGACCGTCGCCGGGCCGTAGACCCCGTCGACCTCGGCGTCGTAGTAGCCGGCGTCGCGCAACGACTTCTGTAGTGCCGTTGTGTAGTCGCGCACCGCCTTCTCGGCCTGCTTCTGCCGCTCGTCGGTGAGGCAGCCCGCGTCGGAGAACAGCCGCAGCCAGGACATCTCCAGGGCCACGGCGGCAGCGTTGAACTGCTGCGAGGCCTGCGCCAGCGGGGTCTGCTCGGTGATGCCCTCCTGGGCGGCGCTGAACTGCGCCTCGGCGTCCTGGACGAGGTTGACCGTCGCCGCCGGCAGCAACGGCGTGGGGCTGGCCGTGGCTGGCCGGGGTTGTCGCGGTCGCTGACCCGGTGGTGCTCAGCCGCCGCCAGCTCGGCCTTCGCATCCGCCAGCTCCTGCTCCGCGTCGACGAGGGCCTCCTCGCCGCCACGGCTTCCTCGGCTCCCGCCATGACATCCTCACGCGGCTGCGCCAGGTCGGTGCCCGCATCTTTGACATCGCCGACGGTTGGAGCGGTCTTCGTGAGCACGTCGCCGTAGCGGTCGATGGCTGCGATGTAGGACTCGCTCGCGCCGCAGAACGCCGCCGACTTGTCCGCCAGGTCAGCCTTGGCCTCGACGAGTGCCTTCTCCTTCGCCGCCACCTTTGCCTCGGCAGCCTTGAGGTCTGAGTTTCCGTCGCCACCGCTGTCACACCCGGCCAATGCGGACATGAACAACGCCCCAGCGACGACGAAGCCGGCGAGTGCCCGGCGATCACCATCCTGCCGCCCTCGCGCGATGCGCAGCACCGTGCCTCCCAGTTAGACCGCCGTCCTCGCCGTGTGCTCGCGGAGCGAGCCGCGAGCGACAGCCCGATGCGACAACGGTGCTGGGGTTGGGCGCCGCGGACACCATCCAGCGCGGATGAACCGACCGTCAGCGAGGGGCGTAGAGCCAGGGCTCGGTGATGTCGAGGAAGGTGGGCTCGCCGATCTCGAGCTTGCCCATCTCCGCCATCTGGGCCTGCACCTCGGGCGGCATCTCCTTGCGCTCGCCCTCGCGGGCCTCCGCCTCGGACGTGAAGTAGAGCACCGCGGTGTAGGCCCCGCCGTCGTGCCCTGCCCCGATACTGCCCAGGACGTCCGGGCGGAACTTGCCCCACGAGTCCGGGTTCTCCTGCATCAGCTCACGCGCCCGGGCCGGGTCGCTGCTGCGGCCCTGGATGACCTGGACGAACGTTGCCTTGTCCGGGTCACCGGGCAGGTCGACGTCCACGTCGGTGCTGTCCTTGAACGTCGGCTCGTCGGTGAAGAGCTTCGATGTCTGCGCCCACCACGCGTCCTGCTCGGGCCGCTCGCTGTTGTGCCGCGCCGCGTCCTCGCTCTCGAAGCGGGCGATCGCGATGAACTGGCCGTCCCGAGTGACCCCGGCGGTCGAGCCGAGCCACCCGGTCGCGTCCGGCGCCAGCTCCTGGGCCCACTGGTCCAGTGCCGTGTGCGCCTCTCCGGCGTCGCTGACCTTTCCTTGGATGACCTGAACGAACATCTCGAACCTCCTCGACTCGGCGTACGCGAATGTCAGCGTCCTGGCACGTCGTGTGCCATGTCGTATTCGTAGTCCCCTCCCTCGTCGGCCGTCTCGGTCGCGACGTAGACAGCCGGCCGGTCCCGTCGTGTCACCGCGTCATCGGGACCACCGGTCCACTCGTGGGCCAGGTCGTACTCCAGATCGACCTCAGGCTCGGTCTCCGCGTCGATCTCGGCGGCGATCTCGGCACCGTTGCGCCCGTCTGCGTCCCCCACGGCTTACCTCCCGCTCCCCAGGGACCCAGCCCCCACTCTTGCCGCCTTCCGCCACGCTGCCAAGACCCCCAGCAGGGTCTTTCGCCTCTGTCGCTCAGGACTCCCGCAGCGAACCCTGTGGACACGGCGGACTACTGGGTTCGCCTGCGAAAAGCATGCGGAGACCCTCATGAAGGCACTCGTCTACCACGGTCCGGGCCGGAAGAGCTGGGACGAGGTTCCCGACCCCGTTCTCACCGACGCCACGGACGCCATCGTGCGAATCGACTCCACGACGATCTGCGGAACCGACCTGCACATCCTCAAGGGCGACGTCCCCGCCGTCACCGAGGGCAGGATCCTCGGGCACGAGGGAGTCGGAACCGTCGTGGCTGTCGGCCCGTCGGTCCGCAACTACGTCGCCGGCGACCGCGTCATCATCTCGTGCATCAGCTCGTGCGGCGTCTGCTCCTACTGTCGCAGCGGCAACCCGTCGCACTGCCTCGCCGACGAGGGCGCGGCCGGCATCGGCTGGATCCTCGGTCACCTCATCGACGGCACGCAGGCCGAGCTGGTCCGGATCCCGTTCGCCGACAACTCGCTCTACAAGCTGCCGGACGGCATCGCGGACGACGCGGCGCTGCTGCTGTCGGACATCCTGCCCACCGGCTTCGAGATCGGCGTGCAGTACGGGCGGGTGCAGCCCGGTGACACGGTCGCCGTCGTCGGCGCCGGCCCGGTCGGCCTCGCCGTCATCGCCACCGCCTCGCTCTACGGCGCAGCCCAGGTCATCGCCATCGACCTGGACGACAACCGGCTCGAGGTCGCCCAGACGGTGGGTGCCACCCACGGGGTCAACTCCGGGGCTGCTGACTGGAAGGAGCAGGTGCTCGCCCTGACCGACGGCTACGGCGTCGACGTCGCGGTCGAGGCGGTCGGGCTCGCTGCCACCTTCGACATGTGCACCCAGCTCGTGCGCCCCGGCGGCAACATCGCGAACGTCGGCGTGCACGGCAGAGCCGGTGCAGCTGCACCTGCAGGACCTGTGGATCAAGAACATCAACATCAGCATGGGGCTGGTGAACACGACGACGCTCGGGATGCTCCTCAAGCTCGTCGCCCAGCACAAGCTCCCGGTCGAGAGGTTCATCACGCACAAGTTCGCGCTGGACGACGTGATGTCGGCCTACGAGACCTTCGGGAACGCGGCGCGAGACGCGCGCGCTCAAGGTGCTCATCAGCCGCTAGAGAAGCTCGGCGAGCATCGCCGCCGCCCGTGCCGCCCCGTCACGTCTCGACGGGGCGGTACGCGACGTCACGGCCGATCTCCTCGGCGATGGCCTGCGCGATCACGCCGGCGTCCGCCGTCGCGAAGTCCATCGCGCGGCCGGCGCCGTAGTTGCCCAGCCGGTGCCGCACGTGGAAGTTCTGCTCGAAGTGGTGCCGCAGCGGGAAGTAGAGGAACGGCCGCTGGTTGGCGGTCAGCTCCATCGACGTCGTCAGCCCGCCCTGCACGACGGCCAGGTCGCATGCGGCGAGGTGCCGGTACAGGTCGGGCACGAAGGGCCGGACCTCGAGCCCCTCCGCGCCCGGCAGGGTCGCCGGGTCGATGCGCGGCCCGGCGACCACGATCATCCTCAGCGCCGGCACCCGCTGCTTGGCCTCCGGGAACGCCTCGATCACCCGTCGCAGCAGGTGGCCGCCGACGCCTGACCCGCCGACCGTGACGATGCAGACCTGCTCGTCCGCGGCGTAGCCGAGCTCGGACCGCAGCGCCGCGCGGTCGGCCAGGAGCTCGGGATCGAACCCGGTCACGTAGCCGGTGAAGTCGTAGTGCTCCTGGGTCCAGTCGCTGATCAGCGGCAGGTCGGGCCCGAATGCGTCGGGTACGACGTCGTCGGGGTTGCCCACGAAGAGAGCGCGGTCACGCAGCCGCGGGAAGCGCGCGATGTGCTCGATCATCTCCGCGTTGTAGTCCGCGGTGAGGAACGACTCCCGCTCTCCACCGTCCGGCATCGGCAGCCAGCCGACGAAGTCGGTCAGCCAGACGTACGGCGCCCGCTTCTGCTCCGGGTTCTCGTGCAGGTAGTAGTCGAGCTCCCACGCCTCGTCGCCGATCCACAGGTCGTACTGCTCGTCGCGGACCAGGTCGTGGAAGACCATGAAGTTGGCCAGCAGGATCTCGTCCATGCGGCGGATCGCCTGGAAGCAGTGCAGGTCGTGCTCGGCGCTCTCACTCTCGATGTGTCCCGACTCGTTGGCGAGGTGAGCGCTGGCCGGATGGATCCGCTCGCCGTGCGCCTCGAGCACCCTCGTCACGGGGTTCTGCGCGAGCCAGTCGATCTCGAGGTCGGGATGCAGCTTTCGCAGCTCGGCAGCGATCGCCACATCGCGCTGGGCGTGGCCGAGCCCGATCGGCGAGGAGATGTAGAGCGCCCGCTTGCGCCGCGACCTGCCGCGCGCCCACCGCGTTGACGGCGCCGGAGGGCACGCGAAGTCCCGCAGCAGGAGGTTGGCCTTGACCGGGTCGCGCACGTGCGGCGCATGACCGGACCCTTCGAGGAGGACCAGCTGAGCGCCCGTGTGCTCGGCGAGGGCGCTCCCGCGCGACGACGAGATGACCTCGTCGTGCGTCCCGTGCAGGACCAACACCGGGCACTGCACCCGCTTGGCCACGTCGCGCATCTCCTCGGGGTCCAGGCCGGGTGCCTCCCCCGTGAGGACGAGGGTCTCCCCCGTCGTCTCGAGTCCCCAGCCGACGCAGTCCTCGATCGGCTTCGTCGAGTGCGGCTCGACGAAGATCTTCGAGAAGAAGAACTCGAGGAAGCCCTGGTAGTCCCGCAGCCAGTAGTGCTTGTTGTACTTCGCCCAGCCCTCGTCGGTGTCGAGGGGCTCGGTCCACGGATGCCCCAGCCGTTCGGTGAGGGGCTTGCCACCGCCTTGGTATGCCGGACCGATGAAGACGGCTCCGTCCACGCGCTCCGGGTGCTCCGCGGCGAGCACGAGCCCGCGCTGTGCCCCCATCGAGAAGCCGACGATGATCGCGCGGTCGGTGCCCGTCGCGTCCAGCACGGCGAGGGCGTCGGCCGCGTACTCCGTCTCGGCGTACGCCGACGCCTCGGTCGGCCGGTCCGATCGCCCGTTGCCGCGACCGTCGAAGGTGACCACCCGGCAGTGGCGGGCCAGGTAGGGGATCTGCATCTTCCACTGGCGCGAGTGGATGATCGTCCACGTCGGCAGCAGCAGAACGGTCGGCTCGCCCTTGCCGTAGACCTCGTAGAAGATCCGCACGCCGTCTCGCTCGACGTACCCCTCGGTGTCGGGGTAGCGAGCCCGCGACTGCTCTCGCGTCGCGGTCATGCCGACAGCCGCCGATCCACCCAGTCGAGCAGCTGTTGGTGGCCTTCGGTGATGCCCGACAGGCGATCGAGCATGATGCCCTCGTTGAACGTCATGACGAGGCTGACGAGTGCCTCGAGCGGCATGTCGATCCCGAACTGCTCGCGCGGCTCGGCGAAGGCCTCCATCAGCACGGCTCGCCACTCGCCGTGCACGGCGGCGAGGTGCTCGCGCAGCTCGGGCCGGTTCCAGGCGAGTGCCTGCAGCTCGAGCCAGATCTTCTCGTACGCCGAGTCGTCGCTCATCAGGTAGCGCATCGCGGTGCGCCACTTCTCGATGAACGGCAGGTCGGCGGCGTACAGCTCACGTTGCCGCGCGATCAGCCGCTCGGTGAACCGCTCGAGGGTGCGGACGAGCAGGTTCTCGACCGACCCGAAGTAGTAGTGCACGAGGCCGTGGTTGAGCCCCGCCTCTTCTGCCAGCCGCCGCGTGGTGACGCCGGCGTGTCCGGCGTCCACCAGCAGTCGCTCAGCCGCGTCGAGGAGCGCGTCCTCCGCGGTCGAGCGAGCGGTCGACACGATCACGTCGGCGCCCACAGGGTGTTCACGATGCCAGCCTCCCGGTCCGCACAGCGCTGTTAGTCGAGTGTCTAAGTCAGACGACTAAAGTGAAGCGCCGCGGGCCGCCGCGTCAAGGGCTCTCGGACTGTCGCTGCACCGCGGCGTGGTCTGGACCTACGCGTGTGATCTACGTCTCCGGTGGGTACCTCCGGTGCACGGGGAGACCGCCAGCATGTGCTTGACTCGCTTTTGCCCCCATTTCCCCTGCTCCCTCAAGGTGATCAACGAGTGCCTGCCGGTAGACACCGGAAGACCCGGCCCCGGACCCTGGCTCGGCGACTGCGCCCCCTCGCGGGGTTCGGCCTGGCTCTGGCGACGGCGATCCCCATCACGGCGAGCGCACAGGTGGCGTCCCCCGAGAGACCGTGGCCACGCCGGCTACGGCGGCACCGGAGGTCGCTCGCACGCAGATTCGCTGCCGCGTCGCGGTCGAGGGATCGCGCTCGTTGCCCCAGCCGGTCAAGGCAACGAAGCCGGCCGTCAAGCTGAAGCCCCGGTGGACGACGACGCGGCTCAACGTTCGGAGCCGCCCCGGCGAGTCCGCGAAGCTGCTCACGGTGCTCGACGCCAGGGTCAGGGTGCTCGTGACGGGCAGGGTGCGCGGCCAGTGGGCAGAGATTGCGCGGAAGGACCGGACGGTGTGGGTGCTCAAGACCTACCTCGCCCGCACCAAGCCGAAGGCGACGGCGGCGACGGCCACGCCGACTGGCGTGTCGGGCCGGCCGTGTCCTGACGGGTCATCGGTCGAGAGCGGTCTCCAGCCGAACACGGTGAAGCTCTACCGAGCCGTCTGTGCCGCGTTCCCGGCCGTCAGCTCCTGGGGTGGCCGGTCCGGCTCCGGCGACCACGGCGCCGGTCGAGCCCTGGACATCATGTGCACCGGCTCGCTCGGTGACTCGATCGCGCAGTACGTCCGCTCGCACGCCTCCAGCTTCGGCGTGAGCGAGGTCATCTGGAAGCAGCGCATCTGGTCGGTTCAGCGCAGCAGCGAAGGCTGGCGGCCCATGGAGGACCGAGGGTCCACCACGGCCAACCACTACGACCACGTGCACGTATCCGTCTACTGAGGCCAAGGCCCACGATCGGTCGCCTCATCCCTGGCGGGCGATCCAGACCCGGTGATCCGGGTGGTGTAGTCGTCTGAAGCCCGATCTTCAACCGACGTGGGTTGTTGACAGGAGCGAGATGGCTGTTGATGGGCCCGCGATCGGCGTGGACGCCGGGACCGAGCTGACGGCCCGCACGGCGGCGCAGCTTCGGTCCTCGGTCGCGGACGCGCTGACGCGTGGGCGACGCATCGACTTCAACCTCGAGTCGGTTCACTCGTACGACGCGGCCGGGCTGGGGCTGCTTGTCGGACTCAAGCGCCGGGTCGAGGCAGCAGACGGTCACTTGGTCTGCGTTGGGCCGTCGGCCAACCTCTACTCGGCTATCCGCAGGCTGCATCTTCACCGCGTGCTCGACATCCGGCTCAATGTCCCCGAACCGCGGTCAGGCACGGAGGACTCCACGCCGGTTACGGCGTTCCCACCCCCTGGCCGACGAACTGGAACCAGTTGACGTTGAACAGGCCGCCTGCCGGGCCGGCCTAACGAAACCGCCACGCGCAGAGAGCTCTGCGCTCAAAGCGCACGGCCCCTCTCCGGCCCGGAAAGGGGCTCTTGGCCGGTCGGTCAGACCAATCCTCGGGACAGGGCATTTTCACCCGTTTCGGGACGGGCAAATGGGGAGTAGCCTCCCGCCCATCGACCCTCTTCACCCCACCACAGGGAGGCGTCATGAGGACTTCATGGAGCCGTGGACGCATCGTCCGCGGCCTCGTCGCGGCGGTCCTGGCGACCGGTGTCAGCCTGGGCGCCGCCGGCACAGCCAACGCAGCGGCACCGCAGTGTGCCGGCGGCGGCGTGCCGACGAACAAGATCTCGATCCAGCTGTGGACGTTCGCCGAGTACATCGGCTTCGGCACCGACGCGGCCACGATCGCGCGGACCGAGGAAGTGTTCCGCCGGCTCAGCGAGATGGGCTATCGCAACGTGGAGCCGTTCACGCTGAGCGGCCTGACGGCGGTGCAGTACCGGGCGCTGCTGGACAAGTACGGGCTCAAGGCGTCCGCGCGGCACGTGGATGTCGGCACGCCGGAGCACCCAGCCGACATCCAGCAGATCCTGGCGGACAACAAGACGCTGGGGATCAAGTACTTCGGGTCCGGGTCCACCCCGATATTCCCGCTGATCTACCACACCGAGGCCGAGTGGGTCGCGTACGCCGAGTACCTCAACCAGCTCGGCGCCCTGGCCCGCCAGCAGGGCCAGCAGCTTGATGGTGCACAACCACCACATTGAGTTCCAGGAGGTCTTCGGCGGCCAGACCGTGTTCGACATCCTGATGGCCAACACCGACCCGCGCAACGTCGTGTTCCAGCTCGACCTGTACTGGGCGACCAACGGTGGTGGCCTCGACAACCCGGTCGACCTGATCGAGCGCTACGGCAACCGGATCCAGCTGTTCCACGTCAAGGACATGGCCGCCGGTCCGTTCCCCGGCCCGATCGAGATCGTCGGCGAGGGGATCATCGACTTCCCGGAGATCTTCGCCGCCGCCAAGGGTCAGATCAGGTACTACGTCGTCGAGCACGACCCGCGCTTCGGCGACCCGACGTTCGACCCGTTCGAGGCCGCCCAGAAGGGCTTCGACTACCTCGACTGCGTCAACTTCTGAGCCACTCCCGCGACGGGTGACCGTCGGGTCCCCCGCCGCACGTTCCTTCCGTGCGGCGGGGTGGCCGCCGGGTCCCCCGCCGCACGTTCCTTCCCCGCGGACTTCCATGGAGGATCACGTGCGAACATTTCGAGCACTAGTGGCCCTGGTAGGGGCCATCGCGATAAGCGCCATACCCTCGGCCGCGGCTGCCCAGGCGCCGCCGCCCGACTCCCACTTCCAGAAGGTCGTGATCGATGCGACCCCGGGTGAGCCCATCGACCTCGCCGTGCTGCCGGACGGAAGCGTCCTGCACACAGATCGCAACGGGGACGTGTGGCTCCACGACGCGGATACCGGCCTGAAGACCCTCGCGGCGAAGGTCGACGTCTACAGCCATGACGAGGAGGGCCTCCAGAGCATCGCGCTCGACCCGAACTTCGAGGAGAACGGCTGGGTCTACCTCTACTACTCGCCGCCGCTGAACACGCCGGTCGACGACCCGGCGACGCCGACGGTCAACGAAGGCGATGCGCCGGAGTTCGGCACTCCCGCGCAGTTCGCCGCGTTCAAGGGCTACATCCAGCTCTCCCGCTTCCAGTGGACCGGCGACTCGATCGACCTCGGCTCCGAGCAGCAGATCCTCCGGGTCCCGGTGGATCGCGGCATCTGCTGCCACGTCGGCGGCGACATCGTCTTCGACGAGAACGGCAACCTGCTGCTCTCGACCGGTGACGACACGAACCCGTTCCAGTCCGACGGCTACACGCCGATCGACGAGCGCGCGGGCCGCAACCCCGCGTTCGACGCCCAGCGCAGTGCGGCCAACACGAACGACCTGCGCGGCAAGATCCTGCGCATCCACGTCAACGCGGACGGCAGCTACACCAGCGTCGCGGGCAACCTCTTCTACGGCGACAACAACGCGCTCACGCGGGACGAGATCTACGTGATGGGCCTGCGCAACCCGTTCCGCATCGAGTACAACAAGGAGACCGGCGAGCTCTACATCGCCGACTACTCGCCCGACGCGAACACGCCCAACCCGCTGCGCGGGCCGGCCGGCCAGGGCAAGTGGTCGATCGTCACGGAGGCGGCCAACTTCGGCTGGCCGTACTGCGCGACCGCCGAGCTGCCCTACGTCGACTACAACTTCGCCACGGGCGTCTCCGGCGCGCCGTTCAACTGCGCCAACCCGGTGAACACATCGCCGAACAACACCGGCATCACGCAGCTGCCGCCGGTGACGCAGCCCGACGTCTGGTACACGTACACGCTCTCCGCCGAGTTCCCGGAGCTCGGAACGGGCGGCATCGGGCCGATGGCCGGGCCGGCGTACCAGTTCGACGCCAAGGTCGCCAAGAGCAAGAACTCGACGGCGTGGCCGCAGTACTACGACGGAGTGCCGCTGTTCTACGAGTGGACGCGTGACTACATCAAGGCGTTCTTCACCGAAGGCGGCGACGTGACGCGGATCGAGCCCGTGCTCGCCTCGTTCGACCTCCAGAACCCGATCGACATGGAGTTCGGGCCGAACGGGTCGCTGTACGTGCTCAACTACGGCAACGGCTTCTTCGGCAGCAACCAGCCGGGCGCCGAGCTCGTGCGCATCGACTACCTCGGACCGGGCGGCAACCGCTCGCCGACGGTGAACGTCACGGCCAACCAGGTCGAGGGCGCGCCCCCGCTCACCGTGCAGTTCACGAGCACGGTGTCCGATCCGGAGGGTCGCCGCATCAAGTACGCGTGGGACTTCGACGGTAACGGCACGATCGACTCGCGCCAGCCGAACCCCACGTTCACGTACACCGAGGCGGGCGTGTACCGCGCCACGCTGACGGTGACCGACCAGGGCGGTCGGATCGTGTCGGACTACGTCGAGATCACCGTCGGCCAGCGGCCGGTGGTGGACCTCACCGTGACCACCGATGCGAACGGGTTCCAGTTCGGCGACACCGTGACCTACTCGGTGACGGTGACCGACGACCAGCCGGTCGACTGCAACAAGGTGCAGGTGACCTACATCCTGGGCCATGACACCCACGGGCACCCGCAGAGCACGGCCTTCGGGTGCACCGGGCAGTTCGTCACCACCGTGCCCACCGGGCACGATCCGGCGACCGACGACCTGAACGCCGTCTTCGCGGCGTCCTACACCGACCCGGGCAGCGGCAGCCTGCCGCCGCTCACGGGCACGGACCAGGTCGTCATCGAGCCCACGCCGTAACCAGCACCACGCTCGACGGGGGGTGCCGCACTGCGGCGCCCCCCGTCACTGCGTAGCCGCGTCGCCTTACGCGTCGGGTCGAGCCACTGACTCCACTGCGGAGGTCACCGTTCCGTGGAAGTGATCCGTTCCGATGAGCTCGACCAGGCCGAGCCGGTCCATCGCCGCTTCCAGGGGGTCAGTGGCCCGCGCGATCTCCAGACTGACGTTGCGCGCCAACAGGCCGTCATGCAGCTCCCGCAGTCCGGCCGCGGCGCTCGAGTCCATGCCGGGAACCCCCGCCATGTCCAGCACGAAGTGCCGGGTCGGCTTGGGCGCTGCGTCCACGGCAGCCCATACCCGTCGTTTGAAGAAGTGGACGTTGGCGAAGAACAGCCGGTCGGAGAACCGGTACACGACCACGCCCGGAGTGACCGCGACGTCGGGATCGCTGCTGACATCGGCGTACCGGAGCGCGGCCGGCGACCAGCCGAGCACCGCGTCGTTCGGCCGGGCGATCCGGCGGATCACGTCGAGCAGCGACAGCACCACGGCGACCACCAACGCGACGAGCACTCCCAGGTTGATCACGGCGACCGCCGTGATCACCGCGATCACCAGCTCGGCGCGATCACTGCGGCCGAGCAACCGCCACTGGTCCGGGTCGATGAGGCGGATCGCCCCGGTCACGATGACCGCGGCAAGGGTGGCGGCGGGCAGGTACTGGATGGGTTCGGTCAGCAGGACGAGAACGATGAAGATGAAGCCGGCCGCGACGAGCCCGCTGACCTGGCTGGTGGCCCCCATGCTGAGGTTCACGCCGGTGCGCGACCCTGCCGTGCCCACCGGCATTCCCTGGGTCACACCCGCGGCCACGTTCGCCGCGCTGAAGGCGAGCAGCTCCTGGTCCCCGTCGATCGTTTCACCGCGTTGGGCCGCGAACGACCGGGCGGTCAGGATCGAGTCGGAGAAGCCGACCAGGAAGATGCCGCCCGCGACCCCGACCAGCTGCAGCAGCTCGGAGCCGCCGACCCGCGGGAACGCGAGGTCGGGCAGACCGGCCGGCACCGGCCCCGCGATGGTCACGCCGTGCGCGGCGAGGTCGAGTGACCAGGACGCGACGATGCCCAGCACCACGACCAGCAGCGCAGCGGGGAACCTCGGCAGGAAGTGCCGCAGTCCGACCAGCAGCAGCAGGGAGACGGCGGCCAGGGCCACCGTGGCGGCGTTGGCCTGACCCAGATGCGCCACGATGTCACCCACCGCGATGACCTTGTTGTCCTGGTCGCTGGACACTCCGACCAGCTTGCCGAACTGCCCGAGAACGATCAGGATCGCGACGCCAGTGAGGTAGCCGACGAGGACTGCTTGGGAGAAGTAGTCGGCGATCCAGCCCAGCCGCAACAGCCGGGCGCCCAGATAGAACGCGCCGACTATCAAGGCCAGCGCTGCCGCCAACGTTGTGTACTCGGCGGTTCCCGCAATGGCCAGGGGCGCCAGCCCGGCGGCGACCAGCAGCGCGATGGTGCTCTCCGGTCCCACGACGAGCCACGGTGCCGAGCCGAGCAGCGCGTAGACCACCAACGGCAGCAGCAGCGAGTACAGCCCGGCCGTGACCGGCAGCCCGGCGATGTCCGCGTAGGCCATCGACGCCGGCAGCGCGAGCGCGGCGACCGTGACCCCTGCCAGCGCGTCCGTACGCAGCCGGATCCGGTTGTACCTGCGCAGCGAGACGACGAGCGGCAAGTAGCGCGTGCTCAGCGGCGGCTTGTGCGCCGATCGTGAACGGCTTCCGCCCACGGTAGGCAACCCGAAACGGTTCCAGCGGCACGTCAGGCATGCGCCGCGCGCCCGGGTCCGCGTCTGGCGCCTTCCCCGCCGGGTCGTCCTGCCCATCCTTAGCCACGTCGACCGCACCACACGTCGCTCACCCTCCAGATGCCTCCTGGGAGAAGAACTCGAGTGCGGTCTTGGTCTTCGTCTGTTGCTCGCCGGTCAGGTCGATGCCTCGTCCGTCGAGGAAGGCCCTGGTCTTCGCGGCGACGTCGAACGCCTCGGCCGGTGCGCACTTGGTGGAGAGCTCCAGGATCCGCGAGCCGTCCGGGTAGTTCCACAGCTCGGCGACCAGCCGCCGGCCGTACTCGCGAGGGGAGAACTTCAGCTTGAGCACCGTGATCGGGCCCAGGACAGTCAGGTCCTCGATGCCGGCGCCGCCCGGGGCATGCTCGGCCAGGAAGGCTCGCTGCTGCTTGGTGAACAGCGAGCGAATCGACCGCTCGCCGGAGATCGCCTCCTTGACCTTGCCCGTGCGGAGCGACGCCTTCAACCGGGCGGAGCAGACGAAGCCTCCCGGCATCGCGTCGACCTCCACGCCGAAGTCAGGCAGCTTACGAAGCTTGGTCGGCAGCTCGTTCGGGACAACCGGCCGGAGCTTCACCACTGAGTCGTCGACGCCGCCCTGGGCCCGCCGGGCCCGAACGATGACGCCGTGATGGTTGAGCAGCAGATCCTTGGTGTCGAAGAAGAACACCTGGCGCAGGTTCGCGTCCAACGGGTCCATCCCGAGAGCGACCACCGCTGATCGGTGGCTCCCGTCCGGCACGGTCAGCTTGAGCTCGACGGTGTCGGCGCCCTCGAGAAGGCCGAGCAGCTGCGACATCTCTTCGGTGGAAAAGCCCTGAGGAGCGGTCGTCGTGTCGGTCATCGACGAACTCCGTCCTGCCCGCGTCGCACATTGACCGTCGTCCCCCACTGACGTTCGATGCATCACCCACTCGGGATGAAGCCGGCGCAGAGGTCGGCGGGGCCCGGATGGACGGCCGTGGGAGGCCGTCCGAGATGCTGGGGCACGCGCCGGCCCTGGACACCGGCACGGCCCCTGTCCCGAGACCGGGAAAGGGGCCGTGACCTGGGGTGATGTGAGAGCCGCCGATCGGAGCCGAACCGATGACATACGCATGGCGAGGACTGCCCGGCTGGGGCGGCGACCAGATAGTCGGAGCTGTGGTGACCGGCGCCGTGCGGGCAGTCGCCGCGACTGGTTGCCGCCTCGCTGGTTCGTCGTGGCTTCTGGCAGGGCCACCGCGGCCCGCCCTTGCGGCTGGTGCGCCGCAACACCGACTACGGCACTCATGCGTGGCGGGAGCGGATCACATCGATAGCTACGAGCGCTACGCCAACGGCGAAGACCGTGATCCACAAGCCAGCGTCGCCGACGCCAGCGACAAGCATCACCGCGGGAATCAGCAGCAGGGGCACGGCAATCCAACGCAGCGGGCGGGCGCTCGGCCGTGAGCACGTCGCATCCGCCGTGATCTCGATCAGCGCGCCGACGCCGGTCAGGAACGCCATCTCGACGGGTTCCGGCTGCTCGGTCACGTCGTCGTCATGACTGCCGCTCGCCGTTCGAGCCGGTCAGCCTAGGACGCTGACCACGAACGGTGCTTCGTCGTGCCATGGCCTGAGGTCCCAGGTCGCGTAGCGGTGCTCGAGCTCGAAGCCCGCCGCCCGCAGATCCCGGTCAAAGGATTCCAACGGGTAGCCCCGGTCGGTGCCGAAGCCCCGAGGACGACACCGTCGGGCACCAGGTGCGCCGCAACCCGCGCCAGGACTGCCGGCTCGGTGCCCGCAGCGACGAACGCCATGACGTTGCCGGCGAGCACCGCCGCGTCGAACCGCAGCGGACTCCTTCGCCCGGGAGGTCGAGGTGGGCCAGGTCGCCCACGACCCACTCCGGTCCGGGATGGTCCGTACGGGCGGCCTCGATCAGCTCGGGATCCGCGTCGACGCCCACCACCGTGGTGACCTCGTTCGTGCAGGTGTGCGGCGACCCTCCCCGGCCGCAGCCGGCATCGAGGACCCGGGAGCCGGGCGGGACAACGGCATCGACCAACCGGGCCTCACCACCGAGGTCGGCCCCGTCGGCGGCGAGCCTGCGGAAGCGCTCGATGTACCACTGGGAGTGCCCTTCGCCGGTGTCGGTGACCCACCGGGTCGGCCTGGGCTCGATCACAACGCCGCCCGGGCCGCGTCCAAGGCGTCCCACTGGCGTTGTCGAGCGAGGCCAGCGCGGCGGGGAACACGCCGTCCTGCTCTCGCAGGATGTGCTCACGCAGCTCCGTCAGGACATGCTCCAGCCGAGCCGGCCACTCCGCGTCCGAGGGTGTGCCGGACGACGAGCCGGCGAGAACCTCGTCGATCCGGCGATGGTCCGCGACGAGGCGGTCGACGTGGCCGGGGAACTCCGCCGCCATCGCCGGGAACAGCGCCTCCTCCTCGACGGCAGTGTGCGGCCGGAGCACCGCGGCGATGGCTCGCGACGCGTTCGGCCGCCGATGTCCAGGTCGCCACGGTCCGAGAGCCCGGCGAGCCTGCCCGGCCAGCTCGACCACGGCGTCGTGCTCGGCCGTGAGCTCGGCGATCGCGTCCAGGGCCTGGCAACCGCAGTACTCACACCGCCGGGATGTCCTTCCTGGAGGGGGTGGTCACGCACCATCATCTTTACTACACTGTAGTACGTAGAAATTAGACCGCGATCGCGGGCGACGGAGACCGAGATGACCCCAGCCGAGACCGCTCTCGACGTCCGGGTCGGGCAGATGCGCAACCTGGGGCTGGCCACCCTGGCCTTCGCCATGACCTTCTGGGCCTGGAACCTCATCGCCCGCTCGGGGTGCGCTACACCGAGCAGTTCGGGCTCAGCTCCGGCCAGAAGGCACTGCTGGTTGCCACGCCGGTCCTCGTCGGTTCCCTGGGCCGGATCGTCACCGGCTCCCTGGCCGACCGCTTCGGCGGTCGTCTGATGTTCAGCCTGCTCTGCTTCGCCTCCGATCCCCCGATCGTCCTCGTCGTGATCGCGGGAAACGCCCACCTCATTCGCTGCTGCTGGTGTCAGCTTCTTCCTCGGGATCGCTGGTACGACCTTCGCCGTCGGCATCCCGTTCGTCAGCGCGTGGTTCGACCCGGCCAGGCGCGGCTTCGCGACCGGCGTGTTCGGCGCCGGCATGGGCGGCACTGCGCTGTCCGCGTTCTTCACCCCTCGCTTCGTCACCTGGTTCGGCTACACCCAGACCTACCTGGTCGTGGCGGTCGCCGTAGCACCTCGTCGGCGTCGTGAGCTGGACGATGATGAAGGACTCCCCGCGCTGGAGCCCGAACATCGACCCGGTCGTCCCCAAGCTCACCGCGGCCCTCAAGCTGCCTGTCACGTGGGCGATGTCGTTCCTCTACGCCGTCACCTTCGGCGGCTTCGTGGCGTTCGCGACCTACCTGCCGACCTATCTCAAGGACGTCTACGACTTCGACCTCACCCAGGCCGGCACCCGAACCGCGGGCTTCGCGCTGGCTGCGGTGGTCGCCCGGCCGATCGGCGGCTGGCTGTCGGACCGGCTGCACCCGCGGCCCGTGGTCATCGTCTCGCTGGCCGGCGCCGCCGTGCTCGCCCTGGTGGTCGCCGCGCAGCCGGCACCCGAGCTGGCTGCGGGTGCGTCCTTCGTCACCATGGCATTCCTGCTCGGCATCGGGATGGGTGGAGTCTTCGCCTGGGTCGCGCTCCGAGCGCCCGCGAACCGGGTCGGCTCGGTCGCCGGCATCGTCGGAGCGGCCGGCGGCCTCGGTGGCTTCTTCCCGCCGCTCGTCATGGGGGCGACCTACGACGAAGCCAGCGGCAGCTACACGATCGGGCTGGTGCTGCTCTGCATCACCGCCTCCGCAGCCCTGGCGTTCGTCGTCCTTCGCCTACCACGCGAGAAGGCGGGCGAGTAGTGCGCCCGGTGTCACGCGGGACCACCTACGCCAACCCGGAGACCAACGGGCCGGCGCCCGTCCGGTACGCCGTCGGCGGCACGATGCTCTCGGCGCAGCGCGCACGGGTGCTCGAGCAGCTGCAGCACGCGGTCACCGCCACCACCGTCGAGGAGACAGCGACCCGGATGCGGATCCACCCGAACACCGCGCGCAAGCATCTCGAGGCGCTGGTCGAGCGCGGGCTGGCAACCCGGGAGCTGGCAGCGGCGGGCGGGCGGGGACGTCCGGCGTGGTCCTACTCCGCGGTCGCGGAGCAGCCGGAGCCCGGACCCGCGGGTCCGCGACTACGCGGGGCTGGCCTCCGCCCTGGCGGCGCAGATCTCCAGCACGAGCTCCGACCCGGAGGGTGACGCCCTTGCTGCCGGCGAGGCATGGGGTCGCTCGCTTGGTCGCGGACGAGCCGCCCGGAACCCCCGCGTACGCCCGCGCGAGGTCGTCTCCCTCTTCGCCGAGCTGGGCTTCGACCCGCAGACCGATGCCCGTGCCACGACCGTACGGCTCCGTGCGCTGCCCGCTCCTCGACGCCGCTCGCGCGAACCCGGAGGTCGTGTGTCCGGTGCACCTCGGCATCGCCCGCGGCGCGGTCGCGGCGTTGGGCGGCGATCCCGAAGCCGACGAGCCTGGTGGCCTTCGCCGAGCCCGGTGCCTGCGTGCTGACGCTGGGGCTAGGTTCGACGAAGAGCCGGAGCGCGACCGAGAGGACGTCCCGTCCATGAGCAAGCAGGAGACCCCCGAGTCGGCCACCAGCGGTCCGGGCGGCGCGCCGCCCTCGACGACCCGCTGACCGAGGCGCTGGTCCGCACCCGCCGGTTCTTCACCCAAGGCGACGGTGTCCAGCGACCTGCGCACGCTGCACCAGATCGGCGGGCGGCAGGCCGACGACTTCTACCGCGACCGGTGGAGCCACGACAAGGTCGTGCGCTCCACGCACGGCGTCAACTGCACCGGCTCCTGCTCGTGGAAGGTCTACGTCAAGGACGGCATCATCACCTGGGAGTCGCAGCAGACCGACTACCCGTCGGTCGGGCCCGGACAGCCCCGAGTACGAGCCGCGCGGCTGCCCTCGCGGCGCCGCCTTCTCCTGGTACACCTACTCCCCCACCCGGGTGCGCTACCCGTACGTCCGCGGCGTGCTGCTGGAGATGTACCGCGAGGCCAAGGCCCGCCTCGGCGACCCGGTGCTCGCCTGGGCCGACATCGTCAACGACCCCGAGCGGTCGCGCCGCTACAAGCAGGCCCGCGGCAAGGGCGGCCTGGTGCGCGCCACCTGGGACGAGGCCAGCGAGATCGTCGCCGCCGCGCACGTCCACACGATCAAGCGGTTCGGCCCGGACCGCGTCGCCGGGTTCTCGCCGATCCCGGCGATGTCGATGGTGTCGCACGCCTCCGGCGCGCGGTTCGTGTCGCTGATCGGCGGCTCGATGCTGTCGTTCTACGACTGGTACGCCGACCTGCCGGTCGCCTCCCCGCAGGTGTTCGGCGACCAGACCGACGTGCCCGAGTCGGGCGACTGGTGGGACGCCGGCTACCTCATCATGTGGGGCTCCAACGTCCCGGTGACCCGCACGCCCGGACGCGCACTGGATGGCCGAGGCGCGCTACCGCGGCCAGAAGGTCGTCGCGGTGTCGCCCGACTACGCCGACAACGTGAAGTTCGCCGACGAGTGGCTCGCCGCGCAACCCGGCACCGACGGCGCGCTGGCGATGGCGATGGGCCACGTCATCCTCAAGGAGTTCTTCGTCGACCGGCAGGTGCCCTACTTCACCGAGTACGTGAAGCAGTACACCGACCTGCCGTTCCTCGTCCGCCTCGAGCAGCGCGGCGGCAGCTACTTCGCCGGGCAAGTTCCTCACCGCCTCCGACCTCGCCGGCGAGCAGGACGCCGAGCACGCCGAGTTCAAGACGGTGCTGCTCGACTCGGCGACCGGCCAGCCGGTCGTGCCGAACGGCTCGCTCGGCTTCCGCTTCGGCGCGGAGGGCGCCGGCGAGTGGAACCTCGACCTCGGCGAGGTCGACCCGCTGCTCTCCGCTGCCGGCGGCGCCGAGGAGCCCGTCGAGGTGCTGCTGCCGCGCTTCGACGCGCCCGACGGCTCGGCGGCGGTGCTGCGGCGCGGCGTCCCGGTCCGCCGGGTCGGCGGCCACCTGGTGACGACGGTCTTCGACCTGATGCTGGCGCAGTACGGCGTCGGCCGCGGACGGCCTGCCCGGCACCTGGCCCACCGGGTACGACGACGCCTCCGAGCCGTACACGCCGGCCTGGCAGGAGGCCATCACCGGCGTCCCGGCGCACAAGGCCGAGCGGATCGGCCGGGAGTTCGCCGCGAACGCCGAGGAGTCGCGCGGCCGGTCGATGATCCTGATGGGCGCGGGCACCAACCACTGGTTCCACTCCGACACGATCTACCGCGCGTTCCTCGCCCTCACGACCCTGACCGGCTGCCAGGGCGTCAACGGCGGCGGCTGGGCGCACTACGTCGGCCAGGAGAAGTGCCGCCCGGTCACCGGCTGGGCCCAGCTCGCGTTCGGGCTGGACTGGTCGCGCCCGCCGCGGCAGATGATCCAGACGGCCTACTGGTACCTGCACACCGACCAGTACCGCTACGACCACTTCGGCGCCGACACGCTGTCCGCGACGACCGGCGAGGGCCAGCTCGCCGGGAAGACGACGGCCGACATCATCGCCCAGTCGGCGCGGATGGGCTGGATGCCGTCGTACCCGACGTTCGACCGCAACCCGCTCAACCTCGCCGACGACGCGCAGGCAGTCGGCAAGTCCGTCGGCGACTACGTCGTCGAGCAGCTCGAAGTCCGGCGACCTGCGGTTCGCCTGCGAGGACCCCGACGCCGAGGACAACTACCCGCGGGTGCTCACCGTCTGGCGGGCCAACCTGCTCGGCTCCTCCGGCAAGGGCAACGAGTACTTCCTCAAGCACCTGCTCGGGGCCGACAACTCGCTGCGGGCCACCGAGGCGCCGCCGGAGGCGCGGCCCAAGGACGTGGTCTGGCGCGACGAGGCGCCGGAGGGCAAGCTCGACCTGCTGCTGTCGCTGGACTTCCGGATGACCAGCACGACGATCTTCTCCGACGTCGTGCTGCCGGCCGCCACCTGGTACGAGAAGCACGACCTCAACACCACCGACATGCACCCGTTCGTCCACTCGTTCAACCCGGCGATCGCGCCGCCGTGGCAGACCCGCACCGACTGGGACGCCTTCCAGACGATCGCCGAGACGTTCAGCCGGCTGGCCGAGACGCACCTCGGCGTACGCCGGGACGTGGTCGCCGTCCCGCTGCTGCACGACACCGCCGACGAGATGGCGAACCCGCACGGCGTGGTGGCCGACTGGAAGGCCGGCGACTGCGAGCCGGTACCCGGGCGCACGATGCCGAAGCTGGTGGTGGTCGAGCGCGACTACCCGGCAGTCGCCGCGAAGATGTCGGCGCTCGGCCCGCTGATGGACACGCTCGGCGCCACGACGAAGGGCGTCACCTACACGCTCGACCGGGAGGTCGAGTACCTGCGCCGGAAGAACGGCGCGGTGCGCGGCGGCGTCGCCGACGGCCGGCCGTCGCTCAAGCGGGACGTCGACGCCTGCGAGATGATCCTCGCGCTGTCCGGCACCACCAACGGGCACCTGGCGACGCAGGGCTTCCGCACCCTGGAGGCGCGCACCGGGCAGCCGATGGCCGACCTGGCCGCCGAGCACGAGGGCAAGCAGATCACCTTCGCCGACACCCAGGCCCGGCCGGTGCCGGTCATCACCTCCCCGGAGTGGTCGGGCTCGGAGACCGGCGGGCGGCGCTACTCGCCGTTCACCATCAACGTCGAGCGGCTCAAGCCGTGGCACACGCTCACCGGCCGGCAGCACTTCTACCTCGACCACGACTGGATGACCGAGCTCGGCGAGGGCCTGCCGGTCTTCCGGCCGCCGCTGAACATGACCGCGCTGTTCGGCGAGCCGCAGGTCGGCGAGACCGGCGAGCTCGGGCTCACGGTGCGGTACCTGACGCCGCACAACAAGTGGTCGATCCACTCGGAGTACCAGGACAACCTGTTCATGCTCAGCCTGTCCCGCGGCGGGCAGATGATCTGGATGAGCAAGGAGGACGCCGCCAAGATCGGCGTGCACGACAACGACTGGATCGAGGCGGTCAACCGCAACGGCGTCGTGGTCGCCCGGGCGATCGTGTCGCACCGGATGCCCGAGGGCACCGTCTACATGCACCACGCGCAGGACCGGCTGATCGACGTGCCCATCGCCGAGACGTCGAAGAAGCGCGGCGGCATCCACAACTCGCTCACCCGGCTGCTCATCAAGCCGACCCACCTGGTCGGCGGCTACGCGCAGCTGTCCTTCGCCTTCAACTACCTCGGCCCGACCGGCAACCAGCGCGACGAGGTCACCGTCATCCGCCGCCGCTCGCAGGAGGTGCAGTACTGATGAAGGTCATGGCCCAGATGGCGATGGTGATGAACCTCGACAAGTGCATCGGCTGCCACACCTGCTCGGTCACCTGCAAGCAGGCGTGGACCAACCGCAGCGGCGTCGAGTACGTGTGGTTCAACAACGTCGAGACCCGGCCCGGCCAGGGCTACCCGCGCCGCTACGAGGACCAGGAGAGGTGGCGCGGCGGCTGGACGCTGAACAAGCGCGGCCGGCTCGCCCTCAAGGGCGGCGGCCGGCTGCGCAAGCTGCTCGACCATCTTCTCCAACCCGACGCTGCCCGGCCTCGACGACTACTACGAGCCGTGGACCTACGACTACGAGACGCTGACCAACGCCCCGCTGCAGGAGCACACCCCGGTCGCCCGGCCGAAGTCGCTGATCTCCGGCAAGGACATGAAGATCGAGTGGTCGGCCAACTGGGACGACGACCTCGGCGGCTCGCCCGACCACGGCGACAAGGACGTGCTGCTCAAGAACATCGCCGACAAGGTGAAGTTCGAGTTCGAGCAGACCTTCATGTTCTACCTGCCGCGCATCTGCGAGCACTGCCTCAACCCGTCCTGCGCCGCGTCCTGCCCGTCCGGGGCGATCTACAAGCGGTCCGAGGACGGCATCGTCCTGGTCGACCAGGACCGCTGCCGCGGCTGGCGGCAGTGCGTGAGCGGCTGCCCGTACAAGAAGATCTACTTCAACCACCGCACCGGCAAGGCGGAGAAGTGCACGTTCTGCTTCCCGCGCATCGAGGTCGGCATCCCCACCGTCTGCTCCGAGACCTGCGTCGGGCGGCTGCGCTACATCGGCCTGATCCTCTACGACGCCGACAAGGTGCTCGAGGCGGCGTCCACCGAGGACGACCACGACCTCTACGAGGCGCAGCGGTCGGTGTTCCTCGACCCGAACGACCCCGAGGTGGTGCGCGCGGCCGAGCAGGCGGGCATCCCGCGCGACTGGATGTCGGCCGCGCAGCGCTCCCCGATCCACGCGCTGATCAACACCTACAAGGTGGCGCTGCCGCTGCACCCGGAGTACCGCACCATGCCGATGGTCTGGTACATCCCGCCGCTGTCGCCGGTCGTCGACGTCGTCAAGGACACCGGCTACGACGCCGAGGACAAGGGCAACCTGTTCGCCGCCATCGACGCCCTGCGCATCCCGGTCGAGTACCTCGCCGAGCTGTTCACCGCCGGCGACGTCGCCCCGGTCGACGCCGTGCTGCACAAGCTCGCCGCGATGCGCTGCTACATGCGCGACATCAACATGGGCCGCGACCCCGACGAGAGCATCGCGGCGGCCGTCGGGATGACCGGCGAGCAGATGTACGACATGTACCGGCTGCTCGCGATCGCGAAGTACGACGAGCGCTACGTCATCCCGCCCGCGCACGCCGAGCAGGCGCACTCCCTCGAGGAGCTCGCCACCGAGTGCAGCCTCGACTACGAAGGCGGGCCCGGCATGGGCGGCTCCGGACCGTTCGGCGAGGGATCCGGCGGCGCCACCCCGATCGCGGTCGAGAACTTCCAGATGCTGCAGGCCCGGCAGACCTCCGACACCATCGTCGCCCCGGACGACAAGGCGAGCCGGGTCAACCTGCTCAACTGGGACGGCCGGGGCACACCACCCGGCCTGTTCCCGCCGCGCGAACCCGACGACGACGCAGCGGCCCACCGGGCGGTGACGGGCCATGAGGCGCACCCGGACGACGACGTCGCGCCGCCACGTGGCAGATCGCCTCGGTCCTGCTCGGCTACCCCGACGAGGCGCTGGCCGCGCAGCTGCCGGCCCTCGCCGCCGAGGTCGACGCTGCTGCCGGACCCGGCGGCCGCGCCGCTGCGAAGGTTCCTGACCCATGCCGGCGAGACACCGACGCTGGACCTGGCCCGGCACTTCGTCGAGACGTTCGACCACAAGCGGCGCTGCTGCCTCTACCTCACCTACTACGCCCACGGCGACACCCGCAAGCGCGGGATGGCGCTGCTCGAGTTCAAGACCGCCTACCGCGCTGCCGGTCTCGAGCTCGGCGCGGACGAGCTGCCCGACCACCTGGCCGTCGTCCTGGAGTACGCCGGCACCGACCCACGCGGCGGGCGGCAGCTGCTGCTGGACCACCGGGCGGGGATCGAGCTGCTGCGGCTGGCGCTGGAGGACGCCCGCTCGCCGTACGTCGACGTGCTGCGGGCCGTCACCTCCACCCTGCCGGCACTCGCCGGCGACGAGCGCGAAGCGGTGCACCGGCTGGCCGTACAAGGCCCGCCCACCGAGGAGGTCGGCCTGGCTCCCTTCGCGCCGCCGGAAGCGATGCCGGTGTCGTTGCCCTTCCCCACCCGCCGACCGTCCGACCGCACTGAGGCGACCCGACGATGACCGCGGCCGAGAGCGTCACCGAGGTCGGCACCGTCGACACGCTGCTGTGGGTGGTGGTGCCGTACGTCTGCCTGGCCGTGTTCGCCGTCGGGCACTGGTGGCGCTACCGCTACGACAAGTTCGGCTGGACCACCCGGTCCTCCCAGCTCTACGAGAGCAGGCTGCTGCGCCTCGGCAGCCCGCTGTTCCACTTCGGCCTGCTCTTCGTGATCCTCGGGCACGTCATGGGCCTGGGCATCCCGAAGTCGTGGACCGAGGCCGTCGGCGTCTCCGAGGGCATGTACCACGCCTCGGCCGTCGGGATCGGCTCGGTGGCCGGGGTCTGCACCGTCGTCGGCATGGCGATCCTGATCTACCGCCGACGCACCGTCGGCCCCGTGTTCTCGGCCACCACCCGCATGGACAAGGCGATGTACGCCGTCCTCGGCACCGTCATCGTCCTCGGCCTGGTCAACACGGTGGTGGCCAACCTCGTCGGCGACTACGACTACCGCGACGGCGTCTCGATCTGGTTCCGCGGCATCTTCCGGCTCGACCCGCAGCCGGAGCTGATGGCAGCGGCGCCCATCGGGTTCCAGCTGCACGCCCTGGCCGCCTTCGCGCTGTTCGCGCTGTGGCCCTTCACCCGGCTGGTGCACGTCTTCAGCGCACCGCTGGGCTACCTCACCCGTCCCTACATCGTGTACCGGTCACGCGACGACGCCCTCGGCAGCCGCAAGCCGCACGCGCGGCTGGGAGCGGGTGGGGTCGATGACCTCTGCACCGACGCAGTCCACCGCACGCGGGCGAACCCGCCGACTCGGCGGAACGCCGTGGCCGGAGGCACGGCTGGTCGCCGCTCAGGCGGCTCGGCTGGCGCCGGTCCGCCTGCCACTCGCCGACGCGCTGGGTCGCGTCCTGGCGGCCGACCTCGTTGCGCGCAACCACCTGCCGCCATCCGACAACTCCGCGATGGACGGGTGGGCGGTCTCAGGAGCACCCCCGTGGCGGATCGTCTCCGACCACCCGGCCAGCCGGGTCTCCGCCCAGCGCCTTCGCCCGGGACAGTGCGCGCGTATCGCCACCGGAGCCACCGTCCCCGACGGCACCGACGCCGTGCTGCCGGTGGAGGACTCGGTCCGTGACCGGGCAGGAGTCCGACCAGCCAACGGCCGGACGCCGGGGTCAGCGGCGCGGTCCCACATCCGCGCCAGAGGCGAGGAGGCACGCACTGGTGACGTGCTGCTGGCCGCCGGAGCCGTCGTCACTCCGCCGGTGCTCGGCCTCGCGGCTGCCGCCGGCAATGACGACCTGCTCGTCGTCCGCGCCGCCACGGTTGACGTGCTCGTCCTGGGCGACGAGCTCCTCGACTCCGGCCTCGCCGGCCCTGGCCGGACGCGTGACGCGCTGGGGCCGCAACTTCCGGGATGGCTGGCAGCTCTCGGCGCTCCCCCTCGGTGCGTCAGCAGGTTGCCAGACACCCTCGAGGCGCTCTCCACGACGATTGGCGGTAGTGACGCCGATGTGGTCGTCACGACAGGCGGTACGAGCGTCGGCGCATACGACCACGTGCACGCCGCGCTCAACCAGGTCGGCGGCCGGCTGCTGGTGGACGGCGTCGACGTCAAGCCGGGACACCCGATGCTGCTCGCCTCTCTGCCCGGCGACCGCTGGCTCGTCGGGTTGCCCGGCAACCCCCTCGCCGCCTGCGTCGCCCTGCTTACCCTCCTCGAGCCGCTGCTCGGAGCCCTGCACGGGCAACTGCGGCGTCCGCCGAGCACGGTGCGGCTGGGCGACGACGCGCCGGGACGTGCCGGCGACGGCCACCGCCTGCTTCCGGTGCGGCGTGGACCGACCGGCATCGCCGAGCTACAGCCGTCCTGCGGGTCGGCGATGCTGCGCGGGCTCGTCGGCGCGTCCGGGCTTGCGGTCGTTGGTCCGAACGGCGCCGCCAAGGACGACGAAGTGGTCTACCTCGAGCTGCCGTGGCGCGACCAGCACGGTGACGGATGCCGGCGCAGCCAGCCTCCCGATCGGCGACAACGAGCGCAGCTACCCAGCCCGGAGCTCGGCCGCGTAGGGTGGCGTCAGGTCGTCCGCGGATGCCGCTGCTAGCCAGCAGTCTCGGGTGGCGTCATCCGTCGGAGTCCGCGGCGAGGAACGCGACCGTGTCGCCGGAGAGCAGCGGCAGCTCGGCGTCCCGGCTGGTCTGCTCACCGTTGACGGCGGCGAGGACGTGCCGGTCCAGCGTCAGGTCCACCGCGCGGGCGGCGCTGCCCACGGTGCCGGCCCGCACGGTCCGCGGCCCGCGGCCGGCCCGCGAGGCCAGCACGCCGAAGCACTCGACGGTCACCGACGGCTCCGGCCTGGCCCGGGCGATCTCGTAGTCGGCCGGCTCGTTGACGTTGACGACCGACTCCAGCGTCGGGTCGGCGGCCCGCAGGGCGGGGTCGGCCAGCAATGCGTCGTCGTCCAGCCGGAGCACCTCGGCGCCCTCTAAGACGAAGGCCGGCCGCAGCCGGTCGGCGGCGACCAGGGCGGCCACCCGCGGCGCGAGCCGGTGCGGTAGGCCGCGGCCAGCGGCTGCGGGTAGCCCCGCGCCACCGGGAGCACCACGTCGAGGGCGTCGCCGCCGGGAGCGGCGAACGGCCGCAGCACCCGGCGGACCAGCTCGGCGTGCAGGAACGGCAGGTCGGTGGAGCAGACGAAGGCCACGTCGGCGCGGCCGTGCAGCGCGCCCAGGCCGACGGCCATGCCCTGCAGCGGTCCCAGGCCCTCGCGCGGGTCGTCGAGCACCTCGACGTCCGGCGGCAGGTCCGGCAGCGCCTGGCCGGCGGCGCTCACCACCACGACCGGCTCGAGACCGGCTCGGCGGAGCACGCCGCAGGTGCGACGCAGCAGGGTCGAGCCGTGCCACTCCAGGGAGGCCTTGGGCGCGCCCATCCGCGACGAACGGCCCCCCGCGAGCACCACCCCGGCCGCTCTCACCCGGCGATCGTACGGCGGGGCTCTAGCCGGGCCGCGGTGCGCTGGGAAGGGCAGTCGGCGGTCCCCGCCCGCATCCATCGACCAGGACGTCAGGGCCTCGCCGCGGGCCCGATCCCGCGTCTATCACCAGCAGGCCGCGCTCATCCGCTACCGCCGCCACCCGCTTTCCTGCCCACACGGAGCGGGGCGCCCACGGGATATTCCGCGTGACCTCGACCCTCACGTCGATGACCGAGTCGGAGCAGCTCGATGGATGCGCCACCGACCGCCGAGACGAACCTTGAGGTAGCTGAAGCGTCGAGCGGAGCCTTAGCCCCTGCTCAACGTAGTGCGAAGGGGCCAGGGCCTTCGGTCCATTGCGCGCCGGTCTGCTCGCGGAACGCCTCGACCGCTTCGGTGATGGTTTCGAAGAAATGGTCTGGGTTGATGGTCTCGGTGAGCTCGTAGCGTTCGATCTTCTGACGCACGGGGGTCTTGAGCTCGGCGAACACCAGGCTGATCCCGTCGGCGTTCAACTCGAGGTCGAGATCTTCCAGGATGTCAGCCGCCGTGGTGTCGACATCGGTGATCGGCTCGGCTGCCACAACGATCCACTGTGGGCGAGGCTCAGCTCCTCGCGAGATGCCGGACCTGGTCTCGGAAGGTTCGCGCATTCGCAAAGAACAGCGGGGCGTCGAACCGGTAGATGACCAGACCCGGCAGATGGTGCGTTGTGGGGGTGAACTGGGAGTCGTGATACCCGGCCATGCCTTCGACACGCCCGAGCACGGCCTGGTGTGGCCGCCAGGCCCGCCTGAACACGTTGATGATCGAGAGCCCGACCGCGATCGCGATTCCGGGCAGGACGCCGAGGAAGGCGACACCGAGGAACGCTGCCAGGGCCAGGAGGAAGTCCGACCTCCGTTGCCGCCGCAGCCGCCGCAGCCCACCGATGTCGGCCAACGACATCGAGGCGGCGATGACCACGGCGGCGAGCGCGGGCTGGGGCAGGTCACGCAGCAGCCCGGGCGCGAAGATCAGGAGCAGGAGGATGGCCGCTGCCCCTACCAGACCGGTCAACTGGGTCTTGGCGCCGTTCTGCGCGGCCACGGCCGTGCGGGATCCGCTGGTGCTGACCGGGAACCCCTGGAAGAAGCCCGCGGCGAGGTTTGCTGCCCCGACGCCGACCATCTCGCGGTCGCCGTCGACCTCGGCCCCGGTGCGGGCGGCGAACACCGACGCCGTCGAGATCGTGTCGGTCAACGACACCAACGCGATTCCCAGCGCGCCAGCGACCAGCAGCCACAGGTCGTCGAGCGGAACGGTAGGCACCGTGAACGGTGGAACGCCCTCCGGCATCGGCCCAACCACCCGCACGCCGCGGTCCTGCAGGTCGAAGAGGTTCACCGCCGCGATCGCGAGCACCACGGCGATCAGAACGCCCGGAACGCGAGGGAGCGGATGTTGGAAGCCCAGGATCAGGACCAGACTCGCTACGCCGACCGCCAGCGCTGCCCCCACCGTGTCGCCGTCGGCAACGCCCTGCACAAACCCGGCCGCCGACTCGATCAGGTCATCGGCGTCGACCGAGAAGCCGAAGAGCTTGGGCAGCTGGCCGACCACGATGGTCAGCGCCAACCCGTTCATGTACCCGATCTGCGTCGGCTTGGACAAGAGCTCGGCGACGAACCCGAGCTTGAAGACTCCGGCTAGCACGGTTATCGCGCCCACCATCAATGCCAACAGCGAGGCATAGGCCACGGCGCGGCTGGGATCTCCCTCGGCTGCAGCCAGCGGGATCACCGTCGCCGCGATCATCGGGCCCAGCGCCGAGTCGGGGCCCAGCACCAGAACCCGGGACGGTCCGAACACCGCGTAGCCGATGAGACACAGGATGGTCGTGTACAGCCCGGTGATCGGCGGCAGACCTGCCAGCTCGGCGTACGCCATCCCCTGCGGCACGAGCAGCGCGGTCAGGACCAGTCCGGCAACCAGATCCTGGCGCAGCCACTTCGGCTTGTACGACCACAAGCTCGCGATGCCTGGCGCTAGGCGCGCGATCACCGGATCGGTGCGGGTGGAGGGGTCGGACATGGACCACATCGTTGCGCCGATGAGCTCCGCCGTCACCTGTGCCCGCCGCCCGCGAGGACATTCTCCCGCCAATCGCGATCTCATGGCGATGAGCGGACAGATCGTCGGCGCGGAAGACGATGAGGCTTCGCAGCCGACGACCATGCCGGGTCGGGTGCGCGGGAGGGGCACGTATGCGGGTCCTTCGGCCCTACCGCCGACGTGGTTCGGACGATGATGCTGGGGCCATGATGCAGAAGTGGGAGTACCGAGTCGTTGCACTGGACGAGGCCACAGGCGTGAAGAAGTCCGGGGACCTTGCCCCTGATCACCTGAACGCGTTGGGCGCGGAAGGGTGGGAGGCAGTGGGTCTCTCCCTCAAGAAGGGCGACCTCATCGCGTGGCCGGTCGCGTTGCTGAAGCGCCCAGTCGGGTAGCGGCACACTTCTGTTCGCTCGGCCGGCGAGGTCCTCCGACGCCCAAGCAACTTGCTCCGCTCGGTTCGCTTGTGTGGTGATGGCCAGCGCGAGCGTTTCACTCCAACGCCTGCCCGAGCCCGACGTCACCCTGAGCCCCGACCCCATCGCTGAGGCCGGGGCTCCGTCGCGCCGACGTCAATGTCCCCTTCACCGGATCCCGGACATTGCTGACCGAGTCAGGGACATTGCTGATCGAGCGAGCCAGGACATTGCCTGACGGTTGACATCAGCTGTCAACGGTCATCCAATGTCCATCCAACGGTCACGGAATGTCCCCGCGACCAGCGGCATGAGGACTCAGGACCTCGAGGTCTGCGACCCGCGCCTGCCCCGGTCCAAGCGAATCATCCTGCGTACCTCGGTGCCATCGACTCCATCCTCTCGAAGTCGAGGCCGATGGCGGCGAGCTGCTTGTCGGGCGACGATCCGCCCGCGTTGATCCCTCAGGACACCGCGAGGGCTGCGATGGCCCGAAGGGTTCCTCGGCCCTGCCGCAGAAAGGCCTGCAGAGCGAGTACGAGCCCCCCGCGCCCGGTTCGGGGCAACAACGGACAGGTAGCTACGGCGGGTCCCCGCGTTCCACCACCGCCCGACCATGAGCAGACCGTACTTCCTCGCTTCCCAGACGCCCGGGGTGATGCGATGTTGCCAGCCAACGTCGCCAGCGACGCCTGTTGACCATCCAGGCGGTCAGCCCTGCAGGAGTTGGGCCTACACCCTGGCCGCAACACTGTGGATGCCAAGAGCGATGACCGAACAGGACGAACAGTTCGGCTCGTTCGGAATCGCTCTCGCCTTCGTGACATGGTTCACCGGGTTTGCGTTCCTCGTGACTGGCGGCGCCGTCCTCGGGCCTGTGCTTGCTGAAGGCGACAACGCGATCGGCCGCTGGCTGCGAGACGGCCAGACTTCTCCGCTGGAACCGTCGGCGGCCCCGCCAATGCCGGCGCCGCCACGGCCGATGCGACTTTCTGATGCGTTCGGGCTCGGCGACAAGGCTGGCCCTGGTGAGCCGCCGGCCTAATGACAGGCATGGGCTGGCCTGCGGCAGCGGGTGACAGGAACGCCGAGGCGAACGAGATGGCACGACCGTTGAGTCCGGCTCGCCGCGAAGAACAGGGAACCACCCGGAGCGGGTGAGGCCAGGTGTCCCCAGGCTGACTACGTTGCGCGTGGATGGGTCCACGGGCCCGTCCGGTGCCCCGTCGCCAGGCGTCTGTCACCCGGCAGCGTTTCGCTCCCATCTCAGTGGAGCGCGTTCGCAACGACCCGACTCGAAGGGAAAGAGTTCATGAGCGAAACACCCCTGCTCGACACATTGGCGGACATGACCGCCGCATCGCTGGAGCGTGCCGGCCTGGTCGACCGCGAGCTGATGCTCGTGCGGGTCGCCGCGCTCGCCGCCGTCGGGGCTCCGCCGGCGTCCTACTTGCTCAACCTGGGCGCAGCCTCCGAGGTCGGCCTCACCCTTGAGGACGTCCAAGGGGTGCTCGTCGCCGTCGCCCCCGTCACTGGTGGGCCGAAGGTGGTCGCGGCATCAGGAGCGATCTTCAAGGCGCTCGGGTTCGCGATGGACGTCCTGGAGGACGAGGCGGACGCAGACACGGACTAGCACACACCCTGAGGGCGTCCGTCGGTACACCCTGGACCGCCTCGTCAGCACCACCCCACTCTGGAGGGAGTCAGATGTTCGACGACAACGGGTCGTTTCTGCTCGCACTGTTCGAGTTCTTCATCTTCTTCGCATGGTTCATGTGCCTCTGGTGGATCTTCGGCGACCTGTTCCGCAGCCGGGACCTGGGTGGGGTCGCCAAGACGATCTGGGTGCTGTTCATCATCGTGCTGCCGATTCCTGGGCATGCTCGTCTACCTGATCGCGCGCGGTCACGGGATGGCCGAGCGGACCATCGAGTCCCAGCAGGAGCTGCAGCGCCAGCAGAGCCGAGTACATCCAGTCGGTCGCCGGGAGCTCCGCCGCTTCCAGCCCCGCCGACCAGATCGCATCGGCCAAGGCACTGCTCGACGCCGGGACGATCACCCAGCAGGAGTTCGACCAGATGAAGGCCAAGGCCCTGGCCTCAGCCTGATCCGCAGACTTGCGAAGGGGCCAGCATGGGCGCCCAGTCGTGTTTGCTGGACGGTGAGCCGGTGAACACGGAGACACGCCTGCAGGCGCTGCTGGTCGTGCTGATCCTTGGTGGAGTCCCCTGCTGGCCGCGGACATTTTCCTGACCGATTCCGCGGACATTGCTGACCGAGTCAGGGACATTGCTGACCGAACGAGCCGGGACATTCCCTGACCGTCTACACATCAGCTGCAGCCGCTGGTGCTGCCGCAGCCCTCGCAGACGTAGCAGGAGCCGGCCGGGCGCATCTTGATCCCGCAGGTCATGCACAGCGGGGCGTCGGACACCTTGCCGGTGATGACCTCGAGCAGCTCGGCCGACGAGTGGGCGCCACCGGGCGCCTCCTTGGCCGCCGCCGGCGTCTCCGCCGGAACGTCCTTCGGCTCGTCGTCGACGCCTCGGCCTTCGGGGCCTCGGTCACCGGCGCGGACTGCGCCATCGTCTCGAGCTCCTCCTCGACCTCCTCGTCGGACTCCTCCGCCTGGTACGAGCCGGTCTCGAGCTGACGGGACCGCTCCTCGGCCGAGTAGATGCCGTACGCCGAGCGGGTGTCGAAGTCGAGGTGGTCCAGCGCCAGCCGGCGGAAGACGTAGTCCATGATCGACTGCGCCATCCGGACGTCCGGGTCGTCGGTGAGGCCGGCCGGCTCGAAGCGCATGTTGACGAACTTCGAGACGAACGTCTCCAGCGGCACGCCGTACTGCAGGCCGATCGAGATCGCGATCGAGAACGCGTCCATGACGCCGGCCAGCGTCGAGCCCTGCTTCGACATCTTCAGGAAGATCTCGCCGAGGCCGTCGTCGGGGTAGGACGACGCCGTCATGTAGCCCTCGGCACCGCCGACCGCGAACGAGGTCATCTGCGCCGGGCGCTGCTTGGGCAGCCGCTTGCGGATCGGGCGGTACTCGACGACCTTCTCGACCACCGGCTCGTCGTTGGACTTGTCCTTGGCGTCCGACAGCGGCTGGCCGACCTTGGAGTTGTCGCGGTAGACCGCCAGCGCCTTGAGGCCGAGCTTCCAGCCCTGGAAGTGGACGTCCTCGATCTCCTCGACGGTCGCCGTCTCCGGCACGTTGATCGTCTTCGAGATGGCGCCGGAGAGGAACGGCTGCACCGCGGCCATCATCCGCACGTGGCCCATCGGCGCGATCGAGCGCTCGCCCATCGCGCAGTCGAAGACCTCGTAGTGCTCCTGGCGCAGACCCGGGGCGTCGATGACGTGGCCCTTCTCGGCGATGTACTCGACGATCGCCTCGATGGTCTCCTCGGAGTAGCTTCATCCGGCGCAGCGCCCGCGGGATCGTCTGGTTGACGATCTGCATCGAGCCGCCGCCGACCAGCTTCTTGAACTTCACCAGCGAGAAGTCGGGCTCCATGCCGGTGGTGTCGCAGTCCATCATGAAGCCGATGGTGCCGGTGGGGGCGAGCACCGACGCCTGCGCGTTGCGGTAGCCGTTCTTCTCACCGAGCTTGATGGTCGCGTCCCAGGCCTTGTTGGCCTCGCGCTGCACGTCCTTGTCCAGCGTCTCGAAGGTGCGGATCGCGTCGTTGGCCGCGGCGTGCTTGCGCATGACCCGCTTGTGGCGCGTCGGCGTTGCGCGCGTAGCCCTCGTACGGGCCGACGATGCCGGCCAGCTCGGCGGACCGCTTGTACGACGTGCCGGTCATCAGCGAGGTGATCGACGCGGCGAGCGCCCGGCCGCCGTCCGAGTCGTAGCCCTTGCCGGTCGCCATCAGCAGCGCGCCGAGGTTGGCGTAGCCGATGCCGAGCTGGCGGTACTTGCGGGTGGTGTCGCCGATCGCCTCGGTCGGGAAGTCGGCGAAGCAGATCGAGATGTCCATCGCGGTGATGACCAGCTCGACGACCTTCGCGAACGTCTTGCGCGTCGAACGTGTCGTCGTCGCGTGAGGAACTTCAGCAGGTTCAGCGACGCCAGGTTGCAGGACGAGTTGTCCAGCGACATGTACTCCGAGCACGGGTTGGACGCGGTGATCCGGCCGGTCTCGGGGTTGGTGTGCCAGTCGTTGATGGTGTCGTCGTACTGGATGCCGGGGTCGGCGCACTCCCAGGCCGCGACGGCGATCTTGCGCCACAGCTCGCGGGCGTCGACGGTCTCGATGACCTCGCCGGTGCTGCGGGCCCGCAGGCCGAACTCGGTGCCGTGCTCGACCGCGCGCATGAACTCGTCGGTGACGCGCACCGAGTTGTTGGCGTTCTGGTACTGCACCGAGGTGATGTCCTTGCCGCCGAGGTCCATGTCGAAGCCGGCGTCGCGCAGCGCGCGGATCTTGTCCTCCTCGCGCGCCTTGGTCTCGACGAACTCCACGATGTCGGGGTGGTCGACGTCGAGCACGACCATCTTGGCCGCGCGCCGGGTGGCGCCGCCGGACTTGATGGTGCCGGCGGACGCGTCGGCGCCGCGCATGAACGAGACCGGGCCGGACGCCGTGCCGCCGGAGGACAGCAGCTCCTTCGACGAGCGGATCCGGGAGAGGTTGAGGCCGGCACCGGAGCCGCCCTTGAAGATCAGGCCCTCCTCGCGGTACCAGTTGAGGATCGAGTCCATCGTGTCGTCGACGGCGAGGATGAAGCAGGCCGAGACCTGCTGCGGCGACGAGGTGCCGACGTTGAACCACACCGGGGAGTTGAACGAGAACACCTGGTGCAGCAGCGCCCAGGTGAGCTCGTGCTCGAAGACCTCGGCGTCGTCGGGCGTCGCGAAGTAGCCGTGCTCCTCGCCGGCCCGGCGGTAGGTGAGCACCACGCGGTCGATCAGCTGGCGCAGGCCGGTCTCGCGGGCGTCGGTGTCGACCGCGCCGCGGAAGTACTTGGTGGTGACGATCGTCGAGGCGTTGACCGACCAGAAGTCGGGGAACTCGACCCCGCGCTGCTCGAAGATGGTCTCGCCGGTCTTCCAGTTCTGCTGGACGACGTCGCGTCGCTCCCAGGTGACCTCGTCGTAGGGGTGCACACCCGGCGTGGTGTAGATGCGCTCGATCGTCAGGCCCTTGCCGCGACCGCCCTGACGGACCACCTGGGGCTTGTCGCTGCGACGTCTCCGTCATTCCTGCTCCTCCCGAAACTGCTACTGATTCAACACGTCTGCACCGACAGAAAGTCCGCATGGGCGGACCTTCCCGGCGTACCTCTAGGGGTGTCTTCTGCGTGCGTCGCCGGCGTGCCGCGTGCCCGCCGCGCAGCTCGTGCTCGGCACGGAGCAGCGCGATCTCGGACTCGAAGGCCTCGAGGTCGTCGAAGGCCCGGTAGACCGACGCGAACCGCAGGTAGGCCACCTCGTCGAGCTCGCGCAGCGGCGGCAGCACCGCCATGCCGACCTCGTGGGCCTCGATCTCGGCGACCCCGCTGGCCCGCACCGTCTCCTCGACCCGCTGGGCGAGCAGCGCCAGGTCGTCCTCGCTGACCGGGCGGCCCTGGCAGGCCTTGCGGACGCCGACGAGCACCTTGTCGCGGCTGAACGGCTCGCTGGCGCCGGAGCGCTTGGTCACGCGTCAGGCGACGCCGTCTCGACGGTCGTGAACCGGCGGCCGCACTCGGGACACTGCCGCCGGCGGCGGATCGAGGTGCCGTCGTCGGACGCGCGGCTGTCGACCACGCGGCTGTCGCTGTGCCGGCAGAACGGGCAGTGCATGCGCGTGGCCTCCTCTCGTGGCGCGTCCTGTGGACCGAGCTGTGCACCGACCTGTGCACGAACGGCCCTTTCCTGGGCACAACCTGGGGACCGACCTGTGGATAACTACACCGGTGTGATTCACAAGATGTAGGGGTAAGAATGCCCCTCGACCACCACATGTGCAAGGGCATCCGGAAAATCGTTCGGCCGACCTCGCGCCCGGGCCGCGCGCCGGGACATCGCCGCAGGTCAGCGGCCCGCGGCGGCCGGACAGCCGGCGGAACCGGCGCCGCCGGGCGGGCGTGTCGGAGCCGGCTGCCGGTGGGCCGACCGGGTGGTCCGGCCGACGCCGATCAGTGCCTATTTCGCGCCCAAGGGTCCAGTCCGCCGACGCAGGCGCCGATAGGTCCGAGGTCACCCCGTGAACCAGACCCATCGGAGTCCTTGCCGTGCCCGAGACGCACCACCGGTCGGGCAGCCGCACTCCGTCGCTGCTGCTGCTCGTCGCCTCGTCGCCCTGACCGCCACCCTGACCGCGACGGCGGCCCCGGCCGAGGCCAAGGCGATCAAGACGGCCCGCGCGTCCTATCCCGGCGCGATCGAGCCGCTCGCCGGCTACCAGCCGCAGACCACCTGCTCCCCCCGCGCGAAGCCCGGCGTGGCGAACTTCGCCAGCCGCCTGCTCGCGGCCTACCCCACCACCCGCAGCCTCGGCATCGTGCGCAGCTGCTCGGTCGGCGGGCTCTCGGAGCACAAGGAGGGCCGCGCCTTCGACTGGGGCGTCAGCGCCAAGACCCCCGGCGGCCGGGCCAAGGCCGCCCGGTTCCTGACCTGGCTGCTGAAGAAGGACAAGTACGGCAACGAGTACGCGATGGCGCGCCGGCTCGGCATCCAGTACGTGATCTGGAACCGCAAGATCTGGGGCTCGTACAACGCGTCCGCGCGGCTGGCGGAAGTACACCGGCGCCAACCCGCACACCGACCACGTGCACATCTCGTTCACCTGGGCCGGCGCGCGGGCCAAGACGTCGTTCTGGACCGGCAAGGTCGGCAACATCGGCGCCGCGCCCACCCCGACGCTGCCCGACGCCCACCCCGACGCCCGACCCCCACGCCCACGCACGCCGAGCACGGTCGTCCCGCCGCGCCCGCAGCCGGTGCCCGCGGCCGTGCTGCCCGCCGGGCCGGCCCTCGGCGACGAGACCGTGACCCTGCCCGGCGCCAGCGAGGGCGCGCTCACCACCGGCGCGCTCACCGCCGGCCAGCCCTACCTGATCGAGGTGTCCGGCACCTACCGCTGGGGCAGCCGCTCCACCCAGGTCGCCGACGCCGAGTGCTCGCGGGCCCCCGGTGACAGCACCTGGCGCCGGGACCGCTCGGTGCACCCGTGGCAGCCGAGCGAGGACCACCTCGACCTGTACGTCGACGGGGTCGACCTGAGGGCGACCCGGACGTCGACACCGGCGACTCGTGCGACACCCGGACCCACACCTACCGCTGGACCTACGTCCCGACCCGCACCGGCCGGGTGACCTTCGCGGTGTGGGACCCGACCACGCTGGCCGACAACTCCGGCGCCCTGCGGATCAGGGTCGTCGCGCTCACCCCGCGCGACGAGATGACCTGGCCGCTGCCGGCGACCGCCGCAGCCGGCGTCACCAGCCCCGGCGCGCTCGAGGCGGGCGGCAGCTACCTGCTCACCGTCTCGGGGACCGTCGACGCGGGCGGCGGTGTCGTCTCCGACGCCGAGTGCTCGGTCACCCCGAGCGACCCGGTCTGGCGACGGGACCGCTCGGTGCTCGCCGAGGACCCGACCGCCGACCACCTCGACGTCCTGCTCGACCGGGACGACGTGACCTTCACCCCGGTCAACGACCCGGACGGTGACGGCTGCGACGCCGACACCCACACCTACCGGCTGACCCTGCGGCCGCGGTCGACCGCGCGCGGTCAACCTGCGGGTCGACGACCCGGTGCCCGGCGACAACTCCGGGGCGCTGACCGTGAGCGTCGTGCGGGTGCGGCCGGTGGTCGGCACCGAGACGGTGGCCCTCGACACCAGCAAGCCGGCCGTCGCGACGACCCGGAACTACCTGGCCGGCCAGCCGCTGCGGATCACCGCGACCGGCACCTGGACGTACGCCGCCGGGGTCACGGCCGACGCGGAGTGCTCGTCGACGACCGCCGACCCGACCTGGCGGACCACCCGGTCGACGATGCTGGTCGACGGCCGCTACCTGGGTGACGTGACGGTCAACGGCTCGCTGCCGGACTGGGCGCCGGCCAGCGGGCGCTGCGACGCCGCGACGCACACCTACTACCTGACCTACACGCCGCGGGAGACCGGACCGCTCACCCTCGGGGTCGCGGACCTGGACCTCGCCGACAACCTCGGCACCGTCACGGTCAGCATCGGGCCGGCCGGATGACCGGCCGACGACCGGGCTGGCCCGGCGCACGCCTGCCGGCCGTCGCGGCGCTGCTCGGCGTCGCGCTGGTGGTCGTCGGCTGCTCGTCCGGCGAGACGGCCCGGACGACGCGGCACCTCACGCCTGACCACCGGGCTGCCCGCCGCGGAGCCGAGCAGCGAGCGACGACTCGCAGCCGGCCCAGAGCGAGGGCCCGTTCGGCGCCGAGGGCCCGGACGCGTCGGACTCGCCCGACCCCGCGCTGTCCGGCCAGCCGCTGCCGACCGTGCCGCCCGGCGACCCGGGCGACGACACGTCGGAGCCGGAGGCCACGCGACACCGAGACCGCCGGGCCCGCGGACCGTGCCCGCCAACGCGCTGCTGGACGCGCCGACCGTCGGCGCGGTCGCCGGCGGCGACCTGGACGGCGTCGGCCGCGCCGCAGGGCTGGTGCGCCACGCCGCGGACGCCGGGGTCGGCGGCCTCCCGGGCCCAGCTGCTCGACGTCGGCCGACGGACGCCTGGTGCAGTCGGTGTCGGCCTACGCCGACTCGGACGCGGCCGTGCGCGCGGTGGCCACGGCCACCGACCGGCTGGTCGGCTGCGGCTTCACCCGGGACCGCGACCCGCGGCTGGGCGAGGCCTCGGAGCTGCTCACCGGCACCGGTGCCGACGGGGCCGAGCAGCTGGTCGTGGTCCTCGCGTCGGAGGGCGTCGGCGCTGGTGCTCGTCGCCTCCGGCTCGGCCGCCGCGGACGGCACCTGGGACGCGCTCGCCGACCTGGCGCTCGGCTCGTCGTGCGCCGCCGCCGAGCACGGCTGCCACTGAGCCACCCGGTCTCGGGTCGCGTCGGCTCAGGAGGGCAGCAGCAGCGCGGTGCCGACCTGGACCTGCGAGGTCTGCAGGCCGTTGAGGTCGAGGATGCGCGCCACGGTCTCGCGCGGGTCGGTGCCGGGCGCGACCCGCTCGGCGATCTGCCACAGGGTCTCCCCCGGCGCGACGGTGACCCGCTGCGCGGTGACCGCCGTGCGGCCGGTCGGTGCCGGCGGTGGCCGGCATGCCGCCGGTGAGCACGACGGCGGCGGCCACGAGCAGCAGCAGCGTCAGCGCCGTCACGCAGCAGCCGCCCGCGCCGGGTGAGGCGCGCCGCGGGCCGCGCCGGGCGACCGGGCGACCGGCTCGCCGACGCGACCGGCCTGCGGGCCGCGCGCGGCCGACGGACCAACCCTGCGCTGACGGTCATCGTGCTCATCGCTTGCCTCCGGTGCTCTGACTGGTGCAGACTGCTGGCTCGAACACCCGTTCGATCGAACACCTGTACGAAGTTGTACCCCATCCTGGCGACGAAATCCAGCGAAAGTTCGAACAGGTGTTTGAAAGACCCGCCTGAGATCGCTACCTTTCGTCCTGGGAAGACCGTCCTCCAGGGGTCGGACACAACCCAGGTCGACGCAGCCGGCCGGGCGCACCGCCGGACGACCGGCGCCGCAGGGCGCCCCAGCAGCAGGAGGCACCGGTGGCGCGACGGGACACGGGCGACGCAACGCAGGCCGGCAAGGCCGGCGGGCAGCACGCGTGGCCGAGATCCCGGACGGCCCGCCGGACGAGTCCGGCCTGACGCCGCGGCAGCGCCGGGTGCTCGAGGTGATCCGGTCCGCGGTCGAGCGCAGGGGCTACCCGCCGAGCATGCGCGAGATCGGCGAGGCCGTCGGCCTGACCAGCTCGTCCAGCGTGTCCCACCAGCTCGCCACGCTGGAGCGCAAGGGCTTCCTGCGCCGCGACCCGAACCGGCCGCGGGCCATCGAGGTCCGCAGCCCCGACGGCCGGCCCGGTCGCCGCGCCGTCGTACGACGGGGGCGGCAGCGTGCACGACCTGGAGACCGGCAGCGGCGACGCCCGCCCGGCCGCCGCCTACGTCCCGCTCGTCGGCCGGATCGCCGCCGGTGGCCCGATCCTGGCCGAGCAGGCGGTCGAGGACGTGTTCCCGCTGCCCCGCCAGGTGGTCGGCGAGGGGACGCTGTTCCTGCTCCAGGTGCAGGGCGACTCGATGGTCGACGCCGCGATCTGCGACGGCGACTGGGTGGTCGTGCGCCAGCAGCAGGTGGCCGAGAACGGCGACATCGTGGCCGCCATGATCGACGGCGAGGCCACCGTCAAGACCTTCAAGCGCCGCGACGGCCACGTCTGGCTGATGCCGCACAACCCGGCGTACGAGCCGATCCCGGGCGACGAGGCCACCGTCCTCGGCCGGGTCACCGCGGTGCTGCGCCGGGTCTGACGCTGGCGCGGCCGACCGGGCGGCCCGCCGGGTCCTTCGGTCAAGGGATGGTCAAGCGGGTCAAGATCACCGTCGCCGCGACCCGATCCGTCCATCGTGAGCATCGTTCCCGAAGAGCTCACGGGGGAGCTGTCCAGACGCCTCGGGACCGGACCGGGCCGGTGTGCTCGGCGGTCTCGCGCTATCGCCATGTCGCGGCCGCCCTGCACGAGGGCGTCGCCGCGCTGGACGGCGACCGGTGAGGTGCTCGGCTGCAACGAGGTCTTCGGCGAGCTGGTCGGCCCGCTCGGCCGGCTCGCTGACCCGTCCTGGACGAGCACGGCCGGCCGCTGCCACCGCGCGGCACCCCTGGCCGTCGCGCTCGCCCACCGGGCAGCCGGTGCAGGGACGTCGTCGTCGGACTGCACCCCGGCGGCCGGCGCTGGCTGCGGTCAACGCCTCGCCGTCAGCGGCTCGCCCGGGCGCTGGTGGCAGTCGCCGACGTCACCACCGAGCACAGTCGGCGGCCGCGCTGGCCGCCGCCGAGCAGCGCTTCCGGCTGGCCACCGGCACGCGCCCATCGGGATGGCGATCGTCGCGCTGGACGGCGTGCTGCTCGAGGCCAACGACGCGTTCTGCCGGCTGCTCGGCTACGGCCGCGGCGAGCTGACCGGCCTCACCTTCCAGGCCCTGACGCACCCGAGGACCTGGCCTCGACGTCGCGCACGTCGAGATGCTGCTGGCCGGCGGTGCGGAGACCTACCGGATGGTCAAGCGCTACCTGACCCGCACGGGAGCCGATCTGGGCTCAGCTCACCGTCGCGCTGGCCCGCGACGCCGCCGACCGACCGGCGTACTTCATCTCGATGGTCGAGGACGTGACCGCCGAGCGGGCGCGACCGAGGCGCTGGTGCACCACCGCGCACGACGAGCTCACCGGGCTGGCCAACCGGGCCACCCTGCTGGCCCGACCCGCGAGGCCTGGCCGGGCGCTGACCGGCAACGGCCGATGGCCCTGCTGTTCTGCGACCTCGACCACTTCAAGCTGGTCAACGACAGCCGCGGCCACGAGGCCGGCGACGCCGTGCTGGTCGAGACCGCCGAGCGGCTGCTGCGCCTGCATCCGGGACGGCGACCCGGCGGCCCGCCTCGGCGGCGACGAGTTCGTGGTGCTCTGCGAGGCGCTGCCCTCCCGCGACCACGCCGAGCAGGTCGCCCAGCGGCTGATCGACGAGATCACCAAGCCGATGCAGCGAGCGCTCGACGTGACGATGACGGTGAGCGTCGGCATCGCCCTCTCCGAGCCCGGCATCACCGCCGCCGAGCTGCTGCGCAACGCCGACGCCGCGCTCTACCGGGCCAAGGAGAGCGGCCGCGACCGGCACGCGCTGTTCGTGCCGGAGCTGATCGAGCGCGCCACCCGCCGGCTCGGCCTGGAGCACGAGCTGCGCGAGGCCATGCGCGCCGAGGCGCTGTTCCTCGACTACCAGCCGGTCCGCCGGCTCGGCGACGGCAGCATCGCGGCGTACGAGGCGCTGGTCCGCTGGGACCACCCGGTGCGCGGCGTCCTCGCCCCCGACTCCTTCCTCCCGGTCGCCGAGGCCAGCGACCTGGTGCTCGAGATCGACCGCTACGTGCTGCTGCGGGCCTGCGACGACGCGGTGCAGCTGGGGCAGCGGCCGGCCGCGCCCAACGTCAGCGTGAACATCTCGGCCCGCCACGTCGGTCGCGGCCTGCTGCCCGGGCTGGTGGCCCGGGCGCTGAGCCGCAGCGGGCTCGCGCCGGACCGACTCACCCTCGAGCTCACCGAGACCGCACTGCTGGGCGTCACGCCCACCGCGACCTCCGAGCTGGACACCATCGTGCACCTCGGCGTGCGGCTGGCGATCGACGACTTCGGCACCGGCTACTCGTCGCTGACCCACCTGGTCGACGTGCCGGCCAGCTACGTGAAGATCGACCGGTCCTTCGTCGGGCGGATGGGCAGCTCGGACGCCAGCACCGCGATCGTGGAGGCGGTGGTGTCGCTGTGCCGCGCGCTGCACATCGACGTGGTCGCCGAGGGCATCGAGGACGAGGAGCAGCGCCGGATGCTGTCCCGCCTGGGCTGCTCGTACGGCCAGGGCTACCTGCTCGGTCGGCCCGGCCGGATCGACCTCACCCCGCTGGAGCGGACCGGCGGCTAGCGGTCAGCTCTCCCGGCGTACGTCCTCGGGGTCCTTGTCGGGACGCAGGCCGCGCCAGGTCGGGTGCCGCATCCGGCCGTCGCGGGTCCACTCCGAGAACCGCACCTCGCCCACCAGCCGGGGCGTGACCCAGTGCGCGTCCTTGGCGTGGGCCCGCGGCACCTCGTCGGCGAACGGCGGCGTCCGCCGCTCCGGGCGCGCAGCCGGCTGCCGAGGTCGGCGAGCACGGAGTCGGTGAACCCGGTGCCCACGTGCCCGGCGTAGACCAGCCGCCCGTCGTCGTCGGGTACGCCGAGCAGCAGCGACCCGATGCCGCCCTCCCGCCGGCCGGCGCCCGGCGACCAGCCGCCGACCACCACCTCCTGCATCCGCTGGTGCTTGACCTTCACCCAGTGCGGCGAACGACGCCCCGGCAGGTACGTCGAGTCGTGCCGCTTCGCGAGGACCCCTTCCAGGCCCTGCGCCCGGGAGGCCTCCAGGGCGTCCGCGGCCTGCCCGTCGAAGGCCGGCGGGACCGCCCACCGGTCCCCCGCCAGGTCCAGCGCCTCGAGCACCACCCGGCGCTCGTCGTAGGTCTCGCCCAGCAGCGACGTGCCGTCCAGGTGCAGCACGTCGAAGACGAGGAAGCTCACCGGCACCCGGTCGACCAGCGCCCGGCTCGGGCGCCCGGACGTGCATCCGGGCCTGCAGCTCGCCGAAGCTGGGCCGGCCGGCCTCGTCGAAGGCCACCACCTCGCCGTCCAGCACCACCCGGTGACCGGCGAGCTCGGCCGCCAGCCCGGCCAGCTCGGGGTAGGTGGCCGACACCTCGCGGTCGTTGCGGGTCATCAGCCGCAGGCCGCCGCCTCGAGGTAGACGACCGCCCGGATCCCGTCCCACTTCATCTCGAACGCCCAGCGGTGCTCCTGCTGGGGGGTGGGCAGCTCACCGGGCGTGGCCAGCATCGGCCGGACGAGCGGCAGCGGGTCGGTCGTGGCCACGGACCATTCGTACCGCATGCGATGCGGGCGGACACCGGTGGATGTGCTTCACTCGTTCCTTCCGACGGTCCCCCTCCCCCGGAGTGATCTCGAGTTGCCTGCCGGCCGGCACCGCAAGACCCTGCCCCGGCAGGTGCGTCTGCAGCGGTGGGGGGCCTCGCCGCGCGGTGCTCGCGGTAGCAGCGGTGGTCCCGGTCGCTGACCGCGCTCGAGCCGGCCGACGGGCCGAGCCGCACCGCTGCTGGCCGACCAGCCGGTCCGGACCGCCGCGCGGGCGGCCGGGCCCACCGTGTCGCGCACCGTGGTGCGCGCCGAGCCGCCGGCCCCGCGGATGGCCGACGTCGTCGCGCTGGACCTGGCCGCCGACCGGTCGCGGTCGCTGGACCTCGCACCCCGGTGGGTGACCGACGACCTCAACGTCTGGAGCGACTCCGACGAGAAGAGTCGCCTGCTGACCGTGCTCGACGCCGGGGACAAGGTGCAGTTCACCGGCGTCGTCCACGGCGGCTGGGCGCAGATCGTCCGCGGCGAGCAGCTGGCGTGGGTGCACAAGGAGTTCCTGACCCGCAGCAAGCCGACCGCCGACAGCTGCGCGCCGTCGGCAGCGGCGGCCGGCGTCTCGGGCTCGCCCTGCTCCGACGGCTCGTCGGTGGAGAGCGGCCTGCAGTCCAACACCATCAAGGTCTACCGCGCGGTGTGCGCGGCCTTCCCGGCGGTCAGCTCGTGGGGCGGGCGCACCGGCTCCGGCGACCACGGCGCCGGCCTCGCGCTGGACATCATGTGCAGCGGCTCGCTCGGCGACGCGATCGCGGCCTACGTGCGCGCGCACGCCGGCGAGCTCGGTGTCAGCGAGGTCATCTGGTCGCAGCAGATCTGGACCGTCCAGCGCAGCAGCGAGGGCTGGCGGTACATGTCCGACCGCGGCTCGACCACGGCCAACCACTACGACCACGTGCACGTCTCGGTCTACTACCGGACAGCAGCTGCGGGCAGAACGGCCCCCGGCGGAATCCGCCGGGGGCCGTTCTGGTGTACCTCAGGTCAGCGCCCGATCAGGACTCGGCGCCGTCCTGGGTGATGCTGTTGCTGCCGCGGCCGCCGTTGAGCACGTCGACTCCCGGTCCGCCGATCAGGACGTCGTCACCGTTGGCACCGGTGACGGTGTCGTTCCCGAACCCGCCCAGCAGGACGTCGTTGCCGTTGCCACCGTCGACGACGTCGTCGCCGGCCCCGCCGCAGATCACGTCGTTGCCGTTGGCACCGGTGATCCGGTCGTTGCCGCCCAGACCCATGATCACGTCGTTCTTGTTGGTGCCGGTGAGCGTCTCGGCGGCGTTGGTGCCCTTGATGGTGGGCAGCAGGCCGTTGCAGCGCTCCTCGAGGTCGATACCGAGCACCAGCGGGTCGTGGTCGCTGGACCGGAACGGGTTCGGCGCGTACAGCGCCGGGTCGCCGTCGTACTGGTAGGCGAACGACTCGACGGAGTTGATGTTCCAGTGCGCCACGTCGGTCACCTTGGCGGTCAGCGGCTGCGGTGCCGAAGCGCGTGGTCGAGCGAGCCCGACAGCTCGTCGAACACGTAGCTGTAGCGACCCGCGTCGAGCTGCCGAGCCGAGGTCGGTGAAGCCGGCGTCGCGGAGCACCTCGATCGGGTCCTCCTGGGTGTAGGCGTTGAAGTCGCCGAGCAGCAGGACGTCGTGGTCCCCGGTCGACGCCTTGAGGTCGTCGACGAACGCGGCCAGCGAGGCCGCCTGACGCGTCCGGTCGCCGTTCCACTCGCCCTGCCCGTCGCCGGTGTCGACGTTGTCGTCCCGTCGGCGCGCCGGGCGCTCTTGGACTTGAAGTGGTTGGCGACGACCGTGAACCGGTCGCCGTCCTTGACGAAGGTCTGCGCGCTCGGCTCGCGGGCGTTGAACCACACGTCCTCGTCCACCAGACCGACCGGGTCGCCGACCGGCTGGACGACGTCCTTGCGGTAGATGATCGCGTTGCGGATGACGTCCCGGTCGACCGCGTAGAGCTCGTCGGGCAGCGGGACGTAGGCCCACTTGTCCGCATCCGGCGGCCGCGTTCAGCTTGCCGACCAGGTCGGCCAGCGCGCCGTCCGCGTTCCCCGGCTGGCAGCCGGTCGAGTCGGTGTCCTCGATCTCCATCAGGGTCACGACGTCGGCGTCGAGGGCGCTGATCGCGGTCACGATCTTCGCGGACTGCTTGGCGAAGCCGGCCGGGCTGGTGGCGCCGCGGGCGTCCGGACCGGTCAGCGTGATGAAGTAGTTGAGCACGTTGAACGCGCCCACCTGGACGTCGCCGCCGACCTCGTCCGGGCGCAGCCGGCCGGGTGTTCTGCGGCGCGAAGACGCCCTCGGGCGTGCCGTCCGCCGGCTGCAGCCGCCACTCGCCGAAGCCGAAGCCGAGGACGAGCTTCTCGGTGAAGTCGAGCTCGTCGCCGACCCGCACCGGGGTGGTCGGCCGACAGGTACGGCCGGTTGGTGGCGCTCCGGCTGGCGTCGGTGCCGTCGTCGAGCAGGATCTTGCGCGCCGCGTTGTCCGCCGCGATCGCGGCGGCCTCCGGCGTGCCGGGGCGGCCAGCTCGGTCGGCTGGACGAGCAGCCCGCCCTGGGACAGCGTGAGCTCGCCGAACCGGGTGAGCGCGAAGACCTCGCTGACCATCAGCGTGTCCGACCGGCGCCGACGAGCATGCCCTCGAAGCGGCTCGCGCGCGGCGTCGGTCGGCCGGCAGGTCGAGCGCGGCGGCGGCCGGGAGGTCGGCCGCGGAGCCGTCCTGCGCAGACCGCGACGTCGCGCTGCGAGACGATCTGGGTCTGCCCGAAGTTCTCGCCGGCGCCGCCGTCGACGGCGACCGTGTCGCCCAGGTCGACCGCGACCGGGCTGAGCGACGAAGATGCCGTCCGAGGTCGCCGCGTTCCCGTCACCGTCGGCGTCCTGCAGGTAGAAGCCGCCGAGGCCGGGCACGTCACCCACGACGACGCCGCGCACCCGGACCTGGCCGGTCACCGGCGTGCGGAAGCGCCGGTGCCCTGGATCTGAGCCGATCTCGTGGGTCGGCGTCACCTCGCACGGCTCGACCGGCGGCGGCTCCTCGTCGAGCGGCGGGTTGACCGCGCCCTTGGTGTCCGCGGCCCGGCGGCTGCCAGACGTAGTCGCCGGTGGCGTCGGGTCGCCGCGCTTGGACAGGCTGTTGCCGACCGGCGCCGCGTACCGGCCTCGGCGACGCCGATGTCGGTGCTCGTGCACGCCGGCCGCCGGGCCCGCGGTCGCCGTGATCGTCGCCCTCGTAGGACAGGAACTCGACGACCGTGCCGCTGCCGTCGACCAGGGCGATGCCGTCCGGTGACGCCGTTCTGGATGCCGTCGCCGGGTAGTCGATGACCGCGACCGCGGACGGCCCGCCGGCCGGCGCGGTCACCGCCGGCAGCGCGTCGGTGTCGTAGGCGCGCGCCGTCCGCTGCCGTTGTAGAGCACGACCGTCCAGCCCGCGGTGCTGGTGCCCGGCGGCACCTGCACCTCGACGAACTCGCCGGCGTCGCGCGCCGGCGTTGTCGTAGTGGATCTCGGAGATGAACGGGGCGGTGGGCTCGGCGGCGGTGGCCGCAGGAGCCGCGACGAGCGTGCCGGCGGCGGTGGCCACGGCGACGCAGGCTGCGCTCAGCGCAGATGTTCGGGTCAGGCGCACAGAAGGAGTCCTTGTCGAAAGGTGACGGGTTGGCCGGAACCTTAGACGCGAAAGCGGGCCATGGGGAGACCTCACAGCGACAAATCGGTGTCTCGCACAGCCAACGGCGGGGCCGTGCAGCCGGCCGGTCACTCTCCGTCAGCAGCTCACCCAGCCGGCGGAGCGCGCCCACCGCGACCTCGTGGTCGGTGGTGACCCAGAACGGCGGCAGCGAGGCGCGCAGGAACCCGGCGTACCGCGCGGTCGCCAGCCGGGAGTCCAGCACCGCGACCACGCCGCGGTCGCTGGAGCGCCGCACCAGCCGGCCGGCGCCCTGGGCCAGCCGCAGCGCCGCGTGCGCGGCCGACACCGTCATGAACCCGTTGCCGCCGGCGTCGGCGACCGCCTGGGCGCCGGGCCGACATCAGCGGGTCGTCCGGCCGCGGGAACGGGATGCGGTCGATCACCACCAGCCGGCAGGCGTCGCCGGGCACGTCGACGCCCTGCCAGAGCGACAGCGTGCCGAACAGGCAGGTCGGCCTCGTCGGCCGCGAACGCCGACACCAGCGCGGCGGTCCGCTCCTCGCCCTGGCAGAGCACCGGCACGTCGAGCCGCTCGCGCATCTCCGCCGCGGCGGCCTCGGCCGCGCGCATCGACGAGAACAGCCCCAGGGTGCGCCCGCCGGCGGCCTCGACCAGCGCCGCGAGCTCGTCCATCGCGGCCGGCGAGGCGCCGTCGCGCCCCGGCGGCGGCAGCCGGCGGGCGACGTAGAGGATCGCCTGCCGCGGGTAGTCGAACGGCGAGCCGACGTCGAGGCCGGTCCACTCCGGGGCGTCGTCGCCGGTCAGCCCCACCTGCCGGGCCACCGGCTCGAAGCGACCCGCCCAGCTCGAGGGTCGCGCTGGTCAGCACCACCGAGCGCTCACCGAACAGCGCCTCGCGCAGCAGGCCGTTGACCGACAGCGGCGCGACCTTGAGCACCGAGCCGCGGCGCTGGTCGTGCGAGATCCAGGCCACGTCGTACGGCGAGTGCGCCGCGACCCGCTCGGCGGTCTCGTGCACGGCGCCCGACCAGCGGCCGACGGCCACCTTCCGGGCGCCGTCGTCGGCCTGCTTGGCCCGGCCGATCTCGGACAGCGACCGTCGCGGGCCGCGTCGCGCACCAGCGCCATCGCGGTGGCGAGCTGCTCGGGCAGCTGGACGATGCGGCCCTCGGGCAGCGCGGCCAGGGCCGCCTCGAGCGCCGACGGCCGCGTCGGTCGAGGTCCTCGGTGCCCGTCGACGATGCCGCCGGGCCCGGCGCGGCGGCCCGCTCGACCATCGGCGCGGTCAGCTCGTCGGTCGCGACCCCGGTGACCCGGTCGACCAGCTCGTGCGCCTCGTCGACGACGACCGCGTCGTGCTCGGGCAGCACGCGTGAAGCTCTCCAGCGCGTCGATCGCCAGCATCGCGTGGTTGGTCACGACGATCGTCGACCTCGTTGGCCCGGTCGCGGGCCAGCTCGGCGAAGCACTCCGCGCCGTACGGGCACTTGGCGGCGCCCAGGCACTCGCGCGCGGTGACGCTGACCTGCCGCCAGGCCCGGTCGTCGACGCCGGGGTCGAGCTCGTCGCGGTCGCCGGTCTCGGTCGTCCTCGGCCCAGCCGCGCAGCCGCACGACGTCGCGGCCCAGCGGCGGTGGTCGGCGACGGGTCGAACAGCGCGTCGCCGTCGTCGTCCGGCATGCCGCCGTGCACCTTGTTGCGGCACAGGTAGTGCGACCGGCCCTTGAGGATCGCGTACGTCGGCCGCCGGCCCGAGCAGCGGCTCGACCGCGTCGACCAGGGCCGGCAGGTCACGGTCGACGACCTGGTTCTGCAGCGCGATCGTGGCCGTCGCGACGACCACGCGGTCGTCGTGCAGCAGCGCCGGCACCAGGTAGGCCAGCGACTTGCCGGTGCCGGTGCCGGCCTGCACCAGCAGGTGGCTGCCCTCGGTCATCGCCGCCGCGACCGCCTCGGCCATCTGCACCTGCCCGGGCCGCTCGGTGCCGCCGACCCCGGCGACCGCGGCCGCCAGCAGCTCGCGGACCGACGGCTCCGGCAGCGTCTCGGCTGCGCCGTCGGCAGCGGGCGGCGGTCACCGACCGAGGCTAGTCGGACGGCGTGCACCGGTGGCGAGCGCCGGTCAGCGGGTGGGCGTGACCGCGAACGGCGCCAGCTCGGCGGCCAGCGCCGGGGTCACCAGGGCGCGCACCCAGGTGCCCTCGGCGCGGTGCTCCTGCTCGAGCAGCTCGCCGTCGTCGTGCATCCGCGAGACCAGGTCGCCCCGGTCGTAGGGCACGCACCACGTCGACCGGCACCGAGGGCCGCGGCAGCTCGCGGGCGATGATCTGCTGCAGCTCGTCCATCCCGAGGCCGGTGCGGGCCGACACCACGACGCTGTGCCGCTCGCGGCGGCGCAGCCGGTCGACCACCAGCGGGTCGGCCAGGTCGGCCTTGTTGATCACGACCAGCTCGGGCACGTCCTGCGCGTCGACGTCGGCCAGCACCGCGCGGACGGCGGCGAGCTGGGCCTCCGGGTCGGCGTCCGAGCCGTCGACGACGTGCAGGATCAGGTCGGCCTCGGCCACCTCCTCCAGCGTCGAGCGGAACGCCTCGACCAGCTGGTGCGGCAGGTGCCGGACGAAGCCGACGGTGTCGGCGAGCGTGTAGGTGCGGCCGTCCGGCGTCTCGGCCCGGCGCACCGTCGGGTCCAGCGTCGCGAACAGCGCGTTCTCGACCAGCACGCCGGCACCGGTGAGCCGGTTGAGCAGCGAGGACTTGCCGGCGTTGGTGTAGCCGGCGATCGCGACCGACGGCACCTCGTGGCGCCGGCGCTCCTGGCGCTTGGTGTCCCGGGCCGTCTTCATCTCGCGTGATCTCGCGGCGCAGCTTGGCCATCTTGGTGCGGATCCGGCGCCGGTCGGTCTCGATCTTCGTCTCGCCGGGGCCGCGGGTGCCGACGCCGCCGAGCCGGAGCCGCCGGCGCCGCCGGCCTGCCGGGACATCGACTCACCCCAGCCGCGCAGCCGCGGCAGCATGTACTCCATCTGGGCCAGCGAGACCTGCGCCTTGCCCTCGCGGCTGCTGGCGTGCTGGGCGAAGATGTCGAGGATCAGCGCGGTCCGGTCGATGACCTTGACCTTGACCACGTCCTCGAGCTGGCTGAGCTGGCCGGGCGTGAGCTCGCCGTCGCCGATCACGGTGTCGGCGCCGGTGGCGACGACCAGGTCGCGCAGCTCGCGTGGCCTTGCCGGAGCCGATGAACGTCGCGGCGTCGGGCTTGTCCCGGCGCTGGATCAGCGCCTCGAGCACCTGCGAGCCGGCGGTCTCGGCCAGCGCGGCCAGCTCGGCCAGCGAGTTCTCGGCGTCCTGCGACGAGCCCTCGGTCCAGACGCCGACCAGCACGACCCGCTCGAGGCGCAGCTGGCGGTACTCGACCTCGGTGACGTCCTCGAGCTCGGTCGACAGCCCGGCGACCCGGCGCAGCGCCTGGCGGTCGGCGAGGTCGTACTGCTCGCCGTCGTGGTCGCGCGGGTCGGTCGCGGTAGAGCGGGGCGGGCGTGGACCGGCGGGTCCTCGGTGCTGGTGGCGACGTCGTCGTCGAAGGCAGAAGTCATCGTTCTCCAGGGTGACACGGAACCGGGCGTGCCGGTCGTCCCGTTAACGCCCGGCGCACGGTCAGCCTTCCGAGCGGGCGGCCGCGGCGGCGGCCCCGAGCAGCCGCAGCAGGTCGTCCCGGCCCGCTCGTCGAGCACCGCGTACGCCGGCGCGACCTGGGCGTCGGTGGCCTCCTCGGCCCGGGCCAGGCGGGCCCGCAGCTCGTCGGTGACCTCCGGCAGCGGCTCGGGCCAGCCGAAGAAGGCGGCGTTGCCCGGTCCGCCGGCGCCGGCGACGATCGCCTCCAGCGGACGCAGGCCCGACGGTGCGCACGGCGCCGAGGTGCGCACCGCCACGGTGCTCGCGCAGCACGTGCAGCAGCTGGACGACCCGGCCGGGCGCGTCGTCCGGGAGCGGCTGGGCCCGCCAGGCCGCGAACAGCGGCCAGCCGGCCGGGTCGGCGGCATCGGCGACCTGCCCGAGCAGCTCGGCAGCCGGCCGGCCTGCGTGCACGTCGGCAGCACGGCCTCCGCAGCCTCCAGCCACAGCAGCGGCTCACCGTCCTCGGCCGACGTCGCTGACCAGCGTGAACAGCGCCATGTGCGCCGCCATCGAGCAGACCTCGACGCCCTCGTGCTCGTCCCGGCCCAGCGCCTTGGCCTGCTGCACCAGCGCCCTGCGCCTCGTCCACGTCGCCGGCGTCCAGCGCCGCCGCGGCCTTCTCCAGCAGGGTGTTCGCGGCGTCCTGCTGACCGTGCGAGCCTCGGCGAGGCGAGGTTCGACTCGCCGCAGCGCCTCGACCGCGGCCGCCGTGCTGACCGGTGGCTCCGGTCGGTCACAGGTCCACCTCGCCGCGCGCGACCAGCACGGCCGGCCCGGTCAGCTCGACGTGGCCGTCGTCGCGGGCGGTCACCGTCAGCCGGCCGCCGGGCACGTCGACGACGTACGACGACCGCGCCCGCGATCCCGTCCCGCTGGGCGCTCGCGGCCATCACGGCGCACGCACCGGTGCCGCAGGACCGGGTCTCGCCGACGCCGCGCTCGTGCACCCGCATCGCCACGTGCCGGTCGCCGCGGCGCACGACGAACTCGACGTTCACGCCGTCCGGGTACGGCGGCTCCACCACCGGTGCGGACCGCAGCTCGCCGGCATCGCCGAGGTCGTCGACGAAGACCACCGCGTGCGGGTTGCCGGTGTCGACCTCGACGGCCGGCCAGGCCCGGTCGCCGACCGAGACCTTGCGGTCGGTGCCGGGCAGCCGGGCCGGACCCATGTCGACGGTGACGTCGCCCTCGGCGCCCAGCCGGACGGTCTTCACGCCGTCCCGGGTCAGGATGTCGTGCTGGCCGGGCTGCTCCAGCCCCTCGTCGACGAGGTAGCGGGCGAACACCCGGATGCCGTTGCCGCACATCTCGGCCATCGACCCGTCGGCGTTGCGGTAGTCCATGAACCACCGCGTCCCGGCCGCGCCGGGCAGCGCCGCGCGCCTCGTCGTCCGCCGTCGGTGCGCACCACCCGCAGCACGCCGTCGCCGCCGATGCCGGCGCGGCGGTCGCAGAGCCGGCGGACGAGGTCGGCGGTGAGGTCGAGCTCGCCGTCGGCGTCGGGCAGCAGCACGAAGTCGTTCTCGGTGCCGTGGCCCTTGATCACAGTCCAGCTGGCCGTGCGCGACCAGCACGGCCGGTCTGGTCAGCTCGACGTGGCCGTCGTCGCGGGCGGTCACCGTCAGCCGGCCGCGGGGCACGTCGACCGACGATGATGGCCCCTTGATCCCGGGCGCTGAGCGCTCGCGGCCATCACCGCGCCCGCACCACAGCCCGAATCGGACCCCGGCCCCGGTGGTCCGCAAGATCGTGCACCTGCGGTGGAAGCAGCGCCTGGGACCGGTCGCGATCGGCGCGAAGCTCGGCGATGCCGTCCTCCACCGTGCATGCGGTGCTGGTCCGCTGCCGGCTCAACCGGCTCTCCGCACATCGACCGGGTCACCGGCGAGCCGATCCGCCGCTACGAGCACCCTTATCCCGGGTCGCTGCTGCACGTGGTCGTGATGAAGCTGGGCAACGTCCCCGACGGCGGCGGCTGGCGCTACGTCGGGCGCCGAGCCCAGGGCTACCGCAACCGGCCGCCACTCCTGGCACTCACGCAACGGCACCACAACCCGAGCGTGGGCACCGCGTTCGTGCACACCGTGCATCGACGACCACTCCCGGGTCGCCTACGCCGAGATCCACGACGACGAGACCGCCGCCACCGCCACCGCTCGTACTGCGCCACGCCGTGGCCTGGTTCGCCGTCCTCGGCCTCACCGTGCAACGGGTCCTGACCGACAACGGTCGGCTAGCCGTCTGCAAGTCGCCGACAAGCGGGGTGCGGTTCTCTTCGGGGGAAGCCAGCGAGAACCGGAGGAGCACGCGATGACCGTCGAGACAGCAGAGCGCCGCGTGGGCGCGCTCGAGCCGAGCCGCACCGTGCTCTACGGCGTCCTCGGCGCTGGTCGCGATCTCGGTGGTCGGCGCGGTGATCTCGGTGACCGGTGACCTCAGCCCGAACCTGCTCGACGCGATGGGCCCGGAAGGGCAGGCTGTCGATCCCGCTGCCGATGATCGTCGCCCAGATCTCGCCTGGGCTACGCCGCCGGCTCCTGTCGTCGGCGGGTCGCGCTGATCGGCTCCGGGCTGCTCGCGGTGGCACTGTTCGCTCAGCGTGATCTCCGGCTTCTTCGACGGCGGGTACGCCGACGACCGGTTCACCGCGTTCGAGCGTGCCTACCAGCTGTTCCTGGTCGCCGCCCTCACCGCGGTCGGCGTCCTCGCCGCCCAGCGCTTCCGGCGCGCTGCGGCGTCGCGGTGACTGGTCAGTCGGCGGGGCCGCACCACCCGGGCGTCGCCGCCGCCACGGCGCACCGGCTCGGCCACCGCGACCAGCCGGCCGCTGCTTGCCGAGCTGGATGCCGGTGACGGCGCCGATCTCGCCCGGAGCCGGCGGGTCGACGAAGGTGTGCCCGTAGGCCGCCAGGCCGGCCCGGTCGAACGCCGCCTCCGCCTGCACGTCCTTGGTGTTGCGCTGGCTGGCCCGCGGTGCCGCGACGGCCTGCGGCAGCGACATCCCGAAGTCGAGCCGGTTGAGCAGCACCTGCAGCACCGTGGTGATGATCGTCGAGCCGCCCGGCGAGCCGAGTGGCGAGCACCGGCCGGCCGTGGTCGGCTGACGATCGTCGGCGACATCGACGACCGCGGCCGCTTGCCGGGGCCGGGCGCGTTGGGTGCGTCGGCCGAGGTCGGGCGCGAGGTCGAAGTCGGTCAGCTCGTTGTTGAGCAGGAACCCGCGGCCCGGGACGGTCAGCGCGCTGCCGCCGGTCTGCTCGATGGTCAGCGTGTAGGTGACGACGTTGCCCCAGCGGTCGGCGGTCGGTGAGGTGCGTGGTCGACAGGCCCTCGTTGTCACGGGTGGCGGCCGCGGCTGCTGTCGTCCGCGCCGTCGCAGTCGGTGTCGTAGCTGGCCGTCCGGGTCGCCCGCAGGCACCGGCTTGGTCGCGGCCTTGGTCTGGTCCAGCGCGCAGAACCGCTCGTCGGCGAACCCCTGCGACAGCAGCCGGTTCAGCACGCCGGGCTGCATCGCGCGAGGCGCACCGACGTACGCGCCGCGGTCGGCGAAGGCCAGCGCGCTCGCCTCGAGGTAGTCGTGCAGCGCCTTGGTCGGGTCGGCCCTGTAGGTCGCGCGCGAGGTCGACGTTCTCGCAGGATGTTCAGCGCCTCGCCGACGGTGGACCCGCCGCTGGACGGCGGCGGCATGCCCCACACCTTCAGGCCGCGGTAGCCGACGCTGGTCGGCCTTGCGCGACGACGGCGCGGTAGTCGCTTCAGGTCGGCGCGGGTCATCAGGCCCGGGCCGCACGTTGCGGGTGGCGGCCGGGTCCTTCGGCGGCGCCTGCACGGTGTGCACGATCTGGCGGCCGAGCCGGCCGTCGTACAGCCAGCCGACGCCCTTGCGGCCGAGCCGGTCGTAGGTCGTCGGCGAGGTCCGGGTTGCGGAACACCGAGCCGACCGCCGGCAGCTCGCCGCCGGGCAGGAACAGCTCGCGGGTCGGCACGATGTCGCGGAACCGGGCCTCGTTGGCCGCGGTCTGGTCGCGGAAGGTCTGGTCGACGACGAAGCCGCGGCGGGCGACGCCGGCCGCCGGCCGCAGCGCCTGCGCCAGGCTCAGCGTCCCCCACCGGCGCAGCGCGCGGGCCCAGAGCCGCGGCGTGCCGGGGACGCCGACCGACAGGCCGCTGGTCACCGCCTCGTCGAAGGTCAGGCCCTGGTAGGTGTCGGACCGGGTCGCCATCGGCGCGGTCTCGCGGCCGTCCAGGGTGCGCACCTTGCCCGACTCGGCGTCGTACATCGACGAAGAAGCCGCCGCCGCCGATGCCCGAGGAGTAGGGCTCGGTGACGCCGAGGGTGGCCGCGGCCGCGACGGCCGCGTCGACCGCGTTGCCGCCGCGGCGCAGGACCCGCAGCCCGGCCCGGGTGGCCTCCGGGTCCACGGTGCTGACCGCACCGCCGCGCCCGACGGCGGTGGGCTGCTTGGCGGTGGCGCGGTGCGCCGCGGCGTCCTCGGCGGCCCCGGCCTGCGGCGATCCCGGCGAGCAGGGCGGCGGGGACGGCCAGGGCCGTCGACGGCCGGCGAGCAGTGCGTGGCGGCGAAGGATCATGCGGACATCTCTATCAGGAACGGGTCAATTCGCCCAGCGCCCGGCTCGACGCAGGTCGGGGTCGGCCGCGTCCAGCCAGACCACCCGCGGGTCCCGGCGGAACCAGGACTCCTGGCGGCGGGCGAACCGCCGGGTCGCCCGCACCGTCTCGTCCCGCGCCTGCTCCTCGGTCCACTCGCCGTCGAGGTGCCGCAGCACCTGGGCGTAGCCCAGCGCCCGGGACGCGGTGCGCCCCTCCCGCAGCCCGGCGGCGGCCAGCCCGCGCACCTCCTCGACCAGCCCCTGCTCCCACATCCGGTCCACCCGGGCCGCGATCCGCTCGTCGAGCACCGGCCGCGGCAGGGTCAGGCCGACCTGCACCGCCGGCACCTCGTACGCCGGCTCCGGCAGCGCCGCGGTGAACGGCCGCCCGGTCAGCTCGATGACCTCGAGGGCCCGGACCAGCCGGCGCCCGTTGCTGGCCAGGATGCGCGCGGCCGCCTCGGGGTCGACCTCGGCCAGCCGGCGGTGCAGCGCGCCCGGCCCGTCGGCGGCGAGCTCGGCCTCCAGCCGGGCCCGGACCTCGGGGTCGGTGCCGGGGAACTCCAGCCGGTCCAGCGCGGCGCGCACGTAGAGCCCGGAGCCGCCGACGAGCACCGGCCGCGCGCCGCGGGCCCGGGCGGCTGCGAACGCCGCGCGGGCCATCCGCTGGTAGCCGGCGACGTTCGCCTCGTCGCGCACGTCCCACACGTCGAGGACGTGGTGGACGACGCCGCCCTGCTCGGCCTCGGAGCAGCTTCGCGGTGCCGACGTCCATCCCGCGGTAGAGCTGCATCGAGTCGGCGTTGACGATCTCGCCGCCCAGCCGCTGCGCCAGCGCCACCGCCGAGGTCGCTCTTGCCGACCGCGGTCGCGCCGACGACGGCCAGCACCGGGCGCGGTGCGGGTCGGCGGCGGTCACGGGACGGCAGTCTCGCGCACCCGCGGACTACGGTGGGGCGATGGGCATGTTCGACAACATCAAGAAGAAGGCCACGGCGGCCGTCGACCAGCACGGCGACAAGATCGCCGCCGGGCATCGACAAGGCCGCCGACCTGGCCGACAAGAAGACCAAGGGCAAGCACGCCGGCCAGATCGACACGGGCGTCGCGGCGGCCAAGAACGCGCTGGACAAGCTCGACGGCCGCAACGACGACATCCCGGACGACCCGAAGCCGAAGCCGCACCCACCGAAGCCGCACCCGCCGACGCAGTGACGCGCTGCCGTCAGCCGGCGGCGGTCCAGGTCGCGACCAGGTAGGTCACGCCGTACGGCGAGCCGGCCCAGGTCACCGACGCCCGTGCCAGCGGCCGTCCGCGGCCGCGCCGGCCAGCACCTGCCACGGCGCGCGACCGGCGGCCAGCAGGTCCGCGGCCCGGTCCGGGTCCAGCGCCGCGAGCGCGTCGGCGTCGCCGGCGCGCAGCGCCGGCTCGACCTCGGTGTCGAACGGCTCGGCGTCCGGGTGCAGGCCGGCCGGGCCCTTGAGGCTGCGGCGGGCGCTGCCGTCGCCCATCACCAGCAGCGCCACCCGGTCGGCCCGGTCCGCGAGCGCCTCGCCCAGGGCGAGCGCACCGCTCGGTGCCGGCGTCCGGCTCGACGCCGAACAGCAGCGCGGGCGGCGCCGGGCCGCCGCGCGGTCGAGCAGCCAGCGCCCCAGGGTGAGCGACAGCGGCAGGGTCGGGTCGCCCTCGCCGGCACCGACCGGCACCCGCACGCCGTACGCCGACAGGCTCCCCCACGCGCCGTCGGGGAACGGTCCGACGGCGGCGGCGCCGCCGACCACCACGACCAGCGTCGGGTCGCTCGCGAGCAGGTCGGCGACCGCCGCGTCGCAGGCCGTCCGCAGGTCGTCGAGCTCGCCGGACGCGCCGGCGCCGACGCCCGGGACGAGCAGCGGCGGGTGCGGGCAGACCGCGGCGGCGACGAGCACGTCAGCCGCAGGTGACGCCGGCCGGCGCGGCCGACCGTGACCGGCGCCCCGACGCCCGGCATGCCGAGCAGCACGCCGGCCGCTGCCGGCGTACCGCCCTGGCGGGCCTCCCACGCGTCGCCGGCCCGGGTGCGGCGCACCCCGCCGAACGCGCCGTCGGCGACCAGGTGGTGCGGCGCGGCGTAGGTGACCTCGACGGTCGCGACGTCGCCCGGCCGCGGCGGCCGCGACGTCCGGCGGGACCGCGAAGTGCACCAGCCGGTTGTCCGGCGCGCGGCCGGACAGCCGGTGGGTGGCGCCGTCCTTGCGGCCCTCGCCCTCGGCGACCAGCACCTCGAGCACCCGGCCGACCTGGCGCTTGTTCTCCGCCCAGGAGATCTCCTCCTGCAGCGCGAGCAGCCGCTCGTAGCGCTCCTGCACGACCGCCTTCGGCAGCTGGTCGGGCAGCGTCGGCCGCCGGGGTGCCGGGGCGCTTGGAGTACTGGAAGGTGAAGGCGCCGGCGAACCGGGCCTCGCGCACGACGTCGCAGCGTCTGCGCGAAGTCGTCCTCGGTCTCGCCGGGGAAGCCGACGATGATGTCGGTGGTGATCGCGGCGTCCGGCATCGCGGCGCGGACCCGGTCGATGATGCCGAGGTAGCGCTCCTGCCGGTAGGACCGGCGCATCGCCTTGAGCATCCGGTCCGAGCCGGACTGCAGCGGCATGTGCAGCGAGGGCATGACGTTCGGCGTCTCGGCCATCGCGGCGATCACGTCGTCGGTGAAGTCCTTCGGGTGCGGGCGGGTGAACCGCACCCGCTCGAGGCCGTCGATCTCGCCGCAGGCCCGCAGCAGCTTGCCGAACGCCAGCCGGTCGCCGAACTCCACGCCGTAGGAGTTCACGTTCTGCCCGAGCAGCGTCACCTCGAGCACGCCCTCGGCGACCAGCGCCTCGACCTCGGCGAGCACGTCGCCGGGCCGGCGGTCCTTCTCGGTGCCGCGCAGCGACGGCACGATGCAGAACGTGCAGGTGTTGTTGCAGCCGACGCTGATCGAGACCCAGGCGGCGTACGGCGACTCGCGCCGGGTCGGCAGCGTCGAGGGGAAGACCTCGAGCGACTCGAGGATCTCGACCTGCGCCTCCTCGTTGTGCCGGGCCCGCTCGAGCAGCACCGGCAGCGACCCGATGTTGTGGGTGCCGAAGACGACGTCGACCCACGGCGCGCGGCGGGTGATCTCGCCGCGGTCCTTCTGCGCCAGGCAGCCGCCGACCGCGATCTGCATGCCGGGGTTGGCCTTCTTCACCGGCGCCAGGTGGCCGAGGTTGCCGTAGAGCTTGTTGTCGGCGTTCTCCCGCACCGCGCAGGTGTTGAAGACCACGACGTCGGGCTGTCGCGCCGTCGCCGGCCCGCACGTAGCCGGCGTCCTCGAGCAGCCCGGAGAGCCGCTCGGAGTCGTGCACGTTCATCTGGCACCCGTAGGTGCGGACCTCGTAGCTGCGGACGCTCATAGCGCCGCCCAGCGTACGTCGTCGGCGCGTGCGCGCGACTCTGTCCATAACTACTGTTCATTGGTTGACAAACTGTAATTTCAGGCGATGGGATCGAGCCATGACAGTCACCGACGACCTGCTCGCCAACAACGCCCAGTACGCCGAGACCTTCACCGGCCCGCTCCCGCTCCCCCCGGCCAAGCACGTCGCCGTCGCTCGCCTGCATGGACGCGCGCCTCAACGTCTACGGCGTCGCTCGGGCTCGCCGAGGGCGAGGCGCACGTGATCCGCAACGCCGGGCGGCGTCGTCACCGACGACGAGATCCGGTCGCTCGCCATCAGCCAGCGGCTGCTCGGGACCGACCGAGATCATCCTCATCCACCACACCGACTGCGGCATGCTCACCTTCACCGACGACGAGTTCAAGTCCGGCGATCCAGAAGGAGACCGGCATCAAGCCGGAGTGGGCGGCCGAGTCCTTCTCCGACCTCGACGAGGACGTGCGGCAGTCGATCGCCCGCGATCCGGAACAGCCCGTTCATCCCGACCGAAGGACGCTGTGCGCGGCTTCGTGTTCGACGTCGGCGACCGGCCGGCTCGCGCGAGGTCGCCTGACGAGGTCGGCAGAGGTAGGCCCGGCTCCCGCCGGCCGGTTCAGCTCCAGCCGTGGTCGCGGCGCAGGGCCGTGGCGACGGTGTCGAACCGGGCCGGTCGAGCACCGCGCCCTCGCGCCGGATGCCGTCCTCCCGGACCTCGATGACCCGGTCCAGCCGGACCCAGCTCGGCCGGTGCTCGCCGTCCCAGGCTCCGGAGCCGAGGCCGAGCCAGGCCGGGTCGCCGCGGTGGTACTCCTGGCTGGACAGCATCAGGCCGAGCAGCCGGGAGCCGTCGCGGCCGACGACCAGCAGCGGCCGGTCCTTGCCCTGGCTGGCGTCCTCCTCGAACGGCACCCAGGTCCAGACGACCTCACCGGGGTCGGCGCGGCCGTCGAGCTCCGGGCTGTACTCGAGGTGCCGCCCGCTCGGGTGGGCCGACCCGGACCTTCGTCGATCCGACAGGTGTCGGCTGCTGCCGCGGGCGCACCGCCGCCCCGAAGGCGCGACGGGCCAGGTCACGCCACCGGCTGCTCATCCCCCGACCCTACGGAGGTCCGGCTCGTTCCCGTCTCCCCCTCGTCCGCGCCCTCGGCCGCCAGGGCGTCCCGGACGACGGCCATCGCCATCCCGCCGGGATATCCCTTGCGGGCCAGCTGGCCCACCAGCCGCCGGGTCCGCGCCTCCCGGGTGAGCCCGCGGGTGGCCGGCAGCCGGCGGGCCACCAGCGCCCGGGCCGCCGTCGGCCTCGTCGTCGACGTCGATCTGCGTCGAGCGCGTCGGCGACCGTCGCGTCGTCGACGCCCTTGTCGCGCAGCTCGCGGCGCAGCGCGCTGCGCGACAGCCCGCGGCCGGCGTGCCGGGTGCGCACCCAGGTCGCGGCGAACGCGAGCGTCGTCGATCAGGCCGACCTCGGTGAACCGGTCGAGCACCCGCTCGGCGACGTCGCCGGGCACCTCGCGGGCCGCGAGGTCGGCCGCCAGCTGCGCCCGGGTCCGGGGCGCCGCGGCGAGCCGGCGCAGCAGGATCGTGCGCGCCACCGAGTCCGGGTCCGGCTCCGGGACCGGCGTCGGCGAGGCTGCCGGGGGTGGGCCCGCTGGGACCACCCCGACCCGCCGCGTCGGCACGGAGCGCCACGGTCAGATGTCGGCCGGCACTACGGCCGGCGGCTCCGCCGGCGCGTCGACCTGCGGCCCGATGCCGAGCTTCTCCTTGATCCGCTTCTCCAGCTCGTCGGCCAGGTCCGGGTTGTCGCGCAGGAAGGCCCGCGCGTTCTCCTTGCCCTGCCCCAGCTGGTCGCCCTCGTAGGTGTACCAGGCGCCGGCCTTGCGGACGAAGCCCTGCTCGACACCGACGTCGATCAGGCCGCCCTCGCGGCTGATCCCGGTGCCGAACATCAGGTCCATCTCGGCCTGACCCGGAACGGCGGCGACACCTTGTTCTTGACGACCTTGACCTTGACCCGGTTGCCGACGGCCTCCTGGCCGTCCTTGAGGGTCTCGATGCGGCGCACGTCGAGCCGGACCGAGGCGTAGAACTTCAGCGCCTTGCCGCCCGAGGTGGTCTCCGGCGAGCCGAACATCACGCCGATCTTCTCGCGCAGCTGGTTGATGAAGATCGCGGTCGTCTTCGAGTTGTGCAGCGCGCCGGTGAGCTTGCGCAGCGCCTGGCTCATCAGCCGGGCCTGCAGGCCGACGTGGCTGTCGCCCATCTCGCCCTCGATCTCGGCGCGCGGCACGAGCGCGGCCACCGAGTCGATGACGATGATGTCCAGCGCGTTGGACCGGATCAGCATGTCGGCGATCTCGAGCGCCTGCTCACCGGTGTCGGGCTGGGACACCAGCAGCGCGTCGGTGTCGACGCCGAGCTTCTGGGCGTAGTCGGGGTCGAGCGCGTGCTCGGCGTCGATGAACGCCGCGATGCCGCCGGCCTTCTGCGCGTTGGCGATCGCGTGCAGCGCGACGGTGGTCTTGCCGGAGCTCTCCGGCCCGTAGATCTCGACCACCCGGCCGCGCGGCAGGCCGCCGATGCCGAGGGCGATGTCGAGGGCGATGGAGCCGGTCGGGATCACCTCGATCGGGCGCCCGGACGTCGTCGCCCAGCCGCATGACCGAGCCCTTGCCGAACTGTCGGTCGATGTTGGCGAGGGCGGTGTCGAGGGCCTTGTCGCGGTCTGATGAGGGAGCCATGGCTGCCGTCCCGGGAGAGGAGGATCGAGTCGTCTTCTTCGTCACGTGTCCGAACCTAGAGCCGACCCCGGACATGACCTGCGGGGCCGGACGAGTCTGTGGAAATCGCTGATCGGGTCTGTCGGTTGTGGACGCTACCCGAACACCTGTTCGACCCGGCGAAGGTCCGCCGCGACACGCCGACGGACTCCCGCTCGCTGCCTCATCCGTCGGTCGAGCTGACGCCGGGCACCCGGTCGGACCGGAAGGCGGCCACGAAGAGGTGGTGGTCGTCCCGCGCCCGCTCGGCGTACTCGTGGGCGAACCGGGTGAGGTCGGCCACCAGCTCGTCCACCCGGTCGCCGACGGCCTCCGCCACGGCGTCCTCGGTCTGGAAGTCGACCAGCGGCGTGTCCCCGGAGTCCTTGTCGCTCACGCAGTGCACCTTCGCGGTGGCGCAGCCCAGCTGCTCGACCACCGGCCGCAGCTGCCCGGGCTCGGACAGCGCCGACCAGTCCAGGTCCGCGTCGTACGGCGAGACCTCGGCCACCACGTAGCCGGTGCCGCCGAGCTCGGTCCAGCCCAGCCACGGGTCGGCGTGCGCCTGCAGCGCGGACTGCGACACGGCGGTCCGGTGCCCGTGGTGGGCGAAGAACTGCCGCGCCTCCTCGTCGTCGACGACCCGGCTCGGCGCGGCGACGTTGCCCTGCTTCATCGACAGCACGACGTCGTTCTCCAGCGCCTGGGTGTGCCCCTCGACCAGCAGGTTGTACGCCGGCAGCCCGGCGCTGCCGATGCCGAAGCCGGAGGTCGCGACCACGTCCTTGAGGGTGTAGGTGAGGCTGCCCAGCCGCTTGGACTCGGGGATCGTGTCCAGGTAGGCCGCGTAGGCCTTCTCCACCCGACGTCGCTCGCGCAGCCCCAGCTCCCGCGCCGGAGTCGCTCTGCCGGAACCGGCGCTGGTGGTCCTCGACGACGGTCATCCGGTCGAGCAGGTCCACGCGGGTGGACAGCTGGGCCTGCTGGAGGGCGGCGAGCACGGCGCCGCTGGCGGTGTCGAGCCGGAGCGCCCACTCGTGGTCGCGGTCGCTGTCGACGAAGCGGTGCACCTGGTCGACGTAGGCCCGCAGGTAGGTCGCGACCAGGTCGTCGATCACCTCGTCCGGCAGCGCCTTCTGCCAGCACATCAGGGCCAGGCTGGCCACGAACCGGCGCAGGTCCCAGGTCCACGGCCCGAGGTAGGCCTCGTCGAAGTCGTTGACGTCGAAGACGAACCGGCCCTCCCCGTCCATGTAGGTGCCGAAGTTCTCGGCGTGCAGGTCGCCCTGGATCCAGACCCGCCCGGTCCGCTCGTCGACCCAGGGGTCGTCCGCGCCCGCGATGTCGGCGTAGAACACGCAGGCGCTGCCCCGGTAGAACGCCCACGGGTCGGCGGCCATCTTGCGGAACTTGACCCGGAACGCGTCCGCGTCGGCCTCCATCAGCTCGGCGAAGGCGTCGACCAGGGTGTCGACGATGAAGCGCTGCCGAGTCTCGTCCTCGGGTGCCGGTGAGGTCACGGAGCGCCTTCCGTCATCGCTTCGAGGCCGGGACCTCGAGGCCCTCGCAGACCGCGCGCCAGACGTCGACGCGTCGGCTCGCCCGCGGCGAGCGCCTGGGCCGGCGTCCGGCCGCCCAGCTGGCTGAGCACGTGCAGCTCGACGAGCGACTCGGCGTGCGGCCCGAAGACCGCACGCATCCGCTCCCAGAAGTCCGACACTCGCACCGGCCCAGTATCGCCGGTGTCAGCAGACCTGGCGCAGCCGCCCGGTGTCCAGGTCGTACCGGAAGCCGCCGACGGCCACCGTCCCGAGGAACGGCCACGACCGGATCCGCTGCACGTCGTCGCGCAGCGCGGCCTCCTGGTCGGTGGTGGTGAGGAACGAGATGCTGCGGGTGTCCGGACCGCCGGCCTCGCGGATGGCCTCGTGGATGTCCTCCTCGGTGCCGCTGGCCATCCGGCAGCCGGTGTGCGCGACCACCATGACCCGCTCGCACACCGAGCAGGAACGACGCGAGCGCCAGGGTGCGCAGCACGTCGTCGGTCACCCGGGCGCCGGCGTTGCGCAGGATCTTGGCGTCACCCGGCGAGAGCCCGAGCATGTTCAGCGGGTCGATCCGCGAGTCCATGCAGGTGAGGACCGCGAGGCCGCGAGCGGCGGTGGCCTCCAGGCTCCCCGTGCTGGTAGCGCGCGGCGTAGGCCTCGTTGGCACCCAGTACGTCGGCGAACACGTCGTCGGTCGGCACGACCGGAAGCCTAGGGCGCGACCGCCGGGCTCAGGTGAGCAGGAGCTTCTCCAGCCGGCGACCGGTGACCACCATGCCGACCAGGCCGAGCGCCGACGAGCACCGCGACGTGCACCAGCGAGTTCGAGCCCGACGGTGCCGGTCGTCAGCTCCCGCAGCAGCGTGGCCGCGTGGTAGAGCGGCGAGCAGCGCACCACCCACTGCAGCGACTCCGGGTAGACCGACGAGCGGGTAGAACGTGGCCGAGAACAGGAACAGCGGCAGCGTCACCAGGGTGATGTAGCTCGAAGTCCTGCCACGAGCGCATGTACGTCGTGCACGCCGTGCCCGACCGCGGCGAACGCGAAGCCGATGAGCACGACGGCCGGCAGCGCGAGCAGCGCCCACCACGACGAGATCAGGCCCATGACCAGCATCACGACGAGGAACGCGCACGGAGTAGAACGAGCCGCGCATGCAGCGCCCAGGCGATCTCGCCGACCGCGACGTCGACCGGCGTGACCGGCGTGGCCAGCACCGCGTCGTACAGCTTGTTGTACTTCAGCTTGAAGAACAGGTTGAACGTCGCGTCGATAGATCGCGCCGTTCATGGCGCTGGCCGCGAGCATCGCCGGCGCGACGAACGCGGTGTAGGTGACGACCTCGCCGCCGGGCAGCGCGACGTCGCCGACCAGCTGCGACACCCCGACGCCGATCGAGAACAGGTAGAAGAGCGGCTCGAGGAGCCCGGAGACGAGCACCAGCCAGCTCGCGGCGGTAGACCCGCACGTTGCGCTCGACGAGGTAGCGCGCGCCGCCGGTGCCGACCAGCCGGCGGCAGCAGCGGCGGGGTGACGCGCAGCGGCGACGGCGCCAGCGGGTCGACGCGCTCACGTGACCAGCCGCCTGCGGAAGGTGCGCAGCGCGAACGACGAAGCCGCCGACGACCCACAGCAGCAGGTAGCCGACGTGCACCGAGCGCCGCGCCGCACGACACGGTGTCCCGAGCGCGAGGTCGCGGCACAGGTCGACGCCGTGCCAGAGCGGCGTCAGGTAGGCCACCGGCTCGAGCCAGTCGGGCAGCTGGGAGACCGGGAAGAACGTCCCGGAGAACAGGAACATCGGCACGATGCCGAACCGGAACAGCATCGCGAAGCCGCTGTCGTTCTCGCGGGTCGCCGAGAAGGCGAAGATGGCCGGCGCGAAGGCCAGCCGGTCAGCACGCCGACCGGGCAGGCACGAGCACCGCCCACGGCGAGCGCGATCGCGCCGAACGCCACCATGATGACGAGGAACACCGTGGCGGTGATCGATCAGCCGGAGCGCGACGAACAGCAGGTGGCCGGCGAGCACGTCGACGACGCGCAGCGGCGTGGCGAGCATGCGCGTGGTACTGCCGGTTCCACTTGATCGCGCCCATCACCGGGTAGGTCGACTCGAAGGCCGCCGTCTGCATCGCCGACGGCGGCCAGCAGGCCGGGCGCGATGAACTCGAGGTAGCTGACGCCGCCGAGGGTCGCCGGCCGCCGGCGCCGCTGTCGACCAGCGAGCCGAGCCCGAGGCCCATCGCGGCGAGGAAGCCCAGCGGCTCGAGGACGGTGCGAGATCGCGGTGCCCCGCCAGGTCCGGCGGTACTGCGCCAGCCAGAAGTCGAACGCGCGCAGCCGATCAGCGCCGGCGTCGGACGGAGCCGGCGGCAGGCGCGCCGGTCTGCGGCGTCGACGTGGTCTGCGCCATCATCAGTCGACCAGGCGTCCGGCCGGTGAGCCGCAGGAACACGTCCTCGAGGCGTGCTGCGGCGCACCAGCACGGACTGCGGCTGCGATGCCGCGGCGGTGCACCTCGGCCGCCGCGGCGTCGCCGTCGTCGGCGTAGAGCAGCACGCGGTCGGGCAGCACCTCGACCCGGTCGACCAGCGCGTGCAGCGGCCGCTCCGGCGTGCGCGACCAGCGCCTCGACCTTCTCGCCCGCGGCCTCGGTCTCGTCCGGCGGGAACCGCAGCTCGACGACCTCGCGGGTCGACCACTCGCGGATCAGCGCGGCCGGCGAGCCCTCGGCGGCGATCCGGCCGCCGTCCATCACCACCAGCCGGTCGCAGAGCTGCTCGGCCTCGTCCATGTAGTGCGTGGTGAGCACCAGGGTCACGCCCGCTGCTTGAGCCGGAACAGCCGGTCCCACACCACGTGCCGGGCCTGCGGGTCGAGGCCGGTGGTCGGCTCGTCGAGCAGCAGCATCTCGGGGTCGTTGATCAGCGACCGGGCGATGGTGAGCCGGCGCTTCATGCCGCCGGACAGCGGCTCGACCTTGCTGGTCGCCGCGCTCGGCGAGCTGGACGAACTCGAGCAGCTCGGTCGGCCGCGCTCGGCCGACCTCCGGCCGCGACAGCCCGAAGTAGCGGCCGTAGACCAGCAGGTTCTCCCGCACCGTCAGCTCGACGTCGAGGGTGTCCTCCTGCGGCACGACGCCGAGCCGGGCCCGGATCCGCGGCGCCGTCGACCGCCGGGTCGATGCCCGAGCACCCGCAGCGTGCCCGTCGGTGACCGGCGAGACGCAGCCGATCATCCGCATCGTGGAGGACTTGCCGGCGCCGTTGGGGCCGAGGAAGCCGAACGCCTCGCCGCGCGCGACCTCGACGTCGATGCCGTCGACCGCGGTGAAGTCGCCGAAGCGCTTCACCAGGCCGCGGGCCAGGACCATGGGTTCGCTCGGGCACGGTGATCGACCCTAGACCGGCCCGCCGACAGCCCTCGACCCGATTTGTCCGGCAGCGGCCGGCTGCGGGAGGCACACTGGGGGCATGGCCGAGGACCAGGACAGCGCGACGCCGCCAGCGACGCCGCCGCGAGCGGCGCTTCGCCGCGCTGCCGCCACGGATCGAGCTCGAGGACATGGTCGAGGAGACCGACGCGAGCACAGTCCCGGACGAGCCACGAGCGACCCCAACCGCGACGTCGCCTGGCGCTGGGGCTTCGGGATGATCGGCACCTGGCGGCGACCCGACATCTGTCGGTGCCGTCGGCGAGATGACCGGGTGACGACGGCCCGGCGATGACGCGTTCTCCGCCGCGACCCAGGCGTGGTTCGACGCCTCGTTCACCGCGCCCGACCGCCGCGCAGGAGGGCGCCTGGGAGGCGATCGGCGCCGGCCGCAACGCCCTGGTCGTCGCCCCGACCGGCTCGGGCAAGACGCTGGCCGCCTTCCTCTGGTCGATCGACCGGCTGGCCAGCGAGCCGGCGCCGGCCGAGCCGCAGCGCCGCTGCCGGGTCCTCTACGTCTCGCCGATGAAGGCGCTCGCCGTCGACGTCGAGCGCAACCTGCGCGCCCCGCTGGCCGGCATCCGGCACGCCGCCACCCGGCTCGGGCCTGCCCGAGCCGCGACCTCACCGTCGGCGTCCGCTCCGGCGACACCCCCGCCGACGAGCGGCGCCGGTTCGCCGCGCACGCCGCCGGACATCCTGATCACCACGCCCGAGTCGCTGTTCCTGCTGCTCACCTCGCAGGCCCGCGAGTCGCTGCGCGGCGTCGAGACGGTCATCGTCGACGAGGTGCACGCCGTCGCCGGCACCAAGCGCGGCGCCCACCTGGCGCTGTCCCTCGAGCGGCTCGACGCACCTGCTCGAGCGGCCCGCCCAGCGGATCGGCCTGTCCGCCACGGTCCGCCCGGTCGAGGAGGTCGCCCGCTTCCTCGGCGGCCCGCACGACGTCGAGGTCGTGCAGCCGCCGAGCAGCCAAGACCGTCGAGCTCGAGGTCGTCGTCCCGGTCGAGGACCTCGGCGAGCTCGGCCAGACCACCGGCGAGGTCAGCGGCTCCGCGGCGGGCGAGGAGCGCCGTACGTCGATCTGGCCGCACGTCGAGGAGCGCATCGTCGACCTGGTCGAGGCGCACCGGTCGACGATCGTGTTCGCCAACTCGCGCCGGCTGGCCGAGCGGCTGTGCGCCCGGCTCAACGAGATCGACTACGAGCGGGTCGACCGGCGAGCCGCTGCCGCGAGGGCGGCGAGGTGCAGCCGGCCGCAGTCATGGCGCAGTCCGGCGCGTCGCCGCGGCGCGCGTCCCCGAGATCGCCCGGGCCCACCACGGCTCGGTGTCCAAGGAGCAGCGCGGCCAGATCGAGGAGGCGCTCAAGGCCGGCCGGCTGCCCGCGGTGGTCGCCACCTCCAGCCTCGAGCTCGGCATCGACATGGGCGCGGTCGACCTGGTCATCCAGGTCGAGTCGCCGCCGTCGGTGGCCAGCGGCCTGCAGCGGGTCGGCCGGGCCGGCCACCAGGTCGGCGCCGTCTCGCGCGGCGTCATCTTCCCCAAGTACCGCGGCGACCTGGTGCAGACCGCGGTGGTCGCCGAGCGGATGCGCGCCGGCGCAGATCGAGGCGCTGCGCTACCCGCGCAACCCGCTCGACGTCCTCGCCCAGCAGGTCGTCGCGATGGTGCGCGTCGACGAGTGGGACGTCGAGGTGATGTACGACGTGGTGCGCCGCGCCGCGCCGTACGCCTCGCTGCCCCGCTCGCGCCTTCGAGTCGGTGCTCGACATGCTCGCCGGCCGCTACCCGTCCGACGAGTTCGCCGAGCTGCGGCCGCGGCTGGTGTGGGACCGGGTCGGCGGCACCCTGACCGGCCGGCCCGGCGCGCAGCGGCTCGCGGTGACCAGCGGCGGCACCATCCCCGACCGCGGGCTGTTCGGCGTCTTCCTGGTCGGCGACAAGAAGACGCCGGGTCGGCGAGCTGGACGAGGAGATGGTCTACGAGTCGCGGGTCGGCGACGTCTTCACCCTCGGCTCGACGTCGTGGCGGATCGAGGACATCAGCCACGACCGGGTGCTCGTCACGCCCGCGCCCGGGCCAGCCGGGCCGGCTGCCGTTCTGGAAGGGCGACACCCTCGGCCGGCCGGTCGAGCTCGGCCGGGCGCTCGGCGCGTTCATCCGCGAGCTCGGCGGGCTGTCGCCGGCGAAGGCCCGGGAGCGGGTGATGGCCGCCGGGCTCGACGCCTGGGCCGCCGACAACCTGCTGGCCTACCTCGACGAGCAGCGCGCAGGCGACCGGCCACCTGCCCGACGACCGCACGATCGTCGTCGAGCGGTTCCGCGACGAGCTCGGCGACTGGCGGGTCGCGATCCACTCGCCGTTCGGCGCGCAGGTGCACGCGCCGTGGGCGCTGGCCGTCGCGGCCCGGCTGCGCGAGCGGTACGGCGTCGACGTGCAGGCGATGCACGCCGACGACGGCATCGTGCTGCGGCTGCCCGACATCGAGCTCGACGACGGGCGACGCGCTGCCGCGCACCGGCACCGAGATGGCGGTGGTCGAGCCGGACGAGGTCGAGCCGCTGGTCACCGCCGAGGTCGGCGGGTCGGCGCTGTTCGCCGTCCCGGTTCCGCGAGTGCGCGGCCCGGGCCCTGCTGCTGCCGCGGCGCAACCCCGGCCGGCGCACGCCGCTGTGGCAGCAGCGGCAGCGGTCGGCGCAGCTGCTGTCGGTGGCCAGCGACTACGGCTCGTTCCCGGTCGTGCTCGAGACGATGCGCGAGTGCCTGCAGGACGTCTTCGACGTGCCCGGGCTGGTCGGGCTGATGCGCGAGGTCGCAGGAGCGCTCGGTGCGCTTCGTCGAGGTCGAGACCCAGCAGCCGTCGCCGTTCGCCCGGTCGCTGCTGTTCGGCTACGTCGCGCAGTTCCTCTACGAGGGCGACTCGCCGCTGGCCGAGCGCCGGGCCGCCGCGCTGTCGCTCGACCCGACGCTGCTCGCCGAGCTGCTCGGCCAGCAGGGGTACGGCGAGCTGCGCGAGCTGCTCGACCCCGACGCCGATCGCGTCGCTGGCCCGCGACCTGCAGCGGCTCTCCGACGACCGCCGGGCGCGCGACGTCGAGGGCGTCGCCGACCTGCTGCGCGTGCTCGGCCCGCTGACCACCGCCGAGGCCGTCGACCGCGGCGCGACGCCCGGCCTGGCTGGCCGCGCTCGAGGAGGCCCGGCGGGCGATCCGGGTGCGGGTCGCCGGCGAGGAGCGCTGGGTCGCGGTCGAGGACGCCGGGCGGCTGCGCGACGCGCTCGGCACCCCGCTGCCGACGGGCATCCCCGACGCGTTCCTCGAGCCGCTGCGCGACCCGATCGGCGACCTGGTCGCGCGGTACGCCCGCACCCACGTGCCGTTCCACGACCGGCGACGTGGCGGCCCGGTTCGGCCTCGGGGCCGCCGTGGTCGAGCAGGCCCTGGCCCGGCTCGCCGGCACCGGCCGGGTGGTGGCCGGCGAGTTCCTGCCCGGCGGTGCGGGCGCCGAGTGGTGCGACGCCGAGGTGCTGCGCACGCTGCGGCGCCGGTCGCTGGCCGCGCTGCGCAAGGAGGTCGAGCCGGTCCCGGTCGAGGCGCTGGCCTCGTTCCTGCCCGCCTGGCAGCAGGTCGGCAGCCGGCTGCGCGGCGCGGCGGGCGTGCTGCGCGTCGTCGAGCAGCTGCAGGGCGCGCAGGTCCCGGCGTCCGCGCTGGAGTCGCTGGTGCTGCCGGTCCGGGTGCCGGACTACTCCCCCGCGCATGCTCGACGAGCTGTGCGCCGCCGGCGAGGTGCTCTGGCGCGGGCACGGGTCGCTGCCCGGGTCCGACGGCTGGGTGTCGCTGCACCTCGCCGACTCCGCGCCCCTGACCCTGCCGGCGCCCGACCCGGCCGCGGTCAGCACCCCGGTGCACCAGGCGGTGCTCGACGCCCTGGCCGGCGGCGGCGCGTTCTTCTTCCGCCGCCTCGCCGACGTCGTCGGGTCGTCCGAGGACGCCGACCGACGGACGACCAGGCCCTGGTCGCCGCGCTCTGGGACCTGGTCTGGGCGGGTCACGTCAGCAACGACACCCTGGCGCCGCTGCGCACCCTGGTCGCGGGCGGCGGCGGCGCGCACCAGGCCCGCCGGGCGGCGCCCGCGCGGCCGCTACGGCCGCAGCCGCCCGGCGATGCCCAGCCGCACCGGGCCGCCGGTCGCCGCCGGCCGCTGGTCGCTGCTGCCCGAGCGTCGAGGCCGACCCGACCCGGCGGGCGGCCACGCTCGCCGAGGTGCTGCTCGACCGGCACGGCGTGGTGATCCGCGGCGCGGTCATGGCCGAGCGCGCACCCGGCGGGTTCGCCGCGGTCTACCGGGTGCTCGCGGCCTTCGAGGAGACCGGCCGCTGCCGCCGCGGCTACTTCGTCGAGGGCCTCGGCGCGGCGCAGTTCGCCCTGCCCGGGGCGGTCGACCGGCTGCGCGCGGTCGGCGACCGCGATCGAGCGCTCCGGCGAGGGTCCGCGGCCGACCGGCGCCGACGTACCCGCGCGCACTGGTCCTCGCCGCGACCGACCCGGCGAACCCGTTCGGCGCGGCCCTGCCCTGGCCCGGCCGCGGCGAGGACGCCGGGCACAAGCCGGGCCGCAAGGCCGGGGCGCTCGTCGTCCTGGTCGACGGGCGCCTCGTCCTGTACGTCGAGCGCGGCGGCCGCACCCTGCTGACCTGGGCCGACGAGCCCGGGCTGCTGCAGCCCGCCGTCGACGCGCTGTCCCTCGCCGTCCGGGAAGGTCAGCTGGGCCGGCTCACCGTCGAGCGCGCCGACGGCGCCGGCGTGCTCGACTCCCCGCTGGGTCGCGCGCTGGAGGAAGCCGGCTTCCACGCGACCCCGCGGGGACTGCGGCTGCGCGGCTGACGGGCGACCTCAGTCGTCGTCGTGGCCGCTGTTGTCGCGGTCGCCGAGCTGGCCGCGGATCTCGCCGCCGGGGCGCAGGTCGGTGTGGACGTTGGCGTACGTCGACGCCGGCCCGCAGCGCCTGCCACCAGCTCGGCGAACTCGCCGGCGGCGATGCCCTGCGCGGCCGGGACCGATCACGTCGGCCGCCCGGATCGTGCCCTGTCACCGTGCCGCTGGGCGGGCAGGCCTGCGTGCCGGCCGGCCCGTTGCCGAGGTTGGTGCAGAGGAACACCGAGATGCCGCCGGCGACGGCCTTCTGACCGAAGTGGATGTGCGCCTGCGTGACGCGAGCCTTCCAGGCCGGAGTAGGTCGAGCTCGTAGCGGATCTCGTCCGCCGACCGGGAGATCGCTGGCCCGGAAGGTGCCACCGCCCGTCGTCGAGACGTCGCCGGGACCTCCTCGTAGCCGATCAGGTCGGTCGAGAACCGGGACCGCCCGTCGCCGCCCGAGGCGACCGCGGCCGTGACACCACCTACCCCCACCAACGCGACGACGACCAGGCCCACCTTCAGCCGGAGCAGAGCTGACATCTCGACCACCTCTCCAGGCGGGCGGTTCCCGCCTCGGTTCGAACCCTTGCGGTTCCCTCGCTCACTGTCTACGCCCCCGGCTACCGAGACCGTTCACCCCGCGGCGCAGACTGCCGTCATGTCCGGAACCGGCGAGCAGGGCGAGAGCTGGGCGGCCCGGCGCGGCGACGCCGCGGCCGAGCACGCCGCCCGGCTCGACCGGAAGCGCGCGGCCGAGGCGGAGCAGGCGACCGCGCTGCTCCAGCAGTTCGTGCGAGACGCCCGGGAGCGCGGCCTGCCCACCGTCGCGCTGAAGGCACGCGCGCTCAACGGCCGCACGCTCTACCGGACCGGCCTGACCGGGTGGTACCTCCGGCGCAACGGCACCCTCGCCGTCGACGAGCACGGCGACTTCTACGTGCTGTCGACGCCCACCAGCCTGCAGGCCCGGCTGCGCGGCGCCACGCTCACGCCGAGCGACCCGCCGCTCGTCGTGGGGGCCGGCGGCCGGGACGGCGAGTCCATCCCGCTGCCCGACCTGCTCCGCCAGCGGCTGGACGCCGGGGAGACCTGGGACCGGTGAGCGCGACCCGCACCAACTGGGCCGGCAACGTCACCTTCCAGGCCGGCCGGCTGCACCGGCCCGGCAGCCGTGGAGCAGCTGCAGGAGATCGTCGCGGCCAGCAGCCGGATCCGCGCGCTGGGCACCGGCCACTCGTTCAGCCCGGTGGCCGACACCGACCGGCGACCAGGTGTCCGTGGCCGGCCTGCCGGTGCGGTTCGAGGTGGCACCGGACCGGTCGTCGGCCACCGTCAGCGCCGGCCTGCGCTACGGCGAGGTCGCCACCCGGCTGCACGCCGAGGGCCTGGGCCTGGCGAACCTCGGGTCGCTGCCGCACATCTCGGTCGCCGGCGCGGTGGCGACCGGCACCCACGGGTCCGGCGAGGCGCTCGGCGCCCTGGCGACCTCGGTCGTCGGGCTCGAGCTCGTCACCGCGACCGGGGAGCTGCTGCGACTGGACCGCGGCGACGACCGGTTCGCCGGCGCCGTCGTCGCGCTCGGCTCGCTGGGTGTGGTCACCGCCATCACGCTCGCGGTCGAGCCGACGTACGACGTCGCGCAGCGGGTGTACGACGACCTGCCGGCTGCGCGGCTGGACAGCGACCTCGACGAGGTGCTCGCGGCCGGCGACAGCGTGAGCGTCTTCACCACCTGGCGCCCCGACGTGGTCGACCAGGTGTGGGTCAAGCGGCGCACCGACCGGGACCGGCCGACCGCTGCCCGACGACTGGCTCGGGGCGACGGCCGCCACGGCCGCCCGGCACCCGGTGGCCGGCCAGCCCGCCGAGGCGTGCACGACGCAGCTCGGTGTGCCCGGCCCGTGGCACGAGCGGCTGCCGCACTTCCGGCTGGACCACACGCCGAGCCACGGCGACGAGCTGCAGACGGAGTACCTCGTCCCCCGCGAGCACGCGGTCGCCGGTGCTGCACGCCGTCGGCGCGCTGCGCGAGCAGGTGGCGCCGGTGCTGCTCGTCTGCGAGCTGCGCACGGTCGCCGCCGACGACCTGTGGCTGAGCCCGGCGTACGGGCGGGACAGCCTGGCCGTGCACTTCACCTGGCGTCCGGACCCCGACGGGGTGCTGCCCGTGGTCGGCGCGCTCGAGGACGCGCTGGCACCGTTCGACGCCCGGCCGCACTGGGGCAAGGTGTTCACGACCCGGCCCGACGTCGTCGCCGAGCGCTACCCGCGGTTCGCCGACGCCCGCGCCCTGCGCGACGACCTCGACCCGGACGACGTGTTCGGCAACGCCTTCCTCGACGCGTACCTGCCGCGCTAGCCCGCCGGCCGGTACCGCATCCACTCGCGGTCGATCTGCAGCCCGATGCTCTCGTAGAGACGCAGCGCGTCGGCGTTCGCGGCCGAGACGCCGAGCCCCAGCCGCGCAGCGCCGGCCGCGAGCCGTCGGCCGAACGCCTCGAGCAGCAGGGCCCGGCCCAGTCCGCGGCCCTGCTGGTCCGGCCGGACCGCGACCTGCGACACCCAGCCGGTGCCGTCGGAGAACGTCTTGCCGAGCGCGACCCCTACCAGCGCGCCGTCGCGCCAGGCCAGCACCTGCTGCGCCGGGTCCTCCCCCGCGAGGAACAGCGCGTGCCACTCGGCCAGCTCGCGGTCGCCGTGACCGGGCACGTCGGCCCAGCGCGCCTCCTGGTAGATCAGGCGGTGCACCGCACTCCGCGTGGTCGTCGAGGGACGTCACGCTGACGTCGTCCGGCCAGGTCGGCGCCGGCAGCCCGGCGGCGTCGCGCATCAGCTCGAACTGGGAGAGCCAGTGCACCCAGCCGTGCCGCGCCAGCGCCGCGCGCAGCAGCTCGTCGCCGGCCAGCGCCTCCGCGTTCGCCGCCCCGCTGGCCACCAGCCAGCCGACCAGCGCGTCGTGCACGCCGGGATCGTCGACGTCGGGGTCGACGAGCAGCGTGGTGTCGTCGACCTTCCACCACCAGCCCGCCGCGACCAGCCGGTCACCGTCGTGGAGCAGCACGCTGCACTGCTCGAGCGGACTCACCCGGTCGAGGGACGCGCGGACCTCGGACTCGTCCTCCTCCGGCGCCCCGAACCACCGGGTGTCCCAGCGCTGCTGCAGTGCGGCGATGGCCGGGATGTCCGCGGCGGTCACCGGCCGCATCGAGAGATCCATCGGACGACCGTAGAGCAGGCCGGCCGGGACGTCTGACCGGGACACGACACTTCGACCCTCGCGGCGGCATGCCGGCGGGGTGTGCTTCGACTCGGTGTCCGACGACCGAGGCCGGCACCTCCTCCGTGAAGGTCACTGCGCCGTCTCGTCGACCAGCTCCCCTGAACAGGAATCCTGCTGATGTCGGTAAACCGGATGCAGGCCCGCGCGTCACTGAGGGCATGAACGGACAACGTGCACTGCGTGGCGCGCTGGTGTTGGCGATGGCGGCAGCCGTCGCTGCCTGCTCCGGTGGCCCGGAGCGGACCTCGGAGGCGGGCGCGGTCACACCGGCACCGGCCGCAAGCCCATCGCCGTCGGCGATGCGCCCGGAGCCGGTCGATCACACCGTCATCCCGGTCGGGCACGCGCCGCACCGGGTGACGGCGGCCGCCGGCGCGGTCTGGGTGGCCGGCGGGACCGGCTCGGTGCACCGGGTCGCTCCCGGTGCCGGGACAGCACGGCTGGTGCGGGACACCGGCGCCCAGCTGACCGAGGTCACTGCGGCCGCAGGCCGGGTCTTCGCGGGTGACAACCACGGCAGCCGCCTCGTCGTGCTCGATGCCGGAACCGGGCGACAGCTGCGGGCTCTGCGCATGCCCGGTCCGGTCCGCGGAGTGCTCGCGGGGCTCGGCGCGGTCTGGGTGACGGCCGGCTCGGCCGTGGTCCGGGTGGACCCGACGACGCTACGGGTGGACAGCGTCACCGAGGTCGGCGGTGAAGCGGCCCAGCTGGCACTCGCCGGGCGCTCGGTGATCGTCTCCAACCGGACGCTGGGGACGCTGGTGCAGCTCGACGACCACGGCCGGCTGCGCGGCACCGCGGACGTCGACGGACCGACGATCGGGTTGGTGGTGACCGGCGCGCGGATCTTCGCCGCGCGCAGCGACCGGCCCGGGATGGCTGTGCTCAGCCGCGAGCGCTTCGCCCACGTGGGCGACGTCGAGCTTCCGGGCGTCAGCTACGGCGCCGCCGCCGTCGGCGACGAGGTGTGGCTGACCCTGGTCGACCAGGACGCGCTGGTCCGGCTGTCCGAGTCCGGGGCGATTCTCGGCCTGGTGCAGGTCGGGCGGCAGCCGCTGGGGATCGCCGCGGCCGACGGTTCGGTGTGGGTCGCCAACGAGGGGGAGGGCTCACTCTGGCGCTTGCCGGTGGGCACCCCGACAGTGGGGACGTGACCGGCGCGGAGGTGGGAGCGGCGGAGCAGGCCTCCGACCGCGATGTCGCGATGGCCACCTGCTTCGCCGTGCACTACTCGCGTCTGGTGCGCACCGCGCTGCTGCTCGTGGACGACCGCGAGACCGCGGAGGACGTCGTGATGGACGCCTTCGTCGGGCTGCGGCTGCGGTGGCGGTTCCTGGACGACCCCTCCGACTCGTTCCGCTACCTGCGGTCCAGCGTCCTCAACGGCGCCCGCAGCAAGCTCCGTCGGCGGCGGGTCGCCCGCCTCTTCGACCGGCGCCGACTGGTCGAGGCGATGGACGCCGTCGACTCCGCCGAGGCGACGGTCCTCACCCACGACCGCGACAGCGCCCTCGGGCAGGGCCGTGCGCGACCTGCCACGACGTCAGAAGGAAGTGGTCGTCCTGCGCTACTACCTGGACATGAGCGAGGCCGAGATCGCCCAGGCGCTCGGCATCAGCCAGGGCGCGGTCAAGTCGCACGCCTCGCGGGCGATCCGGGCCCTCGCCAATACGACGGAGGGGTCGTCGTGACCGGCCGGGACCTCGACGCCGAGCTCCGCTCGTACCTGCACGGCCAGGTCGACGGCGAGCAGGTGGAGCACGGCACCGCGATGGCCGCTTTCCCCGACCGGGTCGACCGTCGGCGGCGGCAACGCCGCACCCTCGTCGCCCTCGCAGCGGCCGTCGTCGTCGCCGTGATCGTGACCCTGCCAACCGTCGGAGCTGACCGCCGGGCCGCCCCGCCGGCCGAGCAGCAAGGTGACGAGGTGCGCACGGTCACACCCAAGGGCACGACGCGCGGTCGACCTGGGTGGCAAGCCGCTGCGACTGGCGGCGGCCCGCGGATCCGTGTGGGCGGCGCTGGACGACGGTGGCGTGGTGCGGGTCGACCCGGCCTCCGGGCGGGCGAGCACCGTCGCCGAGCTGCCGAGCAGCCTGTTCGACATCGAGGTGGCGAGCCGCTGGGTCTGGGTGTCCGAGCCCTATGACGGACGGGTCCAGGCGATCGACCCGGAGACCGGCCGGGTCGTGCACACGGTCACGACCGGCTCGCCTGGCCCGCGCGGGATGCCGCTCGTCGGAGACAGCCTCTGGTTCGCCGCCGGCGCCGAGCTGTTCGAAGTAGATGCCGACACCGGCCAGGTCCGGCGCACCCTCGCGCTGCCCGGCGTCACGCTCCCCTACGACGTCGCGGTCACCGGCGACGCCGCCTGGGTCACCGATGCCCGGAGCACATCGGTCAACCGAGTCCCGCTGTCCGGCGGGCCGGCCCAGAAGGTACCCGTCGGCACGGGCAGCACTGGAGTCGTTGCGGCCGGCGGCGCGGTCTGGGTGGCGCTCGCCGCCACCGACAACCTCATTCGGCTGGAACCGGACACCGGCGCCGTCCTCTCCCGACCCGCACTGCCGGCTCCCGGCCTCGCCCTGAACGTGATCGGATCCTCGGTGTGGGCGGGCGTCCCGGATGCCGACCTGGTCGTGTCGTTCGACGCGGCCTCCGGCCAGCAGACCCGGCGGTGGGCGGTCGGCGACTACCCGCCGTACGTCGTCGGCACCGGCGGCGCGGTCTACGTGTCCAGCAACGAGTCTGGCGAGATGGTGCGCGTGCCCCTCGACCAGTGATGTGGCAGCGCAGCCGCCTAGCTGAGGTCGATGCCGGAGATCGGCGTGCCTGCCTCCAGGAAGAGGTCGCCGAACAGGGGTGTGAACCGGGGAGACTTCCCAGCAAGGTCGAGCCACGACCACGACTCCAGCGCCTGCTCGTACTGCTCGGCAGTGAATCGCTTGATCGGTTCCATGCCTCATCCAACGACGCCGGTCCGACGGATCCGCGAGGTGAGTGCAGGCTCAGGGCAGCGCGCGCTCGTACCAGCGCACGTCCCACCAGCGGCCGAGCTTGTGCCCGGCCTCCGACCAGGTGCCGACGTGGCGGTAGCCCAGCCGCCGGTGCAGGGCCTCGGAGGCGTCGTTCGGCACGGCGACGAGGGCGAACGCGCGGTGCAGGTCCTCGCCCGCAAGGGCGTCGAGCAGTGCCGAGCCCAGCAGTGTCCCTAGGCCGCGGCCGGTCGCCGTCTCGTCGAGGTAGACCGACGTCTCCACCGAACGGGCGTACGCCGGTCGCGGCCGCAGCGGTCCGCTCGAGCTCCAGCCGAGCACCGCACCTGCTTCCTCGGCGACGAGCAGCCGGTGCGGCCCGGTCGTCGCGTGCGCGTCGAACCAGGGCTGGCGCGCCGCGACGCTCTGCTCCTCGACGTCGAAGGTCGCGCCGCTGGTGCGCACGTAGTGGTTGTAGATCCGGGTCAGCTCGCGGCAGGTCCTCGGCCCGCCCCGGACGGACGACCGGTGCCACGTCAGGCCATCTCGAGGGTGGCGCGGCGGCGGCTCTCCCACTCGAAGTACGACAGCATCAGCATGCCGATGCCGACGTACACCGTGCCGACCGCGACCTCGAGTGCGACGTCGTCGACGATCGACGACACAGCGGCGCCGTCGGCCAGCTCGCGGGCGGCGGCGATGCCGTGGGTGAGCGGCAGGTACTCGGCGACCGAGGCCATCCAGCCGGGGAGGTCGTCGAGCGGCACGTTGACGCCGCAGAAGATCAGCAGCACGCCGAAGATGACGTTGGCGAGCACCGCGGTCTCCCGCACCCGCAGGCTGAGTGCGGCACCGACCAAGCCGAGCCCGGTGCAGGAGAAGGCGCAGACGGCGGTGACGCCGACGATCGGCAGCATCGCTTCCGGCGGGACGTCGATGGAGAAGATGAGCCCGCCGACGACCAGCGCGAACAGCGAGACCACGAACCCGTTGACGATGACCGGCAGCGCCCGCCCGAGGAACAGCGGGACCCGTGGCGCCGGCGTCGCGAGGATGATGCCGAGAGTCATCTGGCGCCGCTCGTCGGCGATGGTGTTGCCCATGGCGAACAGGCACGGGATGGCGGCGTACTGCAGCGCGTTGCCGATGACGAAGAACTCGTCGGAGCCGATGCCGGCAGCGCGGCCGATGTAGGCGAACAGCAGGATCTGCGTGATCGGGCCCACCACGAACGTCGGCACCAGGATCCACGGGGACAGCCAGTTGAACAGGGCGCGGTAGCTGGTCAGCCCACCGATGAAGAAGATCCGCGACGCTGCTCATGACAGCGCCAGGCTCGCGTTGCGGCGGGCGGCGGTGAGGATCCGCTCGGCGAAGAACATCCCCACCGCGGCGTAGCCCAGGCCGACCACCAGGCACAGCACGAGGTCGGGGAACGGTGTGCCGCCCAGCGCCGACTCGCGGATCGCCCGCACGCCCCAGGTCGGGGCGAGCAGCCAGGAGATCGGCTCGACCCAGCCAGGCAGCAGTGCCACCGGCAGCAGGAAGCCGCAGATCAGCCAGACCGGCTCCTCGAAGGCGGTGCCCAGCGCCCACGCCGTCCGGTAGCGCACCACCGTCACCGCCATCAGGAACCCGACCATCCCGATCGACACCACGGTGGCGACCACCGAGAGCCCGAACAGCACCGGGTGCTCGATGGGTACGTCGATGCCGAACAGGAAGCGGCCCCACAGCAGGGTGGCCACCATGCTGTAGAGCCCGATGGTCGCCATCGCGGTGGTGATCGGCAGCAGCACGACCGGCAGTCGCACCGGGGCGATCACCAGCAGCTCGAGGGTCCCCGCCCAGCGTTCCCGTTGCACCGCGCTGCTCGCGGACGTGCTGACCGAGGACCAGATGCCCATCACGCTCGCGCCCACGGCGGCGTAGAGCAGCGCCTCGTCGTCGCCGCCGGCGCCGTACATGAGGAACGCGATGGTCGCGAAGAACAGCGGCCAGATCACACCGAGCACGCCGTCGAACGCCGACCGGCTGAGCATCTTCAGGTGCAGCAGCCAGGCGACCGCGAACACCCGCAGCGTCCTCACGCGCCGTTCACCAGCTCGACGTAGGCGTCCTCCAGGGTGGGCTCGCGGGTGGCGACCCGGCCGAACGGCACGCTGCCCAGGCAGCGGAGCACGGCCTGCGAGACCTCGGCGCCGGGCATCGCCCGGACGACGAGCAGCTGCGCGTGCCCGTTGTGCTCGGCGATGGCCGACCGGACCCCGGGCAGCGCCTCGGCCTGCAGCCGGGCCGGCTCGGCGTCGCCGAAGACCTCGACCTCGACGACCGGCCCCTCCTCGACCTTGGCCTTGAGCTCGGCCGGGGTGCCGGTCAGCGACGATGCGGCCGCCGGTGATCACCGCGATCCGGTCGCAGAGCTCGTCGGCCTCGAACATGTAGTGCGTCGTCAGCAGCACTGTGGTGCCCTGCTCGACCAGGCCCGCGACGGTCGACCGCAGCTCACGGGCACCGACCGGGTCGATGCCGATGGACGGCTCGTCGAGGAAGAGCACCTCGGGCTTGTGCAGCAGGCCGCGGGCGATGTGCAGCCGCTGCCGCATGCCGCGGGAGTACCCCTCGACCCGCTCCTTCTCGCGGCCGGTGAGCCCGACGAGCTCGACCAGCTCGCCGATCCGCCGGGTCTGCTCGCGCGCGGGCACCGAGTAGAGCTCGGCGAAGTAGCGCAGGTTGTCGTACGCCGACAGCCGCTCGTACAGGCCGCGCTCGCCACCGAAGACGTAGCCGACTCGCTTGCGCACCTCGCGGGCGTCGTCGACCACGTCGTAGCCGAGCACCCGGGCCGAGCCCGACGTCGGCAGCAGCAAGGTGATGAGCATCTTGATGGTGGTCGTCTTGCCGGCGCCGTTCGGCCCGAGCAGCCCGAACAGCTCGCCCCGCTGCACCGAGAAGTCCACGCCGCGCACGGCCTCGACCACTTTGGCCGTACGCCGGAGCACCCCGGTCCTGGTCTGATAGCTGCGGCGCAGGTCGTCGACCTCGATGACTGCATCGCTCACTCGGCGAGC
>CAVWQZ010000006.1:0-341016 GCA_963757295.1 uncultured Actinomycetota bacterium | reverse complement strand
TGCGACTTTTGAATGATAAGCTTGCATATCTCTGAGCGAGTAAGTCATGGCTCAAAAGGCCGCACGAAATCAGGCCGATCCGAAGCTGATAAATCTTGCTATCCAGGGCAGCAGAGTGGCTGCTGGCGCGTTTGCGTGGGGAGTCCTTGACAGGTTGCTCGAGGATGGGCGGATCGCCGTCGAGGGTATAGTTGGCACGAGCGCGGGAGCAATGAATGCAGCGGTTACTGCCTATGGGTTAACGCAAGGGGGCAATGAGGGGGCTCGCGCGGCGCTACAGAGGTTCTGGAGGGCGGTTGCCGAGAAAGGTGCGTATTCCATCTTGCGGCCTTCGTGGGTGGACTCGGTTGATCAACCCGGGCAGCATGGATTTTTCGCCCGGTGGCTGATGATGGACTTCTTCTCGCGAATGATGTCTCCATATCAGACGAACCCTACAACTATAATCCGCTACGGCGAGATTTTTACCGACCAGATCGACTTTGAACGGCTTCGCCGATCCAGCAGCGTCAAGCTTTTCACATGCGCAAGCAATGTTACGACCAACCGCCTGCGCGTCTTTGAGCGATCGGAGATGACGGTCGATAAAGTCCTTGCATCCGCGTGTCTGCCAACTGTCTTCCAGGCCATCGAGATCGACGGCGAGTATTATTGGGACGGCGGTTACATGGGTAATCCGCCGATTTTTCCGCTCATCTATAGCTGCACCTCACCCGACGTCGTCCTTATCATGATCAACCCGATACAAACCGACGAGGTGCCGAAGAGCGCGCAAGCCATCCTGGACAGGATCAATACGCTGAGCTTCAACTCGAGCTTGATGCGCGAGATGCGAGCCGATCGCTTTTATTACCCGGATGATCGATAAGGGCTTCGACGATGATGGTCGCATGAAGCAAGTGTTTATGCATTGCATCGATGCCGAGCAAGAGTGCGGACGCTCGGGGTTTCCAGCAAGTCAATGTCGAATGGAATTTCCTGACGTGGCTGTTTGACTTGGCCGTCAACAGGCTGACGGCTTTCTTCGAGATCATTTTGACAAAATAAGAAATCAATCGTCCGTCGACATCGACGACGATTTCTATAGCCCGATTATCCTTTTAGTCTACCGCGAAGACGGCTGGGCGAGAAAGGCCGCTGAATTTCACACGGCTTGTGGATTGTGGGGAGTGGCAACGATTCCCTAAAGCCTCAGTTGGCCGACTCGGGGTGGTGTCGAACCTGCCGAACGTGTTTGGGCAGGAGAGAGCTATGACCAACGTCATCCCAATCAAGCGACGTTGTGAACCATTGGGGCACTTTCAGACGATAAAAGAATTGCATGCGCTGTACGAAAAGCTGAGGCTTCTGAAAGCCGAGACGACGGTCTTGGACCAAAAGCTTACTCGTGACGTTCAATCCATTGATCGAAATGCCCCTGCACGCAACGCAGTCAACCAGGCGAGCACGCTCGTTTCGTCTGCCGCGGATGAAATTTTGGAGGCGATCGCCGAGTTGATTGTGGAAGCAACTGCAAACTTTATTGTCCCACCGGCACAACACCAGGATCAACCAAACTAAGCTGCCGGCGCGTACTCGTGGGACACATGCGTCAAACTTGAAGTTTAGGCGGCTATCCCCAGTGCCTTTGCGATGTCGCTCAGCGTAGCTTTTTCTTTTTCACTCACTTTGGTGCCACCAAAACCGAGCACGCCCCCAAGCGTCGCCGGCAGCAGCGGGCGGCGGACGTCAACTGCTGCGTCTACGGCCACTGACTCGGCGGGTGCCTCGTGGCGGGACTTGAGCCGGCACGCGATGTGCTGACTTGTCACGATGGCCTCGTCCACAACAACGCCCAAGGCGAGGACCAGCCCCGCGAGCACCATCACGTTGAAGGTGGCACCACGCACCTGCAGAACCGTCACTGCAGCCGTCATGGACAGCACCATGGAGACGACGCTCAGCACTGCGACTCGCCAGGCCAGCAGCAAGAACGCCAGTCCGAGAATCACCAACAGCAAGCCGACAACCAGCGCGCGGCCGACATTGTCCAGGGCTGCGTCGATGAACGATGCGGGGCGGTAGGCCGTGGTGTCCACCGCAAGTCCGGGGAGTCCTGGCTGCAAGGCCTGCATTGCCTTCTCCAGGCCGGCCGTGACCTCACGGGTGTTGCTGCCGGGGAACTTCTCGACGACGAGCATCAGGCTCGGTGCGTCGTCACGAGGGCGTCGCCGATCGGAGTCGGCTGGTGGTCCTCGGTCACGTTGGCGATGTCGCCGATGGACAGTCGCTGCCCGGTCACGTCCTCAACGGAGACCTGGGCGAGATGCTCAGGCGTGGTGATGGGTAGCACGTGCTGGATGCCGAGCCGTTGCTGCGGAGTGTCGATGAACCCGCCGGAGCCGGTATGGAGGCGTGCACGAGCTCAACGGCGAGGACCACAGGGCGTTGGCGGTGGTGCTGATCACCTGGTTCAGCGACACCCCGTTCGCGCGAAGGCGTTCGGGATCGACCTGGACCTGCAGCTGGCGTTCTCGCTGGCCGAAGATGGCCACGTTGGCGACACCCGGCACGCCCATGAGCCTGGGCTTGATCTTCCACCGGGCCAGGACCGACATCTCGATGAGGGACAGCTCGTCCGAGCGGAGTGACACCATCATGACCCGACCGGTCGACGACAGTGGCTGCAAGATGGCGGGCGCCTTGGAGACGTTCGGGAGAGCCCGCGCCTCCGTCAACCGCTCCTGAACGAGCTGCCTCGCCTTGAACACGTCGGTGCCCGGCTCGAAGAACATCTGGATCGACGACAGCCCGGCGACGGACTCCGACCTGATCTCGTCGAGGAAGGCCACCCCGTTGAGAAGGTCGGGCTCCAGCGGTGCCGTCACCAGCTGTTCGACCTCGACGGCTGAGAGTCCGAGCGCCTCCGTCTGCACCTCGACGTACGGCGGTTTGAACTCGGGCAAGACGTCGACGGACGCGTCCCGCAGCTGGACGACGCCGATGACCATGATCGCCACGGCCACCGTGATGACGATGAGCTGGAAGGCCAGCTCGCCGACGATTGCACCCAACAACGCGGCCACCCCCTCGACGGGTACACCAACCGGGCCACCCACCCGCAGAGTGTCACTCTGCTCACGAGGGGGTGAGCCTGGATCCGTCAGCGGGCGTAGGATGCCCGCGCATCGGTAGTCCTCTTCCGCTTCGCCGCTCGCGGCTGTGCAGTCGCGGCGGCGGGTGCCGAACATGATGTCGTCCCAGGACGGTACGGCGGGGTGCCGGCCGGCCCGGGCCACCTGGCGCGCCGGCTGGGGCTCGCGCGGTCGCTCGGGCGGCGCATCGGGGCGGGCCCGTCGGGTGGTCGTCTCGATGTCGAACACCTCGTCCGGCGAGCTCTCGATGGGCGGCAGGTCGCCGTCGACCTGGGGCACCATCGCGAGCCGGCGGATGCGCGCGGGCGGGCTCTCGTCGCGCTCGACCTGGTCCTCGTCCACCAGCCAGCGGGCCTCGTCGTTGTCGGGGACGAGAACGCGCCCGCGCGGGTCGAAGACCCACAGCGCCACCCGCTCGCGGGCACCCGCGAGGTAGGAGAGGTGGACCGTCCACCGGTCCTCGTCGGTGCGCCAGGCGTCCCAGGTGACCGAGTCGTCGGCGACGTGCAGGTCGTTCAGGCGGGCCGCGACCTGGTCGCCGAGGGTGGGGGCGCTGCCGCCGCTCTGCCGCCGCGACGGCGCGGCCTTGGCCTGCTGGGCGACGTGCTCCCGCTCGGCGAGGACCGGTCCGGCGTAGCGGTCGACGCGCGCGAGCGGCATGCCGCTGGCAGCGGCGACGTCCTGCGCGCTCTGGCCCGGACCGCACGCGGGCCTGGATGTCACGGGGGGAGAGCGGGCTGTCCAAGGCGATCTCCAGCTGGCCTGGCCGGGAATGGTCGTGGCGCATCGCTGCGGTGAGCCGCTCGTCGATGGGCACGCGGAACTGCTCGTTGTCGTCGTCCTCGAGGACGAGATGGGTGCGTTCCGGCGTGACAGCGACGAGTCTCAGGTCGTGCATTCCGGTGCCTCCCGGTCGTGGATCGGACCGACTGGCGCCGAGGTTACGGCGGAAAGTCGACAGGTCGCTGTAGGCGCGCCCGGAAGATCGCCACGAAATCAGGCGTCTTGCCGCGCCGCCTCGGCCACGTGCCCGGAGCTCGCCGTGCAGCCGGCGGTAGCCGATCGCGCAGGTCAGGACGGCGCAGCATCCCGGAGACCAGGCCGACGAGGAATCCCTGCGATGCCCCCCACTCGTCGACGACGCGGCCGGCGATCGGCGAGGCGACCGCCATGCCGACGACGACCCCGGTCGTGGCCCAGGTGATGCCCTCGGTCATCTTCGCCGACGGCACCATCCGCTCGACGAGGGAGATGCCGCTGATCAGGGTCGGTGCGATGCCGATTCCGGCGAGAAGGAGGGCCGGCGCCAGCACGGCCGGGCGGTCGACAACCGGAAGGAGGGCGACGGTCGCGCTCATGACCAGCGCACCCAGCAGCAGCCGCCGGGTGAGCGGCACCCGCCAGTGGATCGCGCCGTAGGCCAGGCCGGCCAGCATGCTGCCGGTGGCGTAGCAGGCCAGCAGCGGACCGGCCAGCTCGGGTCGGCCCTCGTGGTCGGCGAAGGCCACGGCGCTGATCTCCACGCCCCCGAAGACCCCGCCGATGAAGAACATGACGACCACGAGCAGTGGCATGCCCGGGAACCACAGCGCCGAGCCCCCGCCGTGCTCGTGCGCCGGCGCCGGCGGCGGTTCGCTGGCCCGGTGCGCCGCCAGTGCCGCCGAGCCCACCGCGAGCAGGGCCAGTGCGGTGAGGAGCCCCGCCTGCGGGTTGATCTGCGTGGCCAGCACCGCGACGAGCAGCGGTCCGACGATGAAGATCAGCTCGTCGATCACGGACTCGTAGGAGAAGGCGGTCTGCAGCAACGGGCCGGGTCCGAGGACGTGGTTCCAGCGGGCCCGCACCAATGACCCGATCGAGGGCGCGAACAGGCCGGCCGTGCGCAGCGCCGACGAACCACGTCCAGGTCGGCGCGTCGGCCGTCACGGCGACGATGAAGCCGACCATGCAGACGGCGTGCAGCCCGACGGCCGGACCGAGCACCGCCCGCTGGCCGACCCGGTCGATGAGGCGCGCGATCAGCGGAGCCGACACGGCGTTGACCAACGCGAAGGTCGCCGAGACGGCACCTGCCACGCCGTACCGGCCGGTGCTCCCGGCGACGAGCAGGACGATCCCGAGCGGCACCATCGCGATCGGCATCCGGGCCACGAACGCCGCAACCGAGAACCGGAGTCCCCCCGGAGTGGAGAGCAGATTGCGGTAGGGCCGGAGCACGGCCGCACGCTACGGCAGGGGCCCGACGGCACGCGAGCGGAATGCCGGAGGATGCTCCCATGAGCGCCGACACCTCGCCGTACGACGCCCTTGCTGCTCGTCTCCTTCGGCGGGCCCGAGGGTCCCGACGACGTGCTGCCGTTCCTCGAGAACGTCACCCGCGGCCGCAACATCCCGCGCGAGCGCCTGCTCGCTGTCGGCGAGCACTACCTCGGCTTCGGCGGCGTCAGCCCCATCAACGCGCAGAACCGCGCGCTGGTCGCGGCGCTGGAGTCGGACTTCGCGGCGAGCGGCCTCGACCTGCCGGTCTACTGGGGCAACCGCAACTGGGCGCCCTACCTGCCCGACACGATGGCGGAGATGGCCGATGCCGGTGTGCGCCGGGCAGTCGTCCTGCTGACCTCGGCCTACTCGTCGTACTCCGGCTGCCGGCAGTACCGCGAGAACCTCGCCGCGGCCGTCGACGTCGTGGGGGAGCGGGCGCCGCAGCTGGACCGGATCCGGCACTACTTCAACCATCCCGGCTTCGTCGAGGCGATGGTCGCAGACCACCCTGGCCGCGCTGGCCACTCTCCCCGCCGATGCGCGGTCCGGCGCGCACCTGGTGTTCGTGACCCACTCCATCCCGGTGTCGATGAACGCGACCAGCGGACCGGCCGGCGGCGCCTACGAGGAGCAGCACCGCGAGGTCGCCCGGCTGGTTGCCGCCGGTGTCGCCGCGGCGACCGGCGAGGACCACGAGGCTGCCCTGGTCTACTGCAGCCGCAGCGGCCCGCCGGACCAGCCGTGGCTGGAGCCCGACGTCAACGACCATCTCGAAGCCCTGGCCGACGGCGGGCGCCACGTCGGCGGTCCTGGTGCCGATCGGCTTCGTGTCCGACCACATGGAGGTCCGCTACGACCTCGACACCGAGGCGCTCGCCACCGCCGAGCGGCTCGGCCTTCCCTGCGCGCGCGCGGCGACGGTCGGCACGCATCCGCTCTTCGTCTCCGGCCTGCGCGAGCTGGTGCTCGAGCGCGCCGCCGCGGCGCGAGGCGAGCAGCCGGTACGACGGGTGCTGGGCGCGCTCGGGCCGAGCCACGACGTGTGCCCGGCCGGCTGCTGCGCCAACCCGCGCGGTCCGCGACCCGCGTGCTGCGGCGCGGACTAGGTCGCTGCCTGCAGGAACTTCTTGGCGATCGGCCCCGCCGTCTTGCTGCCCGACTGGCCGTCCTCGACGAGGACGGCGAACGCCAGGTCGCCGCGGAAGCCGACCATCCAGGCATGGGTGCGCGGTGGCGACTCGGTGCCGTACTCCGCCGTCCCGGTCTTGGCGCCGACCTGCGTCCCCGGCAGGTCCAGCACCGTGGCCGTGCCGCCGTTGACGGTGTCCTGCATGAGTGAGCGCACCGTGGCGGCGACGTCCTTCGGGAGCGGTTCGAGCTCGCCGGCCTCGCCCTCCGAGACGAGTGACGGCGACCTGCGGCGTCCCGCTCTGGATCGCGGCCGCGACGACGGCCATCGCCAGCGGGCTCATCAGCACCTTGCCCTGTCCGATCGCCGACGCGGCCTTGTCGACGTCGCTCTCGGCTGCCGGCACCGAACCGCTGAACGAACCGACGCCGAGATCCCACTTGGCGCCGATCCCGAACAGCGCCGCCGTCTGGCTGATCGCGTCCGCGTCGAGCCGCTTGGGTCGCGTTGATGAACGCGGTGTTGCACGACATCGCGAAGTCGCGCGAGAACGGGACGCGCCCGAGAGCGCCGAGGTCGTCGTAGTTCTTGAACCGCTTGCCGTCGACGGTCACCGACGGCGGGCACGCGACGACATCGTTCGGCCGGAGACCGTCGCGGAACAGCGCGGAGGCGGAGACGACCTTGAACGTGGAGCCGGGCGGGTACTGCCCGACCAGCGCCCGGTCGAACGCGCTGTCGGCCGGTGCGTTGGCGGCGGCGAGCACCTCGCCGGTGCTCGGCCGTACGGCGACCAGCGCGGCCGGCTTCGTCGCGCCGGCGAGTGCCCGCTCGGCCGCGGCCTGAAGGTCGTCGGTCCAGCGTCGTGCGCAGCGGTGTGCCCTCGACACCGTCGAAGGTGTGCAGCACCTCGACGACCTCGCTGGTGGCGCGGTTGAGCAGGCGGACCTCACCGGACGGCCGGCCCGCGAGCTCGTCCTGGAACGCCAGCTGCAGGCCCGATGCGCCGAGGTAGTCGGTCGCGGCTGCCAGCGGACCGGCCTTGGCCAGGGTCTCCGCCGTCGCCTCCCGCACCGAGCCGAGCACCGCGCGGCCGAACGTCGGTGTCGGCGCCAGGGTCCTGGTCTCGTCGCGGAACACCAGACCGGCAATGGCGCGCAAGGCGTCCTCGTCCTTGGCGAACTGCTCCCGGCGCAGGGTGATCGCCGGCACGAAGTGGTCCGGCTTGGCGGCCTTGACCCGGGCTTCGAGCTTGGCCGGGTCGACGCCGAGATCGGCCAGGGCGCGGTAGGCCCGCTGCGGTGCGGTGAGCCGGCGCGGCTCGATCCCGATGTCGACGACGGGTCGCTCGGTCATCAGCGCCTGGCCGTCGCGGTCCAGGATCGCGGCCCGCGGCGGGAGGGAACGGCTCCGGCCGAACCGGGTCTCCGCGGTGAGCTTGGGGTGCACGACGGCCGGCGACCACCGGACCACCCACCGACTCGTGTCACCGTCGCCGACACTGGCGCATCGGCAGGGCTGGCGGTGTAGGACCAGTCGCCGAGCCCGCGCAGGGTCAGGGTCACCGTGTAGGGCACCCGCGCCCTGCCGTCGGTGGGCTGCGGCACCCGGCCCGCCTCGGCCCGGACCTTCGTCACGGCCAACGACTCGGTGACCTCCGCCAGGAAGGGGTTGGCAGCGGCGGGGGTGTCGGTGCGGGCCGCCGCCTTGTCCAGGTCACCGTCGGACCAGGCGGTCAGGAACGCCGCGGCCGCGGCTTTCACCGCGGGGCGCTCGTCCTCGTCGCTGCAGGCTGTCGTCACCCCGGCGACCACGCTGAGGGCAAGCACCGATGCGGCCAACCGTCGACCGCTGCCGCACGTCGTACCGTCCCTTCTGTGGCCTGATGAGCGGTTCATCCTGCCCGATGGCCCCCGACCGGGAGACTGCACCCATGCCGACCGACACCGCCGAGCTGCTCGGGATCGCCCAGCGCGCTGCCCGCGCCGCCGCCGACCTGCTGCGCGACCGCCGGCCCCCGGGCGTGCTGGAGATCACCGCCACCAAGTCCAGCGCCACCGACATCGTCACCGAGATGGACCAGGCCGCCGAGCGGCTCATCGTCGAGCAGATCCGCGGCGCCCGCCCCGGCGACGGCTTCCTCGGCGAGGAGGGTGCCGACGACCAGGGCACGAGCGGCGTCACCTGGGTGATCGACCCCATCGACGGGACCGTCAACTACCTCTACGGCATCCCGGCCTACGCCGTCAGCATCGGGGTCCGTGAGGGATCGGAGGTGGTCGCCGGCGTCGTGTGCAATCCCGCGACGGGCGAGACGTGGACGGCCCGGCGGGGGTTCGGCGCGGAGCTGGACGGAGCGCCGATCCAGGTGAGCCAGGTCACCGAGCTGGCGATGGCGCTGGTCGCGACCGGGTTCGGCTACCAGGCGTCCCGGCGGGCCCGGCAGGCCGAGATCCTGCGGACCGTGCTGCCGCTCGTGCGCGACATCCGCCGCGCGGGGGCCGCCTCGCTGGACCTGTGTGCCCTCGCCTGCGGGCGGGTCGACGCCTACTACGAACGCGGGCTCAAGCCGTGGGACCTCGCGGCGGGCGGCCTGATCGCCACCGAGGCGGGCGCCCGGGTGGCGGGGCTGGGCGGGCGGCCGGCCGGAGAAGACCTGGTCATCGCGGCCCCGCCGGCGCTGTTCGGCCGGCTCGAGGCGCTGCTCGCCGAGCAGGGCGCGGACCGCGACTGAGCGTGTTTCTCCCAGTTGGCGCCGCTTTCCGCTACGATCCGCGCGCGCTGTCGCCGCCGCAACTGTTCAGGACCTCGGCAGTTCGGGCACAAACCGGCGGCTCCAGGCGTTACACGCCCCGCACAACCCCATTCGCTTCAACTGTCGGCACCGCCACCCCTGGGAAGGGTGACTTACCTGATGGCAACCGACTACGACTCCCCCCGCAAGACCGATGACGAGATGTCCGAGGACAGCCTGGAAGAGCTGAAGGCTCGCCGGGCCGACAAGTCGGCCAGCGTCGTCGACGTCGACGAGGCCGACCTGGCCGAGTCCCTGGAGCTGCCGGGCGCCGACCTGTCCAACGAAGAGCTCTCCGTGCGCGTCCTGCCCCGGCAGGCTGACGAGTTCACGTGTTCACGCTGCTTCCTCGTGCATCACCGCAGCCAGCTCGCCAACACCAAGGGCGCCAAGCTGGTGTGCAAGGACTGCGCCGCCTGAGTCCGGGTAGGTCCGGACCTGTGCGACCCGACACCCCGGCAGATCCCGACGACCCCGCCGCCCCGACCGATGACGAAGGTCGGGTCGGCGAGCTCGTCGCGCGGCTCACCGACCCCACGCAACCGGCCGAGCCGGGGCGAGCAGGCTCGGGTCCTGGGCTCGCTGAGCAAGGCCCTGCTCGTCTCGGCCCGCGGCGCGGGCCGAGCGTCCGTGCTCGGTGGCCGCTGGCTCACCGACCTCCTCATCGACACCGCTCCTCGGGTCCCCCTCCGCGACCAGGTGACCCTGCGCGCCCAGTTTCCCGGTGCCTCCGACGAGGAGCTGGCCGAGGCGCTGATCGCCGCCGCCGCCAAGGCCACCGGTGCGGTCGGCGCTGCCGGCGGGGCGCTGGCTGCGGTCCAGTTCACCGCGACGCCGTCGCTGATCACCACTCCGGTGCAGCTCGCCGCCGAGACGCTGCTGGTGGCCGTGATCGAGGTGAAGCTCATCGCCGAGCTGCACGAGGTCTACGGCGCCGGTGTCGGCGGAACCGCCCCGGCAGCGCGCGATGGCCTATCTGGTCGCCTGGACCAACCGCCGCGGCATCGACCCGCTCGACCCGGCCGGGATGCAGCTCGCCCTCGGCGTTGCCGCCAAGCGGGCCCTGCGCATTCGGCTGATCCGCCGAGCCGGCCGCAACCTGAGCACGCTGGGACCGATGATGACCGGCGCGATCGCGGGCAGTGTCGTCAACCACCGCGAGACCCGACGCGCTCGGCTCGGAGGTCCGCGCCGACCTGCGCCGCTGACCGGTCAGCGGTCCGGACGAGCCGCCTCGATCGCGGTCGCGAGCGCCTGCGGCTGACGGGTCGCGACGAACCAGTACGGCGTGCGGTCGGCCGGGTCGGTCACGGCCATCTTGACGCCGCCCGGCACCCAACCCCGGATCAGGTGGTAGCCGGCAGGGTCGGACTCCGGACCACGCACCGCACGTGCCTCGCGCCGGGTCCAGCGGCTGCGCACGGCCCAGGTGCTCGAGCGGGATGCGCGCCCGCCCCGCCACCAGCTCACCGTCGGACACCCGGATCCGCGCCGCCGAGCTGATCAGCCCCCAGGTCATCAGCGCACCCGGCGCCAGCAGGGCGATCAGGCCCCAGACCGGTCCGAGCGCGGCGTGCACCGACACCGCCAGCAGCCCGACGAGCAGCCACCCGACCACCCAGAGCCACCAGGGCGGCCACAGCCGCTCGTCGTACGTCGTCGCAGGGTGCATGGGTCCAAGAGTCGCATTTCGGTCCTTTCACGCCGTCGGCTAGCGTCTGCGCCATGCCGATTCCCACCAGCGACCGGCCCTTCGACCGGCTCGCCAGTGAGCTGGTCGCCGACCAGCTCGCCGCCGAGCCGACGCTGGGCAGCACGCTCGGCCTGACCGAGTACGACGAGCTGCTCCCGGACCTGTCCGCGGAGGCCATCGCCGCCCACGAGCGGTCCGAGGACGCCTGGCTCGAGCGCTTCCGCGCCCTGCCCGACGCCGACCTGGACGCCGACGAGCAGATCGACCGGGACCTGGTCGTGATGGTCCTGCAAGGGCGGGCGGCCAAGCGCGACTGGGCCGACTGGCGCCGCAGCCCCGACCTCTACGCCGGCACCGCCCTCTCCAGCGTGTTCGGCCTGCTGATGTACCGGCTCCGGCCGGAGCCCGAGCTGGCGGCCGCGGTGGCGGCCCGGCTGACGGCCACCCCGAGGCTGCTCGAGCAGGGCATCGCGAACCTCGACCCCGCCCTCGCCCACCCCGCCCTGGTGCGGCGGGCGCTCGGCATGGCCAAGGCCGGTGCGGTGTACGCGCGGGCGGTCGCGGCCGAGATCGAGGATGAGCAGGGCCGGGCGCTGGTCGCGGCAGCCGGCGAGACGGCCGGCGCCGCGTTCGAGCGGTTCGGCGCTCATCTGGAGACGCTGGCCGAGACCGCGCACGGCGAGTGGGCGATCGGCGAGGAGATGTACGACGCCCTGCTGCGCAACGCCGAGGGGCTGTCCTACGGCACCCGCGAGCTGCGCGGCCGCGGGCAGGTCGCCTACGACGAGCTCGCGGCGGACATGCGCCAGCGCGCCGAGAAGCTGCGCGGTGACGACGACTGGAGGGCCCTGCTCGACGAGCTGAGCGCCGACCATCCGGAGACGCCCGAGGAGATGCTGTCGCTCTACCGCGAGGCGACCGCGGCCGCCCGGGAGTTCTGCGTCGACAACGAGCTCGTGACCATGCCGCCGGGGGAGCGGTGCGAGGTGGTGCCGTCGGCGCCGTTCACCCGCGCCATGGTGGCCGTCGCGCACTACTCGGTGCCGCCGCCGTTCGCGCCCGGCGACCACGCCGGCCACTTCTTCGTGCCCTACCCGCCCGACGGCGCGACGCCCGAGCAGGTCGCGGCCCGGCTCGCGACCAACAACCGCCACGGCCTGTGGTCGATCACCGTGCACGAGGCCTACCCCGGCCACCACTGGCACTTCGCCTGGCTGGCCGGAAACCCCGACAACCCCGGCCGCCGCGCCCTGCGAGCGGTGTTCGGCTCGACCTACTTCGTCGAGGGCTGGGGCCTCTACACCGAGGACCTGCTGCGCGAGCAGGGCTTCTTCGCCACCCCCGAGCAGGAGCTGTGCCAGCGCGACTTCCGGCTGTTCCGCGCCGCCCGCATCATCGTGGACACCTCGCTGCACCTCGGCGAGATGACCATCGAGGAGGCCGTCGACTTCATGTCGACCAAGGCGTCGCTCTCGCGGGACACCGCCCAGGCCGAGGTGCTGCGCTACTGCGCCTGGCCGACGCAGGCCTCGTCGTACCTGACCGGAGCGCTCGAGCTGGAGCGGATGCGGCAGCGCTGGTTCAACGAGGCCCGCGGCTCGCTGCGCGACTTCCACGACCGCGCGGCGGGGTCCGGCCGGCTGCCCATCTCGCTGGTCGAACGCGCCCTGTTCGGGTGAGCGACGCGCGCGGGTAGGTTCAGCGCGTGACGTCGTCTGCCCGGGTGCGCAGCACGGTGCCGCCCGACAACGCACCGCCGCCCGCCCGCCACCCCGAGGCACCCGAGCCCGGCACCGTCCTGGACTCCCACTACGCCCACTGCTTCGGCTGCGGCGAGCGGCACCCGACCGGGCTGCACATGCACGTGACAGCGGGCGAGGGTGTCTCCATCACGGGCGAGTTCGTCGTCACCGCCGACCACCAGGGCGCACCGGGGCTCGCCCACGGCGGCCTGCTGACGGCGGCCTTCGACGAGACGCTGGGCATGCTGATGTGGCTGTTGCGGACCCCCGCCGTCACCGCGCGGCTGGAGACCGACTTCCACCTGCCCGTCCCGGTCGGCAGCACGCTGCACATCGCGGCGCACGCCTCGGCGGTGCGGGGGCGCAAGGTGTTCACCGAGGCCGTCGGCAGGCTGGGCGGACCCGACGGTCCGCTGGCCGTGCGCGCGCGGGCGCTCTTCGTGCAGGTCGACATCGCGCACTTCACGGCGCACGGGCGGCCCGAGGACATCGACGCCGTACGACGTGACCCGAGCCTGCACCGCACGAGCGAGGCGTTCGAGGTCAACCCGTGAGCGAGCCCGTCGAGATCCTGATCCAGCGGCTGGACCCAGACCTGCCGCTGCCGGCGTACGCGCATCCCGGCGATGCCGGGGCCGACCTCACGTCCGCTGTCGACATCGAGCTGGCCCCGGGGCAGCGTGCCCTGGTGCCGACCGGCATCGCGGTGGCGCTGCCCGACGGCTACGCCGCGTTCGTGCACCCCCGGTCCGGTCTCGCCGTGCGGGCCGGCGTGGGCATCGTCAACGCCCCCGGCACGGTCGACGCCGGCTACCGCGGCGAGATCAAGGTGCTGCTCATCAACCACGACACGACCGAGCCGGTGCGGCTCCGGCGCGGTGACCGCATCGCCCAGCTGGTCATCCAGCGGGTCGAGAAGGCTCGATTCTCCGAGGTGAAGTTGCTGCCGGGGTCGGCCAGGGGCGAGGGTGGTTACGGTTCGACCGGCGGGTTCGGCTCGACAGGTTCTGACAGGAGCAACGTGTGAGCAGGTTCCGGCGACGTGGTCGCGACGACGAGACACCCGACGACGCGACCGACGCGGTCGACGAGGAGACCAGCCAGGACGACGGCGAGTCCGGCGACAACCTGGACGCGCCATCGACAGCGGGACGGCGCGCCGAGGGTCCGTGGGACGTGTCCGAGGTCGACGACCCGGCCGACGGAAGGGTCAGCCTGGGCGCGCTGTGGATCCCGGGCCGTCCCGGCCTGGAGCTGCGGGTGGAGGCCGACCCCACCACGAACGTCGTGATCGCGGTCGTCCTGGTCATGGGCACGAGCGCCCTGCAGGTGCAGCCGTTCGCGGCGCCCCGGTCAGAGGGCATCTGGACCGACGTGCGCACCGAGATCAAGGCCGGCATCACCAAGGAAGGTGGGACGGCCGACGAGGTCGAGGGACCGTTCGGGCCGGAGCTGCGCACCAACCTGCAGGTCAAGGGGCCGGACGGGAGGTCCGAGGCGCAGCGCGGCCGGTTCATCGGTGTCGACGGGCCGCGCTGGTTCCTGCGCGGTGTGCTGACCGGGGACGCCGTCACCTCGGATGAGGCGGCCGCCGAGCTGCTGGAGGTGTTCCGCGACGTGGTCGTCGTGCGCGGAGCGGACGCGATGGCGCCGCGCGACCCGATCCCGCTCCGGCTGCCGACGCAGGTCACCGAGGAGGACCAGGCAGACCCTGATGGCGACCCGCTGCGCCCGTTCGAGCGCGGACCGGAGATCACCGAGATCCACTGAGGCCGCGAACCGGCCAACTGACATACGCTGCAGGGTATGAGCGCGCATTCGCCCGGCGTCGTCCGTCGTACGTTGTCGCGGCTGGCCACCTCGGCCAAGGAGCACGAGGCGGCCGAGCTGCGCGAGGGCTGTGTCCATGTCGGGGCCACCTTGGTGGCCGACCTGACGCCGCGCGAGCAGGTCGTGGTGGCCGGCACGCTGCGCACGGTCACCCTGCGCCCGCGCGCAGGTGTGCCGGCTCTGGTCGCCGAGCTCTACGACGGAAGCGGCACGATCTCGATCGTCTGGCTCGGCCGGCGCCAGATCGTGGGCATCGAGCCCGGACGCTCCCTGAAGTGCTGGGGGCGGGTCAGCCTCGACCACGACCGACCGGTGATCTTCAACCCGCGCTACGAGCTGCTGCCCGCGGGCGCCGAGTGAGCCAACCGCACGCCGCGGTCGACGCGCTCACGGTCGAGGAAGTCATCCGGCACAAGCTGTCGCAGGCACTCGGCGGCAAGCGCGGCATGGCCGAGGGCGCCATCCCGACGCTGGGGTTCACCCTCACCTACATCCTGTCCAAGGAGCTGGAGCTCGCGCTGGTCGTCGGTGCGGCGCTGGCCGTCGTCGCCCTCGTGGTCCGCATCGTGCAGAAGCAGCCGGTGCAGTTCGTCGTCAACAGCATGGTGGGCATCGCGATCGCAGCGGTCTTCGCACTCCGGTCCGGCAAGGCGGAGGACGTGTTCCTGCCCGGCATCATCTACAACGCTGCCTACGCGGCGCTGATGACGGTGTCGATCCTGGTGCGGTGGCCGGTCGTGGGACTCATGATCGGCTCGGTCACCGGCGACCTGTCGGGCTGGCGCAGCAACCCGGGCATCGTCAAGCTGTGCAGCCGGCTCACCTGGTTGCTGGTGCTGCCGTGCGCGATCCGGGTCGCCGTGCAGTACCCGCTCTACCTTGCGGGCGAGGTCGGCTGGCTCGGCGCCACCAAGATCGCCCTCGGCTGGCCGCTGCAGATCGCGGCGCTCTCGGCGATGGCCCTGCTGCTCGCCCGTGGCCGGACCCCGCTCGCGGAGCCGACCTCGACCTGACGCGGGTCAGCGCACGTGCGGGGCGAGCAGGTCCTCGAGCTCGGAAGCCATCTCGGCGACCGCCACGAAGAGCAGCTCGTCGCCCGCCTCCAGTGGCTGGTCGGGGCTGGGCACGATGGGCCGCTGCTCGCGGATGATCGCCACCAGCGCGGTGTCCTGCGGCCAGGTGATGTCCCCGACCCGCTTCCCGACGGTCGGTGAGTCGCTGGGCAGCGTCAGCTCGAGGATGTCGGTGTCGGACTGCTGGAAGTGGAAGATGCGCACGATGTCGCCGACGCTGACGGCCTCCTCGACGAGGGCGGTCATGATGCGCGGCGTCGACACCGCGACGTCGACGCCCCACGCCTCGTCGAACATCCACTCGTTCTTCGGGTTGTTCACCCGCGCCACGGTGCGCGGCACGCCGTACTCCGTCTTGGCGATCAACGAGACGACGAGGTTGACCTTGTCGTCGCCCGTCGCGGCGACCACGACCTGACAGTGGCTCAGGCCCGCCTCCTCCAAGGAGGTGATCTCGCACGCGTCGGCGAGCAGCCACTCGGCGTTGGGCACCGACGAGACCTTGATGGCCTCGGGCGAGCGGTCGATCAGCAGCACCTCGTGACCGTTCTCGAGCAGCTCCCTGGCGATCGAGCGACCGACACTGCCCGCACCGGCGATGGCGACGCGCATCAGGACTCCTCCGGGCGGCTGCGGAAGGCCTGCTCGACCGCCTCGGCGTCCGTGTCTCGCATGACCACGTGGACGATGTCGCCGTCCTGGATCACGGTGTCCTCGACGGGCAGCACCCCTTCGCCGAACCTGGTCAGGAACGCGACCCTGGCCTTGGCGGTCTTCTCCAGCAGCGTGACCCGTTCCCCGACCCAGCTGCTGTCGACCGCGACCTCGGCGAGACGCACGGTGCCGCTCGGGTCGCGCCACTCCGGCTCCGCGCCGTGGGGGAGCAGCCGCCGGATGATCTGGTCGGCTGTCCACCGGACGGTCGCGACGGTGGGGATGCCGAGCCGCTGGTAGACCTCGGCGCGGCCGGGGTCGTAGATGCGCGCGACGACGTTGTCGACGCCGAACGTCTCCCGGGCCACCCGGGCAGCCAGGATGTTGGAGTTGTCGCCGCTGCTGACCGCTGCGAACGCCTCGGCGTCCTCGATGTTCGCCTCGCGCAAGGTGTCGCGGTCGAAGCCGATGCCGGTGACCGTCGTGCCCTTGAAGTGCGGGCCGAGCCGGCGGAAGGCTTCGGGGTTGCGGTCGACGACGGCCACGCTGTGGTTCTGGCCGTCCAGGATGTGCGCCAACGTCGAGCCCACCCGGCCGCAGCCCATGATGACGAAGTGCACGGGGCGACGGTACACGGTGCGGCGGCTCGCCGAGGGTGGCCGCCGGGGGCCTAGCATGCGGCCTTGTGCCAACGGTGACGGACGCGGTCAAGCGGCTGCTCGTCGGCCGGGCCATGCGCAGCGACCGGCTGGGCGAGACCCTGCTGCCGAAGCGGATCGCGCTGCCGGTGTTCGCCAGTGACGCGCTGTCCTCGGTGGCCTACGCACCGGACGAGATCTTCCTGACCCTGGGCATCGCCGGGTTCGCGGCCTACTCCTTCTCCTGGAAGGTCGGCCTGGTCGTCGCCGCGGTGATGCTGGTGGTCGTCGCGTCCTACCGCCAGAACGTGCACGCCTATCCCAGCGGCGGCGGCGACTACGAGGTCGTCACGGTCAACCTCGGCCGTACGCCGGGTCTCGTCGTCGCCAGCGCGCTGCTCGTCGACTACGTGCTCACCGTCGCCGTGTCCATCTCGTCGGCGGCGCAGTACGCCGCGTCCACGGTCGATGCGCTTCAGGGCCACGAGGTGACGGTGGCCGTCGCGGCTGTGCTCGTGCTGATGGCCGCCAACCTCCGGGGCGTCCGCGAGTCCGGCACGGCGTTCGCCATCCCCACCTACGCGTTCATCGCGGCGATCCTCGGGATGGCGCTGTGGGGGTTCTCTCGCCACTTCTTCGGCAACCTGCCGGACGTGGCCAGTGCGCAGTTCGAGCTGGCGGCCGAGCCGGGGTACGAGGCCGGCCTCACCGGGCTCGCCGGCGCGTTCCTGCTGCTGCGGGCGTTCTCCTCCGGGTGCGCCGCGCTCACCGGTGTCGAGGCCATCAGCAACGGGGTGCCGGCCTTCCGCAAGCCCAAGTCGAAGAACGCTGCCACGACGCTGCTGCTGCTCGGCACCATCGCCGTGACGATGCTCGTCAGCATCATCGTGCTGGCCAAGACGATGGGGCTGCGGTTCGCCGAGAACGTGTCGGAACAGCTGCGGCTCGACGGGCAGCAAGGCGTGCCGTTCGGCAGGCGACGGAGTGCGCTTCCCCGACGGGACGACCTACGTCCAGGACCCGGTGATCGGCCAGCTGGCCAAGGCGATCTTCGACAACGTGCCGTTGATCGCCGCCCTGATCACCACGGTGACCGGGCTGATCCTGGTGCTTGCCGCGAACACCGCGTTCAACGGGTTCCCGGTGCTCGGCTCGATCCTGGCCCAGGACCGCTACCTCCCGCGGCAGCTGCACACGCGTGGTGACCGGCTGGCCTACAGCAACGGCATCGTCCTGCTGGCGCTGGCGGCGATCCTGCTCATCGTGGCGTTCGATGCCGAGGTGACCCGGCTGATCCAGCTCTACATCGTGGGGGTGTTCGTCTCGTTCACCCTGAGCCAGACGGGCATGGTGCGGCACTGGACCCGGCTCCTGCGGACCGAGACCGACCCGGCGGCGCGGGCCCGGATGAGGCGCAGCCGGGTGATCAACACGGTCGGCCTGTCGGTCACCGGCCTGGTGCTCGTCGTCGTACTCGTCACGAAGTTCCTGCTCGGTGCGTGGATCGCGATCGCCGCCATGGTCGTGCTGTTCGCGATGATGAAGGGCATCCACCGCCACTACGTCGGCGTCTCCGCCGAGCTCGTCGTCGACGACGACGAGGACATGACCCTGCCGTCGCGGACGCATGCGATCGTGCTGGTCTCGAAGATCCACAAGCCGACGCTGCGCGCCGTCAACTACGCCCGGGCGATGCGCCCGACGACGCTGGAGGCGGTCACCGTCAACGTCGACCCGGAAGAGACCCGGGCGCTGCAGCGGGAGTGGGACCGCCGGGGGATACCGGTGCCGCTCAAGGTGCTCGACTCGCCGTTCCGCGAGGTCACCGACCCCGTCATCGACTACGTCCGCAACGTGCGGCGAACGAGCCCGCGCGACCTGGTCACGGTGCTCATCCCGGAGTACGTCGTGGGCCACTGGTGGGAGCACCTCCTGCACAACCAGAGCGCGCTGCGGCTCAAGGGCAGGCTGCTGTTCACCCCCGGCGTGATGGTCACGAGCGTGCCGTGGCAGCTGCGCTCGTCGGCCGGTCGGGAGGACCGGCCGGAGGGGATCGCTCCCGGCGCCAGCCGCCGCGGCGACTGATGACCGAGGAGCCGGACCCTCCGACCCCGCAACCACCGGTGGCGGTGTCGGTCGTCGGCGAGTCCTTCGAGGTCGACGTCGGCCCCGTTGCCCACGGCGGCCACTGCGTCGCGCGCCACGAGGGTCGGGTCGTCTTCGTCCGGCACGCGTTGCCGGGCGAGCGGGTCCGGGTCACCGTCACCGAGGGCGGGGCCACCTCCAAGTTCTGGCGCGCCGACGCGACCGGGGTGCTGAGCCCGTCGCCCGACCGGGTCGCGCCGCCGTGTCCCTGGGCGGGACCGGGGCGCTGCGGCGGCTGCGACTGGCAGCACGCCAGCCTGTCCGCGCAGCGCGAGCTGAAGGCGACGGTGGTCCGCGAGCAGCTCGCTCACCTGGCCGGCATCGAGCGCGACGTGGTGGTCGAGGCCGTGCCCGGCGACGTCGACGGCCTCGGCTGGCGCACGCGGATCTCCTACGCGGTCGACGCCGGCGGACGGGCCGGTCTTCGCCGCCACCGGTCGCACGACGTCGTCCGCATCGACTGGTGCCGCATCGCGCACCCGCTGGTCGTCGAGGCGCGCGTGCCCGACGACCGGTGGCCGCCGGAGTCCTCCGTCGAGGTGGCGGCCTCGGTCGCGACCGGCGAGCGGCTGGTGCTGGTCGACGGCGCGCCCGGCGGGGCGGTGACCGAGGTCGCCGCGGGCCGCGAGTTCCGCGTCAGCGGCGGCGGGTTCTGGCAGGTGCACCCGGGAGCGGCCGAGGCGCTGCTCGACACGGTGCTCGCCGGCCTGGACCCGCAGCCGGGTGAGTCGGCGCTGGACCTCTACTGCGGGGTCGGCCTCTTCGCGGCCACGCTGGCGCAGCGGCTCGGGCCGGGCGGCCGCGTGACGGCCGTCGAGTCCGACGCCAGTGCCGTGGCCGACGCCCGGCACAACCTCGCCGACCTGCCGACGGTCCGGGTCGAGCGCGGGCGCGTCGACCACGTGCTGCGCCGGCTACGGCTCCGCCGGGCCGACCTGGTGGTGCTGGACCCGCCGCGGTCGGGCGCGGGCAAGGCGGTGGTCGACCTGCTGAGCCGGGTGAAGGCGCGGCGCATCGCCTACGTCGCGTGCGACCCGGCCGCGCTGGCCCGCGACCTGCGGTGGTTCCGCGAGCGCGGCGGCTACGAGCTGGTCGACCTGCGGGCGTTCGACCTCTTCCCGATGACCGCGCACGTCGAGTGCGTGGCGATCCTCGGCCCGGTGGCGACGTAAGCCTCCGGTCAGACCTGCGCGGCTGGCCGATGTTGACCATCCACGGGATGCCGAACTGGTCCACGCACTGGCCGAACTCGTCGCCCCACATCTGCTTCTCCAGGGGCGTGATCACCTTGCCGCTGCTGGAGAGCTTCTCCCAGTAGCCGCGCAGCTGGTCGGCGTCGTCGCCGCTCAGGCTGACCGTGATGTTGTCGCCCGGGCTGCGGTCCATCCCTGGCGGGGTGTCGGCGCCCATGATCGTGAAGCCCTGGTCGGTCTCGAGCATGCCGTGCATGATCTTGTCGGCGATCGGGGAGTCGGCCTGGCCGAACTCGCCGAAGGTGTTCAGCGCCAGCGTCCCGCCGAAGACCTCCTTGTAGAACTCCATGGCTTGCCGCGCGTTGTCTTCGAAGCTGATGTAGGGGTTGAGTCGAGAGGCCACCGGACGCTCCTTCGCTCGTGACGGGTCCAGGTCGCTTGCAGGCTACTCCGGCGACGCGGCGATCATCGTGGCCTGCATCAGTGCCACCTGCTTGTCCGGCCGGCCCTCGGCGAGCGCGAACACCTCGCCGCTGCACACGGTCAGCGTGCGACCGGACCGTACGACGGTGCCCACCGCCCGGAACCGGTCGCCCACCGCCGGGGCCAGCAGGTTCACCTTGAACTCCACGCTCAGCACGTCGCTGCCGGGCGCCATCAGGGTGAGCGCGCGTAGCCGCACGCGGAGTCGGCGACCGAGGTGACGACGCCGGCGTGCAGGAACCCGTTCTGCTGGCACAGGTCCGAGCGGATGGCATCTCGAGCACGACGCGGCCGGGGGAGATCTCGACCGGCTCCGCACCGAGCAGGGTCATGAAGGACTGCCGGGCAAGGCTGGCGCGGACGTCGGCGGCATCGATGGTCACGCGCGACATCCTGCCGCACCGGCGGGGAGCGCCCGTTGAAAGTATCTCGACATCAAGATATATTGGACGGGAGCCGCCCGAGGCGTGCGCAGGGCCTCGCGGCAGGATGGTGGCGACGAGAGGAGCGGGTCGTGGGCGACAACGGGAATGCAGACTCCGGCAGCAGCGCGAGGGGCGGCAGCACCGACAGCTTCGGCGCGAAGGGTGAGCTGCGGGTCGGCGACACGTCGTACCAGATCTATCGCCTCGACAAGGTCGGACTCGGACAGTCGACAAGCTCCCGTTCTCGCTGAAGATCCTGCTGGAGAACCTGCTCCGCACCGAGGACGGCGCCAACATCACGGCCGACCACGTCCGCGCCATCGCCGCGTGGGACCCGACGGCCGAGCCGGACACCGAGATCCAGTTCACGCCCGCCCGTGTCGTCATGCAGGACTTCACCGGTGTCCCGTGCATCGTCGACCTCGCCACGATGCGCGAGGCGATGCAGGAGCTCGGCGGCGACGCCGACAAGATCAACCCCCTGGCGCCGGCCGAGCTGGTCATCGACCACTCGGTGATCGCCGACCTGTTCGGCGCCCCCGACTCCTTCGCGCGCAACGTCGAGCTCGAGTACGAGCGCAACACCGAGCGCTACCAGTTCCTGCGCTGGGGGCAGACGGCGTTCGACGACTTCAAGGTGGTGCCGCCGGGCACCGGGATCGTGCACCAGGTCAACATCGAGTACCTCGCCCGGGTCGTGTTCGACCGGGACGGCGTCGCCTACCCCGACACGCTGGTCGGCACCGACTCGCACACCACGATGGTCAACGGGCTCGGCGTCCTCGGCTGGGGCGTCGGCGGCATCGAGGCAGAGGCGGCCATGCTCGGCCAGCCGGTCTCGATGCTGATCCCGAAGGTCGTCGGCTTCAAGCTCGTCGGTGAGCTGCCCGAGGGCGCCACCGCGACCGACCTGGTCCTCACCATCACCGAGATGCTGCGCGAGCGCGGGGTCGTCGGGAAGTTCGTCGAGTTCTACGGCGAGGGTGTCGCGGCGGTGCCGCTGGCCAACCGCGCCACCATCGGCAACATGAGCCCGGAGTACGGCTCGACCGTCGCCATCTTCCCGATCGACGACGAGACGATCCGCTACCTGCGGATGACCGGCCGCGAGGAGCAGCAGGTCGCGCTCGTCGAGGCGTACGCGAAGGAGCAGGGGCTCTGGCACGACCCGAAGGCCGAGCCGGCATTCAGCGAGACGATCGAGCTCGACCTCTCCATCGGTGGTCCCGTCGATCGCCGGGCCGAAGCGGCCGCAGGACCGGGTGTCGCTCTCCGACGCCAAGAGCAGCTTCCGCGAGGCGCTGGGCGCCTACGCCGGCAACGGCGTGCGACTCGAAGGTCGACGAGGGCTCGGCCGAGTCGTTCCCGGCCAGCGACTCGCCCGCGGTCGGTACCACGGGCAACGGCGCCGCGGCGCACCCCACGGTGCGCCCGACGCACGGCGGCCGCCGACCGCCCGTCCAACCCCGCGAAGGTCAGCCTGGACGGGCAGGAGTTCGAGGTCGACCACGGTCACGTCGTGATCGCGGCCATCACCTCGTGCACGAACACGTCGAACCCGACGGTGATGATCGGCGCGGCCCTGCTGGCGAAGAAGGCGGTCGAGCGGGGTCTGGAGCGCAAGCCCTGGGTGAAGACGACGCTGGCCCCGGGCTCGAAGGTCGTCATGGACTACTACGAGCGGGCCGGGCTCACGCCGTACCTGGACAAGCTCGGGTTCAACCTCGTCGGCTACGGCTGCACCACGTGCATCGGCAACTCCGGGCCGCTGCAGGAGCCGATCAGCAAGGGCGTGAACGACAACGACCTCGCGGTGGTGTCGGTGCTCTCGGGCAACCGGAACTTCGAGGGCCGGATCAACCCTGACGTCAAGATGAACTACCTGATGTCGCCGCCGCTGGTCGTTGCCTACGCACTCGCGGGCTCGATGGATCTCGACATCACCACCGAGCCGCTGGGCACGGACACCGACGGCAAGGACGTCTTCCTCAAGGACATCTGGCCCTCGAGCCAGGAGATCCAGGAGGTCGTCGACTCGGCGGTGCGCTCGGAGATGTTCAGCCGCGACTACGCCGACGTGTTCGCCGGTGACGAGACGTGGCAGAACCTGCCCACGCCGACCGGCAGCACGTTCGAGTGGGACGCCGACTCGACCTACGTGCGCAAGCCGCCCTACTTCGACGGGATGCCGGCCGAGCCCGCACCGGTCACCGACATCGAGGATGCCCGGGTGCTGGCGGTGCTCGGCGACTCGGTCACCACCGACCACATCTCGCCGGCCGGCTCGATCAAGGCCGACTCGCCGGCCGGCGCCTACCTGCAGGAGCACGGCGTGGAGCGCCGCGACTTCAACTCCTACGGGTCGCGCCGCGGCAACCACGAGGTCATGATCCGGGGGACGTTCGCCAACATCCGGCTGCGCAACCAGCTCGCTCCCGGCACCGAGGGCGGCGTCACCCGCCACCTTCCGGACGGCGAGGAGATGAGCATCTACGACGCCTCGAGCCGCTACCAGGCCGACGGGGTGCCGCTGGTGGTGCTGGCCGGCAAGGAGTACGGCTCGGGGTCCTCGCGCGACTGGGCCGCGAAGGGCACGGCGCTGCTCGGCGTACGCGCTGTCATCGCCGAGTCCTACGAGCGCATCCACCGGTCGAACCTGATCGGCATGGGTGTGCTGCCGCTGCAGTACGCCGAGGGCGACTCGGCGGAGTCGCTCGGGCTCACCGGTGAGGAGACGTTCAGCGTGACCGGGGTGACGGCACTGAACGACGGGGCGTCGCCGCGGGAGGTGACCGTGCGCGCCGACGACAAGGAGTTCCAGGTGCGGCTGCGGATCGACACCCCGGGGGAGGCGGACTACTACCGCCACGGCGGCATCATGCAGTTCGTGCTGAGGTCGCTGCTGAGGGGCTGAAACCGGCGCAGATGGCGGGGCAACCGGCGAGTCCGGACCAAATCGGACGTGTCGTCGCTGTTACGCGATTGTGACTGCCACATGTCCCGCGAGGGGTCTACGTTGTCGACGACAACATACCGCCGAGGCCGTGCCAGGCCCGGCAGGTTCCCCAGCGGAAGGCACTCTCGCTATGCGAATCAGAAGGATTGCGGTCGTCGGCCTGGCGGTGCTATCGCCCTCGCCCTCACGGCCTGCGGCGGTGACGACAGCGGCGACACTGGCGACAACGAGCACCCGCGAAGGCAAAGATCGGCGTGCTCCTGCCCGACGCCGCCACCTCCCCGCGCTGGGAGAACAACGACCGGCCGCCTCTGAAGAAGCCATCAAGGCCGCGGGCTACGAGGCGATCATCCAGAACGCGTCCGAAGGACGTGAACAAGTTCACCTCGCTGTGCGACTCGATGATCAACCAGAGCGTCAACGTCCTGATGATCGTCAACCTCGACTCCGAGAGCGGCGCGGCCTGCGAGAAGAAGGCCAAGGACGCCGGCATCCCGAGCATCGACTATGACCGCCTGACGCTGGGCGGGTCGGCCGACTACTACGTGTCGTTCGACAACGTCCAGGTCGGCAAGCTGATGGGCGACGGCCTCGCCGCGTGCCTCGACAAGGCAGGCAAGACCAAGGCGAACATCGTCTACATCAACGGTGACCCGACCGACAACAACGCCGCGCTGTTCAAGCTGGGCTACGCCGGCGCACTGAAGCCGAAGATCGACTCCGGCGACTACAAGCTGGTCGGCGACCAGACCGGCAAGTGGGACGCCACGGTCGCGCAGACCACGTTCGAGCAGCTGTTCACCCAGAACGGCGGCAAGGTCGACGGCGTCGTCTCGGCCAACGACACCATGGCCGGCGGCATCGTCACCGTTCTGAAGAACAACAACCTTGCCGGCAAGGTCCCGGTCACCGGCCAGGACGCGTCGGACGAGGGCCTGCAGCGTGTCATCGCGGGCACCCAGTGCGGCACGGTCTTCAAGGACGTCAAGCTTGAGGCCAGACGCCGCCGCGCCCTGGCCGTCGCCATCGTGAAGGACGACGGCTCCGCCGACGACCTGGTCAACGGCGAGGTCGATGACACGCGAGGCCAAGAAGAAGGTGAAGTCGTCGTTCGCGACTCCGGTGTGGATCACCCAGGAGAACATCAAGGAGCCGTTCGACGCCGGTTACACCACCGTGGAGAAGGTGTGCACCGGCGACTTCGCGGCCGCCTGCACCAAGCTCGGTCTGTCCTAGTAAGCAGCACAGGGGCCCGGTCCCGGACCGGGCCCCTGTGCTGACCGAACCCAAGCGGCGCGGCGAGGTGCCATGACAACGACGACGACAGAGGCGGGCACCGAGCCGCCGACCAGCGGGCAGCCCCTGCTCGAGCTGCGCGGGGTCAACAAGAGCTTCGGTCCCGTCCAGGTCCTGCACGACGTGGACCTCACCGTGCGACTCGGGCGGGTCACCGCGCTCGTCGGGGACAACGGTGCCGGCAAGAGCACCCTGATCAAGGGCATTGCCGGGATCCACGCGTTCGACCACGGCGACTACGTGTTCGAGGGCCAGCCGGTCTCGGTCCACAACCCCAAGCAGGCCAACGCGCTGGGGATCGAGGTCGTCTACCAGGACCTCGCGCTGTGCGACAACCTCGACATCGTCGAGAACCTCTACCTCGGCCGGGAGGAGCTCAGTACCGGCTTCCTGGACGAGATCGCGATGGAGCAGCGGGCGGCCGCGACCCTGGCCGGGCTGTCGGTCCGGACGGTGAAGTCGGTCCGGCAGAAGGTCGCCAGCCTGTCCGGCGGTCAGCGCCAGACGGTGGCGATCGCGCGGGCTGTGCTGTGGAACTCCAAGCTGGTGATCCTGGACGAGCCAACCGCCGCGCTCGGTGTCGCCCAGACCGAGCAGGTGCTCCGGCTGGTGCGCCGGCTCGCCGATCGCGGGCTTGCCGTGATCCTCATCAGCCACAACATGAACGACGTCCTGGCCGTGGCCGACGACATCGCCGTCCTCTACCTGGGTCGCCTCACCGCGCAGGTCGAGGCCACGGACGTGTCGCACTCGGAGGTCGTCCAGCTCATCACCGGCGGGACCCTCGTGGAGAGGGGCGGACAGGTCGTGGTCACCGACCCGCACGAGGCGAGCGCGGACCCGGACAGCGGAACTGCACCTCCGGAGCAGGAGGAGCAGTCATGACGCTTCCCGACGAGGTCGACGAGGTCCCTCCGGCACCTCAGATGACCCTTGCCGATTCGGCGCGGGAGTACGTCTCGCGGGTCCGGGGCGGTGACGTCGGACCCCTCCCCGCCGTCCTCGGCCTGTTCGTGCTGCTGATCGTGTTCTCCGTCGCTCCGGCCGGAGACGTTCACCAACTCGTTCAACTTCGCCAACCTGCTGATCCAGAGCTCGCCGGTCATCGTCATCGCGATGGGGCTGGTGTTCGTCCTGCTCATCGGCGAGATCGACCTGTCCGCGGGCTACACCGCGGGCGTGGCCGCGGCGATGCTGGGCGTTGCCACGACCCGCCACGACTGGCCGTGGTGGGTCGGCGTCCTCGTGTGCCTGGCGACCGGGGCGCTGATCGGGCTGGTGATCGGCTTCCTGGTCTCCCGGGTCGGGATCCCGTCGTTCGTCGTGACCCTGGCCTTCTTGCTGGGCCTGCAGGGGCTCCTGCTCCAGATCATCGGCGAGGGCGGCACGATCCGGATCCGCAGCGAGACCATCCTGGCGATCATGTCCAAGAACCTGCCCGTCTGGCTCGGCTGGACGTTGTTCGTCGGTCCTGGTGCTCGCCTATGCGGTGGTGTCCTACCGCCAGATGGCCAACCGCCGGTCCCGCGGGCTGGTGGCCCAGCCGCCATCCGTGTGGCTGGTCAAGGTGATCGGTCTGGCCGTGCTGCTCGGGATCTGCACCTACTACCTGAACATCGAGCGCAGCCGGAACACGGCGGTCACCTCGATCAAGGGCGTCCCGATCGTCATCCCCGTCGTGATCGTTCCTGCTCCTCGTCTTCACGATGCTGCTCACCAAGACGCTGTTCGGCCGGCATGTCTACGCGGTCGGCGGCAACGCCGAGGCGGCCCGGCGAGCCGGCATCAACGTGGCGCGGATCCGGCTGCTCTGCTTCGTGATCTGCTCGATGATCGCCGCGATCGCCGGCGTGCTGCTCGCCAGCCGGGTCAACTCGGTGACGCCGAACACCGGTGGTGGCGAGACGCTGCTGTACGCCGTGGGCGCCGCCGTCATCGGTGGGACCAGTCTGTTCGGCGGCAAGGGCAAGCCGATGGATGCGATCATCGGCGGTCTCGTCGTCGCGATCGTGGCGAACGGCATGGGCCTGCTCAACCAGCCTGCGGCTGTCGTCTACATGGTCACCGGCGGGGTCCTCCTGCTCGCCGCGGGTGTGGACGCGCTCTCCCGGCGACGTGCCGCGGCATCGGGGCGGGCGTAGCGGCCGGCATGACGGTCCAGGCTCGGGGCTCGCGCGGGGCGAGGTCCGCCGACCTGCGTCGACGGAACCTGTCCTCGCTGCTGACCTACGTCCACGTGCACGGGCCGACCGCGCGGAGCAGGCTGACGTCGGACCTGGGCCTCAACCGCAGCACGATCGGTGACCTCACCGGCGAGCTGGTCGCGGCCGGGCTGGTCCGCGAGGAGCCCGGCCGGACCGTGCGCGCCGGCACCGTGGTGGCGAGCAGCGGCGGGCGCCCGTCGTACGTCGTCGTTCCGGAGTCCGAACGCGTGCAGGTGCTCGCGATCGACATCGGTGTCACCCACCTGACGGTGGCCCGCATCGGGTTGGGCGGCGCCGTCCTGTCGCCGCCGCGACCGTTCGTACCACCACGGCGTGCGCAGCCAGCGGGCGATGAGGACGACGATCACGAAGTTCGCCGCGGCGCTGCTCGCCGAGACCGGCCGCGACACGGTGGTCGTCGGCGTCGGGGTGGCCGTGCCCGGCATGGTCCGGCAGCGGGACGGGCAGGTGCGCCAGGCTCCGAACCTCGGCTGGCAGGACGCGCCGGTGGGCGCCGAGCTGGCCGATGCGCTGGGCCTGCCGGTCGCCGTCGGCAACGACGCCGACCTCGGCATCCTGGCCGAGCACGTGCGCGGCGCGGCCGCCGGCGTCGACGACGCCGTCTACCTGTCCGGTCACGCCGGCATCGGGGCGGGCGTCTTCACCGTCGGGCCGGCCGCTGGTCGGGCACAACGGCTACGCCGGTGAGGTCGGCCACATCGTCGTGAACCCGGGGGGCCGGACGTGCCACTGCGGGTCGCGCGGCTGCTGGGAGACCGAGTCCGGCGAGGAGCGGCTGTTCGAGCTCGCCGGTCGCCCGGCGGGGGGTGGCATCGAGGGCGTGCGCGAGATCGTGGCCGCTGCGGCTGGCGGTGACGAGGTCGCGGCGAAGGCGCTGAACCAGGTCGCCGCCTGGCTGGGCACCGGCGTGGCCTCGGTCGTCAACGTCTTCAACCCCGAGGCGATCATCATGGGCGGCGCGCTCGGAGAGATCTTCGCCGCCGCCGAGACGGCGCTTCGCGACGCCGTACACGCCGCCGTGCTCGGGCCGCCGTCGGAGCAGCTGCGGCTGCTGCAGCCGGCCTTCGGGTTCGACTCGTCGCTGATCGGTGCCGCCGAGCTCGCGTTCACGCCGTTGCTGGCGGACCCCCTGCTCGAGATGTCAGCCAGCTGAGCTGCTCGAGGCGATGGAATGCCTCGCCGCCCTTGTGCTCGTTCCACTCCCACACCCGGATGTCCTTGTCGGCGTTGGCGTTCTCGCCGTAACGGTTGTAGGCGGCGAAGACCGTCGAAGGTGGGCAGATGTCGTCGCGCAACGACACGCTGAACAGTGCGGGCGCGATGCCGTGCGGCGCGAGGACCGCGATGTCGAAGTACGCGAGCATCTCGAAGGCCGCCTCCGCCCGGTCGCGGTGGGTGCTGCACCACGTGACGAGCTCGGGGTATGGACCGTTGTCGGCGATCTCCGCCGCCCGGCGGAAGTGCGCGAGGAAGGGCTCGTCGCTGAGTGCGCCGGCGACGGGGTCGTCGAGCAACCAGCCGCGCAGCACGGATGCAGCGACGGTGAGCGCCCCACCTTGGCTGTGGCCGTGCAGGATGACCCGCTCGTTGTCCACGCCGGGGTGTTCGCGCGCCGCGTCGACGGCACGGCAGGCGTCCATGATCAGGCGGCGGTAGTAGTAGCGGTCGCGGTCGGGCAGGCCCAGGGTGAGGAATCCCGGCGCGTGCGGGTCGGCGCCCGACGGGGCGTGATCGGGGGTGACGCCGCTGCGCCACGCGCTGCCTTGACCGCGGGTGTCCATGACCAGGTGGGCGTAGCCGAACGCCGACCAGCCGAGCCACTCGTGGGGGAGCCCACGACCGCCGCCGTACCCGACGTACTCGACGACGCACGGCAGCGGTGCAACGGCACCCCGGGGAAGGATCAGCCACGCCGCGACGCGCTGTCCGTCGTAGCCGGCGAATGACACGTCGAAGACGTCGACGGTCCGCAGCCCGGTGTCGTACGGACGGAACTCCGCCGCGATCGGGTGCCGCCGGGTCTCGGCGAACGTGCGCTCCCAGAAGTCCGCGAGGTCGGGAGGTGTGGTGAGCACCGGCCTGAAGTTGCGCAGTTCATCCAGCGGCAGGTCGACGTGGCCCATGACCGAACCCTGACACACCGATGCGGCAGGCTGATGGCGTGAGCCCGCACGTCGTACCTCCTGGTTGGCCGGAGCAGGTGCGCCCACCCGGCGCGCCGGAATGGGAGCGCTCGGCGGTGGCCTGGCTCTTCGACCTCTGCCCGCCGGACTACCGGGCGTACGACGTGTTGCGCCGGCATCCGCAGGTGCTCGCCCGCTTCGCGGCCCGGCACGTGCAGGCCGGGGTGGACGCGGCTCGTGAGGGCCTGGCCACCGCCCGCGACGAGCTGCGCGACGTCGTCCCGCCGGAGACCGTGGCCGCGGCCGTCAGCGCCTACGAGCGCGAGGGGGCACGCCTGATGACCACCGGCCGGGCGCTGGCGCTGGTGGAGGAGGCGCTGCGCGGCGGACGGTTTGTGCAGAAGCTGTGAGGGTTTCGTTCAGGCCTGTCCGGGCGCTCATCCGGAGCCGAAGCAGGGTCGTAGACTCGGCGGCTGCACGGCACGTCCGGGACGGCGACCGAGAGGAGCACCGCAGGTGGGACTGCTCGAGTCGATCCGGGGACCCCATGACCTGCGGCGGCTGAGCCCTGAGGAGCTGGGCAGCCTCGCCGAGGAGATCCGCGACTTCCTGATCACGTCCGTCTCCAAGACCAGCGGCCACCTCGGCCCGAACCTCGGGGCCGTCGAGCTCACCCTGGCACTGCACCGCGTCTTCGAGTCGCCGCGCGACCGCATCCTGTGGGACACCGGCCACCAGGCCTACGTGCACAAGCTGGTCACCGGGCGGGCTGCGGGCTTCGCGACGCCTGCGGAAGAAGGGCGGCCTGTCCGGCTACCCGAGCCGCGCCGAGTCCGACCACGACATCATCGAGAACTCGCACGCCTCGACGTCGCTGTCCTACGCCGACGGCATCGCCAAGGCGCACCAGCTGCGCGGGCTGACCGACCGGCACGTGGTCGCGGTCATCGGCGACGGTGCGCTGACGGGCGGCATGGCGTGGGAGGCGCTGAACAACATCGCGGCCGACAAGGACCGCCGGCTCGTCATCGTCGTCAACGACAACGAGCGGTCCTACGCGCCGACGATCGGCGGCCTGGCCCACCACCTGGCGACGCTGCGCACGACGCGGCGGCTACGAGCGCTTCCTCGAGTGGGGCAAGCAGGTGCTCGGCCGCACTCCCGTGGTCGGCGGCCCGATCTACGAGACGTTGCACGGCATGAAGAAGGGCCTCAAGGACGTCGTCGCGCCGCAGGGCATGTTCGAGGACCTCGGGCTGAAGTACATCGGGCCGGTCGACGGGCACGACATCGAGGCGATGGAGCACGCGCTGCGCCGGGCCCGGGCCTTCGCCGGGCCGGTGCTCGTGCACTGCATCACGCGCAAGGGCCTGGGCTACGCCCTCGCCGAGAACGACGTGGCCGACAACTTCCACAGCATCGGCGTGATCGACCCCGAGACCGGTCAGCCGTTGGCCGCGGCCGGCACGTCGTGGACCAGCGTGTTCGCCGACGAGATGGTCGAGATCGGCGCCGAGCGGAGCGACATCGTCGCCATCACGGCCGCGATGCTGATCCCGGTCGGCCTGGACAAGTTCGCCGAGAAGTTCCCCGACCGCACCTTCGACGTCGGCATCGCCGAGCAGCACGCCACCACGTCGGCCGCGGGCCTGGCGATCGGCGGGGTCCACCCGGTCGTGGCGATCTACGCGACGTTCCTCAACCGCGCCTTCGACCAGGTGCTGATGGACGTCGCCCTGCACAAGTGCGGCGTGACGTTCGTGCTCGACCGCGCGGGGGTCACCGGTGACGACGGCGCGAGCCACAACGGCATGTGGGACATGTCGTTCCTGCAGGTCGTGCCCGGCCTGCGCCTCGCCGCCCCGCGCGACGCGGTGACGCTGCGCGAGGAGCTGCGCGAGGCGGTCGAGGTCGAGGACGCCCCCACGGTCGTGCGGTTCCCCAAGGGAGCCGTGTGCGCCGACATCCCGGCGCTGGAGCGCGTCGGCGGAGTCGACGTGCTGAGCAGGGGAGACTCGGCCGACGTCCTCCTCGTCGCCGTGGGGGCCATGGCCGAGACGTGCCTCGACGTCGCGTCGCGCTGTGCGCGTGAGGGCATCGGGGTCACGGTCGTCGACCCGCGCTGGGTCAAGCCGGTGCCCGCCGCCCTGGCCGACATGGCCCGCGACCACCGCTTCGTCGTGACGGTCGAGGACAACGTGCGCGCCGGTGGTGTCGGGTCGGCGATCGCGCAGGCGCTGCGCGACGCCGGCGTCGAGGTCCCGCTGCGCGACTTCGGCATCCCGGCCCGCTTCCTCGACCACGGCAAGCGCGCCGAGGTGCTCGCCGAGATCGGCCTGACCGCGCAGGACATCGCCCGCGCCGTCGTCGAGACGGTCAGCTCGCTGGACCGCACCGCCGAGCGACACAGCCGTCAACGACTGACCGCGGTGCCGACGCGCGAGTCCGTGCGCCAGCGGCTGCAGCTCGGCGAGGAGTACGACGAGTGGCTGGCCGAGCTGGACCGGCTCGGGCCGCCCGACCCGCCACTGATCCCGCCGACGCAGGAGGACACGGGCTGCCTGCTCGAGCGGCTCGGGTTCGCCGCCGAGGACGCCCGGGACGCGCTCGCGGCGCGCATCCAACCGGACGAGCACCCGGAGCTCTGGTGGCTGCTCGAGCGCTGCTACCACGCCGTCATCCGCGGTCTGCAGCCCGACGCCCCGCGGTGGACGATCCCGCGGCTGCCGGACGAGCTCGGTGCGCGCGGCCGGTTCTTCCAGCTGCACGCCCTCCTCCCGGCGGTCTCCCCGCTGCGGGACTGGCATGCACGTCGGGGGATAGCCGACGACGTGTCCTGGGCGACGCTGCAGGACCTGGGTCGCGGCGTGGCCATCCACCGGGCCACCTACGGCGTCGGCGGCCTGGACAAGGCCTTCTGGCTCGCGCACCACTTCCACGGCGAGCTCTTCGAGCTCGGTCGACTGCAGTTCGAGCTCCAGCGGGATGGCCTCGGCCTGCACATCCCGGCGACCGGCCCGCTGACACCGCAGGCGTGCGACGACTCACTGGCGCTGGCTCGGTCGTTCCTCGCGGAGCACTTCCCCGACCCCGCACGCCGCCGCGTCGTCTGCACGTCGTGGCTGCTGGACGAGCAGCTCGCCGACTACCTTCCGGCGGACTCCAACATCGTGCGGTTCCAGCGCCGCTTCACCCTGGACGCGGACGCGATCGTCGACGACCACGAGCCGCTGCGGTTCGTCTTCCGGCGGGTGCCGGCCGACCTCGGCGAGCTGCCTCGGGACACGACGCTCCAGCGGGCGCTGCTCGACCACCTCGAGCGGGGCGGGCGCTGGCGGATCCGCACCGGCTGGTTCCCGTGGGAACCGGTGCCGTCCTAGCGGAAGAGAACGGGGCGCAGGTTGGGCGCGTCTGCCGCCTTGTCGCGCAGCACGATCTCCGCGGGCCGGCCACCTTCGGGAGCCATCGTGACCTCGTCCTCGGTGAGCAGCAGCGGCCGCGGGAAGCCGCGGTCGAGCTCGTCGGTGGCGGCCGCGGCGGCGGCGGTGTAGGCGGGGTCGATGCGGCTGAGGTCGAGCCAGCCCCGGGTGCGCATCGGCACCGCGGCCGCCCGCATGCCGGTGCCGTCCTTGCTGCACAGGGCAGTGCGCAGGGTCTGCGAGCCGAGCAGGGTGAGCACGTCGCAGTCGCCGATCGGCCGCAGGGTGGGGCTGTCGGCGAGCCGCTCGGCCGCGATCGCTCCCATCCGCTCCAGGTAGTCGCGCGCCACCGGCCACCAGGGGGTCGGGTCGACCCCGGCCGCGTCCAGCGCGCCCTGCGGAACGATGATCACCATGTCGGGGTCGTGGCCGACGCCGACGAAGCCGAAGCCGAGATCGAGCGCGTCACCGAGCACCCGGTGCCGGACCCAGTCCAGGCCGGGGTGCAGGGGGTGGTCGACCGGCAGCCCGACCGGACGGGCCAGCTGGCGAAGCTCCTCGAGGTCGCGGTCCACGGCGATCCGCCGGCCGTGCAGCCAGGCGCGGACCCGGGCCCGGGCCAGCTCGCTGTCGGCCTCGGCCCCGGCGACCGCGCGGCGCAGCTCCAGCCAGCTCACCTCGACCGGCTCGGAGCCGGCGAGCATCACCCCGTCGTCGAGCGGGACGATGTCAATGTCGTCGAGAACCGACACCGCCAGGGCGATGCGGCGCAGCTCGACCGAGTCGGGGGCACGCACCTCTCGACGGTACCCATCCCGGCCCCGCGGGCCACTCACCCACATGGGTGACGCCGGGCCCTAGCCCTGGGGGAGCGAGGCGACCCCAGGCGGCAGGAACCGCGCCCCGGTGACCCGCTCGGACACGCCCTCGCGGTCGAGGTACGGCGTGACGCCGCCGAGGTGGAACGGCCAGCCGGCGCCGAGCAGCATGGCGAGGTCGATGTCCCGGACGTCCTCGACCACCTTCTCGTCGAGCATCAGGCGGATCTCCTCGGCGAGCGCGTCCAGCGCCCGGCGGCGGACCTCCTCCTCGGTCGACGGCGCGGTGCCCTTCGTGAACAGCTCGGCGACCTCCGGGTCGACCTTCGGCGTCGAGCCCTCCCAGACGTAGACGCCGGTCTTGCCGGCCGCCACCAGCCGGCCCAGGTTCTCCGAGACGTAGAAGCGCTCCGGGAAGGCCTCGTGCATCGTCTCGGCCACGTGCAGCGCGACGGCGGGGCCGACGAGCTGCAGCAGCACGAACGGCGTGAGCGGGAGGCCGAGCGGCTCCAGGGCCCGGTCGGCCACCTCGAACGGCGTCCCCTCGTCGACCGCCTTGGTGACCTCGCCCAGGAACCGGGTCAGGATCCGGTTGACGACGAAGGCCGGCCGGTCAGCAACCAGCACGCAGGACTTCTTCAGCGTCTTGCCGACCGCGAAGGCGGTGGCCACCGACGCGTCGTCGGTCTTGTCCGCGCGCGCGATCTCGAGCAGCGGCAGCACCGCGACCGGGTTGAAGAAGTGGAAGCCGACGACGCGCTCCGGGTGCTGCAGCCCGGAGGCCATCTCGGTCACCGACAGGGAGGAGGTGTTGGTGGCGAGCACGCACTCCGGCGAGACCACGGCCTCGACCTCGGCGAAGACCTGCTGCTTGACCTTCATCTCCTCGAAGACGGCCTCGATCACGAAGTCGGCGTCGGCGAACGCCTCCTTGCCGGTGGAGCCGGTGACCAGCGCCTTCAGCCGGTTGGCCTTGTCCTGGTTGATGCGGCCCTTGCCGAGCAGCTTGTCGACCTCGCCGTGCACGTAGCCGACACCCTTGTCGACCCGTTCCTGGTCGAGGTCGGTGAGCACAACCGGCACCTCGAGCCGCTGGGCGAACAGCATCGCGAGCTGCGAGGCCATCAGCCCGGCACCGACGACGCCGACCTTGGTGACCTCACGTGCCAGGGACTTGTCCGGCACGCCGGCCGGCCGCTTCGCCCGACGCTGCACGAGGTCGAACGCGTACAGCCCGGCCCGCAGCTCCTCGCCCATGGCGAGCTCGAACAGCGCCGTCCGCTCGGCGGCGATGCCCTCGTCGTACGACGCGGTGCGGGCGAGCTCGATCAGCTCGATCGCCTTGTAGGGCGCCGGGGTCGCGCCGTGCACCTTCATGTCGGCGATGCCCTTGCCGCGGGCGAGGGCAGCGTCCCAGGCATCGCCGCGGTCGATCTCGGGGCGCTCGACGGTCGTCTGGCCGGTGACGACCGACGCGGCCCAGACCAGGGACTGCTCGAGGAAGTCGGCCGGCTCGAACATCGCGTCGGCGATGCCGAGCTCGAAGGCCTGCTTGGCCTTGAGCATGCGGTTCTGGTTCATCGCGTTCTCGACGATGACGGTGACGGCCTTGTCGGCACCGATCAGGTTCGGCAGCAGCTGGCTGCCGCCCCACCCGGGGATCAGGCCGAGGAACACCTCGGGGAACGCGATGGCCGGTACGCCGGCGGACAGCGTGCGGTAGTGCGCGTGCAGGGCCAGCTCGAGGCCACCGCCCATGACCGCACCGTTGATGAACGCGAAGGTCGGCACCGTGGCGTCACGCAGCTTGCGGAACGTGTCGTGGCCGAGGGCGAAGTAGTTCTTCGCCTGCGCCGGCGTGCCGCCCGCCTGCATCACCTTGAGGTCGGCTCCCACGGCGAAGATGAACGGCTTGCCGGTCACCGCGACCGCCACGACGTCGTCGCGGCCGAGCGCCTCGTCGATGGCGGCCCCGATGTTGGCCAGGCTCTTCGGCCCGAGCGTCGTCGGCTTGGTGTGGTCGAAGCCGTTGTCGATCGTGATGAGCGCGGCGGTGCCGGCGCCCTGCGGGAGGTCGACGTAGCGGACCGGCGCGCTCGTGACGACCTCGTCCGGGAAATCGATCATGTCGCTCATGAGAGCTCCTCGGTGTCGTCCGTCTCGTCTCGCTGTTCCAGTGCGGGTTCTCCCAGATGACCGCGCCGCCCATCCCGATGCCGATGCACAGGGCCGTCAGGCCGTAGCGCACCTCCGGGTGGTCCTCGAACTGCCGGGCCAGCTGGGTCATCAGCCGCACGCCCGAGGACGCGAGCGGATGCCCGAGCGCGATCGCCCCGCCGTACTCGTTGACGCGGGGATCGTCGTCGTCGATGCCGAAGTGGTCGAGGAACGCGAGCACCTGGACGGCGAACGCCTCGTTGAGCTCGAAGAGCCCGATGTCCTCGATGCGCAGGCCGGCCTGGGCGAGTGCCTTCTCGGTGGCCGGCACCGGCCCGACGCCCATCACCTCGGGCTCGACGCCGACGAAGGAGTAGGAGACCAGGCGCATCTTGACCGGCAGCCCGAGCTCGCGCGCCGTCTCCTCGGCGGCGAGGATGCACGCCGTCGCCCCGTCGTTGAGCCCCGCCGCGTTGCCCGCGGTCACCCGGCCGTGCGGCCGGAACGGCGTCTTGAGCGCGGCCAGGTCCTCGACGGTGGTGCCCGGTCGCGGCGGCTCGTCCCTGGTGGCCAGGCCGTAGCCGTGCTCGGTGCTGCGGGTGGCGACCGGCACGAGGTCGGGCTCGACCTTGCCGTTCGCGTAGGCCTTGGCGAGCTTGTCCTGGCTGCCCACCGCGAACGCGTCGGCCCGCTCCTTGGTGATGGTGGGGAACCGGTCGTGCAGGTTCTCGGCGGTGGCGCCCATGACCAGCGCGGAGGGGTCGACGAGCTTCTCGGCGATGATCCGCGGGTTGGGGTCGACACCTTCGCCCATCGGGTGGTGCCCCATGTGCTCGACGCCGCCGGCGATGACGACGTCGTAGGCGCCGAAGGCGATGCTCCCCGCCATCGTGGTGACCGCCGTCATCGCGCCGCCGCACATCCGGTCGATGGCGAAGCCGGGGACCGTCTTGGGCAGGCCGGACAGCAGGGCAGCCGTGCGGCCGATGGTCAGGCCCTGGTCACCGATCTGCGTCGTCGCTGCGATCGCGACGTCGTCGATGCGTTCCGGCGGCAGCTCGGGGTGGCGGCGGACCAGCTCCCGGATGCAGCGGATGACCAGGTCGTCGGCCCGGGTCTCGGCGTACATGCCCTTGGGTCCGGCCTTGCCGAAGGGCGTGCGCACTCCGTCGACGAACACGACGTCGCGCAACGTTCGGGGCTCGCGCGGCTCGGAGGGCACGGTGCCTCCTGCAGGTGAGTGGCGGTGGGGAACCCGATGCTACTCGCCGGTAACAAGAGGCGGCGTCAGGGGCGTGGTTGCCACCGTTGTGCGGCGGTCACGATGCTTCCAGGTGCTTGAGTGCCTCGCGACTCGAGAGCCTGCTGATCCGGTCGTCGTGGGCGGCCACGAAGGCGCGCACCCAGTCGGGGTCGGTCCGGGCGTGCTGGCGCAGGGCCCAGCCGATGGCCTTGCGCAGGAAGAAGTCGCGGTCGTCCAGGTTGGCCTCGATCACGTGGCTCAGCAGGTCGGGGTCGGTGCGGTCCTTGGCGCCGACCTGGGCGATGACCGCAGTCCGGCGCAGCCACCGGTCGTCGTCGGTGGCCCACTCGCGCAGGACCGGGGCAACGGACTTCGGGTCCTCGATCAGCAGCGGCCCGACCAGGTGGATGGCGACGTCGTCGACGACGTCCCACCACGCGCCGGTGGTCAGCAAGTGCCGGTAGAGGCCCAGCGCGCGGGTGTCGCGGTAGGCGGCGTACCGGCTGCCCCGCACGACGGCAAGCGCGGCGTACCACTCCTCCCGATGAGTGGCCTCGTCCCACAAGGCCAGGGCCGTCGCGAGCCAGCTCTCCCGGTCAGGCAACGGGTGCGCGGCCAGGACCTCGCGGAAGACGACGCGCGCCTGCGGGCTGGCCACCCCGTGGTAGGGGAGCGCCGACTTCATGTAGGCCTGCATCGCGGGCGCTTTCGCCGGGTCGCCGGCTGCCCGCAACCGGGCCCGGACGTCGTCCACCAGCGCCCGGTCCGCCATAGCCGCCGTCACCCGGCCGAGACTAATCAGCCGAGCAGCGGCCCGCCTCGGCCACTCGCGTAACACGGGCGTCAGGGGCGTGGTGCAGCGGCGTCGTAGCGGGCGAACCCGCGGTAGCGCGCCGCCAGGAGGCCGACCGCGACCATGCAGGCGCACCCGCCCGACACCACCGCGAACGCCTCGGTGCTGATCGCGGCGATGGTGCCCGCGGTGAAGTCACCGAGGCGCGGGCCGCCGGCGACGACCACGATGAAGACGCCCTGGAGGCGTCCGCGCATCGCATCGGGTGTCGCGACCTGCAGGATCGTGTTGCGGAACACCGAGCTCACCATGTCGGCCGCGCCCGAGAGGGCCAGGAAGACGACGCCGAGCCAGAGCGTGCGGGTCAGGCCGAACGCGGCGACGGCCGCGCCGTAGGCGACCACGCAGACCAGGATCGCCAGGCCCTGCCGGCGCACCCGGCCGAGGGGCCCGGAGAACACCACCGCGACGAGCGAGCCGATCGCGGGGGAGGCGGCCAGCAGACCCACCGTGCGGGTGCCGCCGCCGTAGAAGCCGCCGGCGATGGCCGGGAACAGCGCGCGCGGCTGGGCGAGCACCATCGCGCACAGGTCGACGAGGAAGGTCATCAGGACGTTCGGGCGCGTGCGCAGGTAGCGCAGCCCTTCGAGCACCGACTGCAGACCGGCCCGCCGCACCTCGCCCTCGGGCGGCACCGGCGGCAGCCGCCACAGCGCGTAGAGCGCCGCGGTGAACGTCACGCAGTCGACGAGGTAGGCAGCGCCGAGGCCGAGCCAGCCGATGACGACACCGCCGAGCAGCGGCCCGACCGTGAACCCGAGGTTGAACGATGCGGTGGACAAGGCGTTCGCGGCCGGGAGCAGAGGTGGCGGCAGCAGCCGCGGGATGATCGCGGCGCGGGCCGGGTTGTTGACGGCGTAGCACGCGGCTTGCAGCGCGGCCACGACGTAGAGAAGCAGCACCGACCGCAGTCCGGCGAGGGCCTGCGCGGCCAGCACGATCGAGAGCAGCCACAGTCCGGTCGAGGCGACGAGGGCGAGCCGGCGGCGGTCCATCGAGTCGGCGATCGCGCCGCCGTACAGCCCGAAGACCACGAGCGGGACGAACGCGCAGATCCCGACGACACCGACCGCGAAGCTGGACCGCGTGATCGCGTAGACCTGGATCGCCAGCGCGACGGCGGTCATCTGCTGGCCGAGCTGGGAGACGGTGAGGCCGAACCACAGCCGGCGGTAGTCCGCGGAGACCCGCAGCGGCGCGACGTCGGTCAGGAGCGTGCGCCAGCGTGGGCGACTCGGTCTCATCGGGCACCCGGACACGCTTTCACGCCTCAGCCGAGCAGGGTCTCGCCCCACCAGCCGTCGGGGCTGACGCCGGGTGGCACCGCCCACAGCGACGAGCCGGTGTGCCGGAGGTACTCGTTCAGGGCGTCGTTGCGGGCCAGCTCGGTCTGGATCGGCACGAAGCCCGGCGCGGGTCGCGCTGGTAGGCCAGGAAGAACAGCCCGGCGTCGAGGTGGCCGAGCCCGTCGGAGCCGTCGACGAAGTTGAAGCCGCGGCGCAGCAGGCGGGCGCCGCCGTGCAGCGACGGGTGGGCCAGCCGCACGTGCGAGGTCGCGGGCAGCGCGGCCGGGCGCACGGTCGTCGCGCTCGCGGGCCGAGCCCGAGCGGGGCGCCGACGTCCTTGGTGCGCCCGACCAGGGTCTCCTGCTCGTCCAGCGAGGTGCGGTCCCAGGTCTCGATCAGTCATCCGGATCCGGCGGGCCACCAGGTAGCTGCCGCCGGCCATCCAGCCGCTGCCGTCGGCCGCTGCGCCCAGACGTGCTCGGCCAGCGCGTCGCTGTCGTCGCCGAGGATGTTGGCGGTGCCGTCCTTGAAGCCGAACAGGTTGCGCGGCGTCGGTCCGGCGGTCTCGGTGGCCGAGGCCTTGCCGAAGCCGAGCTGGGCCCAGCGGACCGCGGCCCGGCCCGGCGGCGATCCGGGTCAGGTTGCGCACCGCGTGCACCGCGACCTGCGGGTCGTCGGAGCAGGCCTGCACCGCGAGGTCGCCGCCGCACAGCGCGGGGTCGAGCGTGTCGCCGGGGAAGGCCGGCAGGTCGGCCAGCGCCGCGGGCCGGCTGCCGGCGAGGCCGAACCGGTCGTCGAACAGCGACGGCCCGAAGCCGACGGTGAGCGTGAGGTTCGCGGCGTCGAGGCCGACCGCCTCGCCGGTGTCGGACGGCGGCGCCAGCCGGCTCGCCGCGCCGCTGCCGCCGACCCGCCGGTTGGCGGTCATCTCGCGGGCCGCCGTCGGTCCAGTCCTGCAGCAGCGCGACCAGCGCCGCGCGGTCGGTGGTGGTGACGTCGAACGACGCGAAGTGCAGGTGACCCTGGACCGGCGTCGCGATGCCGGCCTGGTGCGCCCCGTGGAAGTCGACCCGGCGCCGGTCCGGCGCCGCCTCGTCCTGCGCGACCGCGTCGACTGCCACGCGCCCCGGCGACGCCGGCCGCACCGAGCGCGCCGGCACCCGCGAGCAGGTGCCGGCGGCTGAGCCCGCTGCTCGGCCACGGTCACACGGCCGCCGCGGTCAGCTGCGACAGCGGCTCGCCGAGCCCGTCGACGACCCGGGCCAGCTCACGCCGCTGCGCGCTCGGTCACGGTGTCGTAGGACACGAAGGTGTCGCCGTCGCGGTGCTCGTCGAGCTGCTGCCTGCACGGCGGCGAAGGCGGCGTCCAGCTCGGCCGAGCAGGTCCTCGTCCGACACCAGCGGGCGGAGGACGTCGTAGGCCTTCTTGGCGCCGTCGAGGTTGGCCTGGAAGTCGACCAGGTCGGTGTGCGAGAAGGCCTCCTCCTCGCCGGTGATCTTGCCGGTGGCGACCTCGTCGAGCAGCTCCTTGGCGCCGTTGCCGATCGAGGCCACCGACATGTCGGCGGTCGGCACCCGCCCCTGCAGCTCGCGCACGTCGGTCGCGAGCTGGTCGGCGACCGGCGCCAGCCCGGTCAGGTCGCCGTCGGTCCACAGCGCCTTCTCGATCCGGTGCCAGCCGGTCCACTCCTGGCCGGCCTCGAGGTCGGCCTCGCGCAGGTCGACCCGCGGGTCCAGGTCGCCGAAGCTCTCGGCCACCGGCTCGACGGCCTCCCACGGGATCCGCGACTCGGCGTACAGCGACTTGGCCTTCTCGACGTCGCCGGCCTTCACCGCGGCGACGAACGCGTCGACCAGCGGCACCACGGCGTCGGCCTGCTGCTGCACGTAGGCGCGGTAGGCCGCCACGGCCTTCTCGGCCGCCGGGTCGGCCGTCGCCTCGCCGGTGCGGCGTTCGACCGTCATCTGCTTCCGGATGCCGTCGCCCTTCTGGCCCGGCTTGCAGGCGACCTCGTAGCGCGCCCGGCTCCAGCGACACGGTCAGGTCGTAGGACGTGCCGGGCCCGATGTTCTCCTTCTCGGTGACGATCCTGGAGAAGGCGCCGCCGCGCTTCCGCGTAGACGTAGACCTCGGTCACCTTCGAGCCGTTGTTGGTGATGGCGAAGGTGGTGGTGCCCGGCGGCCAGCTCGGTGCGGGCCACCTCGCAGCGGAGTCGGTGGCGGTCAGCTCGATCGGCGTTCTCGGCGGCCTCGCCGGCGGTGCAGGCGGTGAGCCCGGCGGCGCGGCGAGCGACGGTCGGCGAGGCGGCAGCGGCGGCGCACGTGGTGCTCCGGCGGGTCACTGTCAGCCGACCGTCAGGGTCTGCTCGATCGTCCGCGGCGCCGCCCTCGACCTTGACGGTCCAGGCGCCGGCCTCGGCCAGCTCGACGATGACCTCACCCTCCTCGCCGGCGGGACGTCGACCTCGGCGACGACCTCGCCGGCCGGGTCGACGATCTCGAGCTGCGGGTGCCGTCGGTGTCGTTCTGGAGCTTGAACTCGATCTTCTCGCCCGGTCGGCGGTCGGCCCCGTCGAGCCCGGTCAGGCCGCTGCGTCAACGGTCATCTCGATCTCGCGGTCGTAGGCCTCGGCTCGCCGCGTCGCCGCCGCCGCCTCGCCGGTGACGGTGATCTTCTGGCGGATGCCGTCACCGGTCTGCCCCGGCTTGCAGGCGATCTCGTAGGTGCCAGCCGCCGAGGTCCACGGACATGTCCCGCGAGGTGCCCGGGCCGATGTTCTCGACCTCGCTGATGACCTTGGTGAACTCGCCGCCCTGCTCGCCGTAGACGTAGACCTCGGTGACCTTGCTGCCCTTGTTGGTCACCTCGAACGTCACCGGGCCGGCATCGAGCTCGGTCGTCCGACACCTTGCAGGCGTCGTCGGATGCCTCGACCGCGACGGCGGTGCCGCCGGCCGGGTCGGAGCCGCCGCAGGCCGCCAGCACCGGCGCGGCGAGCACGCAGAGCAGAGCTGGGACGACAAGGGCAGGGCGGTGCGAGGGCATGCGGGATCTCCGTTGGTAGTGCGGGCGACGCGTGGGCTGGGTCAGCTGACGGGCGTTGCGCTTCGGGCCGGCGCCGCGGGCTGTGGCGCGGTCGCCTTCGCCGGGCGGAAGAACAGGAACATCACGGGTACGACGTAGAGCAGCCAGGCCGCGGCCTCCAGCCAGGTGGTGGCCGGGCTGAAGTTGAAGATGCCCTTGAGCAACGTGCCGTACCAGCTGTCCGGCGGAACCGCGTTGGACACGTCGAACGCGAGGTTGTTCAGGCCCGGCAGGTCGCCGGCCTCCTGCAGGTCGTGCACGCCGTAGGCGAGCACCCCACCTGCGACGAGGATGAGCCCGGCACCGGTCCAGGTGAAGAACTTGGCCAGGTTGATGCTGACGGCCCGGCGGTAGAGCAGCCAGCCGAGGACCACGGCGGTGACGATGCCGAGGCCGGCGCCGATGAGCGGCGTCGCGCCCGACCCGGTCGCCTGCGCCGCCGCCCAGAGGAACAGCGAGGTCTCGAGGCCCTCGCGGGCAACGGCGAGGAACGCCGTGACGACGAGGGCGAGCGCGCCCATCGTCAGGGCGGCGTCGAGCTTGCCCTGCAGCTCGGTCTTGAGGAAGCGGGCGGTGCGCCGCATCCAGAAGATCATCCACGTGACGAAGCCGACCGCGATGATGGACATCACCCCGCCGAAGCGCTCCTGCGCCTCGAAGCTCAGGTTGTTGCTCGTGAAGGTCAGCAGGGCACCGAAGGCGAGGCTGACCACCAGCGCCGCCGCGACACCGACCCAGACGAACCGCAGCCGGTCCCCGGTGGCCGGTCTTGACCAGGTAGGCGACCAGGATGCTCACGATCAGCGTCGCCTCGAGGCCCTCGCGCAGGCCGATGAGGTAGTTGGGGAGCACGCGAACGGTCCTTCCGATCTGGGCAGGTAAGGCTTACCTAACCAGATCGTCGGGCTCGGCGGCAAGTGCGGGCTGCTCCGGCTCGACTCGGCCGCCGGCGAGACCAGCGCCTCGGCCAGCGCCGCCGCGGTGAGCTGCACCTGCCACTGCCGGGCGCCCAGCCCGCGCAGCACGTCGGCGACCACCGGTTCGGTGACGTCGTCGGGCGGCGACCAGGCGAGCCGGCGGATGGAGTCGGGCGCCAGCAGGTTCTCGGTCGGCAGGTTGTGCTCGGTGGCGATCGCTGCCACGGCGGCCCGGCCGGCGGCCAGCCGGGCGGCGGCCTCGGGGTCACGTTCGGGCCAGCTGCGCGCCGGCGGGGGCCCGTCGTACCTCGCCTTGAGGTCGGGCAGGTCGTCCTCGGGCAGGTGCAGGGCCGGCGTCCACGGCCGCGAACCAGGTCGCCACCGACCGGCGCAGCGACCGCCCGTTGAAGACGGAGACAGCGAGCAGCTCGGCCTCCGTCTTGGGCAGCGCCAGCGCCGCGGCTGCGATCGCCGCGTCGGGCAACACCCGGCCCGGGGCGATGTCGCGCCGGCGCGCCAGGTCGTCGCGCGCCTCCCACAGGGCGCGCACCACCGCGAGCTGGCGGCGCTTGCGCAGGCGGTGCAGGCCCGACGTGCGCCGCCACGGCTCCACGCGCGGCGGCGCCGGGGGCGCGGCGGCGATCGCGGCGAACTCCTGCGCGGCCCAGTCGCGCTTGCCCTGCTCGGTCGAGCTGGGCCTCGAGCACGTCGCGCAGCTCGACGAGCAGCTCGACGTCCGAGCGCGGCGTAGCGCAGCCAGGGCTCGGGCAGCGGACGGGTGGACCAGTCGGCCGCCGAGTGGCCCTTCTCCAGCGTGTAGCCGAGCACCTCCTCGATGATCGAGCCGAGCCCCACCCGCGCGTAGCCGAGCAGCCGGCCGGCGAGCTCGGTGTCGAAGATCTGGGTCGGCCGCAGGCCGAGCTCGGCCAGGCACGGGAGGTCCTGCGACGCCGCGTGCAGCACCCACTCGACGTCGGCCGATGACCTCGCCCAGCGCGCTCAGGTCGGGCAGCGGGACGGGGTCGATGAGCAGGGTGCCGACGCCCGCGCGGCGCAGCTGCACGAGGTAGGCGCGCTGGCCGTAGCGGTAGCCGGACGCGCGCTCGGCGTCGACGGCGAGCGGCCCGGTGCCCTCGCGGAGGAGGTCGATCGCGGCAGCGAGCTGGTCCTGGGTGGTGATGGGCTCCGGAACGCCGTCACGGGGCTCGACGAGGGGGACCGCGGCGGGCGGCGCGGGCTCGGTGCCGCGTCGATCTCGCCGTCCTGGTCGGTCTGTGCTGCCACGACGATCACGGTACGTCGGAAGGGGCCCAACTGCGGGGAGGGCGCGAGCGTGGGCGCGCCTGGCGAACGGTGTGCAGTCAGGCGACGACGCCGGCGCGCATCGCGACGACGACCATCTCGGCCCGGTCACCGGTGCCGAGCTTGCGGGCGATCCGGGCCAGGTGGCTCTTGACGGTGAGGGCGGACAGGCCGAGGACCTCGCCGATCTCCTTGTTCGACCGGCCGTCCCCGACGAGCTGGAGCACCTCGACCTCGCGCGCGGAGAGCCCGTCGGCGCCGGTCGCCCGGGTCCCGGTGCGCGGGCGCTGGGCCGGCAGGACGCCGGGCGCCGGGCCGGTTGGTCACGCTGGACGGTGCGGCGGCCGAGCTCACCAGGAAGGCGCGCACGCCGGAGGCCAGCGCGGCCCGCACGGTGTAGAGGTCCTCGGCGGAGGAGAGCAGGACGCCGCGGGACCAGCCCAGGGCGCGCAGCTCGCCGACGAGGGCCATGCCGGAGCCGTCGGGCAGGGAGCTGTCGACGACACACAGGTCACGGGGGCTGTCGGTGCGGGCCCGGGCGCGGGCCTCGGCCAGGCTGGCGGCCTCGACGACGTCGCGGGCGCCCAGCGACTGCAGGTTGCGCACGATGGACTCGCGCACGAACGGGCTTGCCACGACCACCATGGCGGTGAAGCGGGCAGCACGAGCCGCGGGCTGCGTGAGCCCGTGGCGTTCGACCAGTGCGGTCACCGGGTCTCCTGACGGTCCGGACCAAACGTGTCTCCAAGACCATCGGCGGGGGATCAGCGCACCTGAAGCGATCCCGGCGGCCCGTGCAGCTCGGACGTCTGCGGACACGCCGGCGTTCGTGCACGTCGAGCCGGTCAGATCGGGCGGAGCGGGTCAGGTCCGCGGTGCCCGTCGGGTCGGCAGGGCGGTCACGCCGGCCGGCAGCGGAGGCAGCCCGCCGGTCGTGCCGAGCAGCTCGCACCAGGCGAGCAGGTGCGGGCCCAGCGCCTCGTCCACCGGCGTCCAGGACGCCCGGATCTCGATCTGGGCAGACCCGGGCTGGGTCGACATCGCGCCGAAGCTCTCCGAGATGACCCGGGTGACCGTCCCGCTCTCGGCGAGAAACGTCGCGCCGTGGGCGGCGAGCGCCTCGGTGAGCCAGGCCCAGCCCACCCCGGGCAGCAACGGGTCGGCGGCGATCTCCGGCTCCAGGTCGGCGCGCACGTAGGTCACCAGCCGGAACGTCCCCTGCCAGGCCTCGTGTCCGGACGGGTCGTGCAGCAGGACCAGCCGGCCGGTCGCGAGCTCCTCGTCGTCGACCACGACGTCGGCAGTCATCGCCATCGCGTGCGGCGCGAGCCGGGTCGGGGCGGGAGTCTCCTGCAGCACGACCTCGCTGCGGGGGATGGCCGCGCGCAGTGCCGCCACGGCCCGACGGAACGCCTCGGGGCCATCGTCGATCTCGCGGCGGGCGGCCATATCGCCAGGGTAGGCCCGGGCGGTCGGTCAGCCGGGAACGTGCGCAAGGCCTGGCGCGTCGGCCCGTACCCTGCCCGGATGGCTGCCCTGCTCGCCCTGCTCTCCAGCCTCCTGTGGGGCGGGGCGGACTTCCTCGGCGGCACCATCTCGCGGCGGCTCCCGGCGCTGCTGGTCGTCGGCGCCTCGCAGCTGGCCGGACTGCTCACGGTCGCCGTCGTGGCCGCTGCCGCCGGCGAGCTGGACGCGCCGACCGGCTACCTGCCCTGGGCCGTCGCCGCCGGCCTGGCCGGGCTCGGCGGGCTCGTCGCGTTCTATCGCGCGCTGGCGATGGGCACGATGGGCGTCGTCTCACCGATCGCCGCGCTCGGTGTCGTGGTCCCCGTGGCCGTCGGTCTCGCCCGCGGCGAGCGCCCCGGTGCGCTGCAGCTGCTGGGCATCGTGGTCGCGGTCCTCGGGGTGGTGATGGCCAGCGGCCCCGAGCTCAGCGGTCGCGCCGGGGCCAAGCCGCTTCTCCTCGCGGCGACTGCTGCCGTCGGCTTCGGGCTGGCGCTGCTCTTCATCGCCGAGGGCGCGCAGACCAGCACGTTGATGACGCTGGTCACCATGAGGGTGACGTCGGTGCTGGTGGTGGCGCTCCTGCTGGTCAGCCTCGCCCGTCGTACGACCTCTGCGGCTCTCCACCCGCGACCTGCCGCTGATCGCCGTCGTCGGCATCGGTGACGCCGCCGCCAACCTCACGTTCGGCTGGGCGAGCACCCGCGGCCTGGTCAGCGTCGTGGCCGTTCTCGGCTCGCTCTACCCGGTCGTCACCGTGCTGCTGGCCCGGGTCGTGCACCACGAGCGGTTGGCCGCGGTGCAGAACGTCGGTGTCGTTGCAGCGCTCGCTGGTGTCGGGCTGATCGCTGCCGGCTGACCTCGTCCTGCCGAGCCCGTGACAGCATGCGGCAGTGACGCCCGACCAGCTGGCCGACTCGGCCTTCCTGCGCGCCTGCCGCCGCGAGCCCGTGCCGCACACACCGGTGTGGTTCATGCGCCAGGCCGGCAGGTCGCTGCCGGAGTACCGCCGGCTGCGCGAGGGCGTCGCGATGCTCGACGCGTGCAGCCGACCCGACCTCGTCACCGAGATCACGATGCAGCCGGTTCGCCGGTACGGCGTGGACGCGGCGATCCTGTTCAGCGACATCGTGGTGCCCCTCAAGGCGATCGGGGTGGACCTCGACATCAAGCCGGGAGTCGGACCGGTCATCGCGGCGCCGATCCGCTCGGAGCGCGACCTCCAGCAGCTGCGACCGCTCGAGCCCGACGACGTCGACTACGTGACGTCGGCGGTGGGTGCGCTCGTCGACGAGCTCGGGCCGACGCCGCTGATCGGTTTCGCCGGCGCGCCGTTCACCCTCGCGTCCTACCTCGTGGAAGGCGGTCCGTCGCGCAACCACGAGAACACCAAGGCGCTGATGTACGGCAACCCCGACCTGTGGGACCAGTTGATGCAGCGGTTGGCCGGGATCACCGAGGCGTTCCTTCGCGTCCAGGTCGAGGCGGGTGCCAGCGCCGTGCAGCTGTTCGACTCGTGGGTCGGTGCGCTGCCGGCGGCTGACTACGCCCGCTTCGTGCAGCCGCACTCGGCGCGGGTGCTCACCGCGATCGGCGAGCTCGGCGTCCCGCGCATCCACTTCGGTGTCGTCACCGGAGAGATGCTCGACCTGATGGGGGAGGCCGGCGCGGACGTCGTCGGGGTGGACTTCCGGGTGCCGCTCGACGAGGCCGCGCGCCGGGTCGGGCCGGGCCGCGCGCTGCAAGGCAACCTCGACCCGGCCATCCTGTTCGCGCCCTGGGAGGCGGTGGCGCAGCGGACCCGCGAGGTGCTGGCGGCGGGTCGGGTCGCCGAGGGGCACGTGTTCAACCTCGGGCACGGCGTCATCCCCGACACCGACCCCGACGTGCTGGCGCGCGTGGTCGAGCTGGTCCACGAGGAGTCGGCCGGCGCGGCCTGACTCAGGCCGGCGGAGGAACCGTCGGCCGGCGCGGCGCGGGCGGAAGATCAGCCAGGCCGGTACGGCGATGAGTGCCGCGGTCAGCAGGAACGGCAGCAGCGCACCGAGCACGGTCAGGCCGACGAGAATGATCTGCACGAAGGCGTCCCAGCCTCCGCGCAGCCCGGCCAGGAAGCCGAGGTCCTCGTCGTCGACCGGTGCCTCGGCGTCGGGGCCGACGAGGCTGACCTCGATGGTGGCCAGCTCGGTGACGTCCTTGAGCCGGGCGACCTGCGCCTCCAGCGACTCGAGGTCGGCCTCCCGCTTGGCCAGCTCGGCCTCGACCTGCACGACCTCGCCGATCGTCTTCGCCTCACTCAGCAGGGCGCGGACCCGCGCGACGCTGCGCTGCTGAGTCGCGAGCCGGCTCTTGGTGTCGACGACCTGCGTCGTGACGTCCTCGGCCGTCTGGGTCTGGGAGAGCCGCTCGCCGAGCCCGGCGAGCTTCTTCAGCGTCGAGCGGAACTCCGCCGGCGGCACGCGGAGGGTCATCGTCGCCGAGCTCTCCGAGGGGATGCCCGGCACGTTGGACGACTCCTCCGAGAACACCACGCCGTCGACGGCACCCGTGAGGGACTCGACCTTGTTCGCGGCGGTCGTCACGTTCTTCACGCGCACCGAGATCTGGCCGCGGTAGACGATGTCGCGTCCCGCCGGCAGCACCCGGGCCGCGGTGTCGGGAGCCGCGGCCTTGTCGTCGCCGTCGCTCGACGACTGTCCTGCGCCGTCCCCGTCGGTTCCGCCGCTCGTCATTCGCGGCAGCCGGTGCCTGCTTGGTCGGCGGACTCGCTGGAGGACCCCTCGTCCGCGCCGCCGCAGCCGCTCAGCATCACCATGGCAGCAAGCAGGGCCAGCATCATGCTCGTCGTACGCGTCGGGCTTGCCATGACGACCTCCGTTGCACGCGGGGCCGGGTGGACCGGTCGGTCCCTGCCCGGGTGCCAACTGTGACGGGGCCCGGTAACGGACGGTTCCACCCTTTGAGGTCGGAGTGATCACGATCTGGGATCGTGGCCGTTATGAGCGGCTGTCGGCATGAGCGGGTCGGCACAGCGGCACGTCGTCGTGGTCGGCGGCGGCATCTCCGGGCTGGCGGCGGCCTGGTTCCTGCAGCGTGAGGCTGCGCAGCCGGGCGGGCCGGACCTGCGGGTCACCGTGCTCGAGGGGTCGCCCGCGGTGGGCGGCAAGCTGCGGGTCTCCGACGTCGGTGGCGTGGCGGTCGACGAGGGCGCCGAGTCGCTGCTGCTGCGTCGCGCCGAGGGGACGGCGCTGGCGACTGCCGCCGGCCTCGGCCCTGACCTGGTCGATGCGGCGACCTCGGCGGCGTCCATCTGGAGCCGCGGTCGCCTGGTGGCGATGCCTGCCGGCACGGTGATGGGAGTGCCGACCGACCTGCGCTCGCTCGCGGCCAGTGGCCTGCTCACCCCGCGGGAGCTCGCTCGGATCCCGCTGGACCGGTGGCTGCCCGCGACGGACATCGGCGACGACATCCCGGTCGGCCGGCTCGTCGGTGCCCGGCTGGGCCGGGCCGTCGTGGACCGTCTGGTCGAGCCGCTGCTCGGCGGTGTCTACGCCGGCCACGCCGACCTGCTGTCCCTCGACGCGACCGTGCCGCAGCTCGCGGCGCACGCACGCCGGGAGCGCTCGCTGCTGGCGGCCGCCCGCGCCGCTCGGGAGAACGCCCCGCCGGCCGACGGGCCGGTGTTCGGCAGCCTCCGCGGCGGCCTGGGCCGCCTCCCCGCGGCGGTCGCGAGTGCGTCGGGTGCAGACGTGCGGCTCGGCTCGACCGTCCGCGAGCTGCGGCGCACGCCGGACGGCTGGGTGCTCACGGTCGGCTCGACCCGGGCGCCGGAGCAGGTGAGTGCCGACGCGGTGGTGCTCGCCGTGCCGGCCGCACCTGCCGCGCGGCTGCTGCGGGCCGAGGTGCCGACGGCGGCCACCGACCTGGCCGCCGTGGCGTACGCGTCGATGGCGATCGTCACCCTCGCCCTGCCGTGCCCGGCGGTGCTGCCGGCCGGCTCCGGGTTCCTGGTCCCGCCCGTCGACGGCCGGGTGGTGAAGGCGGCGACCTTCACCACGAACAAGTGGGGCTGGTACGCCGACGAAGCGGCCGGCGTGCACGTCGTACGGCTGTCCGTGGGCCGCCTGGGGGAGGAGGCGGTGCTCCAGCGCGACGACGCCGAGCTGGCCGAGCTGGCCCTGGGCCGACCTGGTCGAGGCCGTCGGCCCGCTGCCCGCGCCGGTGGACACCCGGGTCACCCGCTGGGGTGGTGGGCTCCCGCAGTACGCCGTGGGCCACCGCGCCCGCGTCGAGCGGGTGCGCACCGCGGTGGCGCTGCAGCCGGGGCTCGCGGTCTGCGGGGCGGCGTACGACGGGATCGGCATCCCGGCCTGTGTGGCATCCGCCGAGCAGGCCGTCCGGGACCTGCTGGGACAATGGAGCCATGGCTGAGCCCCAGACCCCCGGTGGACCCGCGCAGCGCCCCAAGGCGCGCGAGCTCAACCAGGAGATCCGCTACACGATGTGGTCGGTCTTCCGGGTCCGCGACCGGCTGCCCGAGGACCGGGCTGCGCTCGCCAGCGAGGTCGAGGAGCTCTTCGAGCAGCTGGCCGCGAAGGACGTCGTCGTGCGGGGCAGCTACGACGTCGCCGGGCTGCGGGCCGACGCCGACCTGATGGTCTGGTGGCACGGCCCGAGCCCGGACGACCTGCAGGAGGCCTACAGCCGGCTGCGGCGGACCGCGCTCGGCGCCGCGTGCGAGCCGGTCTGGTCGGTGCTGGCGCTGCACCGCCCGGCCGAGTTCAACAAGGGGCACATCCCGGCGTTCCTCGCCGGCGGAGGAGCCGCGCGACTACGTCTGCGTCTACCCGTTCGTGCGCTCCTACGACTGGTACCTGCTGCCCGAGGAGGAGCGCCGGGCGATGCTCGCCGAGCACGGCCAGATGGCCCGGGACTACCCGGACGTGCGGGCCAACACGGTCTCGTCGTTCGCGCTGGGCGACTACGAGTGGCTGCTGGCCTTCGAGGGCGACGAGCTGCACCGGATCGTCGACCTGATGCGCCACCTGCGCGGCTCGCGGGCCCGCCTGTACGTGCGCGAGGAGGTCCCCTTCTACACCGGCCGGCGCAAGCCGATCGCCGAGCTCGTGGCGGGGCTGCCGTGACGGATCTCGCCGGGCCGGTCACGAGTTGGTCGCGGCCCGCATGAGATGCGCGACTTCCCGGGCAAGGCCCGAGGATGCTCTCCCCGCGCGGCAGGACCTGGCTCGCCCTCCTGTCCGCGGCGCTGTTCCTGGTCCTCGTCGACGTGTTCATCCAGGGACCGCTCGTGCGGCTGGACCTCTGGGTGATCCAGTTCGACGGGCAGGAGACGTTCCCCGCTCTGGACCGGGCCGCCTGGATCTACGACAAGGCCGGCCAGCGAAGCGTGCTGTTCCCGCTCCTGCTCGCGGTGGCGGGGGTCCTGTCCTGGCGCAACCGCACCTGGCGTCCCGTCTGCCTGGCCGCTTTCACCTTTGTCAGCCTGAACCTCGTCGTCGGCGCGATGAAGATCCTCATCGGCCGGGCCGAGACCGAGACCGGCAGCGTCGATGTGCTCACCGGCGGCGTGATCTTCCCGTCCGGGCACTCGTCGAACATGGTGCTCACCGGCGGGCTGATCATCTACCTGCTGCGTCGCTACACCGAGCGACCGCCGGTGCGGCTGCTCACGATCGTGGTGACCGTCGCCACCACGCTGACCTGTGCCACGTCGATCTACATCGGCAGCCACTGGGTGAGCGACCTGATCGGCGGCATCCTCGTCGGCGGGCTGCTGCTCCAGGCCGTGATCGTCTTCGACCGGGCAACCGTGCGGGCCCGCCTGCTCCGGGAGCGGCGCATCGCGGGGATGATTCTCGAGCCGGGACCGGTCCTACGGCTGCGGCCGGCTCCAGGCTGATCGACACGGAGTTGATGCAGTAGCGGTCCCCCGTCGGCGTCTGGGGGGCGTCGTCGAAGACGTGCCCGAGGTGCGAACCGCAGCGTCGGCAGCGGACCTCCGTGCGCCGCATCCCGAGTGAGCTGTCCTCGATCAGCTCCACCGCGTCGGACTCGCTCGGCTGGTAGAACGACGGCCATCCGCAGTGCGAGTCGAACTTCGTCTGGCTGCGGAACAGCTCGTTGCCGCACGCCTTGCAGCGGTAGACGCCCTCGGTCTTGGTGTCGTTGTACTCGCCGGTGAACGGCCGCTCGGTGGCCGCCTGACGGAGCACCTGGTACTCCTCCGGGGACAGCTCCGCCCGCCACTGCTCGTCGGTCTTCTCGATCTCGTAGCCCATGGCCCGACTCTACGACGGGCGGCGGGAGCACCCCCGGGGGCCGATAACGTTCGGGTATGGCATCGCCGTTCGTGGAGATCGACGTCGAGGGCATCACCGTCAAGGTGACCAACCCCGACAAGCTCACGTTCCCCGACGCCGGCCTGCGCAAGATGGATGTCATCGACTACTACGTCGCCGTCGGTGACGGCATCATGCGGGCGCTGCGGGAGCGGCCGGTCACCCTGGAGCGGTGGCAGGACGGCGTACACGCCGGAGCCAAGGTCGCGACCCGGGCCGATGCCCGCGGAGCCGACGCCTTCTTCCAGAAGCGCGTCAGCAAGGGTGCGCCGGAGTGGGTCGAGACGTCGCACATCAGCTTCCCGAGTGGCCGCACCGCCGACGAGGTCTGCCCGACGAACCTGGCGACCGTGGCCTGGTGCGCCCAGCAGAACACCATCACGTTCCATCCCTGGCCGGTGCGGCGAGCCGACGTCGACGCCCCCGACGAGCTGCGGATCGACCTCGACCCGCAGCCGGGCACCGACTTCGCCGACGCCGTTGCCGTGGCAGCCGTCGCCAGGGAGGTGCTCGCCGAGATCGGCTGGCGCGGCTTCCCCAAGACCTCGGGCAACCGTGGCGTGCACATCTACGTGCGGGTCCAGCCCCGGTGGACGTTCACCGACATGCGCCATGCCGCCATCGCGTTCGGCCGTGAGCTGGAGCGCCGGATGCCCGGCCGGGTCACCACGAAGTGGTGGAAGGAGGAGCGCGGCGAGACGATCTTCGTCGACTACAACCAGAACGCCCGCGACCGCACGATCGCGTCGGCCTACTCCGTGCGGCCGCTGCCGCACGCGCCGGTGTCGGCGCCGCTGACCTGGGACGAGCTGCCCGACGTCGACCCGCGCGAGCTGACCGTCAAGACGATGCCGGCGCGGTTCGCCGAGCGGGGGGACCTGCACGCGGAGATCGACGACGTCGCCCACGACCTGACGACCCTGCTCGAGTGGTACGAGCGGGATGAACGCGACCACGGCCTCGGCGACATGCCCTATCCGCCGGACTACCCGAAGATGCCCGGCGAGCCCATGCGCGTTCAGCCGTCGAGGGCCAAGAAGCCACCCAGCGAGGACGCTGCCGACTAGCTCCAGGTCAGGAGTCCGGCGCACGCCCACGAGAAAGCCCGACGAGCCAAGAGTGATCGTCGATGAACGCTGCGCAACTCCTCGGCGAATCTGTGAGTTCTGCCCATCACTCGGCCTCACCGGGGTTAGGTTGCGGCATAACGGGGTGCCTCGCAACGAGGCGCCATTCTTGACCGCTCAGGTCTGTAGTGGCCTCTGGGCTCGGTCGTATGGGGGAACTGTGAACAGGCTTCGTGGGTTTCTGCTGTCCGGGGTGATCGCCCTGTTCGGGCTGGTCGCCGTGGCGAGTCCGGCCGCAGCAGCGGGCCAGTGCGACGACATGGACGACTGGCACGACCCGTTCATCACGTCCGTGAGTGTTTCCGATGTCGTCACCAATGCCGGCGGGCTCACGGCAGCCAAGATCACAGTCCGAGCCGGCGATGACGTGGCCATTGAAGAGTGCTGGGATCCCGACGCCGATGACGGGTGGGGGGCCTACGTATCCACAGAGTTCGCTTCAGGCATCGCAAGCGTCGACGTGGAGATGGACGCGGCGGGAACGAACGGGAGCACCTTCAACTGGGTCTCTGACTTCACGCTCACATCCGGAAGCATTTACGACGGAACGTTCGTCGGCTACGCCTACTTCGACAAGTACGACGCCACCAACCTGTGGTACGCCCACGCCACTGTTGACGACAACGGGTACAACAGCGTGGACGCCAACAACGCGGACACCTTCCGGGTTCGACGCAACACCAGCCTTACGCTGAACGCGGGACCCGAGCCGATCAAGCGGTATACGTATCTGACCATCGCGGGTAAGGCGAAGTACCTGGATCCCTACAGCGGATACCTCAGCTACAAGAACAAGGAAGTCAGGATCTACTTCAAGCCTGCTGGATCGAGCACCTGGACGTACAAGGGCAGCGCTTGGACCAACGCCTACGGGAACTACTCGAAGAGGATCAAGGCAACCCGAGACGGCACGTGGCGCACCTATCACGCCGGCTCGGTCAACTACGCCGCCAAGTACTCCGCCGGCGACTACGTAGACACACGCTGAAGAAGCCAAGAAGGCACCAGCTGGCGATCCCGCCGGATTACCCGCGAGCGAGCCAGCTGCGCATGTCCTCGACGAGGACAGCCCACTCGCCCTGCACCTGTCGGGCACGCAGCTGGCGCGAGTCGATCGCGCGCAGCACCTCCCGCTTGTCCCGCCGCGTGTAGCTGGCGACCTGGTCGACTGACAGCGGCGTACCGCTGGAGAGGCGCTCGAAGTTCATGCCGGAGCATCGGCAGCGGCGTTCCCTCGCTTGAAGGCCTGCCGGTTCGACGCCACGGCGCGGGGCGTCAGCTGACGACGCGGTCGGTGCCTGCGACGAAGTGCAGCAGCGGGACGCCCACCTTGTCGCGCAGCCGCGACGCCCAGTCGCGGTGCAGCATCTCCTCGACCAGGTGCGGAGGGGTCACCACGATGACCTCGTCGACGTCGAACGTCTTGGCGGCCTCGATCGCCGCGGGCACCGGGTTGTCGCCGGTGACGGATCCGCGCGCCTCGATGCCGGCCTTGCGCAGCGCCTCGATCGAGGCGTTCACGGCGTGCATGGCGTCCTGCTCGGCCTGCGCAGGGGTGGCGTCATCGCTGTCGTCGAGGGCTTCCCGCAGGTAGCCGAGGGCGGCCTCGTCCAGTGCCTCGATCAACGCGTTGTGCTTGGTGTCGGCCGGGACCAGAACGTGGACCGTCACCGGCTCGTCGCCGTGCAGCTCGGCCACCCGGCTCACGTCGTGGGCGCCGAGCGCATCTTCGGTCACCATCAGGATCGTGTACACGTGCCCTCTTCCGGTCAGGATGCGGTCAGGATGTCGGCCAGGTCGAAGCGTACGGGGCGCTCGAGCTGGTCGTAGGTGCAGGACTGCGGTTCCCGGTCCGGTCGCCAGCGCTTGAACTGCGTGGTGTGCCGGAACCGGGTGCCCTCCATGTGGTCGTAGCCCACCTCGACGACCAGGTCCGGCCGCAGCGGCACCCAGGACAGGTCCTTCTTGGCGTTCCACCGGCTGACGGCGCCCGGCAGCCGCCCGGCCGCGTGGGCGTCGGCCTCGGCCCACTGCTGCCACGGGTGGCCGCTCGATGTCCTCGACCGCGTAGGGCGCCAGCTCGTCGACCAGCTCGGCCCGGCGCTTCATCGGGAACGACGCCGCGACCCCGACGTGCTGCAGCGCCACCGTCCTCGGCGTACAGGCCGAGCAGCAGCGAGCCGACGACCGGCCCGGACTTGTGCCAGCGGTAGCCCGCGACCACGCAGTCGGCCGTGCGCTCGTGCTTGATCTTGAACATCGCGCGTACGTCGGGCTGGTACGGCGAGTCGAGCGGCTTCGCGACCACCCCGTCCAGGCCGGCCCCCTCGAACACCTCGAACCACTTCTGGGCCGTCTCGATGTCGGGGGTCGCCTGCGTCAGGAAGACCGGCGCCGAGGCCTTGGCCATCATCTTCTCCAGCCGGGCCCGGCGCGTCGCGCAGCGGTTCCTGGAGCATCGACGCGTCGCCCTCGGCCAGCAGGTCGAACGCCACGAACGACGCCGGGGTCTCCTCGGCGAGCTTGCGCACGCGCGACTCGGCCGGATGGATGCGCTGCAGCAGCGCCTCGAAGTCGAGCCGGTCGCCGGTGGCGATGACGATCTCGCCGTCGACGACGCAGCGCTTCGGCAGGTTGGCCTTCAGGGCCTCGACCACCTCGGGGAAGTAGCGGGTCAGCGGCTTCTCGCCGCGGCTGGCCAGCTCGACCTCGTCACCGTCGCGGAAGGCGATGCAGCGGAAGCCGTCCCACTTGGGCTCGTAGAGGAAGTCGCCGCTGGGGATCGTCTTGACCGACTTGGCGAGCATCGGGCCGAGCGGCTGGGTCACGGGAAGCGGCACGGCTGCCATTCTGCCGATTGGCAGCCCGCTGTGTGGGGGAGGGGCGGCGGATGACCTCTCCGTCGCGGTGGCGACGCGCGTCCCCCTACCTGCTGGCCGGCCTGCTGACGGTGACGGGCAGCACGCACTTCCTGGCGCCCCAGCCCTACGCCCGGATCATCCCCGAGCAGCTGCCCTCGCCGTACGGGCTGGTCTATGCCAGCGGCGTCGCCGAGCTGCTGTGCGCCGCGGGGCTCGTGCTGCCGCGGACGCGTCGGGTCACCGCATGGGCGACCGCGGCGCTGTTCGTCGCGGTCTTCCCGGCGAACATCACGATGGCGCTGGACTCGAGCGGCCGGTCCACGCTCTACCAGGTGGCTGTCTGGGCCCGGCTGCCGATCCAGGTGCCGCTGATCTGGTGGGCGGTCGCGGTCGCGCGCCAGGCCGGCCGGGATCAGGCGCGCGAGACCAGGTAGCGCGCGAACAGGTTGCCGTCGTCCTCGAGCAGGTGCGCCAGCTCGAGGTCCACCACGTCGTCGAGGTGCAGGTCGGCCACGATGCGCGGCCCGTCACCGCCGACCAGCCGGGGCGCGGTCGTGAGGCACAGCTCGTCGAGGCGCCCCGCCGCGACCACGCCGGCCAGCAGGTGCGGGCCGCCCTCACACAGCACCCGGGGCAGGCCGAGCGCGACCAGCGCGTCGATGCCCGCCGAGAGGTCCACGTGGTCCGTGCCGGTGACGATGACGTCGGCGACCTCGGCGAGGCGCGCCCGGGCCGACTCGTCGGCGTTCGCGCAGGTCAGCACGACCGTGCGCTCGGCCCCGGTGAACAGCTCCGCGGTCGGGTCGAGGTCGAGGCTGCCCGAGACCAGAGCGAGCACCGGGGCCGGGCGCTGGCCGAGACCGGTCCGGTGCTCGGCGTACGTCGGCCTGGCCTTGAGCGCCCGGTAGCCCTCCGTGCGCGCCGTGCCCGCTCCGACGAGCACGACGTCGCAGAGCCCGCGCAGAACGCCGAACACGCGCTTGTCCGACGGACCGGACAGGGGCTCGGACCGCCCGTCGGCGACGGCTGAGCCGTCGGCGGACGCGACCATGTTCGCGCGCACCCACGTCGTGTCGCCGGGATAGGCGTAGGCCTGGATCAGGTCCACCGTGTCGCCCGGGTCGGGCAGGAGGCTGCGCATGCGGGCGATCCTGTCAGAGCAGCGACGCGGTGGTCCGGCTGATGGTCTCCGCGGCGACGTCCCAGTGGATCGGGAGCACCTCCTCGCCCTGCACGTACGTCGTGGCGTACTCGGCCCGGACCGTCTCGCTGACGGGAAGCGCGGTGAGGACCGCGGTGCCGCGCGCTGTGCCGTCGGCCGTTCACGGTGACGGTGACGGCGTGGGTGCGCAGTGCCGTCTCGTCCGCGTCGACGTACCAGCCGGTCTTCACTCCGACGTCGGTCTCGCCGACTCCGAGCGCCTGCGCAGCGGCGGTCCGGGCGCCGAACGTCTGCCGGTCCGGGACCGCACGCATCCAACCGAGCAGGCGCCCCGCCGCCGCGTCCTCCGACCAGGCCGACACCGCCAGCGCCGCGTACGCGCGGGCCACCTCGTCGGCGCGCACCAGCACCCGGCCGAACGACCGCTCCGCGCTCGGGTCGGACTGCCACTGCACCCCGGTCAGCGCGCGCGATGGCGTCGAGCAAGGCGTCCGGACCGCAGGACTGCCAGATCGCCACGGTGGGGTCGTTCGCGCTCACGGTGACGGCCGGCTCGGCGAGCTCGGCCCAGCCGTCGGGGTCGTCGCGGAAGGCCGGCAGCGTCGAGGCGGCCCAGAAGTAGAGCGGCTTGAGCACGCTGGCGCAACGGACCCGCTGTGCCGGCTGACCGAGCTGGGTGATCCGCGGTTCGGGATCTGATGCCCAGACCGTGAACGCCGCGCCGTCGACGATCACCAGTCGTCACCCGGCCTGCTGTCGCAGGAGATCGGGGCGGTGAGGTCGGCTTCCTGGCTCGGCCCGAAGCGCAGCACCATGATGCCGTCATCCTCGTCCTCGGTGCGGACGAGCTGTCCGCCGGTGCGCACGAACGTCGGTCCCTGCCAGCGCTCCCAGCCGAGGCGCTGTAGAAGTCATGGCTGCTGGTCGAGAGGACGCCGAGCTCGAACTCGCGACGGAGCACGGCCGCGGCTTCGGTCATCACGGCTGCGACCGAGCCCCTCCCGCTGCCGGTCCGGCCTGGTCGCGACGCCCTCGACGTAGCCGGCCCGGAACGCGCGGTCGCCGACCCGGATCGTCCGAGGGACAACCGCCGCGTGCGAGACCAGTGCCGTCGCCGTCGAAGGCGACGACGTGCCAGCCGCCCAGGGTGTGCTGCCAGTCGTCGTCGGAGAAGTCACCCTCGAAGGCGTCCCGGAGGAGCTGGCGCAGCTCGATGACCAACGGTGCAGCCGACTCGGTGTCCAGCACCCGAACCACCACCGCCGGCGGGTGCGTCAACCGTGCAGACGAACGCGAAGGTCGTACAGGAACTCGTCGAGCGATGCCCCCGAATCGATGGCGTAGTGCTGCATGTGTCCCTCGTCCTCTGCATCCCCGTCCCACCAGGTCATCTCGATCTCCCCGTGCGACCAGAACGTCAGGCCCACGTTGCGGACCGCCTCGATCTCCAGGGAGATCGCATCCGCGCCATGCCGAACCGCCCGAACGGTCGTCGTCTCCAGGTCGCCGCCGAGGGCCGGCGCGATCGAGGCGGCGAACGCGAACGGCACGCTCTCGATCGCCGGGGGACCCTCAGTCATGCCGTCTCCGCTTCCAGGACTCGTCAGGATCGCCACGGACTCGCGCGGCAGCGTAATACCCCGCTGATCCGATTGACGACACTCGTGCCGAGGCGATCAGGATCTCGCCGGCCGGGAGGTCGAGAGGGACCTGCTGCTCCGAATCGGCCAGATTGGCCACCACGCGCAGCCCGCCGCGCTCGACGACCACCCAGCGTGCCGCCGCGTCGTACCGGACCTGCACCAGGTTCAGCCGCGGGTCGGCGAGCTCGGGAGTGGCCTTGCGCAGGGCGATCAGCCGCCGGTGCCAGTCGAGCATCGAGGCGTGCGGCTCCATCGCCAGCTCGGCCCAGTCCAGGCGCGAGCGCTCGAACGTCGCCGGGTCCTGCGGGTCGGGCACGTCCTCGGCCGCCCAGCCGTGGTCGGCGAACTCGCGCCGCCGGCCGTCGCGGACCGCGCCGGCCAGCTCGACCTCCTGGTGGTCGGTGAAGTACTGCCACGGCGTCGACGCCGCCCACTCCTCGCCCATGAAGAGCATCGGCGTGAACGGCGAGGTGAGCACGAGCGCCGCGGCGACCCTGGCCAGACCCGGCGAGATGGTCGCGGTGATGCGGTCGCCGGTCGCCCGGTTGCCCACCTGGTCGTGGTCCTGCAGGTAGCCCAGGAAGAGGTGCCCGGGAAACCGCTCGGTGTCCACGGGAGCGCCGTGCTCGGTGCCGCGGAACGACGACCAGGTGCCGGCGTGGAAGAACGCTCCGGTCAGCGTCGTCTGCAGGGCGACGAAGGGGTCGGCCGCGAAGTCGGCGTAGTAGCCCTGGCCCTCGCCGGTGAGCAGCGTGTGCAGCGCATGGTGGAAGTCGTCGCTCCACTGGGCCGTCATCCCCAGGCCGCCGCGGTCGCGCGCCTCGACCATCTCGGGCTGGTTGAGGTCCGACTCGGCGATGAGCGACAGCGGCCGCCGCAGCTGGGTCGCGAGCTCGTCGACCTCGCGGGCGAGCTGGGCCAGGACGTGCTCGTCGCTGTCGTCGACCATCGCGTGCACGGCATCCAGCCGCAGCCCGTCGATGTGGTAGTCGCGCAGCCACATCAGCGCGTTGTCGACGATCCAGCGACGGACCTCGGCGCTGCCGTCGTCGTCGAGGTTCACCGCCGCGCCCCACGGGGTGTGGTGCTTCTCGGTGAAGTAGGGACCGAACTCCGGCAGGTGGTTGCCGCTCGGGCCGAGGTGGTTGTAGACCACGTCGAGCACGACTCCGAGGCCCCGCGAGTGGCAGGCGTCGACGAAGCGCTTCAGCGCGTCCGGGCCGCCGTAGGGCTCGTGCACGGCGTACGGGTGGACCCCGTCGTACCCCCATCCGTGCTTGCCGGGGAACGCGGCGACCGGCATCAGCTCGACCAGGTCGATGCCCAGGTCGACGAGGTGGTCCAGCCGTTCGATCGCGGCGTCCAGCGTTCCTTCGGTGGTGAACGTGCCGATGTGCAGCTCGTAGACGATCGAGCCCGCCAGCGGCACGCCCTGCCAGCCGCGGTCGGTCCACGCGAAGAGGTCGTCGTCGTAGGCCCGGCTCGGCCCGTGCACGCCGGCCGGCTGCCACCGGGAGCGCGGGTCGGGCAGAACGGCGTCCCCGCCATCGACGCGGAACCCGTAGTCGGTCCCGTGGGCGATCTCCCGGTCGGCCCGCCACCAGTCGTCCGGGCCGCGGTGCAGCTCGACGTCCTCCCCGTCCACGACGGCAGCGACGTTGCGGGCAGCCGGTGCCCACACAGAGAAGGTCGTCACGGCGAGCCGAACCCTACCCACCCGCCGGTCCGGGCAAACACGCGTGCGCTCTGACGACCGATCATCGACATGGCCAAGTCGACGAAGAAGGCAACGGCAAAGGCGCGACCCAAGACCGTCAGGGTCGAGCGACCTGCTGCGCCTGCCGCTGGGGCCGGTCGACCTGGCGGACATCGACGCGGGGGCGACGCCGGGGTTCGACGGCGACAAGGCCGCGGGCCAGACCGCCCTCGCCGACCTCGGACCTCGGCTCGCCGAGCTGCAGGAGAGGCTGTTCGCCGAGGGACGCACGGGCGGGAAGCGACGACTCCTGCTCGTGCTGCAGGGGATGGACACCTCGGGCAAGGGCGGGACCGCTGCGCCACGTCGTGGGTGAGGTGGACCCGCAGGGTCTGACCATCGCCTCGTTCAAGGCGCCGACCCGGGAGGAGCTGGCGCACGACTTCCTCTGGCGGATCCGGCGGCAGCTCCCCGGCGCCGGGGATGCTCGGAGTCTTCGACCGCTCGCACTACGAGGACGTGGTGATCGTGCGGGTGCACGAGCTCGTGCAGAAGCGGGTCTGGAGCCGGCGCTACGCGACGATCAACCGGTTCGAGGAGTCGCTGGTCGCCGGAGGGGACCGTCGTCGTCAAGTGCTTCCTGCACATCTCCAAGGACGAGTCGAAGGACCGGCTCCTCGCCCGCCTCGACGATCCGGCCAAGCACTGGAAGTTCAACCCCGGTGACATCGACGAACGGGCGCACTGGGAGGCCTACCAGGAGGCCTACGGCGACGCGCTGGAGAAGTGCAACACCGAGGCGGCGCCCTGGCACGTGGTCCCGAGTGACCGGAAGTGGTACCGCAACTGGGCGATCATGAACCTGCTGGTCGAGCAGCTCGAGGCGATGGCGCTTGCAGTGGCCGAAGGCCGACTACGACGTCGAGGCGGAGCGCAAGAGGTTGCTGGCCTCCGGCTAGCCGTCAGCGTGCACCGCTCCAGCAGCGCCACCGGCAGGCGGTTCAGCAGGCCGCTGAGGGACACGGCGCCTCCCCGGTGCGTCTCGCCGGTCAGGACGTCGCGCCACGTGCCCGCCGGCAGCGCACGGTGGCGTCGCCCCAGCCGCCCGACCGCTCCAGCGCCGCGGCCAGTCGCGTCACGACCGTGATCGCCCGGCCGCTGCGGGCGAACGCCACGGCGTGGTCGCTGGTGGTCGGGAGCGGCTCGTACGTCGCGTCGGCGCCGAACCAGTCGGGGTGCTCGCGCCGGAGGCGCAGCGCGCGGGACACGACCAGCAGCTTCTCGTCGTCGAGGTCGGCGGGCGGGTTGCCGGCGTCGAGCGCGGCCAGCCGCTTGACCCGGTCGCCGTAGTCGACCGGCCGCCGGTTGTCGGGGTCGACGAGCGAGAGGTCGACGATCTCGGTGCCCTGGTAGACGTCGGGCACGCCGGGCATCGTGAGCTGCACGAGCTTCTGGCCCAGCACCTGCACGCGGAACAGCGGGGCGAGCTGGTCGACGAAGGCCGCGATCTCGCGACGTCAGGTCGGTGTCGTCGAGCACCTGCTGGGCGAAGTCGCGCACCGCGTCGTCGTAGGCCTGCGCCGGCTCGGTCCACGTCGTGTGCCGCTTGGCCTCGCGGGTGGCCTTCTCGAGGTAGGCCGTGAGCCGGCTGGCCGTCAGCGGCCAGGCCCCGACCAGCGTCTGCCAGAGCAGGTACTCGGTGTTGGCGTCGAGCTCCGCGGGCTTGTACGCCGAGGCGTGCGCGCGCCAGCCGGCGACCTCGCGGCCCCAGTCCTCGGCGACCTCGGTGAGGCACATCAGCCGGGCCCGGACGTCCTCGGAGCGCTTGGTGTCGTGCGTGGACAGGGTGGTCATGGCCGACGGCCAGTCGCGCTGCTGCTGCGCGCGACCACGCGTGGAACGCCGCCGGGGTGACGCCGAGGTGGGCCGGGTCGCCGCCGACCTCGTTCAGCGCGCTCAGGCGCCACCAGCGGTAGAACGCGGTGTCCTCGACGCCCTTGGCCATCACCGGCCCGCAGGTCTGCTGGAAGCGGACCACGAAGTCGTCGCGGTTGGCGGCCGCGCCCGCGCTGACCGAGGGCGAGCTCGCCCAGCGACGGCAAGCGTGTCGTGCCGTTCCTCCGGCAGCCGGGACCGGGCGGTGGCGAGCGCGGCATCCAGCACGGCACGGGCCTGCGCGGACGGCGGCTCGCCCGGGACGACGTACGCCCGGTAGACCGGGAAGGCCACGAGCAGCTCGACCAGCGCCTCCGACAGACCGCGCCGGGTGTGGTCGCGCAGCTCGAGGTGGTCGTGGCAGATGGCGGCGGCGACCTCGACCAGCCGGTGCACCTCCGCCCGCAGGCCGTGCTCGACGACCCAGCGCTTGGCCTCCTCGACCACGCTGTCGAACGACGACCGGCTCGCCGGTGAGCTGGCCGTAGAGCCGGGTCAGGACCGGTCCGGCCTCGGGGTCCACGAACAGGCCACCCACGCGCAGCAGGGCGTCGTAGCCGGTCGTCCCCGCGCAGGGCCAGTCCTCGGGCAGCGCCTCGTCGCCCTCGAGGATCTTCTCGACCACGATCCACGCGCCGGTCGCGCCGTAGAGCCGCATGACGTAGCCGCGCGGGTCGGCCAAGCCGTCGGGATGGTCGATCCGCAGCCCCTGGACGTGTCCCTCGGACACAAGGGCGAGCAGCACGGCGTGGGTCTCGGCGAAGACCCGCTCGTCCTCGACCCGGACGCCGACCAGGGTGTCGATGTCGAAGAAGCGCCGGTAGTTGAGCTCCTCGTCGCCGACCCGCCAGTGCGCGAGCCGGTAGAACTGGCGGTCCAGCAGCTCCTCGAGCGGGAGCCCGGCGGTGCCCGGCCGGATCGGGAACACGTGGTCGAAGTAGCGCAGCCGCGGCTCGCCGTCGTACTCCTCGATCGTGATCTCGCCGTCGCGCACGCACTCGCCGATGCGCCGGCCGAGCACCGGCATCAGGATGGCGCGCTCCTGCGCTGCCCAGTCGACGTCGAACCAGTGCGCGTACGGCGAGGTGGGCCCGTCCTGCAGGACCGACCACAGCGCGGCGTTGAGATAGGCGGGCGTCGGCACGGCCATGTGGTTGGGCACCACGTCGACCACGATGCCCATCCCGCGGCTCGCCGCCTCGCCGGCCAGGGCGTGGAACGCCGAGGCGCCGCCGAGGTCATCGCTGAGGCGGTCGTGGTCGATGACGTCGTAGCCGTGGGTGGATCCCGGAGCGGCCTGCAGGACGGGGGACAGGTAGACGTGGGACACCCCGAGCGCGTCGAGGTGCTCGAGCACCTGCTGGGCGTCGTCGAAGCCGAACTGCGAGCGAAGCTGCAAGCGGTAGGTGCCGGTGGGCGCCGACGCGGGCATCAGACCACGCGACGGAGCACGAGGATCGAGCGCGCTTCCACCGTGACGGGCTCGCCCGCCCGGGCCGACGGCCGGTCCTCGACGCAGCGGCGCGGCCGTGTCGGTCACGACCTCCCACCGCTCGCCGTAGATCTCCTTCGGCACGGTGAACGCCATGTCCTCGTGGTGGGCGTTGAACAGCAGCAGGAACGAGTCGTCGACGATCGGCTCACCGCGGGTCGTGGGCTCGGCGATGGCGTCGCCGTTGAGGAACACGGCGAGCGACTTGGCGTAGCCGTTGCGCCAGTCGTCACCGGACATGTGCTGCCCCGCGGGGGTGAACCAGGCGATGTCGCCGATCTCGCTCTCCGAGCCGAGCGCGGGGTCGCCCTGGAAGAACCGGCGGCGGCGGAACACGGGGTGGTCGCGGCGCAGCTTGGAGATGAGCTCGGTGAAGTCGGTCAGTGCGAAGTTGTCGCGCGCCGCCTTCCAGTCGACCCAGGAGATCTCGTTGTCCTGGCAGTAGGCGTTGTTGTTGCCGCCCTGGGTGCGGCCGAGCTCGTCGCCGTGCAGCAGCATGGGGACGCCCTGGGACAGGAACAGCGTCGTGATGAAGTTGCGCTTCTGCTTCTCCCGCAGGGCAACGACCTCGAGGTCGTCGGTCTCTCCCTCGACGCCGCCGTTCCACGACCGGTTGTGGCTCTCGCCGTCGGCGTTGCCCTCGCCGTTGGCCTCGTTGTGCTTGTCGTTGTAGGACACCAGGTCGTTGAGCGTGAACCCGTCGTGGGCGGTGACGAAGTTGATCGAGGCGATCGGGCGGCGCCCGTCCTCCTGGTAGAGGTCGGCCGAGCCGGTGAGGCGGCTGGCGAACTCCGCCATCGTCGCGCTCTCGCCGCGCCAGAAGTCGCGCACGGTGTCGCGGTACTGCCCGTTCCACTCGGTCCACAGCGGCGGGAAGTTGCCGACCTGGTAGCCGCCCTCGCCGACGTCCCACGGCTCCGCGATGAGCTTCACCTGCGAGATGATCGGGTCCTGCTGGACCAGGTCGAAGAAGGCCGACAGCCGGTCCACCTCGTGGAACTGGCGGGCCAGCGACGACGCGAGGTCGAAGCGGAAGCCGTCGACGTGCATCTCGGTCACCCAGTAGCGCAGCGAGTCCATGATCAGCTGCAGCACGTGCGGGTGGCGCATCAGCAGGGTGTTGCCGGTGCCCGTGGTGTCGTAGTAGTGCTCGGGGTCGCCGTCGACGAGCCGGTAGTAGGCCTGGTTGTCGATGCCGCGGAACGACATCGTCGGGCCCATGTTGCTGCCCTCGGCGGTGTGGTTGTAGACGACGTCGAGGATGACCTCGATGCCGGCGTCGTGCAGGTCGCGGACCATGGCCTTGAACTCCAGCACCTGCTGGCCGGTCTCGCCGCTGGAGGAGTAGGTGTTCTGCGGGCGCGAAGAAGCCGATCGTGTTGTAGCCCCAGTAGTTCGCCAGGCCGCGCTGGACGAGGTGGTGGTCCTGCACGAACTGGTGCACCGGCATCAGCTCGACGGCGGTGATCCCGAGCTTCTGCAGGTGCTCGATCATCACGGGGTGGGCCAGCGCGGCGTAGGTGCCGCGGATCTCCTCGGGGATGTCCGGGTGGGTCATGGTGAGGCCCTTGACGTGCGCCTCGTAGATGACCGTCTCGTGGTAGGGCGTGCGCGGGTTGCGGTCGTTCTGCCAGTCGAAGAACGGGCTGATGACGACCGACTTCATCATGTGCGGGGCGCTGTCGAGCTCGTTGCGCTTGCTTCGGGTCCTTGAAGTGGTAGCCGAACAGCGACTCGTGCCAGTCGGTCGAGCCCTCGATCGCCTTGGCGTAGGGGTCGAGCAGCAGCTTGGCGGGGTTGCACCGCTGCCCCTTCGCCGGGTCGTAGGGCCCGTGCACCCGGAAGCCGTAGCGCTGGCCCGGCCCCCACCCGGGGCAGGTAGCCGTGCCAGACCAGGGCATCCACCTCGGGCAGGTCGAGGCGGGTCTCGTTGCCGTCGTTGTCGAACAGGCAGAGCTCGACACGCTCAGCCACTTCCGAGAAGAGGGCGAAGTTGGTCCCGGCCCCGTCGAAGGTCGCTCCGAGGGGGTACGCCGTGCCGGGCCAGATCTCCATGAGGTGAATTGTCGCTGATGCCGGTCAACCGAGACGAATCGGTCTCGGTGCCGCGAGTTGCCAGGACAGGTGCTAGGGGAGCCCGGGCATCGGGAAGGCGCGGGCGAAGTCGCGCACGGTGGCACCGATCTTCTCGACGCTCGCCTCGTCGGCGGCCCGCTCGGCCTCGACGACCTGTGCGATCCACTCGGCGATGCGCGCCATGTCGTCGGTGGTCATGCCGCGAGACGTCACGGCTGCGGTGCCGAGCCGGATCCCTGACGGGTCGAACGGCTTGCGCGGGTCGAACGGCACGGTGTTGTAGTTGAGCTCGATCCCGGCGCGGTCCAGCGCGCGGGCCGCCTGCTTGCCCGGCAGCTGCTTGTTCTCGAGGTCGACGAGGAGCAGGTGGTTGTCGGTGCCGCCGGACACGAGGTCGAAGCCGTGGCTGGTGAGCCCCTCGGCCAGCGCCTTCGCGTTGGCGACGACGGCGGCCGCGTAGGCGCGGAACTCGTCGGTCGCCGCTTCCTTGAGCGCCACCGCGATGGCCGCGGTCGTGTGGTTGTGCGGCCCGCCCTGCAGGCCGGGGAACACGGCCTTGTCCAGCGCCTTGGCGTGCTCGGCGTTGCTCATGAGCATCGCGCCGCGGGGGCCGCGCAGCGTCTTGTGGGTGGTGGTGGAGATCACGTCGGCGTGGCCGACCGGCGACGGGTGAGCCCCGCCGGCGACGAGCCCGGCGATGTGGGCGATGTCGGCGCACAGGATCGCCCCGACCTCGCGGGCGATCTCGGCGAACGCCGGGAAGTCGATCGTGCGCGGGATCGCGGTGCCGCCGCAGAAGATCAGCTTCGGGCGCTCGGCGAGCGCGATGTCACGGACCTCGTCCATGTCGACCCGGCCGGTCTCCTTGCGCACGCCGTACTGCACGCTGCGGAACCACTTGCCGGTGGCGGAGACACTCCAGCCGTGCGTCAGGTGGCCGCCCATCGGCAGCGCCATGCCCATGACCGGGTCGCCGGGCTGCAGGAACGCGAGGTAGACCGCGAGGTTGGCCGGCGAGCCGGAGTAGGGCTGCACGTTGGCGTGGTCGACGCCGAACAGGCTCTTGGCGCGCTCGACGGCGAGCGTCTCGACCTGGTCGATGACCTGCTGACCCTCGTAGTAGCGCTTGCCGGCGTAGCCCTCGGAGTACTTGTTCGTGAGGACCGTGCCGGTGGCCTCCAGGACGGCGGCGGAGACGTAGTTCTCCGACGCGATCAGGCGCACCATCTCGCGCTGGCGGTCGCCCTCGGCGGTGATGAGCTCGGCGACTTCCTGGTCACTCGCCGACAAGGTGGGGTCGGTTGTCATGAGACATCTCCTCCGGTCGCCGCCAGGGTATCCGCGCCCTGCGCCGCTCACTATCGTGGCCCGGATACCGGATCGGAGTCCGCTGACGTGCAGGAGGTGCAGCCGTGCGCGCCGATGACCTGAGACGGGCGGCACGCAAGCGGGCCCGCTGGGCGCGCAACCGGCTACGGGGCACCCCGACGAGGGCCCCGGACGGGATCAAGAAGATCAACCGGTACGGCGCGCAGCTCACCGACGAACAGATTGCAGCCGGTCGCCATCGCGAGGCCGTGGGTGGCGCCTGGGACGAGATCGGCCGACTCCAGCTGGACTACCTGGTCGATGTCGGGCTGGCGCCGTCGGCGAACCTGCTCGACGTCGGCTGCGGCGCGCTGCGCGGCGGCGTCCACCTGGCCCGCTACCTCGAACCGGGTCACTACTACGGCATCGACGTCAACGAGAGCCTGCTGCGCGCCGCCCTGGTGAAGGAACTGCCCGAAGCCGGCCTCGCCGACCGGGTGCCGCCGGAGAACCTGCGGGTCACCGCGCGGTTCGAGTGCGACTTCGGCGTCGCGTTCGACACCGCGCTGGCGGTGTCGGTGTTCACCCACCTGCCGCTGAACCACATCCGGCTGTGCCTGTTCCAGGTGGCTGCCGTGATGGCGCCCGGCGGCCGGTTCTTCGCGACGTACTTCCCGGCCGACGGTGCTGCGCCGTTCGACGAACCGGTGCGGCAGAAGGCCACCCGGACCTTTCCCGAGCACGACCCCTACCACTACCTGCCCTCGGACCTGGCCTGGGCAGCGACCAGCGTCGCGCCGTGGGACGTCAAGCCGATCGGCGGCTGGGGACATCCCCGGGGTCAGCACATGATCGAGTTCGTCAGGAGGGCCGACGGGTGAGCGCGGCGTCGTAGCGCGCCAACACCAGCTCGGCGACCTCCGGCGCGTCACCCAGCGGCGCACTCGTCACATCAGCCCCGGCCGCCCCGAGCCGGTCCGCGAACTGGCCGGGTGCGAGCAGGTAGGACGCCACGGCCACCCGGGGCGCGCCGCGCGAGCGCAGGGCTGCCACCGCTTCCTCGACGCTCGGCGCAGCCGCGGACGCGAACGCGGCCTCGACCGCCCACCATCCGCGGCCCGCCCAGGTCGCGGCCAGCTCCCGGACGGTCTGCTGGGCCGCCGGGTCGGCCGATCCCGCCGCGGCCAGCACGACCGCGGTGTCCGGGTCGCCCGCGGTCACGCCCACCTCCGCGAGCCGCCGCTCCAGGCCGGCCAGCAGGAGGGGGTGCGGGCCCAGGACATCGGCCTGGACGGCGGTCGGGGTCCGCCGCTGCCAGCTGGGCGGGCAGGTCGGTCGCACTGTGGAAGGCGGCCGTGAGAAGCAGCGGTACGACGACCGCCCCCGTGCCGACTGCAGTGATCGCGACCGGCAACCCGGGCTGCGCATGCTCGAGGAAGCAACAGGTCGCGATCAGCTCGGGCCGCAGTCGCCGCACTTGAGCGACCAGCGCGTATGCGGCCGCCGCCGCGGCCGGGTCGCGACTGCCGTGCGCGACCGCGATCAGCGGCGGAGCGCTCATCTCAGCCCAGGACGTCGTGCAGGCCGACCACGTCGCCGACCACCAGCACCGCCGGAGCCTGCACCTGACGCTCCCGGGCCAGTGCGGCGATCGTGTCGAGCGTGCCGACCGTGGTCCGCTGCTGCGGCGTGCAGCCGGACTCCACGATCGCCGCCGGAGTGTCGGCCGGCTTTCCCGCGGCGACCAGCGACGTGGTTGCCTCGGCGAGTGCGCTGACCGCCATCAGCAGCACCAGGGTGCCCTCGAGACTGCCGAGCGACGCCCAGTCCAGGCCCTCGTGGCCGGACGCGATGGTCACCTGGCGGGCCAGGCCGCGGTGGGTGACCGGGATGCCTGCCGCCGCCGGGACCGCGACGGCACTCGTGACGCCGGGGACGACCTCGACCGGCACGCCGGCGGCCAGGCAGGCGATCGCCTCCTCGCCGCCGCGGCCGAGCACGAACGGGTCGCCGCCCTTGAGCCGGACGACCCGGCGGCCGGCCTGGGCGTGCTCGACGAGGAGCCGGTTGATCTCCTCCTGCGGCAGCGGGTGGTGCCCGGCGGTCTTGCCGACGTCGACGACGACCACCTCCGGGTCGAGGTCGTCGACCAGAGCGCGCGGCGCCAGCCGGTCGACCAGCACGACGTCGGCCTCGGCGAGCAGCTGCCGGCCCCGGGTCGTGATCAGCCCGGGGTCGCCCGGGCCGCCACCCACCAGGGCGACCGAGCCGGTGTGCGGCCGGTGCCGTCGTACGGGAAGCGAGCCGGTGTCCAGGGCCAGGGCCACCGCGTCCCGAAGCGTCGTCGCGCGCCGCGGGTCGCCGCCTGCCGTCACGGCGACGGTGACGTCGCCGGCGCGGGCCACGGCCGGAGTCCAGGCCGCGGACAGCGACTGCGTCGTCGGCGCGCACGCACCACACCCGGGCGCCCTCGGCGTGCGCCGCGACCAGGTCGTCGGTGGCCGGGTCGCCGGTGGCCGTGTGCACCAGCCAGGCGCCGTCCAGGTCGCCGCCGGTGTAGTCGCGCGGCAGCCAGGTGATGACCCCGGTGTCCACCAGCTCGTGCAGGTCCTCGCAGACCCACGGGGAGACCAGCACCACGTCGGCTCCGGCCTCGACCAGTGCCGTCGTACGGCGTGCTGCGACCGGGCCGCCGCCGACCACGACCGCGCGCCGGCCGGCGAGGCCGAGGACGAGCGGATAGCTCGGCGCGCTCATGTCGGCGCCACGACGTGGATGCCGCACTCGTTCTTGTCCTTGCCGGCCCAGCGGCCCCCGCGGGAGTCCTCGCCGGACCCGGTGCGCCGGGTGCACGGGAAGCAGCCGACCGAGGCGAACCCGTCGGCCAGCAGCGGGTTGGTGAGGATGTCGTGCCGCTCGATGTAGTCGTCGACGTCGGACTGCGTCCAGCGGGCCAGGGGATTGACCTTGACCATGCCGTTGCGACGGTCCCAGTCGACCACCTGGGTGCGCGACCGGGCGATCGAGTCGTCGCGCCGCAGGCCCGATCCCCAGGCGTCGTAGCCCGCCAGCGCGCGGTCCAGCGGCAGCACCTTGCGCAGGAAGCAGCAGCGGTCGGGGTTGGTGCCGAACAGGTCGCGGCCGTGCTCGGCGTCCTGCTCGGCGACGGTCTGCTCCGGCGACACGGTGATGAGGTTGATCCGGCCGCGGTACCTCTCGGCCACCGCGTCGCGCATCGCCAGCGTCTCGGCGAAGTGGTAGCCGGTGTCCAGGAACACCACGTCGGTGCCCGGCGCCGCCGCGGCGACCAGGTCGATCAGGACCGTGTCGGCCATCGACGACGTGATGGCGAACCGGCTGCCGAAGCTGCGCACCGCCCACGTGATGATCGTCTGGGGTGACGCGTCCTCCAGCCGCCAGGCCGCCCGCCGGGCCAGCGCCTCGCGGTGCTCGAGCAGGTTCCGTCGCCTGCCCGTAGGTCGGCATCGGGCTGATCAGCGGTGTCTCTGGCGGTCATGACGTCACCAGTCCGACGAGCTTGAGGGAGAACACCCGGGTGCACGACCTGCAGTGCCAGGCTCCGTGCGCGTCCTCGTGCGGCCGCAGGTCTTCCTCGCCGCAGAACGGGCAGTAGAACGGCACCGCGCGCTGCTCGCTCATCGCAGGGCCTCCTCGTCCGACCGGGCCGCCCACTGGGCGAACCGCTCACCTGCGCGTCGCTCGTCGGCGAACCGGCGGACCACCCGCTCGACGTAGTCGGGCAGCTCGTCCGCGGTCACCTTGTGGCCGCGCAGCTTGCGGCCGAAGCCGGCGTCGAGTCCGAGCCCGCCGCCGAGGTGCACCTGGAAGCCCTCGACCTGGTTGCCGTCGCGGTCGAGCACGAGCTGGCCCTTGAGGCCGATGTCGGCGACCTGCACCCGCGCGCACGAGTTGGGGCAGCCGTTGACGTTGATGGTCAGCGGCTCGTCGAAGTCGGGCAGGCGGCGCTCGAGCTCGTCGATCAGCTTGGCGCCGCGGGCCTTGGTCTCGATGATCGCGAGCTTGCAGAACTCGATGCCCGTGCACGCCATCGTGTTGCGCCGGAACGTGCCCGGCCGGGCGCGCAGGCCGAGCCCGGCGGCCGCGTCGACCAGCGAGTCGACCCGGTCGGCTGCGACGTCGAGGACGACCACCTTCTGGTGCGGGGTGGTCCGGACCCGCTGCGAGCCGTGCTCCTCGGCGAGGTCGGCCAGGCGGGACAGGATGGTGCCGGACACCCGGCCGACCGTGGGCGCCAGGCCCACGTAGTAGCTGCCGTCCTTCTGCCGGTGTACGCCGATGTGGTCGCGCGACCCGTAGGGAACGGGCGGGGCCGGGCCGTCGGGAAGCGCGCGGTGCAGGTACTCGTCCTCGAGCACCTGGCGGAACTTCTCCACGCCCCAGTCGGCGACGAGGAACTTGATCCGGGCGCGGGAGCGCAGCCGCCGGTAGCCGTAGTCGCGGAACACTCCGACGACGCCGGCCCAGACCTCGGGGACGTCCTCGAGCGAGACCCACGCGCCGAGCCGCTGGGCCAGCATCGGGTTGGTGGACAGCCCGCCACCCACCCAGAGGTCGAAGCCGGGACCGTGCTCGGGGTGGACCACGCCGACGAACGAGATGTCGTTGACCTCGTGCTCGACGTCCTGCAGCGGCGAGCCGCTGATGGCGGTCTTGAACTTGCGCGGCAGGTTGGAGAACTCGGGCGAGCCGATGAAGCGCTCCTGGATCGCCCGGATCGCCGGCGTACCGTCGAGAAGCTCGTCGGCCGCGATGCCGGCAACGGGGGAGCCGAGGATCACCCGCGGGGTGTCGCCGCACGCCTCGGTGGTGGACAGCCCGACGGCCTCGAGGCGCCGCCAGATCTCGGGCACGTCCTCGATCCGGATCCAGTGCAGCTGGACGTTCTGGCGGTCGGTGAGGTCAGCGGTGTCGCGGCCGAACTCGGTCGAGATGTCGGCGATGACCCGCAGCTGCTCGGTCGTGAGCTGGCCGCCGTCGATGCGCACCCGCAGCATGAAGAACTCGTCGTCGAGCTCGTGCGGCTCGAGGATCGCGGTCTTGCCGCCGTCGATGCCCGGGCGGCGCTGCGTGTAGAGGCCCCACCACCGCAGCCGCCCGCGCAGGTCGGCGGGGTCGATCGAGGCGAAGCCGCGGTGCGCGTAGACGTTCTCGACCCGCGCCCGCACGTTGAGCCCGTCGTCGTCCTTCTTGACGCGCTCGTTCGGGGTCAGGGGCTCGAGGTGCCCCAGGGCCCACTGGCCCTGCCCCTTGCGGGTGGTGGTGTGCTGCGACGCCATGGTGGCGGGTCTCCAGGTACGGCAGAGGCGCGCGTCGTACGACGGGAGGACCGCTCAGCAGACAGGCGGGGGACCGGCGCGACCGCGCGCCGTCGAATAAGGACGGCGAGGTCAGGCCGACATACAGACCGCGCTCGACACGTGGCAGTTGTCCACGTGGAGCCGCGCGACGAGCCGCGCATCCGTTGCGATCATGCAAGAAACGGTCCCACCCGTATCGCCCCTTGTCCACGGTCGTCCAGCATCTGGACCCGCGGGGTCGGCCCGATCTAGCTCGCGGGGCGGGCCCGCGCGACGATCGCGGCGGTGTCCAGGCCGCTGGGCAGCGTCCCGGGGACGGTGCCCCAGTCCCCGCCCAGCCGGGAGGCGCAGAAGGCGTCACTGACGTACGGCGGGGCGTGCCGCGCCAGCAGGGAGCCCTGCAGGGCCAGCGCCATCTGCTCGGTCACCCGGCGGGCGTCCTCCTCGGAGGCGGCGTCGAGCCCGGCCGGCAGCCGGTCCAGGGCCGCGTCCAGCCGGGCGTCGGAGCCCCGGCCGAGCTCGCACTCGGCGAGGAACGCCGCGACGGCGGCCGGCTCCCGCTGCAGCACCCGCAGGACGTCCAGCGCGCTGACGTTGCCCGACCCCTCCCAGATCGAGTTCAGCGGCGCCTCGCGATAGAGCCGCGGCAGGCCGCTCTCCTCGACGTACCCGTTGCCGCCCAGGCACTCCAGCGCCTCGCCGACGACGCCGGGCGCGCGCTTGCAGACCCAGAACTTGGCGACCGCGACGGCCAGCCGGCGGAAGTCGCGCTCGTCCCGGTCGAACGCGGCGGCCAGGCGCATCGCGAGAGCGGTCGCGGCCTCGGTCTCGACGGCAAGGTCGGCGAGCACGTTGCGCATCAGCGGCTTCTCGACCAGGAGCGAGCCGAACGCGGAGCGGTGGGACGCGTGGTGGACCGCCTGGGCGGTGGCCTGGCGCATCAGGGCGGTCGAGCCGAGCACGCAGTCGAGCCGGGTCATCGTGACCATCTCGATGATGGTGGGGACGCCCCGGCCCTCGGGTCCGAGCCGTCGCGCCCAGGTGCCGTCCAGCTCGATCTCGGCCGAGGCGTTGGAGCGGTTGCCGAGCTTGTCCTTGAGGCGCTGGATGCGGAAGACGTTGCGGGTGCCGTCGTCGAGGACCCGCGGGACGACGAAGCAGGTCAGCCCGCCCTCGGCCTGGGCGAGCATGAGGAACACGTCGCTCATCGGCGCCGAGCAGAACCACTTGTGCCCGGTCGAGCGCGTACTCGCCGTCGGCCGCGAGCGGCTCGGCCCTGGTGGTGTTGGCGCGGACGTCCGAGCCGCCCTGCTTCTCGGTCATGCCCATGCCGGCCAGGCAGCCCGGCTTCGCGGCGGGCTCGCCCAGGCGTCCGTCGTACGACGTGGCCCGCAGCCGGGGCTCCCACTCTGCTGCGAGCGCCGGGTCGGTCGCGCAGGGCCGGGACTGCTGCGTAGGTCATCGAGACCGGGCAGCCGTGGCCGGCCTCCACCTGCGACCAGACCAGGAAGCCGGCCGCGCGCACCAGGTGGGCGGCCTTGCCGGCGTCGGGAGCCCACGGCGCCGCGTGCAGGCCCTCGCCGACCGCGACCTGGAGCAGCTCGTGCCAGGCGGGGTGGAAGTCGACCTCGTCGACCCGGTTGCCGTAGCGGTCATGGGTCCGCAGGGCCGGGGGGTGGGTGTTGGCCTCGAGGCCCCAGCGCTGCGCCTGTGCCGACCCGGCCCGCGCCCCGAGCGAGGCCAGGCCCGCGACGGCACCTTCCCCGTCGTACCGCAGGACGGCCTCGCGGAGCGCCTGGTCGGCGGTGAAGACGTCGTAGTCGACGAGCGGCGGGGCCTGGTTCGTCACCTCATGGGTTCGCGCCTGCATGTGGCATACCGTATTCAACGTGGCCGCGGGGATCGCTCGTGACGAGACGGCCGGGACCGCGGCACGCCCGCGCACCCGGACCGTGCTCTGGCAACTCCTGTCCGACACGGTCGCCGTCTGCTTCCGCTACCGGGTCACCGGCCTCGCGGCCGAGGCCGGCTTCTTCGCGCTGCTGTCGCTGCCGCCCCTGCTGCTCGGGCTGGTCGGGTCGATCGGCTACCTCGGCAACTGGGTCGGCGACGACACGGTCGCGGATGTGCAGGACCGGATCATCGAGGTCGCCGGAGAGGTGCTCACGGCGGACAGCGTGCGCGACGTCATCGAGCCCACGCTGCGCGACGTCTTCGAGGGCGGGCGCTTCGACATCATCTCGATCGGGTTCCTGATCGCCCTGTGGTCGGGGTCGCGGGCGCTGAACGTCTTCATCGACACCATCTCGATCATGTACGGCCTCGGTGGGCGGCGCGGGATCATCCGCAGCCGGATCCTGTCGTTCAGCCTGTACGTCGTGGCGCTGCTGATCGGCATCGTCGTGGTGCCGCTGATCCTGGTCGGTCCGACGCTGCTGGCCGACCTGCTGCCGGCCCAGGTCAACTTCCTCAACCTTCTGTACTGGCCGGTGGCGACGCTCCTCTCGGTCGTCTCGCTCACGTCGCTGTACCACATCAGCGTGCCCGTCCGGACGCCGTGGCGGCGTGACCTGCCGGGCGCCGTGCTGACGATGCTGATCTGGTACGTCGGCAGCTTCGTCATCCGCTGGATCATCTCCGCGTCGGTCGGCGGCGCGTCCATCTACGGCCCGCTGGCCGCGCCGATCGTGCTGATGATCTGGCTCTACGTCCTGGCCATCGCGATGCTGATCGGGGCGGCGCTCAACGCTGCGATCGAGAAGCGCTGGCCGTGCCGGGAGATCCTCGAGGCCAAGCAGGGCGGAGCTCGACCTCCCGGACGACGCCGACAGCCTGATCCCGAACCGGACGCCGGGCGAAAATCCGCTCGCCCCGGTGCGGGAGCCGCGCTAGCCTCGCCCCACCATCGCGGCCACGTCTCGATCGTGGCCCTCGACCACCCGGAGGGAGGACCCCCATGCCTGTTCTCTCGTTCGCATGCCTCCTCCCCGGTGCCCGCCGCTGACGCCTCCGTCTCGGGCACCTCGTATCCACTCCGAAGGGTGTTCGCGGTGACTTCTCTCGATGCTTCTTCGCACGGCGCTTTGTCGTCCCTGGGATGGGACGAGCAGTTCTCCTCTGCGTTCTCTGATCTCGACGCTCTTGCCGGCTCGTGCCCCGGTGAGCTCGTCCCGGCCCGGGTGACCCGGGTCGACCGCGGCGCGTGTGACGCGCTCGGCTGCTGACGGCCCGGTGCGCGCCACGTTCTCCGGCGCGCTGCTGGCGGCGGGCGCCGCCGACCCGGTGTCCACGCCGTGCGTCGGCGACTGGATCGCGGTCCGGCTCTGGACCGACGGGCGGATCACCGCCGAGGCGGTGCTGCCCCGTCGTACCGCGTTTGTCCGCGGTTCTGTCACTCCGGGCAGCTCGTACGGCCAGGTGCTGGCGGCCAACGTCGACGTGGCCGTCGTGGTCGAGGGGCTGCACCCGGAGCCCGACCTGGGCCGGATCGAGCGCTTCCTCGCGCTGGCCTGGGAGAGCGGGGCCAGCCCCCTGGTGGTGCTGACCAAGGCCGACCTGGTGCCCGACCCGGACGGGATGCGGGCGGAGGTGGCGGCTGCTGCGCCGGGGGTCGAGGTCTTCGCGGTGAGCGCCACGACCGGGCTGGGACTGGCCGACATCGCGCCGTACGCCGCCCCGGGTGTGACGCTCGCGTTCCTCGGGCCGTCCGGCGCCGGGAAGTCGACGCTGACCAACGCCCTCGCCGGCGCGACGTTGATGGCGACGCGCGAGCTGCGTGCTGATGGCAAGGGCCGGCACACCACGGTGCACCGCGAGCTGGTGATGTTGCCGGGTGGCGGGCTGGTCATCGACACGCCGGGGCTGCGCAGCGTCGGGCTCACCGACGTCGCCGAGTCGCTGGAGCTGGTGTTCTCCGAGGTGGAGGCGCTGGCCGAGCTGTGCAAGTTCGGTGACTGCGCGCACCGGACCGAGCCGGGCTGCGCGGTTCTCGCGGCCGTCGAGTCCGGCGAGCTGCCGGAACGACGGCTGGAGAGCTACCGCAAGCTGCTGAAGGAGGCGCGCTGGATGGCGATGCGCCATGACGCCCGGCTGCGGCAGCAGGAGCTCGCGAGGTGGAAGAGCCTCACCAAGTCGATGCGAGCAAGCGGCCGCATCCGCCCCTGACCGTCCCCACGCATCCCGCGCCGCGATCATGCACTCGTGGTTCAGCCGGACAGAACCGCCGTTGCATGATCGTGGTCTGAGCGGGGACGCCAGGGCCTCGGGTGGTCCGGGCCGGCCGAAGAACCACCCCTGGCCGTAGTCGACCTCCAGCGCCCGCAGAGCGTCGGCGTCCATGAGGTCTCGACGCCTTCGGCGACGACACGTGCGTCGCAGCCGTGGCCGAAGTCGACCAGGGAGCGGACCAGCGTCCTCAGGACCGGGTCTTCGCTGACGCCGTCGATGAGAGCTGCGGTCGAGCTTGATGACGTCGGGGGCGGTCAGCACGATGTGCCGCAGGGATGAGAAGCCCGCGCCCACGTCGTCGATCGCCAGGCGCAGTCCCTGCTCGCGCAGCGGAGCGAGGACGGCCGTGAGGACGGCGTAGTCGTCGACCCGGTCGTGCTCGGAGAGCTCGAGAAGGACCCGGTCCAGGGGGAGCCTGCCCAGCAGCTGGGTGCACTCGGCGGTGAGAAGGGTCGCGGGCGAGACGTTCATGGCGACGTAGCCGGTGACGTGGGAGAGGTGCGCGGCAGCGCGCTCGAGAGCGAGCACCTCCAGGTCGTCGCCGAGACCGATGCTGTGCGCTTCGGCGAAGCAGACATCGGGTGCCTTCTGCCAGGACGCGGGGAACCGGCTCAGCGCCTCGGCCCCGACCCGGTGACCGGTGGCCAGGTCGACGATCGGCTGCAGGACGACGAGCGGGCCGCCGTCGCGGATCACGGGAGCGAGGCGGTCCTCGATCTCCGACCGGCGGGCGCGCTCGCGGATGCCGGGCTCGATGATGACCGAGGCCGCCGAGGCGAGCACCTGCATGAGTGCCTGGTCCCTCTTGGTCAGCCCCTTGTCGGTCGTGAGCCCGGCCGCGCAGAAGGTGCCGTACATCGTGCCGTCGCTCAACACGACGGGGACCGAGACATAGCTGCGGATGCGCGGGAGGCGAGCGGAGGGAAGCTTCATCGCTTCGGGGAACTTCGTGAGGTCGGGGATGACCGCCGGCAGCTTCTTGTCCAGGATCGCCTGGCAGAGCGTCGTCTCCTGACGCTGCGTCACGCCTTCCTTGAACAGGAACGGCACCGAGGTCTCGACCACCTCGAGGTGCTGGGTGGTGCCGTCCATCCGGCTGAGGAAGGCGACGCTGAGGCCGAGGGACTGCTTGGCCGTGCGGAGGAGGTCGGCCACCTGCTGCTCGGCCTCCGAGCGTGTCGTCTTCCTCGCCATGCTCTGCCCATCGACGGAATTGTTCGAGGACTTCAGCGCCCGCCTACTCCGGGTCGAGGTGGCCGGTGTCGTTCCAGTGGACGATCGCCCGGGTCTCCCGGTCGTAGCCGAGAACGCAGACCGCGGCGGTCGACAGCTTGAGCCGGATGCCCTCGGCCGGAGCCAGTCCGATCCAGCGGGCACCGATGACCCGGCTCATGTGGCCGTGGCCGAAGGCCAGGACGCGGCCCGCCGACTCCGCGGCGAGCGCGATGACCTTGTCGGCCCGCCGTCCGACGTCCTCGGCGGTCTCGCCGCCGAGTGGCCCGTCCCGCCACACCGTCCAGCCGGGCCGGTCCTCGCGGATCTCGGGGGTGGTGCGGCCCTCGTCCTGCCCGTAGTCCCACTCGGCCAGCTCCGGGACCACCTCGGCCCGGTCGCCGAAGCCGGCCAGCTCTGCGGTGACGCGGGCGCGTTGGAGGGGGCTGGTGAGGACCCGGTCGAAGTCGATGCCCGAGAGGCGCTCGCGCAGGGCTGTCGCGAGCCGGCGGCCTGCGTCACTGAGCTCGATGTCGGTCGTGCCGGTGTGCTGTCCCGACGCGCTCCACTCGGTCTCGCCGTGCCGGACCAGCCACAGCTCAGCGCCCGCCATGCCGCGAGGTTATCCGGCGCGAGTCAGGCCATGCACTCGGCAAGCCACCGCCCTTGTCCACCTCGTTGAAGTAGACGTCGACGTTGGGGTATGCCCGCTCGACCCAGCTGCTTGTGGTCCGCCAGATTTCCCCTGGGAACGTGGTGAAGCCTACCGTCGAGACCGGCGGGGAGCCTGGCCTGCCGCACGCGCGCCCTCTGTCCTTCTTCCCAATACGAGCGCGCCGCAGAGGCCCCGGTGCCAGTCAGCCAATAGAGCGTGATGTTGTCTAGGATGTGATCTCTGTGAGATCGCCCGATGTTGTCTTGTCGTCTAAGCGCGGGCGATCTTCTGGTAGGCGTCCGTGTCGTGATCGATCATCCAGGCCTCGAGCGCGCTCGGTGAGTCCAGCACGGCGTGCCGATCGTCTGCAGGCGCGTTGCCTGCTCCACTAGTAGCCATGCCCGTTGCGTGAAATGCGTCGAGCTCGTCGAGGCAGCACGTTCTTCCTTGTGGTGGCGACTCGCTCAGGGCCTGCACGTCTCCCAGCTCCGGCGTGAGCAGGTTCGTGTCGATGCCTAGCAAACCGTCGAGTGACAGGCGGCCCATCGCGTCAGTGACCTGGGATCCCACGTCGCCGCCCTGCGCGACGTACCGGCTGTATCCGAGACGCCGCATTAGCTCGTGCCAGGCCCGTCCGATGCGGATGGGGCCCCAGCCGAGTTCGGTCGCTCGTCGGAGAAGCCGTAGCCGGGGATGGACGGGAGCACGAGGTGGAACGCGTCCTCCGCGCGTCCGCCGTGCGCGGTCGGGTCGGTGAGTGGGCCGATGGTCTCGAGCAGTTCGACGATCGAGCCCGGCCAGCCGTGCGTCATGACGAGCGGCAATGCGTTCTCGTGTCGCGACTTCACGTGGATGAAGTGGATGTCCAGCCCGTCGATTTCGGTCTTGAACTGGGGCAGCGCGTTCAGCCGCGCCTCGCACCGGCGCCAGTCGTATTCGGTCGTCCAGTAGCGGGCGAGCTCCTGCGTCACCGCCAACTGCACACCCTGCGACCGATCAGCGACGAGTTCCTTGGTCGGCCAGCGAGTCGCATCGATGCGGCGGCGCAATTCTTCGATCTCGCGCTCAGGGACTTCGATTCGGAACGGGCGACCCCTTGTTGTGCGCTCGCGGTCGTGGTTTCGCTCATGATCGTGTCCTCCCGGTTGCGTCGCTCGCGCCCTGTCGTTCGTGGAGCGTCGCGACGTCGAAGCGAACCTTCCTCTGTGAGCGTAGGGCCGAAGGCCGGAGGTAGCGAGAGGCGGTTTGTGTCGCCCCTCCGGCACCGATCGCTGGTCAGAGTCTGTGCCCCGCAGATGGTAAGTGCCGTTACCTCCCGGTGCACGGGATCCGCATCATCGGCGGGTGACCAATGCCAAGAACGATCGGTCGGAGCGGCGGCTCACGCCGTTCGAGACCCTTCAGGCCATTCACTGTTCCTGACCCAGTTCTACCGACAGGCGCAGAACGACATGGAGCATCCATGGCCGACATCACCATCGAGCCAGACGGCAGACGCTCGTCCCCGCCGCCTGGGATAACTGGAAGAGATGCGTCGCGCAGGTGAAGGCGACCGACGCATAAGTGCCGTTACCTCGCACCCGCTCGACCTCAGCGCCGCGGCCCAGAACCGAACCTCGGTGAGCACGGTACTTCATCGTGGGCGTCGCGGGGTATGCTCGACCCAGCCCATTCCTCGTACACACGGCAGCTTCTCCATCTCACGCCTCGCTGCAAGCTCCCCGGTCTCGTCTCTGTCGGTGGAGACGGTGAGGGTTGACGAGGGCAGTCCTCTTGTCCGAGAACGCGAACGAGGACCGGGGTTGCATAGTCGTCCCGCAGCCTCAGAGTCGTCCAGCCTTCTCGTGTCGCTGTAGCGGTGGTCCACACGAGCTCGTAGACCCCTTCGCGAAGCTGCCGACCGCTACCACCGTGCGTGCACGTCGCTGAAACGCCACAACCGCCACCCCCGCCAGCTCCGTCTCGGTGACCGCCCACTCGTCAGTCGGCACGTCTCCGTCACCGTTGTCGTCCAGCTTCAAGGCGGCCACCTCCGCGCCTGCCTTACCCTAGAGTACTAACCTCTGTAGTATTGTAGAGCCATTTCGTTCCCACGCCTCCTGCTCCTCACAGCTGTCACCTCTCAGTACACCGACCCGTGCGGCAGCCACTACGACGCGGTGTCTTCCAACGTCCCCGGCGAACTAGATTGCAACGTCGCCGAAGGCACTCTCGTCTCCCAGTACGTCCTACTCCAGCGGGGGCAGAACGCTGTCCACCACCTCTCCGCTGCAGCCATCGAGGCGAGCGCGACTGACGATGTCCTTGGCGGTCGCTGGCCTTCAGGTCGGTTCAGATGTCCGCTATCTGGCGAACGCGGACTTTCCAGAAATCTGTTCGCAGCCGCTAGCGCCCGTAGCCTCGCCGGGGCCGAAGCCGGGTGGGTGCTCGGCTTGGGTGGTGATGGTGGTGCCGAGCAGGGTTGTGGTGGTGAGGGATCCGTCGGGGTGCAGGCGTGTGTGCACGAGGCCTCGGGTCTTGAGCTCGTGGTGGCGCCGGCAGCGTGGACACAGGTTCGTGACGCTGGTGGGTCCGCGGGGCCAGGACTCGTCGTGGTCGAGGTCGCAGCGGGACGGCGAGGCGGGCGCAGTCATAGGAGGTGCAGCGGGGGTGCACGGCGCGGACGTGGTCGGTGATCGCCACCGTCGGTTCGTAGGACTCGGTCTGCAGCGTCGGGCAGGTCCGGCAGGGCGTTGCGGACGGCGGTGAGTGAGGTCGGGCTGGTCCAGCCGCCCGGCGGTGCCTTGGGCAGGCGGAGGGTGCGCTGCAGGACACCGTCGCCGTCGACGAGCAGGACGCGGGTGGCGGCGCCGGCGTCGATCTCGGTGCGGGCCAGCTCGGCCGCGGACTTGGGGTCGATGGGGGCGGGGGCGCCGAGGCCGCGCAGCTCGCCGGGGTCGTCCTTGGCGGGGCCGTCGCCGAAGAGGGTGTCGGCGTGCACCACGATGCCGACCTCGCGGTCGCGCGGGCCTGGACCTGCGGGAGCTGGTCGCCGAACGCGACCCGGCGCATCAGGTCCATGAAGCCGTCGACCCGGCGCTGGTCCATGCTCAACGTCTCACCGTCGGGGCCGACGGCGGGCCAGGCCAGGGCGAGGTTGGTGAGCACCGCGTCGGCGAACGCGATGTCGCAGTCCTGGCCGATGATCTGCAGCACGCCGGTCCCGTCGCCCTGCGGCCAGGCGCGCACGGCCCGGTCGCGGATCGCCTCCTCGCGGCGGCGCCGCGCGGCGTCGGCGTCGACCTGGACCACCAGGCGCTGGATCTGGGACCGCCAGCCGCGCGGGGACAGGCCCTGCCACGGCCCGTCCGCGTCGGCCACCTTGGCCAGCACCAGCGCCTCCACCGCGCGGGCGCCGGCGTCGTCGAGCAGCGCGGTCTCCTCGGCCAGGACCTCGGCGCGGGCCAGGTCGATCCGGCCCGCCTCCACCGCCGCCAGCGTGTCGGGCAGCACAGACGACCAGGCGGGTGGCCAGCTCCACCAGCCGCTCCGCGGCCGGCTTGGCGATCCCGAGCGTCACCTGCAGCTCGTGGATGACCGTGGAGTGGGTCAGCTCCTCCTCCGACGGGACGCCCCACCCCGCTCCACCCCGGCCAGCTCGAGCGCGGGCTGCCGCGGCGCAGTCGGCGGCCAACGCGGCCACCAGCCGCAGCTGCTGCACCTGGACCGCGGCGATCCGCCGGACCGTCGCGCGCAACCGCACGACCCGGCGCATCGCAGCGCGGGGTCGGGTGCCGGCGGGTGCGCCGGGCCGATCGCCGGTCCCCGGTCGCGGTCATCATGCTTGGACATGGCAGCGAACCTACGGGCCACCACCGACAGTTCCGCCGACAGAATCGGCCCGGAACCCCTTTATCCACAAGGGATTCTCGACTTTTCCAGCCGCAGCCTGTGGACGACGACGAGGTCCGCGGCAGCATCCACAGGGCCAGCCCTAGCGCCGGACTATCCACAGGTGGAAGCCTTCGCAGGTGACCGATCGACCGCGAGCGAGAGCGGGGACGCGAGATGCCCGACCAGGACGAGCAGGTTGACGTCGTCGTCATCGGGATGGGCGTCGGTGGCGAGGAGGTCGCCGGCAAGCTCGCCGAGGCCGGGCTCGCCGTCGTCGGCGTCGAGCGCGAGCTGGTCGGTGGCGAGTGCCCCTACTGGGGCTGCATCCCCAGCAAGATGATGATCCGCGGCGCCAACCTGCTGGCCGAGGCGCGGCGCATCGACGGCGTCTCCGGGAAGGCCACGGTCGACCCCGACTTCGCGCCCGTCGCGAAGCGCATCCGCGACGAGGCGACCGACGACTGGAACGACCAGGTCGCCGCCGACCGGTTCGAGAAGAAGGGCGGCCGCCTGGTCCGCGAGAGCGCCCGCGTCGACGGTCCAGGCCGGGTCGTCGTCGGCGACACCACGTTCACGACACGGCGCGGCATCGTCATCGCGACCGGGTCGGCACCCGTCGTACCGCCCATCCCGGGCCTGGACAGCACGCCGTACTGGACCAACCGCGAGGCGATCGCCACCAAGAAGGTGCCCGACTCGCTGGTCGTGCTCGGTGGCGGTGCCATCGGGCTGGAGCTGGCGCAGATGTTCGCGCGCTTCGGCAGCCGGGTCACCGTCGTCGAGGGCCTGGACCGCATCCTCGGTCCCGAGGAGCCGGAGTCCAGCGCGCTGATCGCCGAGGCCTTGGAGCGCGACGGCATCACCGTGCAGACGGGATCGAAGGCGGTGCAGGTCGCGCGCGAGGGCGACGAGACCGTGGTGACGTTGGAGAGCGGTACGACGGCCCGCGGCGCCGAGCTGCTCGTCAGCGTGGGCCGGCAGCGCACGGGTGGGGGAGCTCGGTCTGGAGACCATCGGCATGGACCCGAAGGCGAAGGTCGTTGCGGTGGACGAGTGGATGCGCGCGGGGGAGGGCGTCTGGGCAGTCGGCGATGTCACCGGCGTCGGCATGTTCACCCACATGGCGATGTACCAGGCGGGCATCGCGATCAACGACATCCTGCAGCGGCCGGGGGAGCCGGCCGACTACCGCGGGCTGGCGCGGGTGACGTTCACCGATCCTGAGGTCGGCTCGGTGGGGATGACCGAGAAGGCGGCCCGCGACGCCGGGATCAACGTGCGCACCGGCTCCACGAAGGTGCAGACATCGGCTCGCGGCTGGATCCACGGCCCCGGCGGTGACGGGGTCATCAAGCTGGTCGAGGACGCCGACAAGGGCATCCTCGTCGGCGCCACCTCAGCCGGACCGGTGGGCGGCGAGGTGCTGTCGATGCTGACCCTCGCCGTGCATGCCCGGATCCCGGTCGCGACCCTGCGGACGATGGTCTACGCCTACCCGACGTTCCACCGCGGCGTGCAGGACGCGCTGAACGATCTGCCGAGCGGTCAGTAACCGCCGCCGCCGTGTCCTTGGTCGACTGCGTGCCGCTGGGGTTGTCGCCGGGCGAGTTCCCGTACCGTCGTCGCCGCAGCCACTGACCAGGGTCAGGGCGCAGGATGACTGTCGCCAGGGCCGGGAGCAGCTTCTTCATGAGGGGTCTCCTTCCGACAGCTCCGCCAACGGGACGGCGCCGTCGCGCAGCCGGGACGCGTCGACCTCCCGCTGGTCTCGGGCCAGCTTCTTGACCGCATCCGCGTCGTCCCACTGGTTGACGTGCATGGCCGGCCAGGACGTGCCCGGACTTCAGCCAGAACGCCGCGAACGCCAGCCCCGCGACGTCGCCGCGGAGGACCACCTCGTCGTAGTCGTCCGGGTCGGCGTAGCCGAAGTACTCCATGCCGAGGTCGTACTGGTCGGTGAAGAAGTAGGGCAGGCGCTCGTAGCTCGCGTCCTGGCCGAGCATGCTCCGGGCCGCGACGTCGGGCTGGTGCAGCGCGTTGGCCCAGTGCTCGACGCGCAGCTGCCGCTGCAGGACCGGGTGGTAGGCGTTCGCCACGTCACCGGCGGCGAAGACGTCGGGGTCCGAGCTGCGCAGGTGCTCGTCGACGACGACGCCGTTGTCCACCTTCAGGCCGGCCTCCTCCGCCAGCGCGGTGTTGGGCGCGATCCCCACGCCGACGACCACGAGGTCGGCGGGAATGCCGTCCCCGTCGCCGAGCCGCACCACGGCCGCGCCGTCGTCGTCGGTCTCGATGCCGGTCACCGAGATCTCGCAGCGCAGGTCGACGCCGTGCGCCCGGTGCAGGTCGGCGAAGACTGTCGCGACCTCGGGGCCCAGCACCCGCAGCAACGGCAGCGCGGCACCTCTCGAGCACGGTGACCTGCGCCCCGGCCGTGCGTGCCGCCGCGGCCACCTCGAGCCCGATCCAGCCGCCGCCGATGATCGCGATCCGCGCGTCCGGCTGCAGCGCCGCCTTGATCCGCTCGCTGTCGTCGATGCTGCGCAGGTAGGCGACCGCAGCGTGGTCCGCGCCGGGGACGGGCAAGCGGCGCGGGGTGGCACCGGTGGCGAGCAGGAGCTTGTCGTAGACCAGCCGGTCTCCGCCGGAGGTGACGACCTCGTGCGCGCCCCGGTCGATCGCCGTCACCTCCATCCGCGGCCGGAAGTCGACGTCGTGCTCGGCGTACCAGCCCTGCGGGTGGACGAACGCCTTCTCCCGCTCGGCCTTGCCCATCAGGTAGTCCTTGGACAGCGGTGGCCGCTCGTACGGCCGGTGCTCCTCCGCGCCGAGCAGCACGATCCGGCCGTCGAAGCCGTGCTCGCGCAGCGCCTCGACCGCCTTCGCCCCGGCCAGACCGGCCCCGACCACGACGTACGTCTCGCTGCTCTCAGCCACGGCGAAGCCCCTGACCGTTGGGTGGACCGGTCGTCAGCGCGAGGAACTCCGCGCGCGACCGCGAGTCGCTGCGCATCGCCCCGAGCAGGGTCGAGGTCACCGTCGTGGCGCCCGCCGCCCGGACCCCGCGCAGAGTCATACAGGAATGTTCCGCCTCGATGACGACGCCCACACCCTGGGGGTCCAGGTTCTCGCGCAGCCAGTCGGCGATCTGCTTGGTCAGCCGCTCCTGGACCTGCGGCCGGCGCGCGAACAGCTCGACGACCCGGGCCAGCTTGGACAGGCCGACGATGCGCTCACCGGGCAGGTAACCCACGTGCGCGACCCCCACGAACGGCAGCATGTGGTGCTCGCACAGCGACTGCACCGGGATCGAGCGGGCGAGCACCAGCTCGTCGTAGTGCTCGTCGTTGGGGAAGGTCGTCAGGTCGAACGACCGCGGCGCGAGCAGCTCGGCGTAGGCACCCACCATCCGGCGCGGCGTCTCGGCCATCGACTCGCCGTCCACCGCACAGCCGAGCGCCGTGAGCAGGGCCCGGGCCGCCTCCTCGGCCGCGACCAGGTCGACGCCGGGCGGCTCGGGGGCCACGCGAGGGCCGCCAGGGCTGCGCGGGCGGCGGGGTGACTTCCAGGGGACTGATGGCCATTCGGCACCTCGCTGGTCTAAAGGACGGTATGATGCACGTTAGAGGCTCGCAGGTTGTTGCGTCAAGACTGCTGTCCTTTAGAAGGAGGCTCGATGAGCGACGACGACTTCGCCGCCTCGGTGAGCGGCGTCAGCGCGCTCGCCGAGCCGCTGCGGCGGCGGCTCTACCTGTACGTCGTGGCGCAGCCCGAGCCGGTCGGCCGCGACCAGGCGGCGACCGGGGTCGGCATCGCGCGGCACACCGCCAAGTTCCACCTGGACCGCCTGGTCGACGACGGGCTGCTCGAGACCGAGTTCCGCCGGCTCTCCGGGCGCGACGGCCCGGGCGCCGGGCGGCCGGCCAAGCTCTACCGCCGAGCGGCGCGCGAGGTCTCGGTGTCGCTTCCGGAGCGCCGCTACGACCTGGCCGGCGAGGTGCTCGCGCACGCCATCGAGGAGTCCGAGGCCGACGGCACGCCGGTTCTCGACGCCGTACGACGGGTGGCGGCGGTGACCGGCCGCCAGCTCGCAGCCGACCTGGGGCAGGACAGCGGGGGAGAGACCGACGAGGACCGGTTGGCCGGCGTGCTCGCGGCCTGCGGCTTCGAGCCCCGGGTGGACGGCCCGCGCATCACTCTCGCGAACTGCCCGTTCCACGCGCTCGCGCGGTCCCACACCGGCCTGGTGTGCGGAATGAACCTCGGTCTGGTCGGCGGGGTCATCGACGGTCTCGGCTGCACCGGCCTGGTCGCCGAGCTGGAACCGGACCCGGGCCGCTGTTGCGTCACGACGCGAGCGGCGGTTGCGGCTGACCGGGGCTGACGACCGCGAGTTGTAGTCTCGCCATTTCGGCGCATCCGCTCTGATGGCGAAGGGAGCCCCGAGGTGTCCAGCGTTGAGCGGGCACCCCGCGCGGCGACCGGGGAGCGCCCGTTCCGGCGGTTCATCGAGCTCGTCGTGCTCTGGTCCTTTGCGGCCGCTCAGCCGCTGCTCGACGTCACCGGCCGCAGCCCCGAGACGTTCGTGTTCTACCGCGTCGACGGCCTCGAAGTCGTCGCCTACGCGCTGATCGTGCTGCTCGTCGTGCCCGTCGTGCTCTGGCTGGTCGTCACTGGCGTCGCGGCCGTCTCGCGCACCGCGGGCCGGGTCGTGCATGCCGTGTTCGCCGGCGCACTGATCGTCCTCATCGTGATCCAGGCCGGCAAGGCGCTGCCTGCCATCCGCGGTCCCGCGCTCGTGCTCGTGGCGGTGGTGGTGGCGGTCGCGGTGCTGGTCTTCTTCGCGCGCAGCGAGACGTCGCGGCGCTTCGTCACCTACCTGATCCCAGCTCCGCTGGTCTTCGCGTTGCTGTTCCTGGTGTTCTCGCCGACCGCCCAGCTCGTCCGGCCCGCGGGTAACAGCGCGTCCGCAGCCACGGCTGCCACCGGGGGAACGCACCCACCGGTGGTCATGCTGCTCCTCGACGAGCTCCCGCTCAGGTCCTTGCTCGACTCGAAGGGCGAGGTGGACGCGCGGGTGTTCCCGAACTTCGCCCGACTGGCGAAGAGCAGCCACTGGTTCCGCAACGGGACTGGGGTCAACGGGCTGACGCAGTACGCCGTTCCGTCGATGCTGACCGGGCGCTATCCCACGAAGGAGCTCGCCCCGTCGTACGTCGCGCATCGCGACAGCCTTTTCTCCATGCTCGCGCCCGACTACCGGATCCGGTCGTTCGAGTCGATCACCCAGCTCTGTGACCCGGAGCTCTGTGACGAGACCGACCCGAACCCCAGTGACGCCGGTGGCTTCCGCGGACTGTTCGACGAGACCTGGAAGGTCGCGAAGGACCTCGCCAACCCCAACCACGAGACGTCGCCGGACACGGAGCAGTTCGACGAGGAGTCGGCTGGCGAGAAGGCGTCGGAAGGGCGACACCGGCTTCGCCAAGACCCAACCCAACTTCGAGGCGCTGGGTCACAACCAACCCGAACGCTTCCAACAGTTTCTCGAAGGCCTGCGGCCCAGCGATCAGCCGACGGTGCACTTCCTGCACCTGCTGCTCCCGCACTCCTCCTGGCGCTACCTGCCGTCCGGGCTGACGTACCCGTTCCCCCGTCTGCTCGGCAAGGGATGGGTGACCGACTCGTGGCCGGTCGAGGTTGCGCACCAGCGCCACATGCTGCAGCTCGCCTACACCGACCGGTTGCTCGGGACGCTGATGGAGCAGATGGAAGCGACCGGTCTGTGGGACGACGCCCTGGTTGTCGTCACGGCTGATCACGGCAACTCGTTCGTCCCGGGAACGAAGGGCCGGGTGCTGGAGACTCGGCCCGAGGTCGAGGCTGACCTTGCCTGGGTCCCGGTCTTCATCAAGGAGCCGGGTCAGTCGCAGGGCGAGACCAGTGACGCCAACTGGGAGCACGTCGACCTGCTCCCCACCATGGCCGATGCCCTCGGGGTGACTGTGCCGTTCAAGGTCGACGGGATCTCGCAGCTGTCCGACACGCCGCGTCGCGCACCGACAAGTGGTTCTACAACGACCCGGGTGACCGCATCGAGTTCGCCGCCGGACGACGCGTTCCGGATCGTTCTCGACGGCGTCACGGACGCGTTCGACCGTGGGTCGGAGGGTGCGGCAGGGCTGTTCGTGACGGGTAGCCGCCCCGACTGGATCGGAAAGAGTGTCTCGAGCCTCACGTCGCTCGGGCGTCGACGTGGACGGCCCGCGCAGCCCGCTGACGGCGCAGCTCGCCGAGGCCGTCGACTTCGACTCGGTCGACCCGTCGGCCGGCATCGTTCCGGCGCTCGTGTGGGGCACCCTGAGCCGGTCGAACAGACAGCCCGGTGGTGATCGCCGTCAACGGGACGGTCGCGGCGGTGTCCGAGGTCTGGCCGAACGAGGGCGAGCCGACGTTCGAGGGCATGGTGAACGATCAGCTCTTCAGGACGGGCGCGAATGACCTGGCCCTCTACGAAGTGGTCGAGGGAGCCAGCCCGCAGCTGCGCCCCATCGCGCTCCGACGCCAGCGCTGAGCGCGGCGCGCCGAGCGCGCCTCCGGACGGTGGCTAGCCCGGTCTCGGGGAAGCCCGCCGGGCTGTGATGGCCCTTCGTGTCGACGGCCCGCACCCCGAACTGCACGTTGTCCTTGGAGATGTCGAGCGTCACCTCGGTGACGTTGCCGACGGGGATCGCGCGCTCCCACTCCGGCGCCGTGCTCTCCCGCCACACCACCTCGTAGCCGGCCAGGTCGGCGGCGGTGCCTGCGTCCCAGAGCAGCGTCGAGTCGTTGGTGAGCTGCGGTGGTGTCGATGCGCACGTTCTTGGGCGTGCCGGGTGCGTTGGCCAGGGACCAGAAGGTCGCCAGCGTTGACCCTGCCACTCCCGCGATGTAGTCGAAGTCGCAGAACTCGATCAGGTCGCCGAACTGCACGCCGTTCTCGACGCGGACGTCCTGGTGCTCGTGCGCGAAGTTCTCCGGCCTCCTCGGTGAGCCGCGCGGCCGGGTAGCCCTGCTGCAGGAACGAGACGTGGTCGCTCGCAGCGCAGGTACCGGTCGCGCCGGTAGATCGGCCGGACGTCCATGCCCGTGGCGCCGTTGTCGGACGACCTCGCGGATGAACCTGGCCAGCTGCCTCGACGGCCCGTCGTTCTCGCCGCCGACGGCCTGGCGGATCGACGTCTGCTGCGCCGTCTCCGTCGTCGGGACGCCCTCGACGAACAGCCGCACCAGGTGCTTGTAGCGGGTGCCGTCGTCCGCGGTGCTGCTGCCGACGATGTCGTTGCTGATCATGCCCTGGACGTCGGCGCCGGCCGCCTTCATCTGCTGCGCCATGAACGCCGACCCGAAGAGCCCCTGCTCCTCGCCGGCGACGGCGGCGAAGACGATCGTCGCCTCCGGCTGGCGGGCGGCAGACAGGATGCGGGCCAGCTCCATCACCACAGCGACCCCTGACCCGTCGTCGTCGGCCCCGGGCGCGTCGCTGGTGGAGTTCAGGACGTCGGTGACGCGTGAGTCGTAGTGCCCGGTCACGACGTAGGCGCGGTTCGGCTCGCTGGCGCCCCGCAGGGTGGCGATCACATTGGTGATGACGGTCGGCACCGGGATGCGGGGGCCGACCGGCTGCACGAACGACTGCTTCTCGACGGTGAGCCGACCGCCGGAGGCCGCGGCGTACCCCTGCAGCGTGTCGAAGATCCAGTCCCGCGCCGCGCCGATCCCGCGGACCGGGTCGTCCTGCGACGGACAGCGTGTGCCGCGTCCCGAACGACACCAGCTTCTCGACGGTGGCCTTGAGCCTGGCTGGGTCGACCTGGCGAGCAGTGCGCGGAGCTCGGCGTCCGGCGGCTGCGCGGTCGGCGGGGGAGGGAGCGCGGGTGGCTTGACCTCAGCGTGGGCGGGCGAGGCCAGAGCGGTGCCGATGAGCGGGGTCGCCGCTCCGGCGGATGCGGCCGCGATGGCGGCGGAGAGGAAGGTGCGCCGGCTGGTACCGGCGCTGTGGCGGTATCCATTCTGGCGGTTCTACGCCCCTTTACCCCCGTTTGTCCACGGTGTGCCGGACGTTGGTGGGCGATACTGGACTTGAACCAGTGACCTCTTCCGTGTCAGGGAAGCGCGCTACCAGACTGCGCCAATCGCCCCGGGGTCGAGCTATCCGGGCACTGCGAGGTGGAGACGGGATTTGAACCCGTGTAGACGGCTTTGCAGGCCGTTGCCTCGCCTCTCGGCCACTCCACCAGGGTCGAAGGCCATCAGGCCCAATCCGAGCGGACGACGGGATTCGAACCCGCGACCCTCACCTTGGCAAGGTGATGCTCTACCAACTGAGCCACGTCCGCGCGCATCAGGGCTGCCCCCGACGTGCGCGTAAACGATAGCCCATCGCCACAGAGCCGACCAAAGCGCGGAGCGCCTGCCAGGATCGGCCCATGACCCGCTCCGACTCCGCCTCGCGACCCCCCGACCCGCGATGGCCGCGCGCGGCCGAGTGGCTGGCGGCGGCCCCGGACGGGACCTCTGCTCGACCTCGCCTTCCTCGGCGTACCGGCCCATCGGACCTCGCTGTCGCCCACCCGCGCCGACCGCACGCCGGCCGCCGTCCGCGCCGCGTTGGCCCGCTTCTCCACGTTCGCCGCCTCGCGCGACGTGGACCTGTCCGAGCTGGTCGCCGTGGACCGCGGCGACGTCGCCGACCCCGACAGCGACGAGGCGGCGACCATCGCAGCGGTGACCGCCGCGACCGAGGGCGCCCGGCTGCTGGTGGCCTGCGGCGGCGACAACTCCATCACGTACGCCGTGGCGCGCGGCGTCTTCGGCGACCGGTTGCGCAGCGCCGGGCTGGTGACGCTGGACGCCCACCACGACATCCGCGAGGGCGTGTCCAACGGCTCGCCGGTCCGCCGCCTCGTGGAGGCCGGGCTCGACCCGCGCCGGATCGCCCAGGTGGGCATCGGCGACTGGGCGAACTCCCGGTCCTACGCCGAGGAGGCCACCGCCTGGGGCATCACGATCCTCGACCGGCGCGAGGTCGCCCGCCGCGGCCTCGCCGACTGCATGCGCGAGGCGCTCGATGTCGCCGGGTCCGGGGGAGCCGAGGTCTACGTCGACCTCGACGTCGACGTCTGCGACCGCGCGGTCGCCCCGGCGTGCCCCGCGAGCCTGCCCGGGAGGCCTGTCGGCCGGCGAGCTGCTCGACGCCGCCTACCTGGCCGGGCGCGACCCCCGGGTCCGGGCGGTCGACATCACCGAGGTCGACGCCGAGGCGGACGCGCCCGACGGGCGCACGGTCCGGCTGGCCGCGCTCTGCGTGCTGGAAGCGGCGGCCGGTCTGGCGGGCCGCACAGCCCGGTAGGTTGCCCGGCATGCGGACCGTGGTCGTCACCGGTGACGCGCTCACCGTCGAGGACGTCGTCGACGTGGCGCGCGGCGACGCCCGCGCCGAGCTCGGCCCCGACGTGGCCGCCCGGATGGAGCGCAGCCGCCGCGTCGTGACCGACGCCGTCGAGCAGGACAAGGTCATGTACGGCGTGACCACCGGGTTCGGCGCGCTGGCCGACACCCACGTGGGCCGCGACGACCTCGAACGCATGCAGCTCGCGCTGGTCCGGTCGCACGCGGCCGGGGTCGGCACGCCGCTGCCCGACGACGCCGTCCGTGGCCTGCTGCTGCTGCGCGCCCGCACCCTCACCGCGGGCTACTCCGGCGTCCGGGTCGAGCTGCCCCGACGGCTGCTCGAGCTGCTCGACCTCGGGCTGCTGCCGGTCATCCCGGGCAAGGGCTCGGTCGGCGCGTCCGGCGACCTGGCCCAGCTCGCCCACCTCGCCCAGCCGCTGGTCGGCGAGGGCCGCCTGCGCCGCGCCGGCGACCCGCTCGACGGGCAGCCCAGCGCCGAGCTGCTGGCCGAGGCCGGGCCTGGAGCCGCTGACGCTCGCCGCCAAGGAGGGCCTGTCCCTGATCAACGGCACCGAGCCGATGCAGGTGCTGCTGTGCCTGGCGATCAACGAGATCGAGCTGCTGGTCAAGGTCGCCGACATCGCCTGCGCGATGAGCGTCGAGTCGCTGCTCGGCACCGACCGCGCGTACGACGAGCGCGTGCAGGTGATCCGGCCGCACCCGGGCCAGCTCGACAGCGCGGCCAACCTGCGCCGGCTGCTGGCGGGCTCACCGCTGATCGCCTCCCACCGGGAGAGCGACCACGCCGTACAGGACTCGTACTGCCTGCGCTGTGCGCCGCAGGTGCACGGCGCGGTGCGCGACGTGCTGTCCCACTTCCGCCGCGTCATCGACATCGAGCTCGGCTCGATCGTCGACAACCCGGTGATCGTCGCCGGACGGCGAGGTGATGTCGACCGGCAACTTCCACGGCGAGCCGCTCGCGTTCGCCGGCGACATGCTCGCGATCGCGGTCGCCGAGCTGGCGTCGATCTCCGAGCGGCGCACCGACCGGATGCTCGACCCGGCGTTCTCCCGCGACCTGCCGGCCGTTCCTCGCCCGTGACCCGGGCACCAACTCGGGCTACATGATCGCGCAGTACACCGCCGCGTCGCTGGTCAGCGAGAACAAGGTGCTCGCCCACCCGTCGAGCGTCGACACCATCCCGACGTCGGGCAACCAGGAGGACCACGTCTCGATGGGCTGGACCTCCGTGCGCAAGCTGCGCGAGGTGGTCGCCAACGTCCGCGGCGGTGCTCGTCGGTCGAGATCGTGGCCGCCTCCCAGGCGATCGACTTCCGGGCCGAGGTCGCCGAGCCGGGCGCGGCGAGCGGCGCCGTGCACGCGGCTGGTGCGCACGCAGGTCCCGACGATGGACGCCGACCGCAACGTCGCGGTCCAGCTCGCGGCCGTCGACGGGCTGCTGACCGAGATCGTCGGCGCCGCCGAGGCGGCGGTCGGTGCGTTGGCCTGACCCGCCGGGGTCGCCCGAGCCGCTCGCGTGGTTCGGCGACTGCCTGGCGACCGGGCTCGTGGACGTCACGTCCGACCCCGCGGCCCTCGACAGCGCGGGCTGGTGGGCCGTCGTGGCCGACTTCGAGGGCGGGCTCACCTGCGCCCGCTTCGCCGACGTCCGCCCGGCCGCCCTGCCCGCCGCGCCGTGGCAGGGCCCGCGACCGCTCGGCCTGGGCGTCGTCCCTGTCGCGCGACGACTACGTCACCGCGGTCGAGCGCGTCCGCACCGAGATCGCGGCCGGCGAGGTCTACCAGGTCAACGTGTGCCGGGTCCTCTCCGCGCCGGCCCCGCCCGACGCCGACGTGGTCGGGTCTGGCCGGTGCGCTGGCGAGCGGCAACCCCGCGCCGTACGCCGGGGTGCTGCGGCTCCCGGCCGCCGGCGTCGCAGGTGGTGACCGCCTCGCCGGAGCTCTTCCTCCGCCGCCGCGGCGACGTGGTGGAGTCCGGGCCGATCAAGGGCACCGGCCGCACCGCGGCCGACCTGCTGCGCCAAGGACCACGCCGAGAACGTGATGATCGTCGACCTGGTGCGCAACGACCTCGGCCGGGTCGCGGTCACCGGGTCGGTCGAGGTCCCCGAGCTGTGCACCGTCGAGGAGCACCCGGGCCTGGTGCACCTGGTGTCCACGGTGCGGGCCCGGCTGCGCCCGGACGTCGGGCTGGGCCGAGATCCTCGCCGCGACGTTCCCGCCCGGCTCGGTGACCGGCGCGCCCAAGTCGAGCGCGCTGCGGCTGATCGGCGAGCTCGAGCCGGTGCCGCGCGGGCCCTACTGCGGCGCCGTGGGCTGGGTGGACGCCGACCGGCGCGAGGCGTGCCTCGCCGTCGGCATTCGCACGTTCTGGCTCGCGGTCCGGCACGCTGTGCTTCGGCACCGGAGCGGGCATCACCTGGCGCTCCGACCCGCAGCAGGAGTGGGACGAGACCGAGCTCAAGGCGGCCCGGCTGGTCGCGCTCGCATCGAGATGAGGGGACCTACGTGCGTACCTGGGTCAACGGCACGGTCGTCGAGTCGGCCGAAGCGCTGGTGTCGGCGTTCGACCACGGGCTCACCGTGGGCGACGGCGTCTTCGAGACGGCCAAGGTGGTCGACGGGGTCCCGTTCGCGCTGACCCGACACCTGCAGCGCCTCACCGCGTCCGCCCGGGGGCTCGGGCTGCCCAAGCCCGACCTGGCCCTCGTCCGGCACGCGGTCGACGAGGTCCTGACCGAGAACGACGTGACCGCCCCGCTGCGCCTGCGGATCACCTACACCGGCGGCATCAGCCCGCTCGGCTCCGACCGCGGCGACGGCGCTCCGACGCTGGTCGTCGCGGTCGCGCCGATGCGCGACTGGCCGGCGTCGTCGGCGGTGGCGACCGTGCCCTGGACGCGCAACGAGCGATCGGCGACGGCCGGGCTCAAGACCACGTCGTACGCCGAGAACGTGGTGGCGCTCGCGCACGCCCACGCCAACGGCGCCGCCGAGGCCCTGCTCGCCAACACCGCCGGCAACCTCTGTGAGGGCACCGGCTCCAACGTGTTCCTCGTGCTGGACGGTCAGGTCGTCACGCCGCCGCTGTCGTCCGGCTGCCTCGCCGGGGTGACCCGGGCGCTGCTGCTGGAGTGGACCGACGTGATCGAGCGCGACATCGCGATGGCCGAGCTGAGCCGGGCCGAGGAGGTCTTCATCACCTCGTCGACGCGCGATGTCCACGGCGTGCACGCGGTCGACGAGCGCACTCTGGACGGTGCGCCCGGCCCGGTGACGCGGAAGGTGGCAGCGGTGTTCGCCGAGCGGTCGGGCGCCGACGTCGACCCGTGAGCGGTCGGCGGGTCAGGTCGGCAGCGTGATGGCCTCGGTGTCCCGCGGCGCGGGGACCTCGGATCCCTCCGCTGCGCGGAGCTGGTTGAGCAGCGCCAGCCCGTCGTACTCGGTCCACTCCTCGGTGATGACGCCGTCGCGGATCCGGAAGATCGTCATGCCGTTGACCGCGATCCGCCGGCCGGTCCCGGGCATGCCCAGCAGGTCACCCTTGTGGACGGCTCGCCCCCGCCAGCGCGTCACCACCGTGTCGCCGTCGTCGAGGACGACCTTGACGGAGATCGACACGTCGTACAGCGCGCTGTTGATCATCAGGGCGCGGTCCCGCAGCCCGGCGTAGCCCTGCGGCCGGCCCGGCACCTGCATGTGGAACACGAACTCGCGGCTGTAGAGCCGCTCGAGCACGTCCATCTCCGCGCCTGCGAGTGCGTGCAGCGCACGCACCGCGAGCTCGCTGTTGTTGGACATGTCCCCTCCACCCTCGACGTCGTCCCAGGAAACCGGCCGCGGCTCGCAGCGGCAATCGGGTGACCAGACACCTTCGGCTGGGCCGGATCCCGGCTCGCCCTCATCCGTTCGGCCTAGAGTGCGGTCATGGCCATGGTGGGAGCCCGACCGGTCCGCGCGCCCCGCGGTTCGGAGCTGACCTGCCGGTCCTGGGGGGCCGAGGCCGCGCTGCGGATGCTGCACAACAACCTGGACCCCGAGGTCGCCGAGAGACCCGACGACCTGGTCGTCTACGGCGGCTCCGGGCGGGCCGCCCGCAGCTGGGAGGCCTTCGACAAGATCGTCGAGTCGCTGCGCGCGATGGCCCCGGACGACACCCTGCTCGTGCAGTCGGGCAAGCCGGTGGGAGTCGTGCGCACCCACGAGATGGCGCCGCGCGTGCTGATCGCGAACTCGCTGCTCGTGCCCAAGTGGGCGACGCCCGAGCACTTCCGCGAGCTCGAGGACGCCGGGCTGATGATGTACGGCCAGATGACGGCCGGGTCCTGGATCTACATCGGCACCCAGGGGATCCTGCAGGGCACCTACGCCACGTTCACCGAGGTCGCCAACCAGCACTTCGGCGGTTCCCTGCGCGGCACCATCACCCTGACCGGTGGGCTCGGCGGGATGGGCGGCGCGCAGCCGCTCGCGGTCACGGGCAACGGCGGGGTCGCGCTCTGCATCGAGGTCGACCCCTGGCGGGCGCAGCGCCGGCTCGACCACGGCTACCTCGACGAGATCGCCGACTCCCTCGACGACGGCATCGCCCGGGTCGAGGCGGCCAAGGCGGCCGGGCGGGCGCTGTCGGTCGCGGTGGTCGCCAACTGCGCCGACGTCCTGCCCGAGCTGGTGCGTCGCGGCTGGGCGCCGGACGTGGTGACCGACCAGACCTCGGCGCACGACGCGCTGGAGGGCTACGTCCCGAACGGGATGAGCCTCGAGGAAGCGATCGAGCTCCGCCGGGACAAGCCGGAGGAGTACGTCGAGCGCTCCCGAGCGGCGATGGCCGAGCACTGCCGCGCGATGGTGGACCTGAAGCGGGCCGGGTCGGTGGTGTTCGACTACGGCAACGGGCTGCGTGGTCAGGCCCAGGACGCGGGCTTCGCCGACGCCTTCGCCTACCCGGGCTTCGTGCTCGCCTACATCAGGCCGCTGTTCGCTCGTGGCGCCGGACCGTTCCGCTGGGCGTGCCTGTCGGGCGAGGCGTCCGACCTGGCGGCGACCGACGAGGCGGTGCTCAAGGCCTTCCCCGACGACGACGGCCTGCAGCGGTGGGTGCGGTTCGCCGCCGAGAAGGTCAAGGGTCAGGGTCTGCCGTCGCGCATCTGCTGGCTCGGCTACGGCGAGCGGCACGTCGCCGGCCAGGCGTTCAACGACCTGGTCCGGTCCGGTGCGGTGACCGCGCCCATCGTGATCGGGCGCGACCACCTCGACGCCGGCTCGGTGGCCTCGCCGGAGCGGGAGACCGAGGGCATGCTCGACGGCTCGGACGCCGTCGCGGACTGGCCCATCCTCAACGCGCTGGTCAACACCGCATCGGGCGCGTCGTGGGTGTCGGTGCACCACGGCGGGGGAGTCGGCATCGGCAAGTCGATCCACGCCGGGACGGTCGTCGTCGCGGACGGCACCGATGCCGGGCACGAGCGGGTCAGTCGTGTCCTGACGAACGACCCGGGCACCGGGGTGCTGCGGCACGCCGACGCCGGCTACGAGATCGCCGAGCGCACCGCCCGCGAGGTCGGGATCCGCATCCCGATGCTCGACGGCTCACGCGCACCCGACTGGCCGCACTGACTGGTCAGTGTTCGGAGTCCGACAACGCAGAGCACGGAGAGGACGACCATGGACGAGCATCCCAACGCGAAGCTCCTGCGGGACATGGGCGATCGCATGAAGGCGGGCGACTTCGAGGCTGCGTTCGACGTCATGGCGGACGACGTCGAGTGGCACGAGATCGGTCGTGCCGAGCCGACTCGCGGCAAGGAGGCGCTGGGGCAGCGCTACGCCGAGTCGGTCGGCGACTACGAGATCGATGCGGACCTGCACGATGTCGTCGCCAACGACGAGCACGCGGTTCAGCTGATGAACGTCACGGCTCGGCGCGGCGGCAAGACGCTCGAGTACCGGACGGCCGAGATCTACCACATGAGCGACGGCAAGATCACGGCGCGATGGGCGTTCTCCGACGACACCGCCAAGATCGTGGAGTTCTTCGGATAGGTCAGGTCCAGAGCAGGTCGTCGGTCAGGTCGGCCAGCGTCGGGGCGCCGAGCAGGCACATGGCCATCTCGAGCTCGGTGCGCAGCATGTCGACGACCAGCTTGACCCCGTCCGCGCCGTCGACGGCCAGGCCCCAGACGTACGGCCGGCCGACGAGCACGGCGGTCGCCCCGAGGATCAGCGCCTTCGCCACATCGGTCCCGCGCCGGATGCCCCCGTCGACGAGGACGGGCACCCTGCCGTCGACCGCCTCGGCCACCCGCGGCAGCGCGTCTGCGGTCGCGGGGACGGTGTCGAGGTTGCGGGCGCCGTGGTTGGACACGACGAGGCCGTCGACGCCGTGGTCGATCGCCGCGGACCGCGTCGTCAGGTCGCAGCACGCCCTTGACGAGCAGCGGCACCCGCGCGACCGATCGCAGCCAGTCCAGGTCCGCCCACGTGATGGTCGGGTCGACGCGGGAGTTGTAGACGCGCCGTGCCGGCGGCAGGTCGTCAGCGACGGCGTCGAGGCCGACGAGGTTCGCGTACTCCAGCCCGTCCGGGAGCTCGAAGCTGTTGCGACGGTCGGTGTCCCGCGCCCCGAGCACCGGCAGGTCGACGGTCAGCACCAGGGCCGAGGCGCCGGCGTCCTCGGCCCGCGCCAGCAGCTCACGGGTGAAGCCGCGGTCGCGCTGGATGTAGAGCTGGAACCACCACGGCCCGGTCGCCGCGGCGCCGACCTCGGACACGCCGACCGTGGCGAGCGTGGACTGGATGTAGAGCGTGTCGGCCGCAGCCGCCCCGCGCACCGTCTCGACCTCGCCGTCCGGGTGGAAGAGCCGGTGCGCGGCCGTCGGGGCCAGCAGGATCGGCGCGGCCAGGTCGTGCCCGAGCAGGTGCAGCCGGGTGTCGGTCGCACCCACGTCGACCAGGAAGTGCGGCGCCAGCCGGATCCGCGCCCACGCGTCGACGTTCCACCGCAGGGTGTGCTCGTCGCCGCTGCCGCCGGCCAGGTAGGCGTAGGCGGACTCGGTCAGCCGTGCACGGGCCAGCGGCTCCAGCTCGGAGACGTTGACGGCGCCGGCAGCGACACTCCGCCCATCATTCGGACACCGGTGCGGGCTGCTGGTCAGGCTCGCTGGCGGGCGCGGTAGGCGGCGACGTGCAGGCGGTTGCCGCAGGTCTTGCTGTCGCAGTAGCGGCGGGACCGGTTGCGCGAGAGGTCGACGAGCACCCGGTTGCAGTCCGGGGCGTCGCAGGTGGTCAGCCGCTCCCACTCGCCGGCGGCGAGCACGAACGCCAGCGCCATCCCGCAGTCGGCGGCGAGGTGCTCGGCCAGCCGGGCGCCGGGCGCGTAGTAGTGCATGTGCAGGGGCCACTCGTCGTGGTCGGTCAGCCGTGGCGTGGTGCGCGCGTCGGCGACGAGCGCGTTGACCAGGCGTACGGCGGTGGGCTGGTCGGTTGCGCCGAAGATCGCGTGCAACCGCCCCCGGAGACGTCGTACGGCCTCGAGGTCGTCCTTGGTCAACCGACCGGGCTCGGAGATCTCGTGCCGGGCCACGAAGTCGGTCAGGTCGCCGAGAGCGGTGAGCCCGTCGCCGCCACTGATCTCGGGAGCGCTGTTGACGAGGTCCACGACCGTGCCCAGGTTGCACTGGGTGTCATGACCGAAGTCCACGCCTCACCTCGCGTTGCTAGGGTGCCGCCGTCGACAGTAGCGTAATTCGTCACGCTCCTGACTCGCAGCGAAGGGAGAGCGGTGGCCATCACGGACCGTCCGGTCCTCGCCGCCGCCGCGGGGGCCGCGTTCATCGCGTCCTCGGCCACGCTGGTCCGGCTCGCTGACGTCGAGCCCGCGACGGCCGCGACCTTCCGCTGCCTCTACGCGCTTCCGTTGCTCGGCCTGCTGATGCTGCGCGAGGACCGCCGGTTCGGTCGTCGGCCGGCGCGCCAGCGATGGATCGCGGCCGGCGCCGGCGTCCTCTTCGCCGTCGACCTGGTGCTGTGGCACCACGCGATCGCCGCCGTCGGCGCGGGCATCGCCACGGTCCTCGGCAACCTGCAGGTGGTCATCGTCGGCTTCGTCGCCTGGTGGCTGCTCGGCGAGCGACCGAGCGCGCGGCTGGTCGCCGCCGTGCCGGTCGTGCTCGTGGGAGTGGTGCTCATCTCCGGTGTGGTCGGTGCGGACGCGTACGGCGAGAACCCCGCGCTCGGCGTGCTGTTCGGGGTCGGGACGTCGATCGCGTACGCCGGCTTCCTGCTCGTGCTGCGGCACGGATCCCGCGACCTCCGACGGGTGGCCGGGCCGCTGTTCGACGCCACCGCGGTCAGCGCGCTCGTCTGCGCGCTGCTCGGCCCCATCTCCGGCGGGCTCGACCTGGTCCCGTCGTGGCCCGCGCACGGCTGGCTGGTCCTGCTGGCGCTGAGCTCGCAGGTGCTCGGCTGGCTGCTGATCTCGGTCTCGCTGCCCCGCGTGCCGGCCGCCCTGACCTCGGTGATCCTGCTGCTGCAGCCGGTCGCGGCCGTGCTGCTCGCCGCGGCGGTCCTCGACGAGCGGCCGTCACCGGCCCAGCTGCTCGGCTGCGTGATCGTGCTCGCCGGCGTCGTCGCCGCAACAGCGGGGCGCCGCCCGGGCGGGTCCGGGGCGCCGGGGCCCGAACCGGCTGCACCACTGGCCGCCGCTGCGAGAGAGCCATGAACCTGACCGTGCGCGGCATCGGCCGGCTGCTGACCATGACCGGTCCGGTCGAGGCCGATGCCGCGGTGGTCATCCGGGACGGCCGGGTCGCCTGGACCGGACCGGAAGTCGGCGCTCCCGGCGGACGCGCCGGATGACGTGCTGGACGCCGGCGGCGCCTGCGTCGTGCCGGGCTTCGTCGATGCGCACACCCACCTGGTCTACGCGGGCGTGCGGCGCGAGGAGTTCGTCGCCCGGCTCGCCGGACAGCGGTACGACGGCGGCGGGATCCGCACGACGGTGGCCGCCACCTCCGCCGCGTCGACGGCGGAGCTGGTCGACCTCGCCGCCGCCCGGGCCGCGGAGGCGGTGTGGAACGGCACCACGACGATGGAGATCAAGACCGGCTACGGGCTCACCCGGGACGAGGAGCTGCGGCTGCTCGACGTGATCGCCGCCCTCGCCGAGCGGACACCGCTGCGGCTGGAGCCCACCTACCTCGGTGCGCACGCCGTGCCCGAGGGCCGGGACCGGGCGGGTTACGTCGAGGAGGTCGTCGCGACCCTGCCGGCGGCCGCGGCGAAGGGGGCCCGGTGGTGCGACGTCTTCTGCGACGAGGGGGTCTTCACCGTCGCGGAGGCGCGGACGATCCTCACGGCTGCCCGCGAGCAGGGGCTGGGGCTGCGCATCCACGCCGAGGAGATCGCGCCGACCGGAGCGGCTGCGCTGGCGGCCGAGCTGGGCTGTGCCAGCGCCGACCATCTCGAGCACGTGTCCTCGGAGGACGCCCGCGCCCTTGCGTCGGCGGGGGTCACGGCGGTGCTGCTGCCCACCGTGACGCTGTCGCTGCGCTCGCAGGCGTGGGGTCATGCAGCGGTGCTGCGGGAGGCGGGGGTCGAGCTCGCGCTGGCGTCGGACTGCAACCCGGGGACGTCCTGGTGCGAGTCGATGCCCTACGCGATCCAGCTGGCGTGCCTGGCGATGGGGCTCTCGGTGGACGAGGCGTTCCGGGCGGCGACGCTAGGTGCGGCTCACTCGCTGCGTCGCGACGATGTCGGCCACCTGGGCGTGGGCGCGTGGGGTGACCTTGCGGTGCTGGATGCGGAACACGAGGCCGACGTCGTCGCGCACCTCGGTGAGCCGGGCGGTGCGGCAGACGGTGATCGGCGGACGTCCGGTCAGGATGAGGTGAGCAGGACCTCGATGGCGCGGTCGACGTCGAGGTAGTCGCGCTCCTGGCCCTGCGGGCAGAGCGAGTAGCTGCGGGCGAGGAAGTCGACGAGCTCCTTGGTGCTGGCCTGCAGGAGCGCTTCGCCGTCGGGGGAGGTGAGCCCGATGAAGACGATCTCGCTGCCGTTGCCCCACGACGGCCAGACCCGCACGTCGCCCTCGCCGCACTGCTGGTGGACCCCGAGGGTGAGCAGCTCACGGGCGAAGACCCAGGACACACCCTCACCCTGACCGGTCCGGAACGTCGCATGCACGGCGTACGGGTCTGCGGTGTCGTAGTGCAGGACCACGGGGAGCGAGACGCGTCCGTCGCCGGGGGCGACGAGCTGAACCATGAGCTCGCGGGTAATGGTGGAGGGGGCCCAGCCGTTCATCGAGTGACTCCTTAGCCTGCCGAACCCGCTGTTGGGGTGGTAGGGGCGCATAGGTGAGATCCCCTCAGAGCGGCCCAGGAAACCTCTGCCGCTCCGTAGGCTGTAACGATCGAGAGGGGAAAGGGTGACGAAGCAGGGCAACCCGCGCGGAGAGCAGGGCAACCCGCGCGTTCATGGGCACGGTGACGCCGAGGGCGACACATCTCCGACCACTTCGCCTATCGCGCCGCTCCTGCGCAAGAACCGCGCCATGGACCTGACCTACCGCGTGATCGTGGGGATGGTCGGCGCTGACGATCATCGTCATCGGCATCATCCTGCTCCCGCTTCCCGGCCCTGGCTGGCTGATCATCTTCGGCGGGCTGTTCGTGCTGAGCACCGAGTTCGCGTGGGCGGAGCGGCTGCTGGAGTACGCCCGCGACAAGGTCCGGGCCTGGACCGAGTGGGTCAAGGAGCAGTCGCTGCTCATCCGCGCACTCATCGGGCTCGGGTGCCTGCTCATCGTGGCCGGCGCGCTGTGGGGGTACGTCGCGCTGCGGGGCGTCCCGGACTGGATCCCGCTCATCGGCTAGGGTTGTTGCCTACCTTGAGCAGCGGGGAAGCGCCCCGCGGACGATTAGCACAGCGGACGATTAGCTCAGTTGGTTAGAGCGCACGCTTCACACGCGTGAGGTCACTGGTTCGAGTCCAGTATCGTCCACCCGCTGGCGTGTCGACCGTCTCGCAGGCGTGTCGCACCGGATGCAACTCAACGTCAGCTCTCGCCCGCCGACCCTGGGTAGGTGTTACTGCGGGGTAGGGGTTTTGTCCGAGAGGCCGCGGGCAGCGGAAAAGTGTCCCGATCGCGAAGGGGAACCTGTCCCCGACGAGGAGGAACGATGGACACCAACAAGACGGACATCTGGAACTACGGTGCTGGCGATGACTGGTCGTCGATGCATCTGGCGGGCTACAAGGTCGAGGCCACCGATGGGGACATCGGCAAGGTCGATGAGGCCTCCAACGATGCAGGCGCGGGCTACATCGTGGTCGACACCGGCCCGTGGATCTTCGGCAAGAAGGTCCTGCTGCCTGCGGGCGTGATCAGCCGCGTCGACGCGACCGACGAGAAGGTGTTCGTGGACCGGACGAAGGAGGAGATCAAGAACGCCCCCGAGTTCGACAAGGACACGTACAAGGACCAGACCTACCGCGACTCCGTAGGTGGCTACTACGGGCCCAGCAGGGGTCGGATGTAACGGCTCGGCAGGTGACGTTGCTCGTCTGAAGAGCACCACCGGCGAACCACGGAGCCCCCACCCGCTGTCAGGGTGGGGGCTCTTCGGTGCCGGGACAGTTCGGCTTCCACGCGGGCACATTCCGACGTTCGGCCGCGGGTTGGGGTTAGCGTCTGGAGGAACCGCGTCTGCGGAACCGTCTCCGGGGAGTGTCATGTCCAGTGGTCTGCTGAGCCGTCTCGTCCGCGCGTGCATCGTCCTGGTGGTGCTGGCTCCCGGCGGTGATCATGCCGGCCAGCTCGGCATCGGCGGCGACCATCTCGATCACCTGGTCGCCAGCAGGAGACCGGCTTCGTCCAGCCGACTCAGGTCACCAGCGCCCGTGACGGCACCGGGCGGCTGTTCATCGTCGAGAAGGCCGGCCGGATCCGCATCTGGGACGGCGGCCAGATCCTCGCCACGCCCTACCTCGACATCCGCTCGTGGGTGAAGGACGACGGTGAGGGCGGCATGTTCAGCGTCGTCTTCCACCCGCAGTGGAAGACCAACCCGTTCATCTGGGTCTACTACGTCAACAACGCGGGAGACGTGCGGGTGGCGCGCTTCAAGGCGGCCAGGTACACGTCGAACACCGTCAGCCGCAGCACCGCGATCAAGACGATCGACATCTGGCACCCCGACCAGTACACCAACCACTTCGGCGGCCAGCTGGCGTTCGGGCGCGACGGCTACCTCTACATCTCGACCGGCGACGGGGGCGGCGGCGGGTGACCCGCTGGCCCGCGCGCAGGACAAGGCCTCGCTCGGCGGCAAGATCCTTCGGCTGCGCGTCGTCGGGGCCTACGCCACGTGCGGCCGCTCCAGCTACTGCATCCCGTCCACCAACCCCTACGCCGGGAGCAAGCCGGGACACGGGGCGATCTGGGCGATCGGCCTGCGCAACCCCTGGCGGATCTCGTTCGACGCGGCCAACGGCGACCTGTGGATCGGCGACGTCGGCCAGTCGGCACAGGAGGAGGTCGACCGCATCCGGGCCGGCGTCGGCGGGAAGAACCTCGGCTGGTCGTGCCGCGAGGGCACGGCTCGTCTACAACTCCTCGCGGTGCCGCGTCGGGCATGACCTACACCGTCGCCGCAGTACGTCCTACGGCCGCAGCTACGGCACGACGATCACCGGCGGCTTCGTCTACCGCGGCGTCGGCGTACAGCTCCTTCCTCGGCGGGCACTACATCGGCGGCGACTTCGGCTCCGGCCGGATCTTCTACACGACCGGGTCACGTGATCCGCACCGCCGGCTCGCTGCCCGACGTCACCAGCTTCGGCGAGGGCGGCACCCGCGAGATCTGGGCGGTGACCATCGGCGGCGGGCTCTACCGGATGGCGGCCACGTCGACCTGAGCGGCGCGGAGAAACCGGGCAGAGGTCTGCAGGTCGGGTCGATAGCATCGACGGACCGAGCCTGACCCCGCCTGGCCTCTGGAGCTCCCGTGTCCGACCTGCGCATCACCGTCGACGGCAGCGAGCGCTCGGTCGCTGCCGGCACGACCGCGGCGGACCTGTGGCCCGATGACCGCAGCGTCATCGCCGCGCGGGTGGACGGCGAGCTCACGGACCTCTCGTACGCCGTGCACGACGGCGCGGACGTCGACCCGGTGGCCATCGACTCGCCGGACGGCCGGGCGATCGTGCGCCACTCGGCCGCCCATGTCATGGCGCAGGCCGTGCAGGCGCTCTATCCCGACGCCAAGCTCGGCATCGGCCCGCCGATCGAGAACGGCTTCTACTACGACTTCGACGTCGCCGAGCCGTTCACCCCTGACGACCTCGCGCGCATCGACAAGCGCATGCAGCAGATCGTCAAGGAGGGCCAGGCCTTCGCCCGCCGCGTCGTCACCGAGGACGAGGCCCGGTCCGAGCTCGCCGACGAGCCCTACAAGCTCGAGCTGATCGGGCTCAAGGGACCGGGCGCCGCCGACGCGGCCGAAGGCGCAGCAGCCGAGGTCGGCGGCGGCGAGCTCACCATCTACGACAACCTGGCGCGTGACGGCTCGCTGGCGTGGAAGGACCTCTGCCGAGGTCCCCACGTGCCGACGACGCGGCACATCCCGGCGTACAAGCTCATGCGGGTCCGCGGCCGCCTACTGGCGGGGGAGCGAGAAGAACCCGCAGCTGCAGCGCATCTACGGCACCGCGTGGGAGAGCCGCGACGCGCTCAAGGACTACCAGCACCGGCTGGCGGAGGCGGAGAAGCGCGACCACCGCAAGCTGGGCACCGAGCTCGACCTCTTCTCCTTCCCCGACGAGATCGGCTCGGGGCTCGCCGTCTTCCACCCCAAGGGCGGGGTGATCCGGCGCGTGATGGAGGACTACGTCCGGCGGCGGCACGAGGAGGAGGGCTTCCTGTTCGTCGCCACCCCGCACATCACCAAGCAGGGCCTGTTCGAGACCTCGGGCCACCTGCCCTACTACGCCCACACGATGTTCCCGCCGATGGAGATGGAGGGGAGCAACTACTACCTCAAGGCCATGAACTGCCCGATGCACAACCTGATCTACCGGTCGCGCGGGCGGTCCTACCGCGAGCTGCCGCTGCGCCTGTTCGAGCTCGGCTCGGTCTACCGGTTCGAGAAGTCAGGCGTCGTCCACGGCCTCACCCGCGTGCGCGGGCTGACGATGGACGACTCGCACTCCTACGTGACCGCCGACCAGGCGCCCGGCGAGATCCAGCACCTGCTGAGCTTCGTCCTCGGCCTGCTCAAGGACTTCGGCCTCGACGACTTCTACCTCGAGCTGTCGACCCGCGACCCGGGCTCGGACAAGTTCATCGGCAGCGACGAGGACTGGGAGGAGGCCACCAAGATCCTCTCCGACGCGGCCACCGAGACCGGCCTCGAGCTCGTGCCCGACCCGGGCGGCGCGGCCTACTACGGCCCCAAGATCTCGGTGCAGGCGCGGGACGCCATCGGGCGCACCTGGCAGATGTCGACGGTGCAGTACGACTTCAACCAGCCGGCCCGCTTCGGCCTGGAGTACCAAGCCGCCGACGGCTCGCGGCAGCAGCCGGTGATGATCCACTCCGCCAAGTTCGGCTCGATCGAGCGGTTCCTCGGCGTGCTCGTGGAGCACTACGCGGGCGCGTTCCCGCCCTGGCTGGCGCCGGTGCAGGCCGTCGGGATCCCGATCACCGACGAGCACGTGCCCTACCTCGAGGAGGTCGCGGCGCGGCTGCGCAAGGAGGGCATCCGGGTCGAGGTCGACACCTCCGACGACCGGATGCAGAAGAAGATCCGCACCGCACAGAAGCAGAAGGTGCCGTTCATGCTGCTCGCCGGCGACGAGGACGTGTCCAAGGGCGCGGTGTCGTTCCGCTACCGCAACGGGGAGCAGAAGAACGCCGTGCCCGTGGACGAGGCGGTGGCCGAGATCGTGCAGGCGGTCGCTGGCCGGGTGCAGGTGTGACCGACCGGCTCGAGCTGTTGTGGGCACCGCACCGGATGGCCTACGTCACGGGCGAGGGGGCGACACCCGAGCTCGACGGCTGCCCGTTCTGCCGGATCCCCAGTCTCGACGACAAGGCCGGGCTCGTCGTGGCGCGCGGCGACGAGGTCTACGCCGTCCTGAACAAGCACCCCTACAACCCCGGTCACCTGATGGTGGTGCCCTACCGGCACGTCGCCGAGCTCGAGGACCTCACCGACGCGGAGATGCTCGCGCTCGCCGAGATGACCCGCCAGGCGGTCGTGGCGATCAAGAAGGCGTCCTCGCCGCACGGGTTCAACGTGGGGCTCAACCTCGGGGGAGTGGCCGGCGGGTCGCTGGCCGACCACCTGCACCAGCACGTCGTACCGCGGTGGGGCGGTGACGCCAACTTCATGACGGTCGTCGGGAACACCAAGGTGATCCCGCAGCTGCTGGGCGACACCCGCGACCTGCTCGCCGACGCCTGGCCGCGCTGACCTGACGGACCTCGCTGTCCACCGGTCGGTGGACGCGCCGTTCCATCCGCCGGTGGTGCCGCGGACGCCTGGACGGCCACAGTGGGGCCATGACGACAACGACACCCGTGCAGCACGACGTGGCCGTGCGGATGCGGGGCCTGACCAAGCGGTACGGCGAGAAGGCGGCCGTCGACGGCATCGACCTCGACGTACGACGTGGCGAGGTGCTCGCCCTGCTCGGACCCAACGGCGCCGGCAAGACGACCACGGTCGAGATGCTCGAGGGCTACCGCCAGCGCGACGAGGGCGAGATCGTCGGTGCTCGGCCAGGACCCGGCCGACGCCGACCGCGCCTGGCGGTCCCGGATCGGGATCGTGCTGCAGTCCAGCGCCGACAACGCCGAGCTGACGGTGGCCGAGCTGGTCCACCACTTCGCCGGCTTCTACCCCGACCCGCGCGACGCCGACGAGGTCATCTCGTGGGTGGGTCTCGAGGAGCAGCGGCGCACCCGCACCCGCGCCCTCTCCGGTGGGCAGCGGCGACGGCTGGACGTCGCGCTCGGCGTCATCGGCGACCCGGAGCTGCTCTTCCTCGACGAGCCGACCACGGGCTTCGACCCGGAGGCCCGACGGCAGTTCTGGAGCCTGATCACCGCGTTGCGCGCCGGCGGCACGACCATCCTGCTCGACGACCCACTACCTGGAGGAGGCCGAGCAGCTGGCGGACCGGGTCGGCGTCATCAGCTCCGGGCGGCTGCGTCGAGGTCGCCCCACCCGCCGAGCTCGGTGGCCGAGCGCGATCGCGCGGCCACCGTCGTGTGGACCGAAGCCGGGCGCCGGCGCGAGGTGGTCACGGACGCCCCGACCGCCGTGGTGACCGACCTGGCCGCGCGGTTCGCCCCGGCGAGGTGCCGGGCCTGCAGGTGCTGCGGCCCACGCTGGAGGACGTCTACCTGTCGATGATCGGCGCATGATGCCGTCGGCCGTGCGTGTCGGTGCGGACGCGGACCCGCCTGGAGGTCGACGTCGTTCTTCCGCGAGAAGGACGCGATCATCTTCATCTTCGCGTTCCCGCTGATCATGCTGGCGATCTTCGCCACGGTCTTCGGCGGCGACGACAACACGGTGTTCGCCGATGACGGCGGACCCGGTGTGCCGTTCACGCAGTACTTCCTGCCGGGCATGCTGGCCGCCGGCATCATGCTGTCGAGCTTTCAGGCGCTGGCCATCTCGATCGCGCTCGAGCGCGACGACGGCACGCTCAAGCGCCTGCGCGGCACGCCGATGCCGCCGCTGTCCTACTTCCTCGGGAAGATCGGGCAGGTGCTGCTGACCAGCCTCGCGCAGACTGCGCTGCTGCTGGCCTTCGCCGCGGTGGTCTTCGACGTGAGCCCTGCCGACCGACGCGGCACGGTGGGCCACCTTCGCGTGGATCTTCATCCTGGGGACCGCCGCCGGCACGGTGCTGGGCATCGCGTTCTCCTCGGTGCCCCGCTCGGGTCGCAGCGCCACCGCGATCGTCAGCCCGGTCGTGATCGTGCTGCAGTTCATCTCCGGCGTCTTCTTCGTCTTCAACGAGCTGCCCACCTGGATGCAGAATCTCGCCTCGGTGTTCCCGCTGAAGTGGATGGCCCAGGGCATGCGCTCGGTGTTCCTGCCGCCGGAGCTGGAGTCGAGCGAGGTGTCGGGCTCCTGGCAGCACACCGCCACCGCGCTGGTGCTCACCGTGTGGCTCGTCGTCGGGCTCGTCCTGTGCGTCCGCACCTTCCGCTGGTCGCGCCGGGACGCCGGATGACCCGACGCGAACGGCCGATCCTCCTGTACGACGGGGAGTGCGCGTTCTGCATGCGCACGGTGCGGTGGCTGCAGAAGCACCTGCCGGTGCAACCGGACCTTCAGCCGTGGCAAGGCGCCGACCTCGCCGCGCTCGGCGTCGCCGAGGCCGAGGCGTCGCACTCCGTGCAGTGGGTCGAGCCGTCCGGCCGGGTGAGCGGCGGGGCGACGGCGGTCGCGCGGCTCCTGGTCAGCAACGGTGGCGGATGGGCAGTGCTCGGCCGGCTCATGCTGGTGCCGCCGGTGTCCTGGCTCGCGGCCGCGGCCTACCGGCTGGTGGCGAGGTATCGCCGCCACCTCCCCGTCCCGCCCGGCTAGCTGCCTGACTCGGCCTGCACCCGCTGGGCGATCTGCTGGGGCATCGGCTCGTGCCGCTGGTAGTGGCGGGAGAACGTGCCGGTGCCGTGCGAGATCGAGCGCAGGTCCACGGCGTAGCGGGTGATCTCCATCTGCGGGACCTCCGCCTTGACCAGGGAGCGCCCGCTGCCGACCGGCTCGGTCCCGGTGACGCGGCCGCGGCGGGTGGACAGGTCGCCCATGACCGCGCCGACGTATTCGTCGGCGACCAGCACCGACACCTCGTCCACCGGCTCGAGCATGTGGATCGCGCCGCCCTTGGCGGCTTCCTTGAGGGCCAGCGCGCCGGCGGTCTGGAACGCCATGTCGGAGGAGTCGACCGAGTGCGCCTTGCCGTCGTACAGGGTGACCTTGATGTCGACCACGGGGTAGCCGGCCGCGACGCCGCGCTCCATCTGCGTGCGCACGCCCTTCTCGACCGAGGGGATGAACTGGCGAGGCACCGCGCCGCCCACGACCTTGTCGACGAACTCCAGCCCGCTGCCGGAGGGCAGCGGCTCGACCTCGATGTCGCAGACCGCGAACTGGCCGTGCCCGCCGGACTGCTTGACGTGGCGGCCGTGCCCCTTGGCCGGGCCGGCGAACGTCTCGCGCAGCTGCACCCGGACGGGCACCGACTCGACACCGACGCTGTAGCGGTTGGCCAGCCGGTCGAGCAGCACGTCGAGGTGCGCCTCGCCCATGCACCAGAGCACGAGCTGGTGGGTCTCGGGGTTCATCTCCAGCCGCAGGGTGGGGTCCTCGGCGACGAGGCGGCCGATGCCCTGGGACAGCTTGTCCTCGTCGGCCTTGGACTTGGCCACGATCGCGACCGGCAGCAGCGGGTCGGGCATCACCCACGGCTCCATCAGCAGCGGATGGTCCTTGTCCGAGAGCGTGTCACCGGTCTCGGCGCGGGTGAGCTTGGCGACCGCGCAGATGTCGCCGGCGATCGCCTGCGGCGCGATGCGCTGGGTCTTGCCGAGCGGGAACGTGAGCGCCCCGACCCGCTCGTCCAGGTCGTGGTCCTCGTGCCCGGTCGTGCCCGAGAAGTGCCCGGAGACGTGCACGGTCATGTCGGGGCGCAGCGTGCCGGAGAACACGCGGACCAGCGAGATCCGGCCGACGTAGGGGTCGGTCGTCGTCTTGACCACCTCGGCCGCCAGCGGGCCGGCCGGGTCGCACGTCAGCGGTGCCTGCGGTGAGCCGTCGGGCGTGGTGACGGGCGGCACCTCGTGCTCGAGCGGTGAGGGGAAGGCCGACGTGATGACCTCGAGCAGCTCGGTCGCGCCCAGCCCGGTCGGGCCGGCGGCGGCGAGCACGGGATAGAAGGAGCCGCGGGCCACGGCCGTCTCCAGGTCCTCGATCAGGACCTTGAGGTCGATGTCCTCGCCGGAGAGGTAGCGGTCCATCAGCGTCTCGTCCTCGGACTCGGCGATGATCCCCTCGATCAGCGCGCTGCGGGCCGACTCGATCAGCGGCAGGTGCTCGGGGTCGGGTTCGCGCTCGGTGCGCTCGTCGCCGGAGTAGTCGAAGACCTTCTGCGACAGCAGCCCGATCAGGCCGGCCGCGGTGCCGTCGTCGTCGGCGAGCGGCAGGTAGAGCGGCAGCACGCCGTCGCCGAAGACGCGCTGGCAGACGGCCACCGACTCGTCGAAGTCGGCGCGCTCCTTGTCGAGCTTGGTGATGACGACGGCGCGCGGCATGGTGACCGCGGCGCACTCCTCCCACAGCATCCGGGTCGCGCCGTCGACCCCGTCGACGGCCGAGACGACGAACAGGGCCGCGTCGGCGGCCCGCAGCCCGGCTCGCAGGTCGCCGACGAAGTCGGCGTAGCCGGGGGTGTCCAGCAGGTTGACCTTGATGCCGCTGTGCTCGAGCGGGGCCAGGGCGAGGGACACGGAACGCTGCTGGCGCGCCTCGGCCTCGTCGAAGTCGCTGACCGTGGTGCCGTCCTCGACCCGGCCGGCGCGGGGGATGGTGCCGGTGGCGGCGAGCAGCGCCTCCACCAGCGTGGTCTTGCCGGCTCCCGAGTGGCCGACCAGCACGACGTTGCGTATCGAGGCGGGCTGGTCGGCCGTCGGTGCTCTGCCCGCGGCTCCGGCGGCTGACTGGGTGCTTCCTGACTGGGCCATTTCGACAGCCTTCACCCGCCGGTGCCCGCGGCACAAGGGGCCGCCCGACTACGATGACCCCGCCGCCGAGTCCCGGAGAGCACGTTCACATGCTCAACCGTTTCGCCCGAGCCCTTTTCACGCGCATCTTCCGGCCGGTCGCCGCCTTCCTCGTCCGCCGCGGGGTCAGCCCTGACGTGGTGACCCTGGTCGGCACGCTGGGTGTCGTCGTCGGTGCGCTGGCGTTCTTCCCGCGGGGCGAGTTCTTCTGGGGCACCGTGTTCATCACCGCGTTCGTCTTCTCCGACCTCATCGACGGCACGATGGCCCGGATGACCGAGAGCACCAGCCGCTGGGGCGCCTGGCTGGACTCCACGCTGGACCGCGTCGGTGACGCCGCCGTCTTCTCGGGGCTCGCCCTGTGGTTCGCCGGTGACGGCGACGACATGCTGCTGCTCGCCCTGTGCCTCTACTGCCTGTCCAGCGGCGCGGTGGTCTCCTACGCCAAGGCGCGCGCCGAGGGTCTCGGGATGACGGCCAACGTCGGCATCACCGAGCGGGCCGACCGGCTGGTGGTGGTCCTGGTGGCGACCGGGCTCGACGGTCTCGGCGTGCCCTACGTGCAGGCGCTGGCGCTCTGGTACGTCGCGGTCGGCAGCACCATCACCATCGTGCAGCGGACCATGGCCGTGCGCCAGCAGGCCAAAGCGGTGGCCCCCTGACGTGCGGGAACGCCTGACCTACCGGCTGTACGCCGTGGCGTGGGGGCTGGTGCGCCGGCTGCCCGAGCGGGTGGCCTACCGGCTGTTCGACCTGGTCGCCGACCTGGTCTGGCGCAGCCGCCGCGGTCCGGTCCTGCGGCTCGAGGCGAACCTGCGACGTGCCCGGCCGGACACGTCGTACGACGAGCTGCGCGCGCTGTCGCGGGCCGGTGCTGCGCTCCTACCTGCGCTACTGGTGCGAGGCGTTCCGGCTGCCGGACTGGAGCAGGGACCGCGTGGTCGGGACCGTCCGGGTCGAGAACGAGCACTACCTGCGCGACGCCCTGGGCGCCGGGCGGGGGGTGGTCGCGGCCCTGATGCACATGGGCAACTGGGACCACGCCGGCGCGTGGGCCTCGCTCACCGGGGCGCCCGTGGTCACGGTGGCCGAGCGGCTGCGTCCCGAGCGGCTCTACGCCCGCTTCCTCGCCTACCGCGAGGGGCTCGGGATGGAGATCCTGCCGCTGACCGGGGGAGACGGCGACCTCCTCGACACGCTGTCCCGGCGGCTGCGCGCCGGCCGGCTCGTGCCGCTGCTCGCCGACCGCGACCTGCGGGCCAGCGGCATCCCCGTCGACCTGCTCGGGCGAGCCCACCCGGATGCCGCCCGGCCCGGCGATGCTCGCCCTGCGCACCGGGGCGGCGCTGCACCCGGTGAGCATCTGGTACGAGCCGGCTGGTCCGCGGCGGCACCGGCTGGTCATCCGGTTCCACGACGAGGTCACGGCGCCCGCCGAGGGGCGGACCCGTGAGAAGGTCACCGCCATGACCCAGGAGGTGGCCACCGTCTTCGGCGCCGCGATCGCGGCCCATCCCGAGGACTGGCACATGCTGCAGCCGCTCTGGCTCGACGACCTGGCCGACCGGCCCCGCGCGGAGGCGGCACCGCGGTGAAGATCGGGATCGTCTGCCCCTACTCCTGGGACGTCCCCGGCGGCGTGCAGTTCCACATCCGCGACCTCGCCGAGGTGCTGCTCGCCCGCGGTCACGACGTGTCGGTGCTCGCGCCGGCCGATGACGACACCCCGCTGCCGGCGTACGTCGTGCCTGCCGGTCGCGCCGTCCCGGTTCCCTACAACGGCTCGGTCGCGCGGGTGAACTTCGGCCCGATCTCGGCCGCCCGGGTCCGTCGCTGGCTGCGCGAGGGCGAGTTCGACGTGCTGCACATCCACGAGCCGGCCACGCCGTCGCTGTCCGTGCTGGCGTGCTGGGCGGCGAGCGGCCCGATCGTCGCCACGTTCCACACGGCGAACCTGCGCTCCCGGGCGATGCTGGCGGCCTACCCGGTCCTCGAGCCGGCGCTGGAGAAGATCAGCGCCCGGGTCGCGGTCTCCGAGGACGCCCGGCGCACCCTGGTCGAGCACATGGGCGGGGACGCGGTGCTGATCCCCAACGGGGTGTTCGTGGACCGGTTCGCGGACGCGCAGCCGCAACCGGACTGGTGCGGCTCGGCCGGGACGGTGGGCTTCATCGGCCGCCTCGACGAGGACCGCAAGGGGCTGCCCACCCTGCTGGCCGCGTTCGGCGAGGTGGTGGCCGCCCGGCCGGGCGTGCGGCTGCTGGTCGCCGGCCGCGGCGACATCGAGGAGGTCGCCGAGGACCTGCCCCCCGAGGTGCGCGACGCGGTCACCTTCCTCGGCCAGGTGTCCGAGCAGGACAAGGCCCGGCTGCTGCGGACCGTCGACGTCTACGTCGCGCCGAACCTCGGCGGCGAGAGCTTCGGGATCATCCTGGTCGAGGCACTCGCCGCGGGGGCGCCGGTGCTCGCGTCCGACCTGGATGCCTTCCGCCGGGTGCTCGACGACGGCCGGGTCGGCGTCCTCTTCCCGACCGGAGACGTGCCGGCGCTGGCCGCCGCGCTGACCGGGCTGCTCGCCGACGACGCCAGGCGGGCCGCGCTGCGCGCAGGCCGGCTCGCGGTGGGTGCGCCGCTACGACTGGGAGACGGTGGCCAGTGACCTGCTCGCCGTCTACGAGACGGTCGAGGCGGGTGCGGGCGCGGTCGTCGAGGACGAGCGCCGGGGCTGGCGGGACCGGCTGCGCCGCTGATCCCGCCGTACGCTCTCGGGCATGGGCGCAACCTGGATGGTGGTCACGGGTGCCGCCGTCCTGGTCGCCGGCTGGTACCTCTTCTTCAGCGCGACCCGGCTGGACCGGTTCCACGGCCGGGTCGAGGGGGCGCGCAGCGCGCTGGACGCCCAGCTGGTCCGGCGGGCCTCGGTCTCCTTCCAGCTGGCGGTCTCCGGGCTGTTCGACCCGGCGACGAGCCTGCTGCTCGCGGACGCCGCGCAGGGTGCCCGCGACGCGGACGAGGCCGACCGGGAGGTGGCCGAGAGCAACCTGACCCGGGCCCTGCAGGCAGCGCTGGCCGACCCCGGCCTGGCGGCGGCACTGGACGCCGACCCGGCCGGGCACGAGCTCGTGTCCGAGCTGACCGCGGCGAGCAAGCGGGTCGAGCTGGCCAGGCGCTTTCTCAACGACGCGGTCCGCGGGGCGCGGGTGGTGCGCCGCAAGCGGGTGGTGCGCTATCTGCGTCTGGCCGGCCACGCTCCGTGGCCGCCGACGTTCGAGATGGACGACACGCCTCCCACCGGCCTGGTTGGCGTTTCGGCGGCCGGACCACCTAACGTCGTTGGGTGATCTCCCGTTCTCTTGCCGCCCTGCTCGGTGCCGCCCTTCTCGTCGGCGCCTGCTCCTCCGACCCTGAGCCCAAAGCCGACAAACCGACCGAATCGGCGACGAGCGACGTCGCCGACGCCCACCCCCACACCGACGCCCACCTCGCTGCTCGCGGGCCGGGTCGGTCTGATGGACGGGCCGCTCCTCGCCGTGAAGATCGACAACACCGCGAAGGCCCACCCGCAGCGGGGCCTGACCAAGGCGGACGTCGTCTACATCGAGCAGGTCGAGGGCGGCGTGACCCGGCTGGTCGCCCTCTTCTCCAGCCAGCTGCCGCAGAAGGTCGCGCCCGGTGCGCAGCGCCCGGCACACCGACATCGACCTCCTCAAGCAGTACGGCACCGCGGCCCTGGCCTACTCGGGCTCCAACCGCGGGGTCGGGCGAGCCCTGCGCAAGGCCGACCTCAAGCTGGTCTCCAACGACGTCAGCCACCGCGGCTACGCCCGGACCTCCTCACGCCCGGCGCCCTACAACGTCGTCGGTGACCCCGCCGAGCTGCTGAAGCGGGCCGGCAAGCGAGTCGACGTGCCCAAGCAGGTCGGCTACGAGTTCGGCGAGCTGCCGGCCGGCGGCAAGCCGGCGACGTCGGTCACCGCCCGCTACCCGATGGCAACGGTCGGCGCGGTGTGGTCGACGAAGCGGAGCCGAGTGGCTGCTGTCCATGGACGGCAAGAAGGACATGGCCGAGGAGGGCGGCCAGCTCGGCGCCTCCACGTTCGTCATCCAGTACGCCACGGTGAAGGGCTCCAAGTTCCACGACGTCAACGGCGTGACGTCACCGGAGACCGACACGATCGGCCACGGCCGCGCGCTGATCTTCCGCGACGGCCAGGTGTTCAAGGGCCTGTGGAGCCGGAAGAAGGGGACCGACCCCATCGACGTACACGATCGGCGGCGAGAAGGCGGTCTTCGCCCCGGGGACCGTCTGGGTGGCCCTGATCGGCCGGGGCGCTCCGGTCTCGGTGCGCTGACTTTCGGCCTACCATGGGGTGACAGCCCAAGCCCTATGTGAGGTTCCCGTGTCCAGCCCCGAGATCGCCCGCCCCGAGACCAGCCGGTCCGAGACCGGCACCGCCCGCGTCAAGCGCGGCATGGCCGAGATGCTCAAGGGCGGCGTGATCATGGACGTGGTCACCCCCGAGCAGGCCAAGATCGCCGAGGACGCCGGCGCGGTCGCCGTCATGGCGCTGGAGCGGGTGCCGGCCGACATCCGGGTCCAGGGCGGCGTGGCCCGCATGAGCGACCCCGACATGATCGACGGCATCGTCGCGGCGGTCTCCATCCCGGTCATGGCGAAGGCCCGGATCGGCCACTTCGTCGAGGCCCAGGTGCTGCAGTCCCTCGGCGTCGACTACGTCGACGAGTCCGAGGTGCTCACGCCGGCCGACGAGGCGCACCACATCGACAAGTGGGCGTTCACGGTCCCGTTCGTGTGCGGCGCCACCAACCTCGGCGAGGCGCTGCGGCGCATCGCCGAGGGCGCGGCGATGATCCGCTCGAAGGGCGAGGCCGGCACCGGCAACGTGGTCGAGGCGACCCGGCACATGCGCTCGATCCGCGTCGGAGATCCGCCGGCTGGCCACGATCGGCGACGAGGAGCTCTTCGCCGCGGCCAAGGAGCTGCGGGCGCCGGTCGACCTGGTCCGCGAGATCGCCGAGACCGGCAAGCTGCCGGTCGTGCTGTTCACCGCCGGCGGCATCGCGACCCCCGCCGACGCGGCGATGATGATGCAGCTCGGCGCCGAGGGCGTCTTCGTCGGCTCGGGCATCTTCAAGTCCGGCGACCCGGCCAAGCGGGCCGAGGCGATCGTCAAGGCCACCACGTTCTTCGACGACCCCGACGTGATCGCCAAGGTCTCCCGGGGCCTCGGCGAGGCGATGGTCGGCATCAACCTCGACACGCTGCCCGAGTCCCAGCGCTACGCCGACCGCGGCTGGTGACCGCCCCGATCATCGGGGTGTTCGCGCTGCAGGGTGACGTGCGCGAGCACGTCCAGACGCTGGCCGGGCTCGGCGCGACCACGCGTCGCGGTGCGCCGCCCGCCGACCTCGACGGGTTCGACGGGCTGGTCCTGCCCGGCGGCGAGTCGACCACGATGTGCAAGCTGGCCGTGTCCTTCGACCTGCTCGAGCCGCTGCGCAGCGGCCGTCGAGGGCGGCATGCCCGCCTACGGCTCCTGCGCCGGGATGATCATGCTGGCCGACCGGATCGAGGACGGCATCGACGGTCAGCGGACGATCGGCGGGCTCGACGTCGCCGTACGGCGCAACGCCTTCGGCCGCCAGGTCGACTCGTTCGAGGCCGACGTCGACTTCGCCGGCGTGGCCGGCGGCCCGGTGCACGCGGTCTTCATCCGGGCGCCCTGGGTCGAGTCGACCGGCGACGGGGTCGAGGTGCTCGCCCGCGTCGACGGCGGTCCGGCCGACGGTAGGATCGTCGCAGTCCGCGGCAGGGCGAAGGACAGCTGCTGGCGACGTCGTTCCACCCGGAGCTGACCGGCGACGCCCGGGTGCACGAGCTGTTCGTGCGGATGGTGAAGGAGCGTTCATGAGCGGCCACTCCAAGTGGGCGACGACCAAGCACAAGAAGGCCGTCGTCGACGCCAGGCGCGGCAAGCTGTTCGCCAAGCTGATCAAGAACATCGAGGTCGCGGCGCGCACCGGCGGCGGCGACCCAGCCGGCAACCCGACGCTCTACGACGCGATCCAGAAGGCCAAGAAGACCTCGGTCCCCAACGACAACATCGACCGCGCGGTCAAGCGCGGCTCCGGCGTCGAGGCCGGCGGCGCCGACTACCAGACGATCATGTACGAGGGCTACGGCCCGGGCGGCGTCGCGGTGCTGGTCGAGTGCCTGACCGACAACCGCAACCGGGCCGCGTCCGAGGTGCGCACCGCGATGACCCGCAACGGCGGCATCGATGGCCGACCCGGGCTCGGTGTCCTACCTGTTCAACCGCAAGGGCGTCGTCATCGTCCCGAAGACCGACGGGCATGACCGAGGACGACGTGCTGCTCGCGGTGCTCGACGCGGGCGCCGAGGAGGTCAACGACCTCGGCGAGGCGTTCGAGGTGGTCAGCGAGGCGACCGACCTGGTCGCCGTGCGGACCGCGCTGCAGGACGCCGGCATCGACTACGACTCGGCCGACGCGTCGTTCCTGCCGACGCGTCAGCGTCCCGCTCGACGAGGACGGCGCCAGCAAGGTCTTCCGGCTGGTCGAGGCGCTCGAGGACTCCGACGACGTGCAGAACGTCTAGGCCAACTTCGACGTCAGCGACGAGATCATGGAGCGCGTGGGTTAGCGCCTCGGCTGAGTCGGCCGCTCGCCCGGCGCGTCGCAACGCGGTCATGTCGGCCGCCGCCGGTAGCGTGACGCCCGAACAGGTGTTCGGACGAGAGGGCGGTACGCCGTGCGCGTGCTCGGGGTCGACCCGGGGCTGACCCGGTGCGGGCTGGGCGTGGTCGAGGGCTCGGCCGGGCGCCCGCTGCATCTGGTCGCCGTCGACGTCGTGCGCACGCCGCCGACCGCCGACATCGGCGCCCGGCTGCTGGCCATCGAGCGGGCCGTCGAGGCCTGGCTCGACCGAGCACCAGCCCGACGCGGTCGCCGTCGAGCGGGTCTTCAGCCAGCACAACGTGCGCACGGTGATGGGCACGGCGCAGGCCAGCGCCGTCGCCATCGTGTGCGCTGCCCGCGCGCGGCGTGCCGGTCGCGCTGCACACGCCCAGCGAGATGAAGGCGGCGGTCACCGGCAGCGGGCGGGCCGACAAGGCCCAGGTCGCGGCGATGGTCACCCGGCTGCTGCGGCTGGCCGAGGCGCCGCGGCCGGCCGACGCCGCCGACGCGCTCGCGCTGGCCATCTGCCACGTCTGGCGGGGCGGCGCCACGGCGCGCATCGCCGCGGCGGTCAGTGCGTTCGCGGCCCGCCGCGGCGGTGCTCCGATGATCGCGTTCGTCGCGGGCCGGGTCGCGTCCCTCGCTCCCGACGGCGCTGTCGTCGAGGTCGGCGGGGTCGGCCTGTCCGTGCAGTGCACGCCCGGCACGCTGGCGCGGCTGCGCGTCGGCGAGCCGCCCAGCTGCCCACCTCGCTGGTCGTACGCGAGGACTCGCTGACCCTCTACGGCTTCGCCGACGACGACGAGCGCGCGGTGTTCGAGCTCCTGCAGACCGCGAGCGGCGTCGGCCCGCGGCTGGCCCAGGCCATGCTCGGCGTGCACCCGCCGGACGCGCTGCGCCGCGCGGTCGCCACCGAGGACCTGGGCACGCTGATGCTGGTGCCCGGCATCGGCAGGAAGGGCGCCCAGCGCATCGTGCTCGAGCTCAAGGACCGGCTCGGCGCGGTCCGCGGGACGTCGCACCGGCGCGAGTGACCGAGGGTCCGTCGTCCGCGGGCTGGCGCGAGCAGCTGCACGCCGCGCTGCTCGGCCTGGGCTGGTCGGCGCGCGAGGCCGACGAGGCCGTCGCCACGGCGGCGCCGCTGGCCGACGATGCCGTCGCCAACGGCGCCGAGCCCGACATCGCGCTGCTGCTGCGGTCCGCGCTGCGCTCGCTGAGCCGCGCATGACCGGCACCACCGAGCAGGACAGCGAGCGGATCGTCACGGCGTCCGCCGAGGGCGACGAGCGGGTGGTCGAGGCGGCGCTGCGGCCGCGCACGCTGACCGAGTTCATCGGCCAGGACCGCGTCCGCGAGCAGCTCGGTCTGGTCCTGGAGGCCGCCCGGCGGCGCGAGCGGGTGCCCGACCACGTGCTGCTGAGCGGCCCGCCCGGCCTCGGCAAGACCACGCTGGCGATGATCATCGCGGCCGAGCTGCAGGCGCCGCTGCGGGTGACCAGCGGTCCGGCGATCCAGCACGCCGGCGACCTGGCGGCCCTGCTGTCCAGCCTGGCCGAGGGCGAGGTGCTGTTCCTCGACGAGATCCACCGGATGGCCCGGCCGGCCGAGGAGATGCTCTACATGGCGATGGAGGACTTCCGGGTCGACGTCGTCGTCGGCAAGGGCCCCGGTGCCACCGCCATCCCGCTCGAGCTGCCGCCGTTCACGCTCGTCGGCGCGACCACCCGCGCCGGGCTGCTGCCCGGCCCGCTGCGCGACCGGTTCGGGTTCACCGCCCACCTCGACTTCTACGCCGCCGCCGAGCTCGAGCACGTGCTGCGCCGGTCGGCCCGGCTGCTCGACGTCCCGCTGGACGCCGACGGCGGCGCCGAGATCGCCGGCCGGTCCCGCGGCACGCCCCGCATCGCCAACCGGCTGCTGCGCCGGGTCCGCGACTACGCGCAGGTCAAGGCCGACGGTGTCGTGACGCGCGAGATCGCTCGGGCCGCCCTCGACCGTCTACGAGGTCGACGAGCAGGGTCTCGACCGGCTGGACCGCGGCGTCCTGGACGCGCTGGTCACCCGGTTCGGCGGTGGTCCGGTCGGGCTCTCGACGCTCGCGGTCGCGGTGGGGGAGGAACGGGAGACCGTCGAGGAGGTGGCCGAGCCGTTCCTGGTGCGCGCCGGGCTGCTCGCCCGCACGCCGCGCGGCCGGGTCGCCACCGCCGCGGCCTGGCGACACCTCGGGCTCACCCCGCCGACGTCCCTGGCGCCACCTCCGGCACCCGACCTGTTCGAGGAGATCGAGGATTCGGACGCCAGGTAGACTCCCCGACGGCTGTGAATCAACGTCGCCCGGCCGCCCCCTTCGGAAAGGTTGCGCACCACCGTGGACTCCCTCGGCGCCCTGCTGCCGCTCGTCATCATTCTGCTGGCGTTCTGGCTCCTGATCATCCGGCCGGCGCGGACGCGCACCCGCCAGCAGGCTGAGCTGCTGAGCAAGGTCACGCCGGGGCAGGAGGTCATGACCACATCGGGCCTCTACGCGACGGTGGCTGCGGTCGAGGGCGACGTGCTGGTGCTCGAGGCATCCCCCGGCGTGCCCACCCGGTGGGCGAAGGCCGCGGTGGCGAAGATCGTGACGCCGCCGGCCCTCTCCGACGACGCCGGGGACGAGTAAGTGGCGACCACACCCGCCCGGCGCACCCGGCCCGGCCGCTCCATCCTGGTCCTCGCGCTGCTCACCCTGCTGACCTTCGGCCTGATCTACTTCGTCGCGCCGGACAAGCTCGGTGACGAGACCCTCACGCTCCAGGAGAAGTACAGCCCTCGACTCGGGTTGGACCTCGAGGGCGGGACCAGCATCATCCTGACCCCCCGCGTCGCCCCTGGCGAGACGGGCAAGATCACCAAGCAGGCGCTGGACCGCGCGGTCGAGATCATCAGGTCGCGCGTCGACAGCTTCGGCGTCGCGGAGGCCGAGGTCACGACGGCGGGCCAGAACATCGTCATCTCGGTGCCGGGAGCGCGCGACAACTCGATCCTGGCCACCGTGCAGCAGACCGCCGAGCTTCGCTTCCGGCCGGTCCTGAACGCCGCCGCCGGCGTGCCCGCTGAGCCGGCGCCGAGCCCGTCGCCATCCGGGACAGCCTCGCCATCGCCGTCGGCGTCCGGCAGCGCGCCGGCTGCTTCGCCGGCACCGAGCGCGTCGACCAACGGCCGGGCCGTCCCCTCGCGCTGCGTGCGGCGTCGACCCCGAGCCCCACTGCGACAACGACCCCGAGTCCGTCGGCTCCGGCGGACCCCAGCGCCGGCGTGACGGCCGACATCCAGAAGCAGTTCGCCGAGCTGGACTGCAGCGACCTCGCCAAGGTCCGGAACGACCTGCGCACCAGTGGCGGCGACGACCCGAAGAAGCCGCTGGTCACCTGCCTCGACGACGGCAGCGAGAAGTACATCCTCGGCCCGGCCGAGGTGCTCGGCACGGATGTCACCAGCGCCGACGCTGCGCTCAACACGAACTCGCAAGGGGCCGTGACCGGTGGCTGGATCGTCACGCTGGACTTCAGCGGGGCGGGCGGCCGCAAGTTTGCCGACACGACGCGCCGGCTGGCCGCCCAGCAGCCGCCGCTGAACCGGTTCGGCATCGTCCTGGACGGTCTGGTCGTGTCCGCGCCCGGCCTCAACAACGGCCCGATCACCGGCGGCAGCGCGCAGATCGAGGGGGACTTCACCCAGCAGGAGGCGCGCGACCTCGCGAACGTCCTGAAGTACGGCGCGCTGCCGCTGACGTTCGACGCCGGCGCGGTGCAGGAAGTGTCGGCCAGCCTGGGTGGCGAACAGCTCCAGGCCGGCCTGATCGCCGGCATCATCGGGCTGGGCCTGGTGGTGCTCTACTCGCTGTTCTACTACCGCGGCCTCGGTCTGGTGACCGTCGCGAGCCTTGCGGTTGCTGCTGCCATCACCTACGGGGCGGTCGTGCTCCTCGGTTGGCAGATCGGGTTCCGCCTCAGCCTTGCCGGTGTGGCCGGTCTGATCGTCGCCATCGGCATCATCGCCGACTCGTTCATCGTCTACTTCGAACGACTACGCGACGAGGTCCGTGACGGCAAGCCGTTGCGCGTGGCGGTCGAGACCGGCTGGGCGCGGGCCCGTCGTACGATCCTGGCCGCCGACTTCGTCTCGCTGCTCGCAGCCGTCGTCCTCTACCTGCTCTCCGTCGGCGGCGTCCGCGGCTTCGCGTTCACCCTCGGCCTGACCACGCTGATCGACATCGCCGTGGTCTTCCTGTTCACCAAACCGCTCGTGACGCTGCTGGCCCGGACGAAGTTCTTCGGCGGAGGACACCGCCTGTCCGGCCTGGACCCGTCACACCTGGGTGTCTCGGGACGAAGCGTTCCGGCACCACCCTCGGCTCGCCGCCGCCCGGCTGCCGTCACGCGCAGCACGAAGGAGGCCTGATGTCCCGGCATGGCATTGGTGGGCGCCCGCCTCTACCGCGGCGAGGTGTCCTACGACTTCGTCGGGCACTGGCGGCGGTGGTACACCATCTCGGCGATCTTCCTGGTGATCTCCATCGCTCGCGTTGGTGTTCTCCCAGCTGACTCTGGGCATCGAGTTCCGCGGTGGTGCCGAGTTCCGCGTCTCGTCTCCCGAGGCGACCGAGGCAGCCTCGCTCGAGACGGTGGAGGAGTCCGGCGTAGCCGGGGAGATCCGGGTTCAGCAGGTCGGCAACGACACGATCCGGGTCCAGACCGAGAAGGTCACCCCCGAGCTGTCGCAGGCGATCACCGCGGCGCTCGCGGAGCGGTTCAACGTCAGCCCTGACGACGTGAGCTCGCAGGTGATCGGGCCCAGCTGGGGAGCGGACATCTCGAAGAAGGCCGTGCGGGCGCTCGTGATCTTCCTCTTCCTCGTCGTGATCTTCCTCTCGCTCTACTTCGAGTGGAAGATGGCCGTCGCCGCCATGCTGGCGCTGCTGCACGACTTGGCGATCACCGTCGGCATCTATGCGCTGGTCGGGTTCGAGGTGACCCCGGCCACGGTCATCGGGTTCCTGACGATCCTCGGCTACTCGCTCTACGACACGGTGGTCGTGTTCGACAAGGTCAAGGAGAACACCGCGGGCATCGCGGGCGGCAGCCGGATGACCTACAGCGATGCGGCCAACCTGGCCGTCAACCAGACCATCGTCCGGTCCATCAACACCTCGATCGTGGCGCTGCTCCCGATCGGCGCGATCCTGTTCGCGGGTGTCGTGCTGCTCGGCGCGGGTCCGCTCAAGGACCTGGCCCTGGCGTTGTTCGTCGGCGTCGCCGTCGGCACCTACTCCTCGATCTTCATCGCCACCCCGCATGCTCGCGAACCTGAAGGAGCGCGAGCCCGCCATGCAGGCGCTGGCCCGCCGCGTCCAGGCGCGCGGGGGTGGCCCAGCGAAGACGCTCACCGGCAGTCGGGGTGCGACCACGGTGGCGGACGAGTCGGTCGAGGCGCGCGAGGACCAGCAGCCGGAGCCCGCGACCGCCGGAGCCGTCGCTCGCGGCGGCGCTCGGCCGAGCGACCGGCGGCCCGGGGCCGGGTCCACCCGCAACCAGCCCAAGCGGAAGAACAAGAGCCGTCCCGGCGGCAAGAAGCGTCGCTAGTGACCACCGAGCTGGGCGGTCTCGACCTCACCGCGCTCCTGCTGGAGCGCATCCGCGACGTCCCCGACTATCCGAAGCCGGGGATCCTCTTCAAGGACATCGCGCCGCTGCTCGCTGACCACGTCGCCTTCGCCGGAGCGGTCGACGCGATCGTCAACCACCACGGCCGGGGCACGGTCGACAAGGTGGTCGGGATCGAGGCGCGCGGCTTCATCCTGGCGGCGCCCGTGGCCTACCACACCGGTGCCGGCTTCGTCCCGGTGCGCAAGAAGGGCAAGCTGCCGGGTGCGACGCTCGAGACGTCGTACGCGCTGGAGTACGGCGAGGCCACCCTCGAGGTGGCGGCGGACGCGTTCGAACCCGGCGACCGGGTCCTGATCGTCGACGACGTGCTCGCGACCGGAGGAACGGTCGAGGCGACGATCGACCTCGTACGCCGGGCCGGCGCGGACGTGGTCGGGCTCTCGGTGCTGATGGAGCTGTCCTTCCTGCCCGGACGGGAGCGACTGTCCCGCGTCGACGGACCGCCGCTGCACACGCTGTTGACCGTTTGAGCCCGGTCCGGTGCGACCCGCCCGTTAGACTGGGGTGCTCCAGAGATCTCCAACGCCTTCTGGAGCGTGCTCGTGGCTGATGCCCCTCCTCAGAGTCCGGTCGACGCCGACCGCGACGACGAGGTTCGGCGCGCCGCCACCCAGACAGTTGACGATGCGGTAGCCCCGGCCGGCGGAGCGGACGACCCAGCGGCCACCGACGCACCTGCCCCACCGGCGTCGCGACGCGTGCGGGCTCGCCTGGCCCGGCTGGGGGCGCAGCGCAGCAGCGTCAACCCGGTGCTCGAGCCGCTCTTCCGCATCGTCCGCTCGACCCACCCCAAGGCCGACCTGCGCCTGATGGAGCGCGCCTACGAGGTCGCCGAGGCGCATCACCGGGGCCAGCTCCGCAAGAGCGGCGACCCCTTCATCACCCACCCGCTCGCCGTCACCACGATCCTCGCCGAGCTGGGCATGACGCCCCCGACCCTGTGCGCGGCCCTGCTGCACGACACGGTCGAGGACACGGCGTACACGCTCGCCGATCTCCGGCGCGACTTCGGCGACGAGATCGCCGACCTGGTCGACGGGGTGACCAAGCTCGACAAGGTCAAGTACGGCGAGTCCGCGCAGGCCGAGACCGTGCGCAAGATGGTCGTGGCGATGGCCCGCGACATCCGGGTGCTGGTCATCAAGCTCGCCGACCGGCTCCACAACATGCGCACGCTGCGCTACCTGCGCCCCGAGAAGCAGGAGCAGAAGGCCCGCGAGACGCTGGAGATCTACGCGCCGCTCGCGCACCGGCTCGGCATGAACACCATCAAGTGGGAGCTCGAGGACCTCGCGTTCGCGACGCTCTACCCCAAGGTCTACGACGAGATCGTGCGGCTCGTCACCGACCGGGCGCCCAGCCGTGACGAGTACCTCAGCACCGTGGTCGACCACGTGACCGGCGACCTGCGCGGCTCCAAGATCCGCGCGTCCGTGACCGGCCGGCCCAAGCACTACTACTCGATCTACCAGAAGATGATCGTGCGCGGCCGCGACTTCACCGACATCTACGACCTGGTCGGCATCCGCGTCCTCGTCGACTCGGTCCGCGACTGCTACGCCGTGCTGGGCAGCGTGCACGCGCGCTGGAACCCGGTGCCCGGGCGGTTCAAGGACTACATCGCGATGCCCAAGTTCAACATGTACCAGTCGCTGCACACGACGGTCATCGGGCCCGAGGGCAAGCCGGTCGAGCTGCAGATCCGCACGTTCGCGATGCACCGGCGGGCCGAGTACGGCGTCGCCGCGCACTGGAAGTACAAGGAGGACCCGCGCGCGACCGCGGCCAGCGAGCCGGCGTCGGGCAAGGGAGTCACGGCCGACAGCGCGGCAGCCAACGACATGGCCTGGCTGCGCCAGCTGCTCGACTGGCAGAAGGAGACCGAGGACCCGGGGGAGTTCCTCGAGTCGCTGCGCTTCGACCTCAAGACCGCCGAGGTGTTCGTCTTCACGCCCAAGGGCGACGTCATCGCGCTGCCGGCCGGGGCGACGCCGGTCGACTTCGCCTACGCGGTGCACACCGAGGTCGGCCACCGCTGCATCGGCGCGCGGGTCAACGGCCGGCTGGTGCCGCTGGAGAGCACGCTGGACAACGGCGACCTGGTCGAGGTCTTCACGTCCAAGGCGGCAGGCGCGGGGCCGAGCCGCGACTGGCTGACGTTCGTCAAGAGCCCCCGGGCGCGCAACAAGATCCGGCAGTGGTTCTCCAAGGAGCGCCGCGAGGAGGCGATCGAGCACGGCAAGTGACGCCATCGCCAGGGCGATGCGCAAGCAGAACCTGCCGATCCAGCGGCTGCTGTCCACCGAGTCCCTGACGACGCTGGCCCAGGAGCTGCGCTATCCCGACATCTCCGCGCTCTACGCGGCGGTGGGCGAGAGCCACGTGTCGGCGCAGTCGGTCGTCCAGCGGCTGGTCGAGGCGCTGGGCGGTGAGGAGGGCGCCACCGAGGACCTCGCCGAGATCGACCACACCGGGCGCGGCGAACCGCCGGCCGCGCACCGCCGGCGACCCCGGCGTCGTCGTCAAGGGCGCGAGCGACATCTGGGTCAAGCTGGCCCGCTGCTGCACGCCCGTCCCCGGCGACACGATCGTCGGCTTCGTCACGCGGGGCAACGGCGTCTCGGTGCACCGCACCGACTGCGTCAACGCGCAGGCGCTGACCGGGGAGCCGGAGCGCCTGGTCGAGGTCGAGTGGGCGCCGTCGCAGTCATCGATCTTCCTGGTCGCGATCCAGGTCGAGGCGCTGGACCGGTCCCGCCTGCTCTCGGACGTCACCCGGGTGCTGTCCGACCAGCACGTGAACATCCTCTCGGCCTCGGTCACGACCACCCGCGACCGGGTGGCCATCTCCCGGTTCACCTTCGAGATGGGCGACCCGAAGCATCTCGGCCACGTGCTCAAGGCCGTCCGCGGCGTCGACGGCGTCTTCGACGCCTACCGCGTCACCAGCGCCAAGCCCTGACCCACCGGTCGGGAGGGTCAGGAGAGCTCGGCCAGCGTCTTCTCGGCCTCGGTGAGCCACTCGCGGCGCGCCGCGGCAGCCTCCTCGGCCTTGCCGGCCTCGTCGGCGTTGCCGGCCTGCCGGGCGGCCTCCGCCTGCGCGTCCAGCGTCGCGATCGACGCCTGCAGCTGCGCGACGGTGGCCTCGGCGCGGGCGCGCGCCTCCGGGTTGGACCGGCGCCACTCGGACTCGTCGGCTCCGCGTACGGCGTCGTCCACCCGCTTGAGCCGGCCCTCGACCTTGTCGCGGACCGGGCGGGGGACGTGCCCGATGGCCTCCCACTTCTCGTGCACCACGCGCATGGCGGCGCGGGCGGCGCGCACGTCGGTCACCGGCAGCAGCGCCTCCGCCTCGACCAGCAGCGCCTCCTTCTTCTCCAGGTTCACCTGCAGGTCGGCGTCGCGGGCCGCGAACGCGGTGCTCCGTGCCGTGAAGAACGTGTCCTGGGCGGTCCGGAACCGCGCCCACAACGCGTCCTCGATGTCGCGTCGGGCCCGCCCGGCCGCCTTCCACTGCGTCATCAGCTCGCGGTAGCGGCTGGCGGTCGGCGCCCAGTCGGTTGACTCCGAGAGCGACTCCGCCTCGGCGATCAGCTTCTCCTTGGCCTCGGCGGCACCGGCTCGCTGAGTGTCCAGCTCGGCGAAGTGCGCGCGGCGGCGCTTGTCGAACGCCGTACGGGCGTGGCTGAAGCGCTTCCAGAGCGCGTCGTCGGACTTGCGGTCCAGGCGCGGGGCGGCCTTCCACTCGTCGAGCAGGTTCCGCAGCCGGTCGCCGCTGCGCTTCCACTCGGTGGTGTCGGTCAGCGACTCCGCCTCGGCGACGATGCGCTCCTTGGTCGCCCGGGCCTCCTCACGGACCTTGGCGCGGTTCGACTCGGCCTCCCGCCGGCGCTCGCGCGATCTTCTCGTCGAGCGCATCCAGCCGCTGCCGCAGGGCGTCCAGGTCACCCACCGCGTGCGCGTCGCTCACCGCCGTGCGCAGATTGGCCAGCGACGAGTCGGCGTCCTTCGGAGCGAGCCCGGCCGCGGACAGTCGCTGCTCGAGCAGGGTGACCTGCCCGGCGAGCTCGTCGTACTTGCGGCCGTAGTAGGCCAGCGCCTCGTCCGGCGATCGCGCCGGGATAGGAGCCTGCCGCGCGCTCGCCCGCGGGCGTCCGGACCCAGACCGTTCCGTCGGCGTCGACCCGGCCCCAGAGTGCCGGGTCGGGCTTGGGCTCCGGCGGCGCTGCCGGTGGCTCCGGCGCGGGCGGCGGTGGCCGGGGCGGGCGGCGCAGGCGCTGGCGGGCGGCGCTGGCGGGCGGCGTCGGTGCCGGCGGTGCAGCGTCGGTGCCGGCGCGGGGCAGGCGGAGCCTCCGGCGCGGGCTCGGGGGTCGGCCGGTCCGGGATCGGCTCGGGCGCCGGCTGGTCCGGTGTGGGTGACCGGCTCGGGCGCCGGCTGGCGGGTGCCGGGGCCGGGCTCGGGGCGCAGGCTCGGGGCGGCGTCGGTGCCGGCTGGTCCGGCGTGGGGACCGGCTCGGGCGCGGGTCGGGCTCGGGCACCGGCTCGGGCGCCGGCTGGTCGGGTCGGCTCGGGCACCGGCTGGTCCGGTTCGGGCCGGGCTCGGGCCGGCTGGTCGGGACCGGCTCGGGCGTCGGTGGCGACCTGCTCGCGGGCGCCGCGTGGTCCGACGCCGGCTGGTCCGGAACCGACGGCTCGGTCGGCGCCTCGTGCTCGGCCTCCGGCCGCTGCTCGGTCACGTCAGCCCTGCTCGATCTGCACGGACTCGATGGTCACCGGTTGTGCCGGCTTCCCGTCGCCGGTGCCGCCTTCGACACCCGCCTGCGGCGACCTTCTCGACGACGTCGAGGCCCTTCGTGACCGTGCCGAAGATGCTGTAGCCGCCGCCCTCGGTCGGCAGCTGGGTGTCCTTGTAGACGATGAAGAACTGGCTGCCGTTGGTGTTGGGATCGCTCGTGCGCGCCATCGCGATCGAGCCGGCCGGGAACATGCCGTCCTTCGGGGCGTTCTCGACACCGAACTGGTAGCCGGGCCCGCCCGCCGCCGGTGCCGGTGGGGTCACCGCACTGGAGCACGAACAGGTTCTCCGTCGTGAGCCGGTGGCACGAGGTGCCGTCGTAGTACTTCTTGCTCGCCAGGAAGCGGAAGCTGTTGGTCGTGCACGGCGCCTTCGCGGTGGCCATCTTGACGACGACGTCGCCCTGGTTCGTCTTCAGCGTCGCGGTGAACGGCTTCTTGGCCACGGCCGCCTGGTAGGTCGGGATGCCGACGTCCTTGGCGGGCTCACCCTCGGCGGGGGCATAGGTGCACGCACCGGCGGCGGCCGACGGCGACGGCGAGGTCGACGCGGACGCCGTGTCCGATGCGGTGGCCGACGCCGATGCCGAGGGCTCGGCTCCGACGGTCGGCTGTCGTCGTCACCCATCAGCAGGGCCAGCCCAGCGACGCCGCCGATCACCAGCAGGACGGCCAGCACGGATGCCGTGACCTGCTGCCAGCGCCGCTTGCGCGTACGGGAGGCCGCACGCCGGGCCTGCTGGCGTTCATAGCGCTGGCGGGCAAGCTGCCGCTCGCGCTTGATGCTGCTGGCCACTCGTCCTCCTCGTCGTTCCCAACCGTGCGGGCGCACCGGTCGCACAGTCTAGGCAGGGCCCGCGGCGCCGGGCAGATCGCGTTCGCGAGCGCCCGGATCCCGCCGGTAGGCTCGGACGACCGGGCATCCCGCCGCCAAGCCCAGATTCCCTCCCGTCGCGCGGAGCGAACAACACCGACCGGAAGGCTCCCACGTGCTCATCGCCGGCTTCCCCGCCGCGGCGTTCGGCACCAACTGCTACGTCCTCGCCCCCGCGGCCGGCGAGAACTGCGTGGTCGTGGACCCCGGCGTCGAGGTCGTCGACCAGCTCGACGCGGTGCTCGCCGAGCACCGGCTGCAGCCCGTCGCCGTGCTGCTCACCCACGGCCACATCGACCACACCTTCTCGGTGACCCCGGTCTGCGGCGCCCGCGGCATCCCCGCCTACATCCACCCCGACGACGACGGCCTGCTCGCCGACCCGATGAGCGGGCTCTCCGCCGAGACCCGCGCGATGTTCGGCGGCCGCCTGCAGTGGAGCGAGCCGGACGACGTCAAGCCGCTGGCCGACGGCGAGGTGCTGCGCCTGGCCGGTCTCGAGCTGACCGTCGACCACGCACCCGGGCACACCCGGGGGTCGGTGGCCTTCCGCGCTGCCCTACGACGGCGACGAGCGGGTGCCCGAGGTCATGCTCTCCGGCGACCTGCTCTTCGCGGGCTCGATCGGCCGCACCGACCTGCCCGGCGGCGACCACGCCACGATGCTGCGCAGCCTGGCCGAGAAGGTCCTGCCGCTGCGCGACGAGGTCGTCGTCCTGCCCGGTCACGGGGAGCAGACGACGATCGGGCGGGAGCGGCTCACCAACCCCTTCCTGCAGGGCCTCGAGACCCGTACGACGGGTGCCGCCGCGCCCCGTCGGGGACTGTGACACCGATGAGCCGGCCGACGCCGATCAGCGGCTTCCCCGAGTGGCTGCCGGCCGAGCGCATCGTCGAGCAGCAGGTCATCGACACGCTGCGGCGCGTCTTCGAGCTGCACGGCTTCGCGCCGATCGAGACGCGCGCGGTCGAGCCGCTGGAGCAGCTGCTGCGCAAGGGCGAGATCGACAAGGAGGTCTACGTCCTTCGGCGCCTGCAGGCCGAGGAGGGCGAACCGGAGCCGGACCGGGCCAAGCAGCTCGGCCTGCACTACGACCTGACCGTGCCGTTCGCGCGCTACGTGCTCGAGAACGCCGGCAAGCTGGCACTTCCCGTTCCGCCGCTACCAGATCCAGAAGGCGTGGCGGGGGGAGCGGCCGCAGGAGGGCCGCTACCGCGAGTTCACCCAGGCCGACATCGACGTGATCGGGCGTCGACACCCTGGCCTTCCACTACGAGGCCGAGATGCCGATCGTGATGGCCGAGGTCTTCGCGGCGCTGCCGCTGCCGCCGATGCGGATGCAGGTCAACAACCGCAAGCTGATCGAGGGCTTCTACCGGGGGCTCGGCGTCGACGACGTCGCCGCAGTGCTGCGGACGATCGACAAGCTCGACAAGATCGGGCCCGACCGCGTGCGCGACGCGCTCGTCGCCGACGTCGGCATGACCGCCGCGCAGGCCGGTGCCTGCCTGGAGCTGGCCGAGATCTCCGGCACCGACGCCAAGGTGGCCGACCGGGTGCGCGCCCTGGGCGTGACCGGCGACGCAGCTCGACCGCGGGCTCGAGGAGCTGGTCGCGGTGCTCGACGCCGTGCAGGGCGTGCAGCGACCCGGTTTCGAGCTGGTGGCGGACCTGCGGGTGGCCCGCGGCCTGGACTACTACACGGGCACCGTCTACGAGACCCAGATGCAGGGCTTCGAGCACATCGGCTCCGTGTGCAGCGGCGGTCGCTACGACGCGCTCGCGAGCGACGGCCGCACGACGTACCCCGGGGTCGGCATCTCGTTCGGGGTGACGCGCACGCTGGGCCCGCTGCTGTCCCGCGGCGTCCTGACGGCGTCGCGGTCCACCCCGACCTGCGTGCTCGTCGCCCTCGCCGACGAGGAGGCACGCCCGGCCGCCGATGCGGTCGCCGCGAGCCTGCGCCGCCGTGGCATCGCCGCCGAGGTCGCCCCGGAGGCGAGCAAGTACGGCAAGCAGATCAAGTTACGCCGAGCGGCGGGGCATCCCGTTCGTGTGGTTCGACCAGACCGACGCCGGCACGCCCGAGGTCCGCGACATCCGCTCGGGTGACCAGGTCGCCGCCGACGCCGAGCGCTGGGCACCACCGGCCGCCGACCTGCTTCCGACCATTCTCACCGCCGAGGAGCTTCCGTGATCCGCACCCACGACGCCGGCGCGCTCCGCGCCGAGCACGGCGGCGAGACCGTCCGGCTGACCGGCTGGGTGGCCCGCCGCCGCGACCACGGCGGTGTCGCCTTCGTCGACCTGCGGGACGCGAGCGGCGTGGTGCAGGTGGTCATCCGCGACGAGGCGGTGGCTGCCGGGCTGCGCAACGAGTTCTGCCTCCTGATCGAGGGCGAGGTCGGGGTGCGCCCCGAGGGCAACGCCAACCCGAACCTGCCGACCGGCGAGGTCGAGGTGGTCGCGTCCCGCGTGGACGTGCTCAGCGAGGCCGCCCCGCTGCCGTTCCAGATCGACGACCACGTCGACGTGGGCGAGGAGGTGCGGCTGAAGTACCGCTACCTCGACCTGCGCCGCACCGGACCGGCCCACGCGCTGCGGACCCGGTCGCGGGTCACCCGGGCGATCCGGTCCGTCATGGACGAGCGCGACTTCCTCGACATCGAGACGCCGACGATGACCCGGTCGACGCCGGAGGGCGCCCGCGACTTCCTCGTGCCGGTGCGCCTGCAGCCCGGGCACTGGTACGCCCTGCCGCAGTCGCCGCAGCTGTTCAAGCAGCTGCTGATGGTCGCCGGCATGGAGCGCTACTACCAGATCGCGCGCTGCTACCGGGACGAGGACTTCCGGGCCGACCGGCAGCCGGAGTTCACCCAGCTCGACATCGAGATGTCCTTCCTCGACGAGGAGGACGTCTACGAGCTGTCCGAGGCGGTGATGGCCCGGGTCTGGCAGGACGTGCTCGGCGAGACGCTCGCGCCGCCGTTCCCGCGGATGACGTACGCCGAGGCGATGCGCCGGTTCGGGATCGACCGGCCCGACGTCCGGTTCGGCGTGCGAGCTGGTCGACCTCACGTCGTACTTCGCGCAGACCCCGTTCCGCGTCTTCCAGAACGAGCACGTCGGCGCCGTGGTGATGCCCGGCGGTGCCGCGCAGTCGCGCAAGGAGCTCGACGGCTGGCAGGACTGGGCCAAGGCGCGCGGGGCCAAGGGTCTCGCCTACGCGCTGGTCGCCGCGGACGGCGAGCTCAGCGGGCCGGTCGCCAAGAACATCTCCGACGAGGAGCGCGCCGGCCTGGCTGCGGCCGTCGGCGCGAGCCCGGGCGACGCCATCTTCTTCGCGGCCGGGCGGACCCGCGAGGCGCAGGAGCTGCTCGGCGCGGCCCGGCTGGAGATCGGCCGCCGCGGCGGTCTGATCGACGAGGACCGGTGGGAGTTCCTCTGGGTGACCGACTTCCCGATGTTCGAGGAGGACGGCACGGGCGGCTGGACCGCGGTGCACCACCCGTTCACCGCCCCGACCGACGCGTTCGCCGACACGTTCCAGGACGAGCCGGGGACGGCGCTGGCCCGCGCCTACGACCTGGTGCTCAACGGCGCCGAGCTCGGCGGCGGGTCGATCCGTATCCACCGGGCCGAGATGCAGCAGCGGGTGTTCGACGTCATCGGGCTCACCAAGGACGAGGCCGAGGGCAAGTTCGGCTTCCTGCTCGAGGCGTTCCAGTACGGTCCGCCACCGCACGGCGGCGTCGCCTTCGGCATCGACCGGGTTGCCGCGATGGTGGCCGGCGCCGACTCCATCCGCGAGGTCATCGCGTTCCCGAAGTCGGGGGCGGGCTTCGACCCGCTCACGGGTGCGCCGACCCCGATCACGCCGGAGCAGCGCAAGGAGGCGGGCATCGACGCCCAGCCTCGTGACCCGGAGCGGGCCGTCCCGCCGAACGAGCCAGGCACCGCCGTACGGCCGTAGTGGGTCCGCGGCTCACCTGGCTCACGTCACCTGTTCGGCCCTCCGCGGCCGCGGCCACCGCGTCGACTCATCAGGCATGAGCGCATCGATGTCCCCCGACCTGGGAGAGGGCGTCGCCGAGCCGTTCCGCTCCGATCCGGAGTTCTGGCGGTCGGTGTGTCGAGCGCGACGCCGTCTGCTCGATGCCGTGCCGCTGCTGCTTGGCCACCGTGGTCGGACGGCGCGCTGGACGGCTCTGCTCGGCGGCTCAGGTCGGGGCCCAGGAGCCGGTGCGCTTACGCGGCTGCCGTGCCCGGCACCAGTGCCGCTGCCTCCGGCCTGGCGGACCTGCGTCCCTAGGCGCAGGGGGATCCGTGGTGGCCGAGGAGTCGCCGACTCGTAGGGTGGCGCTGCTGTATCGCGGGATGACGCCGGCGGATGCGCCGAGTGCCCGGCTCGAACCGATGGTTGCCGCGCTTGGCGTGGCTGGAGTGCGGCTGGAGCCGGTGGCGTCGGCGACGCTGGGCGGCGGCGGTCACGCGTCGCCTCGTCGTATCGGCTGGTGTCCTGGTGTGGGCCGATCCCATCAGTGACGAGGGAGACCGCCGGCGTCTCGACCGGTGCTTCGGGAGGTCGCCGCCTCGGGGGTGTGGCTGGGGTCCCATCCGGATGTCATCGACCTGATCGGCACTAAGGAAGTGCTTGTCACGACCGGGATCTCGGCTGGGGCAGCGACAGCCACCTCTACCGGACCCGGGACGATTTGCGGCGCGAGTTTCCCCGGCGGCTGGCCGCCGATGGCGTGCGCGTGCTGAAGCGCCAGCCGCGGCAACGGTGGCCGAACCGTCTGGAAGGTCCAACTGCCGCACGGCACCCGGCGGGAAGTGCCGAACGACGCGTCGTGTGGGTGCAGCACACGCGGGCTGGACGGCTCCTCAACCCTGATGTCGTTGGCATGGAACTCCTGGCGATCGTCGTGAGACGTGTTCGAGACTTGGGATGGCGACCGCCCGGCTGGTGGACCAGGAGTTCGTCCCCGGCATCACCAGAGGGATCGTGCGCTGTACCTGGTCGGCAGGAGCGTCGTCGGCTTCGCCCGCCAGTACCCCGAAGGTGCCCGACCGCGCGGGCCACTGGACACGGCCCCGCTCCGCGTTCGACCCCGGATGCCGTGATGGGCTGCCGTCCGCCAAGACGATGTACCCGGCCGAGGAACCGGCCCTCGCCCCGCTGCGGGAGAGCCTGGAGTCCGACTGGGTGCCCGGCATGATGGCGCGACTCGGCTTGGAAGAAGACCAGTTGCCCGCGCTGTGGGACGTGGACCTGCTGATGACTGAACTGGCAGACACGAGACTGGCGGCCCACCGACCCGGTTCGTGCTGTGCGAGATCAACGCCAGCAGCGTCATCCCATTCCCACCCCAAGCGCCGGCACGTGTCGCCGCCCACGTCAGCGAGGCGATCCGCCGTTCCGACGACCGGTAGTGCCGGATACGGAACAGCCCGGCGCTCCATCCCACGAATTCGCTGTTTGCCACCTCAGATCGGGCCGGACCAGCGGGCCGCTGGTGAAGTAGTGGTCGCACCGGAAGCCGAGCCGGTGATAGAGCCGGCGGGCGACCTCGTTGTCGCTGTACATCCCCAGCGTCACCCAGTCGCTGCCGGTCGCGAGCAGCTCGCGGGTGATCCAGGCGGTCACGGCGGCGCCGTAGCCGCGTCCGCGCACGCTGCCCACGGTCGCGATGGACGCGAGGAACGGGACGCCGGGGGAGTACTCGGTGTGCGCCGCGACCGCCACCAGCTGACCGTCGTCGTCGCGGATCCCGCACCAGAGCCGGACGTGATCCTGCCCGGGCTCGGCGTCGTGCCGCGGGCTCCACGTCTCGAGCAGGGCGAGGATCTCCGGGCCGTCGGCATCGGCGTCGTCGTCGAGCCGACGGACCAGCGCCTCGTGCTCCTGCACGGGCGGCGGCTCCTCGATGTGGAACCACTCCCACTCGTTGGCCGGCTCGAGTGACCATCCCGTCGGCAGGTGTTCGACCGCACCTCGGGGCAGGGTCGCCGCCCGGATGCCCCCGTCGTCCTCGGTGGCCACGCGGTGCAGCAGGTCGGCCGCGGGGCGCGCCGCCCCGATGGCCATCAGCGCGCTGCGGCCCGGGGCATGGCGTGAGCGCATCAGCCACCCGACGGCGCCGCCCTCGTGCCGCCAGGCCACCGTGGTGCGGACGGGGTCGGCCATCGCCCGGACGTAGGCGTCGTCGTCACTGGCCGCGCGCAGCTCCTCGACTCCGGACAGCGGGTGTACGACGGTGGGGGCCACCGCCTCATCCTGCCGACTGTCAGAACGTGGTGGCCCGGGGCGGTACGAGTCTGACTGCGGCGGAGTGGTTACCGTCTGAGGCATGGATCTGTTCGAGGCCTCGGCGGCCGACGGCACGGGTCCCGGCGCCAACAGCGCACCCCTCGCCGTACGCATGCGTCCCCGGACCCTCGACGAGGTCGTCGGCCAGGACCACCTGCTCGCGGCCGGGTCACCCCTGCGGCGGCTGGTCGAGTCCGACGGGGGAGTGGCCCGCCCGGCGTCGGTGATCCTGTGGGGCCCGCCGGGCACGGGCAAGACGACGCTGGCCTACCTCGTGAGCAGCGAGACCGGACGCACCTTCGTCGAGCTGTCGGCGGTGAGCGCGGGCGTCAAGGAGGTCCGCGCGGTCATCGAGACGGCTCGGCGCGAGAGCAGCATGACCGGCCGCGAGACGGTGCTGTTCGTCGACGAGGTGCACCGGTTCTCCAAGACCCAGCAGGACGCCCTGCTGCCCGCGGTCGAGAACCGCTGGGTCACGCTGGTCGCGGCCACCACCGAGAACCCCTACTTCTCCATCATCTCGCCGCTGCTGTCCCGCTCGCTGCTGCTGACACTGGCCTCGCTCGACGACGAGGGCGTGGCCGAGGTGCTGCACCGGGCGGTGAGCGACCCGCGCGGCCTGGCCGGCGAGGTCACGGTCACCGCGGAGGCCGAGGCGCACCTGCTGCGCATCGCCGGTGGTGACGCGCGGCGCGCGTTGACTGCGCTGGAGGCGGGGGCCGGGGCCGCGCTCGCCAAGGAGACGACCGTCGTGGACGTCGACATCCTCGAAGCCGCCGTCGACCGGGCCGCGCTGCGCTATGACCGCGACGGCGACCAGCACTACGACGTCATCTCGGCGTTCATCAAGTCGATCCGCGGCTCCGACGCGGACGCTGCCCTGCACTACCTGGCGCGGATGATCGAAGCCGGCGAGGACCCGCGGTTCATCGCGCGGCGGCTGGTCATCTCCGCGTCGGAGGACATCGGGCTCGCCGACCCGACCGCACTGCTGACCGCGGTGGCCGCGGCGGATGCCGTGGCGCTGGTCGGCCTGCCGGAAGCCCGGATCAACCTGGCGCAGGCCGTCGTCCACCTCGCCCTCGCGCCCAAGTCGAACGCGGTCTACCTCGCCGTCGACGCGGCGCTCGACGACGTACGACGTGGGCTGGCCGGGCCGGTGCCACCGCACCTGCGGGACAGCTCGTACTCCGGCGCGGCCAAGCTCGCGCACGGCAAGGGCTACGTCTACCCGCACGACCAGCCCGACGGGGTGGCGCAGCAGCAGTACGCACCCGACGCGGTGCTCGACCGGACCTACTACCGGCCGACCCACCACGGCGCCGAGTCGCGGCTGGCCGACCTGTGGGAGCGCCTGCGCGCCCTGATCCGCGGCTCCTGAGCCGTCGCCCCAAGATCATTCGCTGCGGTGTGTCGCAACACGCCGGGCGTGTCGCAGCAGAACGCAGCGAATGATCTTCGCGGGCGGGTGTTGTGGGGAGGCGAACGGGTGCGAAGCGTCCGGCCCGGCGCATGATGGGGGCATGAGGTGGCGGGCGACGGTCGTGGTGCGGCTCACCTTCGCCGAGCCGCGCCCTGCGAGCGTCCTCGAGCACGAGATCCGGCAGTCCCTCGCGGTGCGGACGGCGGGTCGACGGCCAAGATCCGTCGCACGTCGACCCCGCCCGGCAGCCACGGCAGTTCGCTCTACCTGCGCATCGACGGACGCACGAGCAGCCTGCCGGGCGGCGGCCTCGTCGCCGGCCTGGTCCGCGGCGTCGAGGCGATCGTCGGTGCGACGACGGCAGACATCGTCTGATCTGGGTCGCACGCCGTCGGGGACTTCTCCGACTCGCTGCACCGGGCGGCCGTGCGGTCGTCGAGCGGCGGCGACCCGGGAACGGGTGGTCCGGGAACCGCCGGGGTGCGTGAGCCGCGGCGGCCCTACCCGCCGGGTTTTCCGCCGATGCAGGCCGCGCTGGACCCGCCCGTGCGCTGAGTTCCGCCGCGATAGGGTCGAGCGCATGTCGGGTGGAGAGATTGCGGGGCTCATCGCTGCCGTCGCGTTCGTGTTGCTGGTCGGTGTGCTCGCTGTTCCCCTGATCAAGCTGGGCTCGGTGTTCGACGAGACCCGGCACATGATCAAGGGCGTCTCCGACGAGACCGTGCCCCTGCTCAACGAGGTGACCACGACCGTCGTCACCACCAACGCCCAGCTCGAACGCGTCGACGCCATCACCTCCAACGTGCAGTCGGTCACGTCGAACGTGTCGGCCATGACAGCACTGCTCGCAGCGACCTTCGGGGGTCCGGTCATCAAGGTGGCCGCGTTCAGCTACGGCGTACGGCGTGCTCTGAGCGGCCGCTCGAGCAGCCAGGTCAAGCGGGTGAAGTCACAGATCAGGGCCGAGCAGGCGGCCGCCAAGGCCAGCAGGCGCCGGCGAGGGCGGGCCGCCTCGTGAGGCGGCTCTTCTGGATGGGCGTGGGCGCGACGGTCGGGGTCCTCGTCGTACGCAAGATCACCAAGACCGCGCAGGCGTTCACCCCGGCCGGGCTCGCCGACAGCGCCGGGGGCCTCGGCGACTCGATCCGCTACTTCGCCGACCAGGTGCGGGCCGGCATGGTCGAGCGCGAGGCCGAGCTGCGCGACGCCCTGGGCATCGACGACGCCAGCCATGACCTCTCGCCCGAGGAGGCCGCCGACCTCATCGAGCGGCCGGCCAGCCCGCGGAGGAGCACCCGCTGATGGAGACCGCCGAGATCAAGCGGCGGTGGCTGCAGTTCTTCTCCGAGAGCGAGCACGCCGTCGTCCCGTCCGCGTCCTTGATCGCCGACGATCCCAACCTGCTGTTCGTCAACGCCGGCATGGTGCCGTTCAAGCCCTACCTGCTCGGCCAGGCCGAGCCACCGTGGAAGCGCGCCACCAGCGTGCAGAAGTGCGTGCGCACCCTCGACATCGAGGAGGTCGGCAAGACCACCCGGCACGGCACGTTCTTCCAGATGAACGGCAACTTCTCGTTCGGCGACTACTTCAAGGAAGGCGCCATCGAGCTGGCCTGGCGGCTGGTCACCGGCTCGCAGTCCGAGGGGTTCCTCGGCTTCGACCCGGAGTCCGTGTGGGTCACGGTGCTCGAGGGTGACGACGAGGCCCACCAGCTGTGGCGCAAGGTCGCCGGGCTGCCCGAGGAGCGCATCCAGCGGCGCGGCCTGGCGGACAACTACTGGCACATGGGCATCCCCGGTCCCGGGCGGGCCGTGCAGCGAGATCTACATCGACCGCGGGCCTGAGCACGGCCCCGACGGCGGTCCGATCGTGGACGAGGACAGGTTCCTGGAGATCTGGAACCTCGTGTTCATGCAGGAGAGCCTCAGCGCGGTCCGCAGCAAGGTCGACTTCGACGTCAGTGCCCCGCTGCCGAAGCCCAACATCGACACCGGGATGGGGCTCGAGCGGGTCGCCTACCTGATGCAGGGCGTGGACAACCTCTACGAGATCGACGAGGTGTTCCCGGTGCTCGACCGGGCGGCCGGGATGGCCGCCAAGCGCTACGGCGCCGACCACGAGAACGACGTCCGGCTGCGCATCGTCGCCGACCACGTCCGCAGCGCGCTGATGCTCATCAACGACGGCATCACCCCGTCGAACGAGGCCCGCGGCTACGTGCTGCGGCGGATCATCCGTCGCTCCGTCCGCTCGATGCGGCTGCTCGGCGTCGACGAACCGGTGTTCCCCGAGCTGCTCCCGGTCAGCATGGCGGCCATGGCCCCGTCGTACCCGGAGCTGACGGAGAACTTCGCGCGCATCAGTGCGATCGCCTACGCCGAGGAGGAGGCGTTCCGGCGCACGCTGGTCGCCGGCACCACGATCTTCGACACGGCCGTGGCCGAGACGAAGCGCACCGGAGCCACCGAGCTGGCCGGTGACGAGGCGTTCAAGCTGCACGACACCTACGGGTTCCCGATCGACCTGACCCTGGAGATGGCCGCCGAGCAGGGGCTGCGCGTCGACGAGCCCGGTTTCCGGCGGCTCATGAGCGAGCAGCGCGACCGGGCCAAGGCCGACGCCAAGTCGCGGCGCAGCTCCCACGCCGACCTGTCCGCCTACAAGCTCGATCATGGACGCCGGGCCCATCTCGTTCACCGGCTACGACGAGGTCGTCACCGAGTCGACGGTGCGCGGCATCCTGCTCGACGGCGTCGTCGTCCCGTCGGCGGCCGAGGGCGCCGAGATCGAGATCGTCCTGGACCGCACGCCGTTCTACGCCGAGAGTGGCGGCCAGCTCGCCGACCAGGGCCTGATCCAGCTCTCCGACGGCGGCCTGGTCGAGGTCCTCGACGTGCAGTGCCCGATGCCGGGCGTCGTCGTGCACCGGGCCCGCGTCAGCCGGGGCGAGGTCACGACCGGTGTCGGAGCGCTCGGTCAGGTCGACGTCGACCGCCGCCGGGCCATCAGCCGGGCCCACACCGCCACCCACCTCGTGCACCAGGCGTTCCGCAACGCTCTCGGCGAGACCGCGACCCAGGCCGGCTCGGAGAACGCGCCGGGCCGGTTCCGGTTCGACTTCTCGGCAACGTCAGCGGTCCCACCGTCCGTGCTGTCCGACGTCGAGCACCAGGTCAACGAGGTGCTCGCCGCCGACCTCGCCGTGCACGCCGAGATCATGAGCCAGGAGCAGGCCCGCGCGTCCGGCGCGATGGCGCTGTTCGGCGAGAAGTACGGCGACCGCGTCCGCGTCGTGTCCGTCGGCGACTGGGCCCGGGAGCTCTGCGGCGGCACGCACGCGCGCCGATCCGGCCAGCTCGGCCTGGTCAAGATCCTCGGCGAGGCCTCGATCGGGGCAGGTGTACGCCGGGTGGAAGCCCTCGTCGGCGTGGACGCCTACCAGTTCCTGGCCCGCGAGCACCTGCTGGTCGCGCAGCTCATGGAGGCGCTGAAGGTGCCCCGGGAGGAGCTGCCCGAGCGGGTCGCCGCGCTGACGGCGCGGCTGCGCGAGGCGGAGAAGGACCTCGAGCGGGTCCGGTCCGCCCAGGTGCTGGAGGCGGCGGCGAGCCTGGCCGCGAACCCGACCGACGTCTACGGCGTGGCCGTCGTGGCCCACCGGGTGCCTGACGGCACCGCGGCCGACGACCTGCGCCGGCTGGTCCTGGATGTGCGCGGCCGCATCCCGGCCGACCGCCCGGCAGTCGTGGCCGGCATCACGGTCGCCGGCGACCGGCCGGTGGTCGTCGTGGCGGTCAACGACCGCGGCCGGGAGTGGGGCGTCAAGGCCGGCGAGCTGGTGCGCGCCGCGGCGAGCGTCCTCGGTGGTGGCGGCGGCGGCAAGGACGACGTCGCCCAGGGCGGCGGGACCGACGCGTCGAAGGTCGACGAGGCGCTGGCCCGGGTCCAGCACGAGGTCGGCCAACGCGTCACCAACGCCTCTTGACCCCACCCCGCCGCGATCATGCAACGGTGGTTCCTGGCGGAGTCCGCAGAACCACGACTGCATGATCGTGGTTGGGAGAGGCGATGGTGCGCAGGAACTGCATGATCAGCGCATGAGGGCGGGCGTGCGGCTGGGGGTCGACGTGGGCACCGTCCGGATCGGCGTGGCGTCCTGCGACCCGGCGGGGCTGATCGCGACCCCGGTCGCGACCGTGCGCCGGGGCCGCGGCGACCTGGCCGAGCTGGCCCGCCTGGCCGCCGAGCGCGAGGCGGTCGAGGTGGTGGTCGGCCTGCCCCGCACGCTGGCCGGCCGGGAGGGCCGCGCCGCGGACGATGCCGTCGCCTTCGCCCAGCGGCTGGCCGACACGCTCGGGTCCACGCCGGTGCGGCTGGTCGACGAGCGGCTGTCCACCGTGGGAGCCCAGCGCGACCTCCGGGCGAGTGGGATGGACAGCCGCCGGGGGCGTAGCGTTGTCGACCAGGCCGCTGCTGTCATCATCTTGCAGACCGCCCTCGACGAGGAGCGAGCCACCGGGATCGCGCCGGGACGGCAGGTGCAGGCCGCGACACCCGGGGACGACACGAAGGTGGAGGAATGACGGATCTCTCGGTCTGGGCCGATGAGGATCGACCGGTGCGCCGGCGCCGGCGCAAGAAGAAGCGCGACCGCAAGGGCGGTCTCGCCGTCGTGATCTCCCTGCTGGTGATCCTGGCGGTCGTGGCCGGGGGATATGCCCTGGTCAAGGGCGTCGGGTCCAAGCTCACCGACGCCCTCTCCACCAGCGCCGACGACTATCCCGGCCCCGGAGAGGGCGAGGTCGTGATCGAGGTCACCCCCGGGCAGACCGTCGCCGAGGTCGGGCGGACCCTGAAGAAGGAAGACGTGATCGCCAGCGTCGACGCGTTCCTCGCGGCGGCCAACGCGGAGCCCAGGTCCTCGAGTCTTCAGCCCGGCTTCTACGCAGCTCAAGCGCAAGATGCAGGCCGGCGAGGCGCTGGCCCTGCTGCTCGACCCCAAGTCGCGGGTCCAGGCCAAGGTCGTCCTGCCCGAAGGGCTCCGGCTCGACGAGACGCTCAAGCGGCTGGCCAAGAGCACCGAGCTCCCGCTCGCCGACTACAAGAAGGCGCTCAAGGACGCCCGCTCGCTGGGCCTGCCGGCCTACGCGAAGAAGAACGCCGAGGGCTTCCTGTTCCCGGCGACCTACGACGTTCCGCCGAACGCCGCCGCGCCGGACGTGCTCAAGGCGCTGTTCGGCGAGGTACGCACGACGCCGCCGAGACGACCGGGGTGGAGCGCACCCAGCGCTCGCCGTACGAGCTCGTCATCATCGCCAGCCTGGTCGAGGCCGAGGCGCGCCACGCCGAGGACTTCGGCAAGGTCGCCCGGGTCGTCTACAACCGGCTCGACGCAGGGGATGCCGCTGCAGTTCGACTCCACCGTCAACTACGCGCTCAAGGCCGACAAGAAGCTGGTCACCCTCGAGGACCTCGGCACCGACTCGCCGTACAACACCTACAAGAACACCGGCCTGCCGCCCGGGCCCATCAACTCTCCCGGCGAGACGTGCGCTCGAGGCCGCGGTCAACCCGCCGGACGGCGACTGGCTGTACTTCGTCACCGTCGACCCGGAGAGCGGCGAGACGAAGTTCACCAGCAGCTACCAGGAGTTCCTGCGGTTCAAGCAGGAGCTCAAGTCCAACCAGTGAGGTGCCGCGCAGCCGTGCTCGGCTCGCCGGTCCGCCACTCGCTTTCCCCCGTCCTCCACCAGGCCGCCTACGACGAGCTCGGCCTCGCGGAGTGGACCTATGACGCGTACGACGTGGACGCGGCCGGGTTGGCGGGCTTCCTCGACGGGCTGGACGGCTCGTGGGCCGGACTCTCGTTGACGATGCCGCTGAAGGCGGCCGTGCTGACGCTGCTCGACCGGTCCAGCGAGCTGGTCCGTGCGGTCGGCGGCGCCAACACGGTCCTGCTCGGCCCCGACGGCCGGCAGGGCGAGAACACCGACGTGCCCGGCATGGTCGCCGCCCTGCGCGAGCGCGGGGTCGACGGGGTGGGCTGGGCCTGCGTCCTCGGTGCGGGCGCGACCGCCGCCGCGGCCCTGGCCGCCCTGCAGCAGCTGGGGGAGTCCACGCCGACCGTCCTGGTGCGCGACCGCGGCCGGGCAGCCGGCCTGGAGCAGGCGGCGGCGCGCCTCGGGGTGCGGCCGCACGTCGAGGAGTGGTCGTCCACCAGCCTGGATGCGCTCGCCGGCGCCGACCTGGTGGTGTCGACGACGCCGGCCGGCAGCACGGACGCGCTGGCCGAGACCCTGCCGCCGCGGCTGGCCGGGATGCTCTTCGACGTCGTCTACGACCCGTGGCCCACCCCGCTGGCGACGGCCTGGCGGCAGCGCGGGGCTGACGTGCTCGGTGGCCTTGACCTGCTGGTTCACCAGGCCGTTCTGCAGGTCGCGCTGATGACCGGGCGGCCGGTCGACGTACCGGCACTGGTGCCCGTGCTGCGGGCCGCGGGAGAACGCGCGCTGCGCACACCCTGACCCGCGCTCAAGCCCGGACGGCTGCCCGCCGATGGGCCTAGGGAAGCGGTCACCTGGGCCGACGCTGTCCACACGAGGTGGGGCAATGAGCGAAGCGAACCACGCCGCCAGCGGCGTCAGCCGGTCGGCGAAGCTGGACCAGATTCTGGCCGAGCTGGTCGGCCAGGTGCCCGAGGTCGAGGCCGCCGCAGTGGTGTCCTTCGACGGTCTGGCGATGGCCGCGGCCCTGCCTGCCGGCATGGACGAGGACCGGGTGGCCGCCATGAGCGCCGCCCTGCTCTCCCTGGGCGAGCGGGCCGCTGAGGGTCTGGGCCGGGGTGAGCTCTCGCAGATCTACGTCGAGGGCGAGAACGGCACCGTCTTCCTGGTCTCCGCCGACGACGAGGCCGTGCTGGTGGCCGTCGCCTCGCGCGGCGCCAAGGTCGGTCTGATGCTCTTCGAGGTCCGCCGCGCGGCAGCCTCCGTGGCCGACGCGCTCCGGGTCGAGACGGCGCCCAGCCTGGTGCCCGCGGCCAGAGGTGCGCACGCCTCCGGCGCCGAGACCGACGACCAGGCCGATGACCAGACCGACGCAGACCGACGACCACAGCGAGGACGTGCCTCCGCTGCAGTTCGTGACCAAGAACGGCTGGGGCCAGCCGGAGAACGCGACCCCGGCTGAGACCACGAGCTGGACCTGACATGAAGCTCGAGGGGTCCCTTGACGCTTTCAGCCTGCCGGACGTCTTCCAGCTGCTGAGCTTCACCAAGAAGACCGGTGGCCTGCACCTGTCCAGCGACGGGTGCGACGGCGTGGTGTTCTTCACCGCCGGGCAGATCACTGGTGCGTCCGCGGACACCTCCCGCCAGCCGTTGGCCCGCCGCCTGATCGGCAGCGGGGCCGTCGACGACGGGTCGCTCGGCGAGGCCGTGCAGCGCGCCCGCGACGACAAGGACGTCGGCGTCGTGAAGGCACTGCTCGAGGCGAACGCGGTCGAGGCCGAGCTGCTCCGCCAGGCCGTGAGCGACCAGTCCGTCGACGCGGTCTTCGACCTGCTGCAGTGGCAGACCGGCGAGTTCGCCTTCGTGATGGACGAGGTCAACCCCGACGACGTCGGTGTGAGCGTGCAGACCGAGACCGTCGTTGCCGACGCCGACGCGCGCCGGGCCAGCTGGGAGACCGTGAGCCAGGTCGTCCCGTCGCCGACGGCGATCCTGAGCATGCCGGTCGTGCTCCCTGACGACCCCGACATCAGCCGCGACGAGTGGGCGCTGTTGGCCCTCATCGACGGTCGACGCAGCGTCAACGACCTCGTCGACCTCACCGGCTGCGGCCGGTACGCCGTGGTGTCGACGCTCGCCGGCCTGGTCAGCCGGTCGCTGCTGGAGGTCCGCGAGGACGGCGACGACCACGTGAGTGTCGTCGTACGACGTCAGGAGCTGCTCGGCCCGGTCGAGGTCTCCCCGGCCGCCCCCGTCAAGAAGCCTGCCGCGTCCCCCGCTGCTGCGCCCGCGTCGCCGCCCGCCGCCCGGTCCGGCGACCAGGACGACGCCGCCTGCCGACGCCCCCGCGGACGCGCCCGCCGCGCCGGCGGAGTCCGCCGACGAGCCCGACCTGGTGAAGGCATCGGCCGGCGACGGTCCGATGATGCTCGGCGGCGCGCACGTGCCCGGCGACGTCGTACCGCCGCGGTCCGAGCCGTTCCTGCCCCGCCGTCAGGCCGAGTTCGACGACGGCAGCCCCGCAGCCGCAAACCGGTCCGTCCCGCACGCAACCCCAGGGGGGTCGGGTGGGGCAGGCTCCGGCGACGTCGTCGGCGCCACCGCGCTCGAACCCCAGCCGTCGCTCATCGAACGAGACCCGTCGGTCAACCGCAGCCTGATGCTGCGGCTGATCGCCGGGGTCAGGGGGCTCTAGGCCATGGCGTCAGCACGCAACCGCCGTCGCGGTGGTCAGGCAGTCAAGGTGGTCGTCACCGGGCCGTTCTCGGCCGGCAAGACCACGTTGATCCGCACCATCAGCGAGATCACGGTGCTCTCCACGGAGCGCGGGATCACCGACAGCACCCGGTCGCGCAAGGCCGAGACGACCGTGGCGATGGACTTCGGTCGCATCACGATCGACCGCGACCTCGTGCTCTACCTGTTCGGCACGCCGGGCCAGGAGCGCTTCGACTTCATGTGGGAGATCCTCGGCGAGGGCATGATCGGCTACCTGCTGCTCGTGGACGCCGAGCGTGAGGACTCCATCGCCGAGGCGAGCGGGATCCTCGAGGCGTTCCGGCGGATGGCCCGGGTGCCGTACGTCGTGGCGCTCAACCGGGCCGCGCCGGACGACCACGCGCTGACCGAGCGGGTCCGCGAGACCCTCGAGATCCCCGCCGACGTGGCGATCATGTCCTGCGACGCCACCGACAAGGAGTCGGTCAAGAACGTCCTGCTGGCGTTGCTCTACGCGGTTCTCGACGAGGTCGAGACCGAAGCCGTCCGCGCCTGATCGGGTGGCGGTGGCCAGCCCCTGGGGTCTCGAGGCCTTGCCCGGCCGGCGCCGCCGGTCGGACCCGACCGTCGTCGTGCACCTGGTGTTCGGCGATCTGGGCGAGACCGTGCTGCCCGCCGACTCGGCGCTGACCCGCTCGATCGGGCAGGTCGCCATGCTGCTCGCCGCGCGCAGCGTTACTCCTTCAGGGTGAATGTCGCGTTGCCGATGACTCGCAGATGACGCTGCTTCAGTCGCGGCCGCCCGTGCGGCTCGACGGCGACCGCGCCCGGACCACGACGGCGGGGCACGTCGCCACCGCGACCGTCGTCCTCGCCCTTCTCGCGTGGGCCGTTCCGCTCACGCACGGCTCGGGTGGGCGCGACCCGTGGGTCCTCGGGCTGGCCCTCGTCGCCCTGGCGCCGGCGCTGTTCGCGACGCGGCCGTGGCGGGTGCTTCCCGCCTGGCAGCTTCTGCTCGCCGTGACGCCCGGGCTGGCGGCGATCGTCGTCTGCCTGACGGCCCCGACCCACTGGGACGGCCTGGACGAGGTCGCGACCCTGGCCTACGCCGGCCTGCTCGCTGTCGTGGTCCGGGTCCTGGGCCACCACGCGCTCGCGCCGGCACGCCCTTCTCGGTGTCCTCGCCGTGGTCGGGCTCGAGCAGTTCTACCAGTCCTACGTGCCGTGGTGGGGCGGCGGCAGCGTCTACCGCCTGATGCTCGGGAACCTTCTACTGGCACAACCAGTTCTCTGCGTTCATGGTCGGGGCAGGGGTCCTCGCCGGAGTGCTGGCTGTCCGCGCTCACGGCGCTCTGCGCATCGTCGGCTGGGTGACCGCGCCCTGGTGCCTCGCGGGGCTGCTGTTCGCCGGCAGTCGCGCCGGGCTGGGCACCTTCCTGGTCGTCTGGCTCGTCGTGATCGTGCTGTCCTTCATCGACAGCAGAGGGCGGGTAGCCGCCCTCGCCCTGGTCGCCGTCGCTCTGGGTCTGGCGCACCTGTCCTCGCCAGCCCGCTGCTGATGGAGGAGTCCGGCGGCCCGTTCGCCACCTTGCAGGGCCCGCGGCGCCGGCGCAGTCTGTGGAGGGCAACGGCCGAGCGCGGCTCGAGTTCTGGAAGGTTGCCACTGAGCTGGGCACCGAGCACCCGCTCACCGGTGCGGGGTTCGACTCGTTCGCCGGCGCCTCCGGTGCGCCTGCCCGTCGGGGTAGGCGCCCGCGACCCATGTGCACAACGGCTATCTGCAGGCCTTCTCCGACGGCGGTGGACCCCTGGTGGCGGCCCTCGCGCTCGCGACGGGTGTCCCACTGCTCGCCGGGCTGTGGGCTCTCATGTCCCGTTCCCGCCGCCGCGACGACGAAGTCGTGGCCATCGGCGTCCCGCTGGCCATGCTCGGCCTGATCCTGCACTCCGGGGTGGACTTCGACTGGATCTACCCGTCGTTGCTCGCGTTCCTCGCGATCCTGGCAGGGCTGGTCGTGCCCGCCCGGCAACGCCCCGATGCGCCGGCCGGCGTGTGGCCACGTGCTGTCGCTGTCGTCGCCGTCGCGCTCCTGCTGGTGTCGGTGCCGGCCGCGGTGCGCGCATCCGGCCTGCGAGCCTCCGCCGCCGAGGTCCCGCTGTGGGCGCAGCCGGTGACGAGTGTCGTCCCCGCCTCCGGGCACCTCTCCTGGCTGCCGGCGGCCTCGGTCTGCCGGTCGATGCTGCGCGGCACCGACCAGGCGGACCTGCGCACCGCCCTGGAGTGCACCGAGCGGGCCGCCACCGACAATCCCGGGCTGCAGATGGATCGTGCGAAGGCCCTGGTCGTGACCGGGCGCCCGGCCGCGGGCGTGGCCCTGGCAGCTGCTGTGGCCGACGCCTCCAGCCAGCGCCTGCCCATGCTGCTGCTCGGTCAGGCGGGCGTGCTGGAGACGGCCGGCCGAGCGGCGGAGGCCAGGGCGATCCTGCTGCGCCTGCGGGCTGTCCTGGCAACGACCGGGCCGGACGGCGCGCGCGCAGCGGTCGAGGACGCGCTGCGCCGCCTCGATCAGAGCAGCACCGATGCGTCTTCAGGATCGGCCGCATCCACCCGATGGAACAGAGGCGCCAACGTGGCTTCGACGGCAGGAGAGGGTGCGTGAAACAGCTCGGCGACATCCTCCTGGAGGGTGGACTGGTCAGCTCTGACCAGCTCGCCATCGCCTACGAGGAACAAGAACGGGTCGGCCGGGCCCTCGGGCGCGTGCTGATCGAGCAGGGCGTGCTCACCGAGTCCCAGCTGGTGGCCGCGCTGGCCACCCAGATCGGCCTGCGCTTCGTCGACCTGAGCGACTTCCCGGTCGACGGCTCAGCCATCGGGCGCGTGCCCGGGCCGGTGTGCCGCCGCCACGCGGCCATCCCGATCGGCTTCGAGGACGGCAAGCTGCTCGTCGCGATGGCCGACCCGGCCAACGTGTTCGCCGTCGACGACATCCGGTCGCTGACCGGCATGGACGTCAAGCCGGTCGTCGCGACCCGGGCGGACGTCGCCGCGGCCATCGACCGCTACTACCGCGCCGACTCCGACCTCGACGACCTCACCCAGGCGCTGGACGCGCAGGAGGAGGAGGACGACCTCTCCAAGGTCAAGGAGATCGTCGAGGACGCGCCGATCGTCAAGTACGTCAACCTGTTGATCACGCAGGCGATCCAGGACCGAGCCTCGGACATCCACCTGGAGCCGACCGAGACCGACCTGCGCGTGCGGTTCCGCATCGACGGCGTACTGCACGAGATCATGCGCTCACCGAAGGCGATCCAGCAGGGCGTCATCAGCCGACTGAAGATCATGGCCGACATCAACATCGCGGAGCGCCGGATCCCTCAGGACGGCCGCCTCTCGGTCAATGCGCACGGCCGCAAGATCGACCTGCGGGTCGCGACGCTGCCGACCGTGTGGGGCGAGAAGGTCGTCATGCGAATCCTGGACAACTCGACCGCCCGGCTCGACCTCGCCGACCTCGGCTTCTCCGAGCACAACTACGAGGTCTACTCCCAGAGCTTCATCAAGCCCTACGGGATGATCCTGGTCACCGGTCCGACCGGTTCCGGCAAGTCCACGACGTTGTACGCGACCCTGAACATCGTCAGCCGGCCCGAGGTCAACGTCATCACGGTCGAGGACCCGGTGGAGTATCGCCTGGCCGGGCATCAACCAGGTCCAGACGAACATCAAGGCGGGACTGACGTTCGCCTCGGCCCTGCGCTCGATCCTGCGTTCGGACCCCGACATCGTGCTGATCGGTGAGATCCGCGACCACGAGACGGCTCAGATCGCCGTGGAAGCGGCGCTGACGGGCCACCTGGTCCTCTCCACCCTGCACACCAACGACGCGCCGTCCTCGATCACCCGGCTCATCGAGATGGGGATCGAGCCGTTCCTGGTCGGGTCCGCCCTGGACTGCGTGCTGGCCCAGCGCCTCGCCCGCCGGCTCTGCGCCAAGTGCAAGGAGGAGTTCACCCCCTCCCGCGAGCTGCTGGTCCAGTCCCGCTTCCCGCTGCAGGACGGTGAGCCGGTCCCCAACGCTCTTCCGGCCGATCGGCTGCTCCGCGTGCTCGAAGACCGGCTACAAGGGCCGGCTCGCGCTGCACGAGGTGATGCCGGTGAGCGAGACCATCGAGCGGATGGCCGTGGAGCACGCCTCGGCGGCCGCCATCGCCGAGCAGGCCCGCGAAGAGGGCATGGTCACCCTGCGCTCACGACGGCCTCGCCAAGGTGCTCGACGGGATCACCTCGCTGGACGAAATCCTGCGGGTCGTCGTCTAAAGGCTTGGCAAGGTCGGGCCCGACGCTCAAGCAGGCCGACTGCTCGACCGATGCCACGCAGGAGAGAACTGGCTCGACAGCCAGGTCTGCTCGGGTGCCGTGCGACCGCACGGTACGTCGAAAGGGGTCAGCAGGTGGAGACGTCCGGATTCCAGCCGGCGCAGCCGGAAGAGCCGAGCACGTTCGTGCCCGGTCCTGGCCTCGCGCCCGAAGAGGAGCAGACGGTCGCCGGGGGAGGGTGGAACTACTCCTACGTGAACGAGCCGGCGCCCGACCGCCGCCGCCGTCGCTCGAGGCCGCCGCCCCGCCGCAGCCCGAGTACCTCGACGCCCCGCCGGCCCAGGCTCCCGCGCCTGCGCCTGCGCCGGAGTACCTCGCCGAGCCGGTCGCCGAGGCCGCCGGCCGTCCGAGCCGTGCCGCCGCCCGTGCCGTCCGCCATGCCGCCCGCTGAGGCCTTCCTCCCGACCTTCCCGACCCAGGTCGCTGCCGAGCCGCTGGCACCGCTGCCGGTGGCCTCGACCGAGTGGCACGCCGACGTCGTACCGGTCCCCGAGCAGACGGTCCTCGTGGCCGAGCCCGAGGCCGTCGAGTCCGCCTACCAGCGCGGGTCGACCGAAGCCGCCGCTCGAGGACGAGGACATCTCCCTGAACGACCTGCTGGAGACCGTCCTCAGCCGCGGCGCGTCCGACCTGCACCTCACCTCCGGTGCCCGGCCGTCACTGCGCCTCAACGGCGAGCTGATGGCCCTGGAGGACCAGCCGATCCTGACGCCGCCGGTCATCCAGCGCGTGATGTACGCGGCGCTGACCCAGAAGCAGCGGGAGAAGTTCGAGGAGAACCTCGAGCTCGACTTCGCCTACAGCGTCCCTGGCCGCGCACGGTTCCGCGTCAACATGTACCGCCAGCGGGACGCGGTCGGCGCTGCCTTCCGCATCATCCCGTTCGAGATCCGCAAGCTCGAGGACCTCGGCGTACCGCCGTCGGTGGCGAACTTCGCGAGCCTGCCGCGTGGCTTCGTCCTCGTCACCGGTCCTACCGGCTCCGGCAAGTCCACGACGCTGGCCTCGATCGTCGACCTCGCCAACCGGACGCGCAAAGACCACATCATGACCGTCGAGGACCCGATCGAGTTCCTCCACCGTCACCAGTCCTGCATCGTCAACCAGCGCGAGGTGGGGGAGGACACCTGGTCCTTCCAGAACGCGCTGAAGCACGTGCTGCGCCAGGACCCCGACATCATCCTGGTCGGCGAGATGCGTGACCTCGAGACGATCTCGGTCGCCCTGACCGCGGCCGAGACCGGCCACCTCGTCTTCGCCACGCTGCACACGTCAGGACGCGGCGCAGACGATCGACCGCGTCATCGACGTCTTCCCGCCGCACCAGCAGCAGCAGGTGCGGGTCCAGCTCGCCGGCGCCCTCCAGGGCGTCGTCTGCCAGACGCTCGCCCGGACCGCTGACGGTCAGGGCCGCGTGGTCGCAACCGAGGTGCTGGTGGCCACGCCGGCCATCCGCAACCTCATCCGGGAAGGCAAGACCCACCAGATCTACTCGGCCATGCAGGCCGGGGCGAAGCACGGAATGCACACCATGGACCAGCACCTCGCAGACCTTGTCAAGAAGGGCAAGATCACCTACGAGACCGGTCTCGAGAAGTGCCACCACGTCGAGGACTTCAACCGGCTGTCTGGCCGAGGCTGAGAGGCAAGGCAATGGCTGCGACGCTGACATACGAGTACTCGGTCCGGGACCGCTCGGGCAAGATCGTCTCCGGCAAGCTGGAGGCGGAGTCCCAGGCTGCGGTTGCCACCAAGCTCAAGAGCATGGGCTACGCGCCCGTGAGCATCAACGAGAGCAAGGCCGGGATGAAGAAGGAGATCAGCATCCCGGGCTTCGGCAAGAAGGTGAAGCTCAAGGACCTCGCGGTCATGTCGCGGCAGTTCGCGACCATGATCAACGCCGGGCTCTCGATGCTGCGCTCGCTGACGATCCTGGCCGAGCAGACGGAGAACAAGGAGCTTCGCCGGGTCCTCGGCGAGGTCGGCAAGGACGTGGAGACCGGTCTCGCGCTGTCCAACGCGATGGCCAAGCACCCCAACGTCTTCCCGCCCCTGATGGTCAACCTCACCCGGGCCGGCGAGGTCGGCGGCTTCCTCGACACGGTGCTGCTGCAGGTCGCGGCGAACTACGAGTCCGAGGTCAAGCTGCGCAGCAAGATCAAGTCCGCCATGACCTACCCGGTCGTCGTGCTGATCATGGCCGTGCTCGCCGTCACCGGCATGCTGCTCTTCATCGTGCCGGTCTTCGCCGGGATGTTCGAGGAGCTCGGCGCCACCCTGCCCGCCCCGACGCGGGTGCTGGTGTTCCTCAGCGACAAGATGAAGATCCTGGCGCCGCTGGGCCTCGTCGGCTTCATCGTCTTCCTGTTCGTGTGGAAGCGGGTCAAGCACAAGGACGGGGTGCGCAACTTCCTCGACCCGCTGAAGCTGAAGATCCCCGTCTTCGGTGGCCTGTTCCAGAAGGTCGCGCTGACCCGGTTCTGCCGCAACCTGGGCACCATGCTCAAGGCCGGCGTCCCGATCCTGCAGGCGCTGGACATCGTCGCCGACACCACCGGCAACGTCGTGCTCGCGCACGCCACGCGGGACGTGCAGGAGAGCGTACGGCGAGGCGAGACGCTCGCCGGGCCCCTGGCCAACCACTCGGTGTTCCCGCCGATGGTGGTCCAGATGCTCTCCGTCGGTGAGGACACCGGCGCGCTCGACACGATGCTCGGCAAGATCGCGGAGTTCTACGACGCCGAGGTCGAGGCGACCACCGAGAGCCTGACGGCGCTGCTCGAGCCGCTGATGATCGCCTTCCTCGGTGGCATCGTCGGGTCGATGATCATCGCGCTCTACATGCCCATCTTCAAGATCTTCGACCTGGTCGAGTAGCGCGCCCTCCGAACCGGCGACGTCTGCACCTGCGGCGGTCCGGCGGCCATCTGGCCGCTGGGCCGCCGTTCGGCTTAGCCCGCTCGGGTGGCGCCGCCAGATTTGGTCCGGCAGACGCTCAAGCGGGCCCCGCGGGGGGCCGAACACTCTGATGTCAACGAGCTGCACCGGCCAGACACGGCACACCCGTCGCGAGACGGGGTCGCAAAGCCAGGGAGCCACCACGGTGTGGTCAGCCCAGCTGCCTCGGCCGGCACCCCACAAGGGTGCCGCGAGGGACCGGCGGCGCGGCTCATCGGTTCGGTCCTGAAAGGACGGGCACATGCTCGCTCGCATCCGCAAGGCCCGCGAGGAAGGCGACAGCGGATTCACGCTGATCGAGCTCCTCGTGGTCATCATCATCATCGGCATTCTCGCCGCCATCGCCATCCCCACGTTCCTCAACCAGCGTGAGAAGGCCTGGAAGAAGGCCGCCATCTCCGACCTGCGCAACGCAGCGACCAAGATGGAGGAGTACTTCGACGACAACGGCACCTACGCCGGTGCCACTCCGGCGCTGTTCAAGTCGTCCGGTAACGACGCCGGCACCTCCGACGTCACCCTGACGATCGCCACCCAGACCACCACCGGCTACTGCCTGAACGCGAACCACCTCAAGCTGCCGGCCGCGGTGGACTACCACCTGGACATCACGATCGGTCGCCCGACCGACGGGCGCCTGCTGATCTGACGTCTGCACCTGCGGCGGTCCGGCGGCCATCTGGCCGCTGGGCCGCCGTTCTGGCTTTAGCCCGCCCGGGTGGCGCCGCCAAGTCGGTCCGACAGACGCTCAAGCGGGCCCCGCGGGGGGCCGAACACTCTGATGTCAACGAGCTGCACCGGCCAGACACGGCACACCCGTCGCGAGACGGGGTCGCAAAGCCAGGGAGCCACCACGGGTGGTCAGCCCAGCTGCCTCGGCCGGCACCCCACAAGGGTGCCGCGAGGGACCGGCGGCGCGGCTCATCGGTTCGGTCCTGAAAGGACGGGCACATGCTCGCTCGCATCCGCAAGGCCCGCGAGGAAGGCGACAGCGGATTCACGCTGATCGAGCTCCTCGTGGTCATCATCATCATCGGCATTCTCGCCGCCATCGCCATCCCCACGTTCCTCAACCAGCGTGAGAAGGCCTGGAAGAAGGCCGCCATCTCCGACCTGCGCAACGCAGCGACCAAGATGGAGGAGTACTTCGACGACAACGGCACCTACGCCGGTGCCACTCCGGCGCTGTTCAAGTCGTCCGGTAACGACGCCGGCACCTCCGACGTCACCCTGACGATCGCCACCGCAGACCACCACCGGCTACTGCCTGAACGCGAACCACCTCAAGCTGCCGGCCGCGGTCGACTACCACCTGGACATCACGATCGGTCGCCCGACGACGGGCGCCTGCCCTGATCTAGGGCTTGCTTGTGAGGGGGGCGGCACCGACTCGGTGCCGCCCCCCTCTGCGCCCGGCCTTCATCCGATTGGCCGCTTGATGACCTGCGCCGATAGCCCGACACGTTGGGATGAAGCGTTACCAACTCATGAGCGAACGATGGCGTGAAGACGGCTTCACGCTGATCGAGCTGCTCGTGGTTGTCATCATCATCGGCGTCCTGGCCGGCATCGCCATCCCGAGCTTCCTGCACCAGCGCGAGAAGGCCTGGCGCGCGGCCGCTGTCTCGGACCTCCGCAGCGCAGCGGTGGTCATGGAGAACTTCTTCGACGATCACGGCACCTATCTCCCGGTGGGTGCGATCCAGCCGGGTGTCACCCCGCCGTACGCCTTCCACGCGTCGGGTGACGCGAGCGGGAACGTCGAGGTGTCGCTGCCGGTCGCGGGCATCACCACCTCGACCCGCTACTGCCTCGAGGCCGACCACATCAAGCTCAACGGCGATCGGGACGGCCGACTACCACATGGACAGCCTGGAGGGCCGGCCCGCGCCGGGCCCCTGCTGATCGGGCCGGTACGCACGACCGCAGATGAGCGCAGACCAGTTGGGGGCGACGCTCAACTTGGCCTGTCGCGCTGCCGATATCCACCGCCAGAGAGCCTCTGATGCAGGAGCGTCCATGTTCAAGCAGGTGCGAGCCGGTTCCGACCAGCGTGGCTTCACGCTGATCGAGGTCCTGGTGGCGATGGCCATCATGGGCATCACCCTCGGGATCGTGGCCGGCGGGTCGGTGAGCTGGACGCGCGCCCGCGAGCAGAGCGGCTCCGCCCAGCAGCTGGTGTCCTTCCTGCGCCAGGCCCAGCAGCGAGCGCTCACCGAGGCCACGTCCTACTGCGTGACGTTCGACACGTGCGACCACCTACTCCATGCGCAAGGGCACGTGCACGAGCACGATCGTGCGCGGTCCGGCCGAGACCGACTCGACTGGCGTGACCATCGCCGCGTCGTTCACCCAGTCCGACGGGACCGACGCCGCCCACGTCATCTTCACCCCGAGGGGAACCGCCTCGCCGGGAACCGCGACCGTTCCCGCGCTGGCCGCGGCCGACATCGTCGTACAGGTGGAAGGACTGACCGCCCGTGTCTCGACCGACTAGCTTCCTGTCCCGGCTCCGGCGCCGCCACGGCCTCCGACGAGGGCTTCACCCTCGCGGAGGTCATCACCGCGTTGATGATCTTCGGCGTGATCGCTGCTGCGCTGATCCCGATGCTCATCTCGGCCACCCGGCTGGCGACCATCGCCAAGCTGAGCACCCAGGCCAAGCAGCTCGCGGTCGAGCGGGTCGAGTCGATGCGCAACCTGCCCTACTACGTCGCGTTCGACAACGGCCAGTACCGCGACATCCTCGACGTCTACTTCCGCGACCTGCAGGCCGCAGGCGCGCTCGAGGCCAACGACCCGTGCACGGCCCGCGCCTACATCGCCGCGAGCGCCACCTACCGCTGCACGATCAACCCGATCGCCGGCTTCGCAAAGTTCCGTCAGCATGATCGAGGTCCAGTTCCTGACGTCCGAACGGGTCGTCGTCATGCCGCGGGCCACCTACAACGCCCGCGCTGAGCAACCATGGACATGCCCGCCTCGAGCCTGCTCGGCGTGACGGTGACGACCTCGTGGGACGCACCTGGCAGCGCCAAGTCGTCGATCCTGCGCACCGAGATCGCGAACGTCGCCCCCGCAGAGCGGCAGGTCGTCTCGGCCGCCGGAGCGACGGCGCTGAAGGTCGCGTCGTCCCTCTCGAGCGGTCAGGTCGTGCAGCTGCAGGCGGGCATGTTCAACGCCAACGGCGCCCTCTCGACCGCAGCGAGTGCCGCCCACACCACCGTCGGGGCTCAGGCGAGCTACCTGTCCGGCAACTCCGTGGAAGGCGCGTCCGTGTCGCGCGTCCGCCCCCGCAGACGACAGCCCGGCCACCGCCACGGCGGGAACCAAGCGGCTCGACCCCTCGTCCTGCTACCCGGTCTGCTTCGGCAACTCGTCGGTGGTCGGGAACGTCCAGGCCAAGGTCTCCGCGGGCGTGCCCATCGTCTCCCTGAGCACGTCGAAGGCCGAAGGACGTCTGCTGCGCAGTGACGTCGGCGACGAGGGCGGCGTGTCGTACAACAACGCCATCCTCGGCGAGCAGGACAGCGCCCTGATGCTGAACACGAGCCGCCCGATGGTGTTCTTCACCGACGGGGCGGCGGGTGACGTGACCGCCGTGGGCTCGGGCTACCTCACGGCCACCAAGAACCCGAACTCCGTCCGCGCCTACGCATACGCGGAGACGCGACGGCTGCGGATCCTGCCGACCTCGTTCGCGTCGGACGGCTTGGTCCGGGTGCGCCTGGACCGTGCGTCCGTCGACTGCAACAACACCGCCGGTGTCGGGACGGTCACGGCCGACTGGCAGGTCACCGTCTCGTGGTACAGCAACGGCTCCTACGTCCAGCGGATCCTGACGCCCAGCTCGGTCGGCCTGCCCGACCCGTCGACCATCCAGGTGCATCAGCGACAACCCCTTCACGATCGGTGTGGACGAGGGCCGCACGCTCGACTTCTGGATCGCGAGCTGGTCCGGGATGTCCACCGGGTCGCCGGTCGTCGAGTCGACCGGCACGCTGGCTCGCGGCAGCCTCCCCGCGGTGTTCTCGGTGACCACCAAGCCGACCCGCGGAGTCGCGGACCCGTCTTCCGCGCTGGGCGTCGAGCTCGGCGTGCTCACCTGCACCGCGGAGGACCTGCGATGAACGCCCTCCGAACGCGCCTCCAGGTCATCCGTGCCGGCGACAGTCGCGGCTACACCCTGGTCGAGATGCTCGTCGCCCTGACGATCTTCTCGGTGCTCGGCGCCATCATCATGAGCACCGTCCTCACTGCGCGCACCGCAACGGACAACACCCGGCTCACCAGCGACCTGAACGAAGAGGCCCGGGTCGCGCTGAACCGCATCTCACGTGAGCTTCGCCAGGCAGTTGCGCTCAGCGACGTGCAGGGCGCAGGCGGCACACCCGTCCTCGCCAGCAACCCGACAGCTGCCCGCTCGTTCACCTTCACCGCCGACTTCGACGGCGATGGAGTGATCGAGCCCACCGCCGCGGACCCCGAGGAGCTGACCTACAGCTGGAACGGCAGCCAGCTGCTCCTCACCGCCGCCGACATCTCGGGCACCGTGGTGACCTCACCCGTCCTCGCCGCGCACGTGACGTCCTTCGCGATCGAGTTCCGAAGCAGCCTCTGGCAGTACGACTGTGACGGCCTCAACGGAACGCTGTGGACCGAGCTGGACAAGTTCCAGCCGACTGGCTGCGCACCCGCCTCCGCATTCGTGGGGGACAACTCCGGCACGCTGACCGGCCCCGAACTGGTCGCACATCGACAACCTCGTCATCAGGCTCACCGTCCTGCAAGGCGCCAAGCGGCAGGACTACCGCGTCCAAATCGATGTGAGGAACGCAGCATGAGATGCACTCGCCAGTCTCCTTCGCCAGCCCCGCGAAGACCGCGAGGCCGGTGCCGCCATGATCACGGTGCTGCTGATGGCCGCGCTGCTCACCGCTTTCGCGGTGGCCGCGATCGGCGTGACCTCGAGCAACCTGACCAGCAGCACGAGCGACCGGCAGTCGGCCTCGGCGCTGTCTGTCTCTGAGGGCGGGATCGCCCAGGCCATCGCCTACATCCGCACGGAAGGCGTCCTGAAGATCAAGTGCTCTCCCAACTGCGGCGCTGCGAACCCGTGGGGCGAGTCGGCAGAGGACGGTGACGCCCAGCCGTCGAAGGTCGTCTCACTGGCCCCGAACGAGCGCTACAACGTGTGGTTCGAGACCCTGCAGCCGATGGACCAGCCGAAGCGGCGCCCCGGCGTCTACCGCATCCACTCGGTGGGCATCTCCGAGCCCGGTCCGGGTTCGCGGACCATCGAGGTCGACGTCGAGGTCAAGCCCTTCGAGTACCCGATCGGGCTGTTCTCCAACAACCTGACCGCCGGCGGCAGCAGCGGCATCCACTACCTGTCGGTGTTCTCGACCGGCTGCATCAACGACCGGGACAAGATCGACTTCGGTGGCAACATCGACATGGTCTACGGCATCCCGGCCGCGCGCACTCGTCGGCGAACATCACCGAGAGCAACAACTGCCCCGGGACCAGCAGCAACATCCACAGTGCGACGCAGCGGTGCAACACGACGTACCCCTATGACCAGGACATCAACGGGGCGAACCCGGTCCCGGCGCCGTGCTTCAACATGTTCGCCGGCCCACCGGTCTACCCGTCGACGTCCTGATCTCCAGCGCCACGCAGATGGGCCAGATGTACGACTACAACACCTCGGGCCTCTCAGACGCCCAACTCGACCTGCTCAAGGGCATCGCCATCGAGCAGAACAACTACTTCACCAACACGACCGCGATCCCCGCGCCCATCTCCAACGGCACCTCGCCGCTGAAGAACCCGGTCCTCTTCTACGACCTCCAGGGCGCTTCTGTCGGTGGGATGGTCGACCTCAACGACATCTCCCAGACCCTCTACGGCCGGCCGTCCTCGGTCTTCGTGGACGCGGACGATGCGAACTGCGCGCCCGAAGGGCGGCGTCGTCGTGATCGTCAAGAAGGGCAACGTGCGGCTGAACGCCAACACGATCCTGCAAGCTGCCATCTTCGCGCTCGGGCCGGCACCGAACGGCAACGTCACGAAGTCCAACGGTGGTTCGCAGCTGATCGGCACGATCTACGCCGCCAACCAGTTCGACCTCACCGGCACGGCCGACATCAAGATCGACGACTGCTACCTGGAGAACATGCCCGGCCCGCTGCTGAACATCAACGTGAAGAACTTCCGCGAGGACGACCGCTGATCGGCTCTCTCTGCCCTAGGGTCTGCCCGGTGGGTCTCTCGTCCACTCGATGTGAGGAACGCAGCATGAGATCACTCGCCAGTCTCCTTCGCCGCCCCCGCGAAGACCGCGAGGCTGGAGCCGCGCATGATCACGGTGCTGCTGATGGCGGCGCTGCTCACCGCGTTCGCGGTGGCCGCGATCGGCGTGACGTCGAGCAACCTGACCAGCAGCACCAGCGACCGGCAGTCGGCCTCGGCGCTGTCCGTCTCCGAGGGCGGGATCGCCCAGGCCGTCGCCTACATCCGCACGGAAGGCGTCCTGAAGATCAAGTGCTCTCCCAACTGCGGCGCCGCGAACCCGTGGGGCGAGTCGGCGGAGGACGGTGACGCCCATGCCGTCGAAGGTCGTCTCGCTGGCACCGAACGAGCGCTACAACGTGTGGTTCGAGACCCTGCAGCCGATGGACCAGCCGAAGCGGCGTCCCGGCGTCTACCGCATCCACTCGGTGGGCATCTCCGAGCCCGGCCCGGGTTCGCGGACCATCGAGGTCGACGTCGAGGTCAAGCCCTTCGAGTACCCGATCGGGCTGTTCTCCAACAACCTGACCGCCGGCGGCAGCAGCGGTATCCACTACCTGTCGCTGTTCTCGACCGGTTGCATCAACGACCGGGACAAGATCAACTTCGGCGGAAACATCGACATGGTCTACGGCATCCCGGCCGCAGCTCACTCGTCGTCGAACATCACCGAGAGCAACAACTGCCCCGGCACCAGCAACAACATCCACAGACGGCTCAACGCGGTGCAACACGGCGTACCCCTATGACCAGGACATCAACGGGGCGAACCCGGTCCCGGCCCCGTGCTTCAACATGTTCGCCGGCCCACCGGTCTACCCGTCCACGTCGCTGATCTCCAGCGCCACGCAGATGGGCCAGATGTACGACTACAACACCTCGGGCCTTTCCGACGCCCAGCTCGACCTGCTCAAGGGCATCGCCATCGAACAGAACAACTACTTCACCAACACGACCGCGATCCCCGCGCCCATCTCCAACGGCACCTCGCCGCTGAAGAACCCGGTCCTCTTCTACGACCTCCAGGGCGCTGCTGTCGGCGGGATGGTCGACCTCAACGACATCTCCCAGACCCTCTACGGCCGGCCGTCCTCGGTCTTCGTGGACGCGGACGATGCGAACTGCGCCCCCAAGGGCGGCGTCGTCGTGATCGTCAAGAAGGGCAACATCCGGCTGAACGCCAACACCATCCTGCAAGCTGCCATCTTCGCGCTCGGGCCGGCACCGAACGGCAACGTCACGAAGTCCAACGGTGGCTGCACAGCTGATCGGCACGATCTACGCCGCCAACCAGTTCGACCTCACCGGCACGGCCGACATCAAGATTGACGACTGCTACCTGGAGAACATGCCCGGCCCGCTGCTGAACATCAACGTGAAGAACTTCCGCGAGGACGACCGCTGATCCGCCCTCTCTGCCCTAAGGTCTGCCGGTGGTCTCTGTTCCTGATCCTTGTCGGCGTCCTCGGGCTGATCATCGGCTCGTTCCTGAACGTCGTGGTGTGGCGGGTGCCGCGTGGCGAGTCCATCGCGCACCCGCCGTCCCACTGCCCGGCGTGCGGCGCGGCCGTGCGCCCGCGCGACAACGTGCCGGTGGTGAGCTGGCTGCTGCTGCGCGGCCGGTGCCGGGACTGCAAGGCCCCCATCTCGGCCCGCTACCCGCTCGTCGAGCTCGGCACCGCTGCCGTCTTCGTGGTGCTGGCGGCCCGGATCGGGCTCGAGCCTGAGCTGCCTGCATTCCTCTACCTCGGGGCGATCGGCGTGGCGCTCGCTCTCATCGACCTGGACGTCAAGCGGCTCCCGAACGCGATCGTCCTGCCGTCGTACGTCGTCGCAGCCGTGCTGCTCGGGGCGGCAGCCGTGTTCGGGCACGACTGGGACAGCTACCTGCGCGCCGGGCTGGGAATGGCCGCCCTGTACGCCTTCTACTTCGCCCTGGCATGGATCTACCCGGCCGGCATGGGCTTCGGGGACGTCAAGCTCGCCGGCGTGCTCGGGGCCTACCTGGGCTGGCTGGGGTGGGCGGAGGTCGTGACGGGGACCTTCCTCGGATTCCTGTTCGGAGGCGTCGTCGGGATCGGCGCTGATGGCCGTCGGCAAGGCCGGCCGGAAGTCCAAGGTCCCGTTCGGCCCGTTCATGCTCGCAGGCGCCTTCGTGGCGATCCTGTGGGGCGGTGCTTTGGCAGACCTTTACCTCGATCACGCGCTGGGCTGATTTCGATTACTCAAGGCGACCCACCTTCGGGCCGATCCCTCTCCTTGAAGCGACCCAACAAGGGTCACCACGCGGCAAACCGCCGCCAGTGGGAGGGGAAGCGTCGTGGCTGGTCGATCCGCCATCGGTCTCGATATCGGGACCTCGGGTGTGCGTGCCGCCGAGCTCTCGTTCGGCAAGGGTCAGGTCACCCTCGAGAAGTTCGGCCAGGTGGCCCTTCCCGAAGGTGCAGTGCGGGACGGCGAGGTGATCGACCCCGACGCGGTAGGTGCGGCCATCAAGCAGCTCTGGAGCCACACCAAGTTCAGCAGCAAGAAGGTTGTCATCGGTGTCGCGAACCAGAAGGTCATCGTCCGCCAGGTCGACCTTCCGTGGATGCCCGCTGACGAGCTGAAGAAGTCGCTCGCCTATCACGTGCAGGACTTCGTCCCCATGCCCGTCGAGCAGGCAGTCCTCGACTTCCACCCGCTCGAGGAGCTCAACGGCGAGAACGGTGACCGCGTCCTTCGCGGCCTGCTCGTTGCCGCCTCCCGCGACATGGTGCACGCCAGCCTGCAAGCAGTGCAGATCGCCGGCCTGTCGCCCCTGATGGTCGACCTCACTCCCTTCGCGGTCATCCGGTCGCTCTCCGACACCGACCACCTCGGCATGGGCTCGCAGGTCGAGGCCCTCGTGGACGTCGGTGCTCGCGTGACCAACATCGTGCTCCACCAGGGCGGGGTGCCGCGGTTCGTGCGCATCCTGCTCATGGGCGGGCAGGACATCACTGACGCCGTCGCCGAGCGGATGGGCGTGCCGCAGGCCCAGGCCGAGGCGATGAAGCAGCAGCTCGGCATCGGCCTGCCGGTCGAAGGCATGGACGCGCAGGCTGCGGCCAGAGTCGTCGAAGCGGTCGGGTCGGCGTTCGTCGACGAGATCCGCGGATCTCTCGACTACTACCTCGCCTCGAGTGGATCAGCGCCCATCTCCAAGCTCGTGCTGACCGGTGGCGGTGCCCGCCTCGGCGGACTCGCGCAGCGGCTCCAGGTCACGACCCGGGTGCCCGTCGAGGTAGGAACCCCCATGCGTGGCCTGAAGGTGGGCCGCACCGGTCTCTCGTCTGAGCAGATCGCCTTCGTCGAGCCGCTGGCAGCCGTGCCGGTCGGCCTCGCCCTCGGAGCCGCATCATGAGCACGCTGACCACTACCCGTCTCGTCACGCTGCCGCAGGTGAACCTGCTGCCGCCGGAGATCGAGCAGGAGCGGCGCTTCCGCCGCACCCAGTTCGCCCTCGGCGCGGCCGTCGTGGCCTCGCTCGGTGTCGTCGGGGTGCTCTTCCTCGCCGCCAGCAACCAGGTGAGCTCCGCGCAGGGTGACCTGGCCGACTCCAAGCGCGAGACCACCAAGCTCGAGGCGCGCGCGGCTGAGTACAGCCAGGTGCCCCTGGTCTACGCGCAGGTCGAGGCTGCGCGCGCGCAGCTGGAGCTGGCGATGGGCAAGGAGATCCGCTGGTCGTTCTACCTCAACGACCTCAGCCTCAAGATCCCGAACAGCGTCTGGCTCACGACGATGACGGTCACTCCCAACGAGGCCGTCGGCCTTGCGCCGGCCCCGGTTGCCGGAACCGCTGCGGGATACCTCGAGAGCGGCGTCGGCGCGGTGGCCTTCGACGGTCACGCCATGAAGCACAACGACGTGGCTGCCTGGCTGGACTCGCTCGCGAAGCAGAAGGGCTACACGCAGCCCTACTTCACGGAGTCCACGAAGGAGAAGATCGGCACCCGCGAGGTCGTGCGGTTCAAGAGCCAGGTCACCGTCACCGAGGACGCCTTGTCCAAGCGCTACATCCAGAAGGCGGGCAGCTGACATGACCGCAACACGCAAATGGTCCGCGCTGGCTGTGCTGCTCGTTGCAGCCATCTTCGCGGCCAGCTGGTTCCTCCTGATCGCGCCGAAGCGCTCGGAGGCCGCCGGCCTGCGCGCGCGACAAGGCCGAGCAGGACGCCACCAACCAGCGCCTCATCCAGCAGCTCGAGGTGCTCAAGGCCCAGGCCCAGGACCTGCCCAAGCAGGAGGCGTTCCTCGCCCAGATCCGCAGGCAGGTGCCCAACAACCCGGCCCTGCCCGCTCTGATCCGTGACCTGACCGCCGGCGCCAAGAAGTCCGGCGTCGACCTCCTCTCGCTCGCGCCGGCCCTGCCGGTCGCGGTCGTGGCCCCCGCGGTCACCGCTGTCGTGCCAACGACGGCGGGCACCGCGGCCCCGAGCTCGGCGACGACGACCGCTCCTGGCACCGTCACGGCTCCGGTCGCAGCCGCGCCGGTTCTCTACCAGGTGCCGATCACGGTCAAGACGACCGGTAGCTACTTCGAGACGGAGCAGTTCCTCAACAAGGTCGAGGCCCTCAAGCGCTCGTTCCTCGTGACCGGCTTCACCTTGAAGTACAGCCGCCTCCACCGCCGAGAACCCGACTGCGGGTCCCCTGGAGCTGGAGATCAAGGGTCGCGTGTTCCTCTCGCCTGCCGCTGCAGTTGCGGCAGGGGCAACGGTCCCGGTCCCCGGCGCCACCGCCACCCCCGCCCCGTCGACGGCCCCCGCGGCCAACTGACCAGGAGACTGACATGAGTGAGTCAAGCTTCCCCTTCCAGGGGACCTCGGTCGCCGATGGGCCGGCTGATTTCGAGGAGGCCAGCGGCAACCGCCGTACGGTCCTGATCCTCGCCGTGGTCGGCATCCTGGTCCTCGGTGCCCTGGCCTACTTCTTCGTCTTCGCCGGCGGGGACGAGCCAACGGACACCTCGCTGCCGACCCGTCGCTCCACCGGGCTCGCAGTCCACGCCGACCCCGACCCCGTCGGTGCCGCCCGTGGTCAAGGCCCCCAAGCTGTCCAACAAGGCCATCGGCAAGGACCCGTTCAAGCCCCTGGTCGTGCCCCCGGCAGCCGGCGGCGTCTCCAGTGGCACCGGCGGCGTCGTCGCCGGTGGCGGCACGGTCGTCACCCCGGTCGGTGGCGGCGCGGTCGTCACCACCCAGCCCGGCACCAGCGGTGGCACCACTGGCGGCACCAGCACCGGCGGCAGCGCCGTCTCGTCGAAGCCGCTGACGGTCAAGGTCATCTCCGTCACCGCGGACAACTCGTCCGGCCGCGTGACGGTCGGCGTCCAAGACCTACTCGGTGGCTGTCGGCGACGTGTTCGGCACCTACTTCAAGGCGCTGCGGCTCAAGAACGGCAAGTGCGGCAGCTTCCAGTACGGCGACGAGCGCTTCGACCTCTGCGAGGGCGAGACCGCGAAGATGCAGTAAGCGCACCACCCCGAGAACGCGGACGGGCCGGCCTGGACACCAGGGCGGCCCGTCTGGCACGTCCGGGCCTCCGCACGACGACGCCCGTGCGAGGATCGCCGCATGCTGCGCTGGCTGACTGCGGGGGAGTCGCACGGACCCGCGTTGACCGCGATCCTCGAAGGCCTGCCGGCAGGTGTCGCCATCACGACCGCCGACCTGGACGCGGCGCTGGCACGTCGCCGCCTCGGTCACGGCCGCGGCGCCCGGATGTCCTTCGAGCGCGACGACCTCGAGCTGCTCGGCGGGGTGCGCCACGGGCTGACCCAGGGTGGGCCGGTTGCCCTGCGCATCGGCAACACCGAGTGGCCCAAGTGGGAGCAGGTCATGTCGCCCGACCCGGTCGACGAGGACGTCCTGCAGGGGCTCGCCCGCAACGCGGCCCTGACCCGCCCGCGCCCGGGTCACGCCGACCTCACCGGCATGCAGAAGTACGGCTTCGACGACGCCCGGCCGGTCCTCGAGCGAGCCAGCGCCCGCGAGACCGCGGCCCGGGTCGCCCTCGGCGCCGTCGCCCAGGCCTTCCTGAAGCAGGCGCTCGACGTCCGGCTGGTCAGCCACGTCGTCGCGATCGGCACCGCGCTGGCTCCCGAGGACGCGCGCCCCGAGCCCGACGACGTCGGGCGACTCGACGACGACCCGGTGCGCTGCCTCGACCCCGCGGCCAGCGCGGCGATGGTCGCCGAGATCGACGCGGCCCACCGCGACGGCGACACGCTCGGCGGGGTGGTGGAGGTGCTGGCCTACGGCCTCCCGCCCGGCCTCGGCAGCCACGTCCACTGGGACCGCCGGCTGGACTCGCGGCTGGCCGGCGCGCTGATGGGCATCCAGGCGATCAAGGCGGTCGAGGTGGGCGACGGGCTCGAGACCGCCCGCCGCCGTGGCTCGGCGGCCCACGACGAGATCGAGGCCGGCGAGAGCGGGCTTCGACGCCGTACGGCGAGGTCCGGCGGCGTCGAGGGCGGCATGAGCACCGGTGAACCGCTGCGGGTCCGCGCGGCGATGAAGCCGATCTCCACGGTGCCGCGGGCGCTGGCGACCGTCGATGTCGCCACCGGCGAGGCGGCCACCGCCATCAGCCAGCGCAGCGACGTGTGCGCCGTCCCCGCCGCCGGCATCGTCGCCGAGGCGATGGTGGCCCTCGTGCTCGCCGATGCCGCACTGGAGAAGTTCGGCGGCGACTCGGTGGCCGAGACGGCCCGCAACGCGCGTGCCTACCTCGAGCACCTCGCGATCCGGTGACCGCGCCGCGCCTCGTCCTGGTCGGGCCCCCGGGGGCAGGCAAGTCCACCCTCGCGGTGCTGCTGGCCGAACGGCTCGGGCTGGCGTCCCGGGACACCGACGACGACGTCGCGCGGACGGCCGGGAAGAGCATCGCGGACCTGTTCCTCGACGACGGTGAGCAGGCGTTCCGGGCGCTGGAGTCGCAGGCCGTGCGGGTCGCCCTCGCCGAGCACGACGGGGTGCTCGCACTCGGCGGCGGCGCGGTGCTCGACGCGGACGTGCGAGAGCTGCTCGCCGGGCACCAGGTCGTCTTCCTCGACGTGAGCATCACCGGCGCCGCCCCGCGCGTCGGGTTCAACCGCGACCGGCCGCTGCTGCTCGGCAACCCGCGCGCCCAGTGGGTGCAGCTGATGGAAGCCCGGCGCCCGTTCTACGAGCAGGTCGCCACCGTCACGGTGGACACCGACGGCAAGACACCGGAGGAGGTCGCCGACGAGGTGCTCCGCGTCCTGCCCCCGGCCCCCTAGCCTGGCGGCATGACCGCGACGACCGGCACGACGAGCATCACGGTGCGCGGGGCGTCGCCCTACGACGTGCTCGTCGGGACCGGCATCCTCGGCGACGCCGACGCGCTGGTCGGCGCGCTGGGTCCCGGCGTGCGGCGGGTCGCGGTCGTGCACGCGCGAACGCTGCGCGAGACCGCCCGGGCCCTGCAGGCGCGGCTCGACGGCCGGGGCGTGGCGACCGTCCTCGTCGAGGTCCCCGACGGCGAGGCTGCCAAGGACATGGCGGTGGCCGCCGAGGCGTGGGCGCAGCTGGGGCAGGCCGACTTCACCCGCAGCGACGCGATCGTCGGCCTCGGCGGGGGAGCGACCACCGACCTGGCGGGCTTCGTCGCGGCGACGTGGCTGCGCGGTGTCCGGGTCGTGCAGGTCCCCACCACGCTGCTGGGCATGGTCGACGCCGCGGTCGGCGGCAAGACCGGCATCAACACGGCCGAGGGCAAGAACCTGGTCGGCGCCTTCCACCCGCCGGCCGGTGTCATCTGCGACCTGTCCACCCTGGCGACCCTGCCGCGAGCCGAGCTCTCCAGTGGGATGGCCGAGGTGGTCAAGGTCGGGCTGATCGCCGACCCGCGGGTGCTCGACATCATCGAGGCCGACCCGGTCGCTGCCACCGCACCGGAGGGGGCTGCGCTGCGCGAGCTGGTCGAGCGGTCGATCCAGGTCAAGGCCGACGTGGTCGGTGAGGACCTGCAGGACCACGGGCGCCGCGAGATCCTCAACTACGGGCACACGCTCGGCCACGCCATCGAGAAGGTGGAGCAGTACACCTGGCGGCACGGTGATGCCGTCAGCGTCGGGATGGTGTTCGCCGCCGAGCTCGCCCGCCTGGCCGGGCGCCTCGGTGACGCCGACGTCGACCGGCACCGCAGCATCCTGGCGTCGCTGGACCTGCCGGTGGCGTGCCTGCGCGGCCGGTGGTCCGACCTGCTGGACGCCATGCGGGTGGACAAGAAGGCGCGCGGCTCGGTGCTGCGGTTCGTCGTGCTCGACGGCATCGGCAAGCCCGGGCTGCTCGAGGACCCCAACCCGTCCTGGCTGGTCGCCGCCTACGAGAGAGTGTCCGCATGAGCCGTGTCCTTGTCCTCAACGGGCCCAACCTCGGGCGGCTGGGCTCCCGGGAGCCCGACGTCTACGGCACGGCCACCCACACCGACCTCGTCGCCGCGTGCGAGGAGACCGGCAAGGAGGTCGGGCTGGAGGTCGAGGTGCGCCAGACCGACAGCGAGTCCGAGCTCGTCGGCTGGCTGCACGAGGCTGCGGACGCGGGCGTTCCGGTCGTCCTCAACCCGGCGGCGTTCACGCACTACTCCTACGCGCTGCGTGATGCCTGCGCGATGCTCACCGCCCCGCTGGTCGAGGTGCATCTCACCAACCCCGCGGCGCGCGAGGAGTTCCGCCACACCTCGGTGGTGGCCGGCGTCGCGACCGGCACGGTGACCGGCTTCGGCCTCGACTCCTACCGGCTGGCGCTGAGGGCGATCGCGGCAGGGGCCTGCAGCGTCCCGCGGTTAGGCTCGACCGGTGCCCGACAACCACGCCGTACGACGTGACCGGCTGCGCGCACTCGTGGCGAGCCTGCCTGCCGAGGCCGCGTGCATGCTGGTCACCCGGCTGGTCAACGTCCGCTACCTGACCGGGTTCACCGGCTCCAACGCCGCCCTGCTCGTCACGGCCGATGACGCCGTGCTCGCCACCGACGGCCGCTACATCACCCAGGCCGAGCAGCAGGCACCCGACCTCGAGCGGGTGATCGACCGCCAGTGCGCGACGGCGCTGGTCGAGCGGGCCCGCAAGGACGGCGTCGACCGGCTCGCCTTCGAGGCGCACGACGTGACCGTCGACCTGCACGAGACGCTGCGCTCGACCGGCGAGGGCGTCGAGCTGGTCGCGTCGGGGCAGCTGGTCGAGCAGCTGCGCTCGGTCAAGGACGACGACGAGATCGCGCTGCTCCGGCAGGCCTGCGCGATCAGCGACCGCGCGCTGACCGAGCTGTTCGCCACCATCGCCCCCGGCCGCACCGAGCGCGAGATCGGGCGTGACCTGGAGAACCGGATGCTCGACCACGGCGCGACCGGCATCGCCTTCGAGACGATCGTCGCCACCGGCCCGAACAGCGCGGTGCCCCACCACCGGCCGACCGACCGCGTCGTCGCGGCCGGCGACCTGCTCAAGATCGACTTCGGCGCGCTCTACGAGGGCTACCACGCCGACTGCACGCGCACGGTCGTGGTGGGGGCCGAGCCGGCCGACTGGCAGCGCGAGATCCACGACCTGGTGCGTGCGGCCCAGCGGGCCGGCCGGCACGCCCTCGCCCCGGGTGTCGACGTGCGGCAGGTGGACGCAGCGGCTCGCGAGGTGATCACCGCGGCCGGCTACGGCGAGGCGTTCAGCCACGGTCTCGGGCACGGTGTGGGCCTGGAGGTCCACGAGGCTCCGCTGATCAACGCCGAATCGGACGCTAGACTCGCGGACCGCACGCCGGTCACCGTCGAGCCCGGGGTCTACCTACCCGGCCGCGGTGGGGTTCGCATCGAGGACACCCTGGTGGTCAGGGACGGCGAGCCCGAGCTGCTGACGACGACACCCAAGGACCTGCTGGTCCTGTAGAACACGCCCGCGCTGACCCGACGTACAAGTAAGAGTCGTACAAATTAAGGACTTCTTCCCGTGGCGACGACCAACGACCTGAAGAACGGATTGGTGCTCAACCTCGACGGCCAGCTGTGGTCGGTCGTGGAGTTCCAGCACGTCAAGCCCGGCAAGGGCGGCGCGTTCGTGCGCACCAAGCTCAAGAACGTGCTGTCGGGCAAGGTCGTCGACAAGACGTTCAACGCCGGCACCCGGGTCGAGACGGCGACGGTCGACAAGCGCGACATGCAGTACCTCTACAAGGAGGGCGAGGACTTCGTCTTCATGGACAACTCCTCCTACGACCAGATCCACGTGCCGGCGGCGACGGTGGGCGAGGGCGCGTCCTACCTGCTCGAGAACCAGGACACCGTGGTCGCGCTGCACGAGGGGACACCGCTGTACGTCGAGCTGCCCGCCTCGGTCGAGCTGACCATCTCCTACACCGAGCCGGGCATGCAGGGCGACCGGTCGACCGGCGGCACCAAGCCGGCCACCCTGGAGACCGGGGCCGAGGTCGCCGTACCGCTGTTCATCGTCACCGGCGAGAAGATCAAGGTCGACACCCGCGACGGCAGCTACCTGGGCCGTGTGACGGGCTAGTGGGCGCTCGCACGAAGGCGCGCAAGCGTGCCCTCGACGTGCTGTTCGAGGCCGACCAGCGCGGCGCCGACGTGCTGGAGACGCTCGCCGACCGGGTGGCCGTGGGCGAGCCGCCGGTGCCCGACTACGCGATCGCCCTCGTCGAGGGCGTGGTGGCCCAGCGGGAGCGGATCGACGAGCTGCTGACGACCTACTCCCAGGGCTGGAGCCTGGACCGGATGCCGGCCGTGGACCGGGCGGTGCTCCGGCTCGGGACGTTCGAGCTGATCTGGCGTGACGACGTGCCGGACGCGGTGGTGATCAGCGAGGCGGTCGGGCTGGCCCGCCAGCTCTCGACCGACGAGTCGCCCGCGTTCGTCAACGGCCTGCTGGCCCGCCTGCTCGACCTCAAGCCCCTCCCTCGACCCGCTGACCCCCGAGCCCCGGGCTAGTCGAGGGCGCGGCGGGCCTCCGGGTTGAGCACGCCCCAGGTGATGAGCTGCTCGGTCAGCATGCTGGGCGACTCGTCGTAGATGACCGCCAGCGTGCGCAGGTCGTCCTGGCGGATCGAGAGCACCCGGCCGTTGTAGTCGCCGCGCTGGGCCTGGATGGTCGCGGCGTAGCGCGCCAGGGGTCCGGCCCGCTCGGCCGGCACCACCTGCAGCTTCTCCAGGTCGATGATCAGGCGCGGCGGCGGCTCGGCAGCCCCGCTGGGGGCGCTGTCGGGCAGCAGCTCGGACACCGGCACGCCGTAGAAGTCGGACAGCTCGGCCAGCCGCTGCACGGTCACGGCCCGGTCGCCGCGCTCGTAGGAGCCGACCACCACGGCCTTCCAGCGTCCCCGAGACTTCTCCTCGACCCCGTGCAGCGAGAGCCCCTGCTGGGTGCGGATCGCCCGGAGGCGAGAGCCCAACGCGCGGGCGTAGTCAGACGGCATGGAAGCCTTCCCTTCCCCCCAAGTCACAGGATGTGACGACCGCGGTCGATGCCCGGTGTGCCCTCGCGGACGGCGGAGATCAACTAGCTATCGCGGTTACGCTGTGTCACGTTACGGAGCGTGATCGGCGCGGTCAAGCGGTTCGCTCCAAGTGCTGGTCCCCCCACGCTGCTACGGTGACCGCAGTTCGGCCCAGCACCACCCGAACAGACCACATCAGAGCTCCTTTAACGACCCGTCCTGAGAGGCGGGGAAGGAGGTCGGCCGGCGATGCCGCCTACCCAGAACGCCAGCGCCCCCTCGACGGGGCGCACCCCCCAGCCGAGCGCCCAGGGTGACCCCCGCTCCGTGCTGGAGGCCCCGGACATCTCCCGGGCCCTCACCCGGATCGCCCACGAGATCCTCGAACGCAACAAGGGCCCGCAGGACGTCGTCCTGCTCGGCATCCCGTCCCGCGGAGTGCCCCTCGCCGCCCGGCTGGCCGCGAACATCGCGGCGGTCGAGGGCACCGAGGTCCCGTTCGGGGCGCTGGACGTGACCATGTACCGCGACGACCTGCGGCTGCGCCCGGCCCGGGCGCTCGAGCACACCGACCTCCCGCCCGGGGGCATCGACGGGCGCACCGTCGTGCTCGTCGACGACGTCCTGTTCTCGGGGCGGACCATCCGGGCCGCCCTGGACGCCCTCAACGACCACGGCCGGCCGCGGCTGGTCCAGCTCGCGGTGCTCGTCGACCGCGGCCACCGGGAGCTGCCCATCCGGGCCGACTACGTCGGCAAGAACCTGCCGACCGCGGTCGGCGAACGCGTCTCGGTGCACCTCGCCGAGGTCGACGGTCACGACCTGGTCAGCATCGGCAACATGCCGGCCGCCGAGGGAGCGCGCCCATGATCCGCCACCTGCTCTCCAGCGCCGACCTCAACCGCGACGACGCGCTGCTGCTGCTCGACACCGCCGAGGAGCTGGCCGCGGTCGCCGACCGGCCCATCAAGAAGCTGCCGACGCTGCGCGGCCGCACCGTCGTCAACCTGTTCTTCGAGGACTCCACCCGCACCCGGATCTCCTTCGAGGCGGCGGCCAAGCGGCTGTCGGCAGACGTCATCAACTTCTCCGCCAAGGGATCCAGCGTCTCCAAGGGCGAGAGCCTCAAGGACACCGCGCTGACCCTGGAGGCGATGGGTGCCGACGCCGTCGTGGTGCGCCACGGCTCCTCGGGCGCACCGCACCGCCTCGCGCACTCGGGCTGGATCCGCGGCAGCGTGGTCAACGCCGGCGACGGCACCCATGAGCACCCGACGCAGGCGCTGCTCGACGCCTTCACCATGCGCCGCCGGCTCAACGTCGACGCCGGCTCGGGCGGCAGTGCGGTCGGCACCGACCTCGACGGGCGCCGGGTCACCATCGTCGGCGACGTCCTGCACTCACGGGTGGCCCGCTCCAACGTGCTGCTGCTGCACACCCTGGGCGCCGAGGTCACCCTGGTCGCACCCCCGACGCTGCTGCCGGTCGGCGTCGAGAGCTGGCCCTGCGCCACGTCCTACGACCTGGACGGCGAGCTCGCGAAGAGCGACGTGGTGATGATGCTGCGCGTCCAGCGCGAGCGCATGGGGGCCGCGTTCTTCCCCAGCGCCCGCGAGTACTCCCGCCGCTACGGCCTGGACGGCCGGCGGATGGCGATGCTGCCCGACCACGCCATCGTGATGCACCCCGGTCCGATGAACCGCGGCATGGAGATCGCCGCCGAGGTCGCCGACTCGGCCCGCTCGACCATCGTCGAGCAGGTCACCAACGGCGTGAGCGTGCGGATGGCCGTGCTCTACCTGCTGCTGTCCGGATCCGACGAGCCGGAGGTGACCGCATGACCGCGGCCGACGTCGTACGTCGTCAAGGGCGCGCGCGTGCTGGGCGGTGCCGCGAGCGACCTGCTCATCGAGGACGGCTTCCTCGCCGAGGTCGGTCCGCACCTGACGCGGGCCGGCGCCGAGACGATCGACGCCGACGGTCTGGTCGCGCTGCCCGGGCTGGTCGACCTGCACACCCACCTGCGCGAGCCGGGCCGCGAGGACGCCGAGACCGTCGAGACCGGCACGGCGGCGGCAGCGCTGGGCGGCTTCACCGCCGTGCACGCGATGGCCAACACCGACCCGGTCGCCGACACCGCCGGGGTGGTCGAGCAGGTGTGGCGGCTCGGCCGCGAGGCGGGTCACTGCGACGTGCAACCCGTCGGGGCGGTCACCGTCGGGATCGCCGGTGAGCGGCTGGCCGAGCTCGGCGCGATGGCCGACTCCGCAGCCCGGGTGCGGGTCTTCTCCGACGACGGGCACTGCGTCTCCGACGCGGTGCTGATGCGGCGGGCGCTGGAATACGTCAAGGCGTTCGGCGGCGTCGTCGCGCAGCACGCGCAGGAGCCGCGCCTCACCGAGGGCGCCCAGATGAACGAGGGCGAGCTGTCCGGGGTGCTCGGCCTGCAGGGCTGGCCGGCGGTCGCCGAGGAGGCGATCATCGCCCGCGACGTGCTGCTCGCGGCGCACGTCGGCTCCCGCCTGCACGTCTGCCACGTGTCGACTGCGGGCTCGGTGGAGATCCTGCGCTGGGCCAAGTCCAAGGGCTGGAACGTCACCGCCGAGGTGACGCCCCACCACCTGCTGCTGACCGACGAGATGGCCCGCAGCTACGACCCGGCGTTCAAGGTCAACCCGCCGTTGCGCGCACCCGAGGACGTCGCTGCCCTGCGCGCAGCGCTGGCCGACGGCACGATCGACGCCGTCGCCACCGACCACGCGCCGCACGCGTCCGAGGACAAGGACTGCGAGTGGTCCGCGGCCGCGCCCGGCATGCTCGGCCTGGAGACCGCGCTCTCGGTCGTGCAGGAGGCGATGGTCGACACCGGCCTGCTCGACTGGGCCGAGGTCGCCGACCGGATGTCCGTGCGCCCGGCCCGCATCGGCGGGCTCGAGGGCCACGGGCAGCCGCTGGAGGCCGGCGCCGCCGCCAACCTGGTGCTGCTCGACCCGTCGGCGCGGCGCACGGTCGACCCGTTCGCGCTGGCGTCGCGCAGCCGCAACACGCCGTACGCCGGGCGCAGCCTGCCCGGCTCTGTCGTCGCCACGTTCCTGCGCGGCCGGGCCACCGTCATCGACGGCAAGCTCGTATGAGCCCTTTCGCCACATCGGATACGCAACGGGCCAAAGATCACGCGCGGGTAGGCATCCAATCTCGGGGAAGTCGCTCGTGACCGGCGCTTGCTGGTGCTCGAGGACGGGCGCACGTTCCGCGGCACGTCCTTCGGCGCGCCGGGGGAGTCCTTCGGCGAGGCGGTCTTCTGCACCGGCATGACCGGCTACCAGGAGACGCTGACCGACCCGTCCTACCACCGGCAGGTCGTGGTGATGACCGCGCCGCACATCGGCAACACCGGGGTCAACGACGAGGACGCCGAGTCCGACCGCATCTGGGTGAGCGGCTTCGTCGTGCGCGACCCGTCGCCGCGCGCGTCGTCGTGGCGGTCCCGGCGCAACCTCGACGACGAGCTCGTCGACTCCGGCGTCGTCGGGGTGGCCGGCATCGACACGCGCGCCCTGACCCGGCACCTGCGCGAGCGCGGCGCGATGCGCGTCGGCGTCTCGTCGCTGGAGACCGACCCGCGGGCGCTGCACGAGCGGGTGCTCGCCGAGGCGTCGATGGAGGGCGCCGACCTCACGGCCGACGTCACGACCAGCGAGCCCTACGTCGTGCCCGCGCAGGGTGACGTGCGGTTCTCCGTCGCGGCCATCGACCTCGGCATCAAGCGGATGACCCCGGTCCGGATGGCCGAGCGGGGCATCGAGGTGCACGTGCTGCCGGCGACCTCCACCCTCGGAGACGTGCTCGCCACCGGGTGCGACGGGGTGTTCCTCTCCAACGGGCCGGGCGACCCGGCGACCGCCGAGCACGCGGTGGCGCTCACCCGCGAGGTCCTCGACCGGGGGCTGCCGCTGTTCGGCATCTGCTTCGGCAACCAGATCCTCGGCCGCGCGCTGGGCCTGGGCACCTACAAGCTGCGCTACGGCCACCGCGGCATCAACCAGCCGGTGCAGGACCGCGCGACCGGCCGGGTCGAGGTGACCGCCCACAACCACGGGTTCGCCGTGGACGCACCGACCGACGGCCCGTTCGACACGCCGTACGGGCCGGCCGAGGTCTCCCACATCTGCCTCAACGACGGGGTCGTCGAGGGGCTGCGCTGCTCCGACGTGCCGGCGCTGTCCGTGCAGTACCACCCGGAGGCCGCGGCCGGGCCACACGATGCCGACTACCTGTTCGACCGGTTCCGCGACCTGATCGAGGGGGCCGGCTGATGCCGCGTCGCGACGACATCTCCAGTGTCCTGGTGATCGGCTCCGGGCCGATCGTGATCGGGCAGGCGTGCGAGTTCGACTACTCCGGCACCCAGGCGTGCCGGGTGCTGATGGACGAGGGGCTGCGGGTCGTCCTGGTCAACAGCAACCCCGCGACGATCATGACCGACCCCGAGTTCGCCGACGCGACGTACGTCGAGCCCATCACCCCCGAGATCGTGGCGAAGGTGATCGAGCGCGAGCGACCCGACGCCATCCTGGCCACCCTCGGCGGCCAGACCGCGCTGAACACCGCGATGGCGCTGCACGCCGCCGGTGTGCTCGAGGAGTACGGCGTGGAGCTGATCGGCGCCAACATCGCGGCGATCGAGGCCGGTGAGGACCGGCAGCGGTTCAAGGAGGTCGTCGCGTCCATCGGCGCGGAGTCGGCGCGCTCGGCGATCGCGCGCGACATGGACGGCTGCCTCGCCGCCGCCGCACAGCTCGGCTACCCGCTGGTGGTCCGCCCGTCGTTCACGATGGGCGGCCTCGGGTCGGGCCTGGCGCGCAACGAGGACGAGCTGCGCCGCATCGCCGGCTCCGGGCTGCAGGCGAGCCCCACCAGCGAGGTGCTGCTCGAGGAGTCGCTGCTCGGCTGGAAGGAGTTCGAGCTCGAGCTGATGCGCGACCGCAAGGACAACGTCGTGGTCGTGTGCTCGATCGAGAACGTCGACCCGATGGGCGTGCACACCGGCGACTCCGTCACCGTCGCGCCCGCACTGACGCTGACCGACCGCGAATACCAACGGCTGCGCGACATCGCCATCGACGTGATCCGCGCCGTCGGCGTGGACACCGGTGGCTGCAACATCCAGTTCGCGGTCAACCCGCGCGACGGCCGCATCATCGTCATCGAGATGAACCCGCGGGTGTCGCGGTCGAGTGCGCTCGCGTCCAAGGCGACCGGCTTCCCGATCGCCAAGATCGCGGCCAAGCTCGCCGTGGGCTACACCCTGGACGAGATTCCCAACGACATCACCCGCGAGACGCCGGCGTCGTTCGAGCCGACGCTGGACTACGTCGTCGTCAAGGTGCCCCGGTTCGCGTTCGAGAAGTTCCCCGGCGCCGACCCGACGCTGACCACCCACATGAAGAGCGTCGGCGAGGCGATGGCCATCGGGCGCAGCTTCACCGAGGCGCTGCAGAAGGCGCTCCGGTCGCTGGAGAAGCGGGACGCGCAGTTCGACTGGCTGCCGATGCACGACGGTGTCGACGAGCTGGTGGCGCGGGCCGCGGTGCCGCATGACGGCCGGCTGCGGGTGGTGCAGCAGGCGATGCGCGCGGGCGCGAGTGTCGAGCAGGTGCACACCGCCACCGGCATCGACCCGTGGTTCCTCGACCAGATCGCGCTGCTGAACGACCTCGCCGCCGACATCGCTGCGGCCCCCGCGCTCGACCACGACCTGCTGCGCACCGCGAAGCGGCACGGCTTCTCCGACGTCCAGCTCGGCCAGCTGCGCAGCATGCCCGAGGACGTCGTCCGGGGGGTGCGCCACGCCCTCGGCATCCGGCCGGTGTTCAAGACCGTCGACACCTGCGCCGCCGAGTTCGCCGCGACGACGCCCTACCACTACTCGGCCTACGACGAGGAGACCGAGGTCGCGCCGCGGGAGGTCCCGGCGGTCGTCATCCTCGGCAGCGGTCCCAACCGCATCGGGCAGGGCATCGAGTTCGACTACTCCTGCGTGCACGCGTCCTTCGCCCTGCGCGACGCCGGCCTGCAGACCGTGATGGTCAACTGCAACCCCGAGACCGTGTCCACCGACTACGACACCTCCGACCGGCTCTACTTCGAGCCGCTCACCCTCGAGGACGTCCTCGAGGTGGTGCACGCGGAGCAGCAGGCCGGCCCGGTGCTCGGAGTGGTCGTGCAGCTCGGCGGCCAGACGCCGCTCGGGCTGGCGCAGGGTCTCAAGGACGCGGGGGTGCCGATCGTCGGCACCAGCCCCGAGGCCATCCACCTCGCCGAGGACCGCGGCGCGTTCGGCGGCGTGCTGGCCGATGCCGGGCTGGTCGCGCCCAAGCACGGCACCGCGACGTCCTACGACGGCGCCCGGCGGATCGCGGCGGAGATCGGCTACCCGGTGCTCGTCCGCCCGTCCTACGTGCTCGGCGGCCGCGGCATGGAGATCGTGTACGACGAGGGGCAGCTCGCGACCTACATGGCCGAGGCCACCGAGATCTCGGCGGATCGCCCGGTCCTCGTCGACCGGTTCCTCGACGACGCCATCGAGATCGACGTCGACGCCCTCTACGACGGCACCGACCTCTTCCTCGGTGGCGTGATGGAGCACATCGAGGAGGCCGGCATCCACTCGGGCGACTCGGCGTGCGTCCTGCCGCCGGTGACCCTGGGCGGTGAGGAGATCGCGCGGGTGCGCGCGTGCACCCTCGCCCTGGCCGAGGGGGTGGGCGTCCGCGGGCTGCTCAACGTGCAGTTCGCGCTGGCCGCCGACGTCCTCTACGTGCTCGAGGCCAACCCGCGGGCGTCGCGCACCGTTCCGTTCGTCTCCAAGGCCACCGGCGTGCCGCTGGCGAAGGCGGCCGCGCGGGTGATGCTCGGCACGAGCATCGCCGACCTGCGGGCCGAGGGCCTGCTGCCCGCCACCGGTGACGGCGGCCAGCTGCCGGTCGACGGACCGGTCGCGGTCAAGGAGGCCGTGCTCCCGTTCAAGCGGTTCCGCACCGTCGAGGGACGCGGTGTCGACCACATGCTCGGCCCGGAGATGCGCTCGACCGGCGAGGTGATGGGCATCGACTCGTCGTTCGGCACGGCGTTCGCCAAGTCCCAGCTCGCCGCCTACGGCGGACTGCCGGTCAAGGGCGTGGCGTTCGTCTCGGTGGCCAACCGCGACAAGCGCGCCATGATCTTCCCGGTCAAGCGGCTCGCCGACCTCGGGTTCGTCATCGTCGCGACCACCGGCACCGCCGAGGTGCTGCGCCGCAACGGCGTGCAGGCCGCGGTGGTGCGCAAGCACAGCCAGGGCAGCGGGCCCGACGGCGAGCCGACCATCGTCGAGCGCATCCTGGCCGGCGAGGTCGACATGGTGGTCAACACCCCGTCCGGTCGCGACGCCCGCGCCGACGGCTACGAGATCCGCTCGGCGGCCGTCGCGATGGATCGTCCGATCATCACCACCGTGCAGGAGCTGGCGGCCGCGGTGCAGGGAATCGAGGCGCTGGGCCAGGGCGCGCTCGGCGTACGGTCGATCCAGGAGTGGACCCGCGCCACGACCGTCGAGGAGGAGCGAGGGTGACGGAAGCCCGCAGCGAGGCCCGGATGGCACCGCCCGTGCAGGTGCGCGGCGCCGTGCTCTCGACCCGGAGGGTGGGTGCCTATCACCACATGGCGCTCGTCGCGCCCGGCATCGCCGAGCACACCCGGCCGGGCCAGTTCGTCGCCCTGGCCGTCGGCGGCCCCGACACCGCCCTGGTCCTGCGCCGGGCCTTCTCGATCTACCGCGTCAGCACCCGGGGCGTCTACGGCGGAACCGTCGAGATCGTGTTCGCCGCCATCGGCGCCGGCACCCGGTGGCTGGCCGCTCAGCCGCAGCACACGCCGGTCGACGTCGTCGGGCCCCTGGGCCGGCCGTTCAACCTGCCGCGCGCCGGCAGCAGCCCGGCGAGCGTCACGCTCGTCGGCGGCGGCTACGGCAGCGCGCCGTTGTTCGCCCTTGCCGAGCAGCTGCTCAACCGCGGCTGCCGGGTCGACTTCGTGCTCGGCGCAGGCACCCAGGACCGGCTCTTCGGTGCGCTGGACGCCAAGCGGATGGCCTCCTCGGTGGCGGTCACCACCGACGACGGCTCGGCCGGGACACGTGGCGTGGTGACCGACGTGCTCCCGGCTGTCCTGCAGCGCAGCCAGACCGACGTGGTCTACGCCTGCGGGCCGATGGGGATGCTCGCGGCGGTCACCGCGGTCGCCACCGACCATGGCCTGCCGGCGCAGTGCGCTGTCGAGGAGTCGATGGCGTGCGGCATCGGCGTGTGCATGACCTGCGTGCTGCCGGTCGAGGGCGACGACGGCGTCACCCGGATGGTGCGCTCCTGCGTCGAGGGCCCGGTGTTCCTGGGCGACCGGGTCCGCTGGGATGCGGTCGGCACCGTCCCGGCCGGCACCTACGGCGCACCCGTGGCAGGTGCCCGATGACGTTCAGCGTGCGCACCGTCCCCGCTCCCTCCGCGCCGCCCGAGCCGACGTGCGACATGACCACGGTGCTCGGGCAGCTGACCCTGCCCAACCCCGTGCTGACCGCGTCCGGCTGCGCAGCCGCGGGCCGTGAGCTGGCGCAGTTCTTCGACGTCGGCGTGATCGGCGGCGTGGTGACCAAGTCGATCCAGCGGGAGCCGCGCTCCGGTCGGGCCACCCCGCGGATGGCCGAGACGCCCAGCGGGATGCTCAACTCGATCGGCCTGCAGGGCCCGGGCATCGACGCCTTCCTCGAGCACGACCTGCCCTGGCTGGCCGAGAACGGCGCGCGGGCCGTGGTCTCGATCGCCGGCAGCAGCGTCGAGGACTACGCCGAGCTGGCCCGGCGGCTGCGCGGAGCGCCCGGGCTGACCGCCCTCGAGGTGAACATCTCCTGTCCCAACGTCGCCGACCGCGGCCTGGTCTTCGCCTGTGACCCGGACGCGGCCGCCGCCGTCGTGTCGGCCGTGCGCGCGCAGACCGCGCCGTCCGTGCCGGTGTTCGCCAAGCTCTCACCCGACGTGACCGACATCGTGTCGGTGGCCCGGTCCTGCGTCGACGCGGGAGCCGACGGGCTGTCGATGATCAACACGCTGCTGGGGATGGCGCTCGACCTCACCACGATGCGGCCGGTGCTGGCCGGCGTCACGGGCGGGCTGTCCGGCCCCGCGATCCGGCCGGTCGCCGTCCGCTGCATCTGGCAGGTGCACGCGGCCCTTCCCGGAGGTGCCGATCATCGGGATGGGAGGCGTGCGCACCGGACTCGACGCCCTCGAGCTGGTGCTGGCCGGCGCGTCCGCGGTCTCGGTCGGGACCGCGGTCTTCAACGACCCCGGAGCGCCGCCGCGGGTCCTGCGCGAGCTCGCCCACGCGCTGGCCGAGCGCGGCTTCGAGCGGCTCTCCGACGCCGTCGGCTACGCCCACCGGGCGGTCGCGTGACCGCGATCGCGCTCGCCCTGGACACCGGCGACCTGGAGCAGGCCGTCGCCTGGGCGGCTGCAGCCGGGCCGCACGTGAGCACGGTCAAGGTCGGCCTCGAGCTCTACCTGCGCCACGGCAGTGATGCGGTGCTCAAGTGCCGCGAGGCGAGTGGCGGCCGTGCGGTGTTCCTCGACCTCAAGCTGCACGACATCCCCAACACCGTTGCCGGTGCGGCTCGCTCGGTCGCCGACCTCGGGCCCGACTACCTCACCGTGCATGCGACCGGTGGGGGCGCGATGATCCGCGCCGCCGCCGACGCGCTTCCCGGTTCGCGCATCACGGCCGTCACGGTGCTGACGTCACTGTCCGGCGAGGACCTCGATGCGGTTGGCCTTCGCGGCCCGGCCACGGACGCCGCCTGCCGGCTGTCGGTGCTCGCGGTCGCCGCCGGCGCGCGGGCCATCGTCTGCTCGCCGAACGAGGTCGCCGCCGTACGACGTGAGGTCGGCCCCGACATCACTCTGATCACGCCGGGGGTGCGACCCGCCGGTGCCGACAGCGGTGACCAGTCCAGAGTGGCCACCCCCGAGCAGGCGGCGCGTGACGGTGCCGACCTGCTCGTGATCGGGCGTCCGATCACCGGTGCGCCCGACATCGCCGCCGCGGCCCGGATGATCGGTGCGTCGCTGTCGCCGTAGGTCCTGACTGCATCGTCCGAACGGACGTTTCGCGGCCACCCGCATTGCTTGAAGGGCCTTGCAGTCGCTAGGTTCACGGCGTCTCAAGACCCCGTTCCCTACGCCGAGGTGACTTGCCGTGGCTCTGCCCCCGCTGACCCCCGAACAAAGGACAGCAGCCCTCGAGAAGGCTGCGATCGCGCGGCGGGAGCGGGCGGCGGTGAAGAACCGGTTGAAGCACGCCGGTGCGTCACTGAGCGAGGTGCTCAAGGAAGGTCGGGAGAGCGACATCGTCGGCAAGATGAAGGTGTCCGCGGTCCTCGAGGCGCTGCCCGGTGTGGGCAAGGTGCGGGCCCGCAAGATCATGGAAGAGATCGGCATCTCGGAGAGCCGTCGCGTCCGCGGGCTCGGCGCGCAGCAGCTCGCCGCCCTCGAGCGGGAGTTCGGCGGCAGCGCCTGATGGTCTCGGGGACGACTCGGCCGCGGCTGACCGTCCTGTCCGGACCCTCGGGCGTCGGCAAGAGCACCGTGTTGCGCGAGCTGCGCGACCACCACCCCGAGTTGTGGGTGTCCGTGTCTGCCACCACGCGGTTCCCCCGACCCGGCGAGGTCGACGGCGTCCACTACCACTTCGTCAGCGAGGAGCGGTTCTCCCAGCTGATCGCCGAGGGCGGCCTGCTCGAGTGGGCCGAGTTCGCCGGCCACCGCTACGGCACGCCGCGTAAGCCCGTGCTCGACGCACCTCGCGGCCGGCGCACCGGTGCTCCTCGAGATCGAGCTGCAGGGAGCGCGACAGGTGCGGGCCGCGATGCCCGACGCGCAGCTCGTGTTCCTCGCCCCGCCGAGCTGGGACGAGCTGGTGCGCCGGCTGACCGGCCGGGGCACCGAACCGGACGACGTCATCGAGCGCAGGCTCGCGACGGCGCGGGAGGAGATGGCCGCGGAGGCGGAGTTCGACGTGACCCTGGTGAACACGAGCGTCCAGGATGTGGTCGATTCCCTGCTAGCCTTGATGGTGATCTCCGCCTAAGTCGTCAACCGGAAGGCCGCCTGTGTCCGGCACCATCGCCTCGCCCGAGGGCATCACGAACCCGCCTATCGACGAGCTGCTCGAGGCGACCGACTCGAAGTACAGCCTGGTCATCTACGCCGCCAAGCGCGCGCGCCAGATCAACGCCTACTACTCCCAGCTGGGCGAGGGCCTGCTCGAGTACGTCGGGCCGCTGGTCGAGACGCATGTCCACGAGAAGCCGCTGTCCATCGCGATGCGCGAGATCAACGGCGGTCTGCTGACCGCCGAGAAGACCGACCCGGTCTGATCGACCCGGTCTGACCGGAGCGCCGATGCCCCCCGTCGCCAACGTCGTTCTCGGCGTGACCGGGGGCATCGCGGCGTACAAGGCCTGCGAGCTGCTGCGGCTGTTCACCGAGAGCGGCTACGACGTCCGGGTGGTGCCCACCGAGTCCGCGCTCGCCTTCGTCGGCGCACCCACCTGGGCCGCGCTGTCCGGCAAGCCCGTCAGCACCCAGGTCTGGGACGACGTCCACGAGGTGCCGCACGTGCGGATCGGCCAGGCCGCCGACCTCGTCGTCGTCGCACCCGCCACCGCCGACCTGATCGCCAAGGCTGCCCACGGCCTCGCTGACGACCTGCTCACCAACACGCTGCTGACGGCCCGCTGCCCGGTGGTGTTCGCGCCCGCCATGCACACCGAGATGTGGCTGCACCCCGCCACCGCCGACAACGTCGCGACCCTGCGCCGCCGTGGCGCCCTCGTCATCGACCCGGCGGTCGGGCGGCTCACCGGTGCCGACACCGGGCCCGGGCGCCTGCCCGACCCCGAGCTGATCTTCCAGGCGTGCGTGCGGGTGCTGGCCCGTCCCGGCTCCGGCCTCGCGGGCTCGGGCTCCGGGCTCGACCTGGCCGGCCGGCACATCGTGATCTCCGCGGGCGGCACCCGCGAGCACCTCGACCCGGTCCGCTTCCTCGGCAACCGCTCGTCCGGCCGCCAGGGCTACGCCCTCGCCACGACCGCGCTGGCCCGCGGCGCCGAGGTGACGCTGGTCTCGGCCAACGTCGCCCTGCCCGACCCGGCCGGGGCGAAGGTGGTGCGGGTCGTCTCGGCGGCCGACCTGCGGGCCGCCGTCCTCGACGCCGCAACCGGAGCCGACGCCGTCGTGATGGCGGCGGCGGTCGCCGACTTCCGGCCCGCGGAGACGCAGTCCACCAAGATCAAGAAGACCGCCGCCGAGCCCGAGCCGGTCGCCCTCGTCCGCAACCCCGACATCCTGGCCGAGCTGGCCCGCACCCGCCGTACCGCCCATGCGCCGGACCAGGTGGGCCGGTGATCAGATCAGGTCATCGTCGGCTTCGCGGCCGAGACCGGCGACGACGACGGCGACGTGCTCACCCACGGCCGGGCGAAGCTCGCGAGCAAGGGCTGCGACCTGCTCGTCGTCAACGAGGTGGGCACCGACCTGGGCTTCGAGCGACCCGACAACGCCGCGGTCATCCTCGGCAACGACGGGACCGAGGTCGAGGTGCCCACCGGGCCCAAGGAGGCGCTGGCCGACGTGGTGTGGGACCACGTCGCGAGACGCTGGGCCGACGGCGACCGGTAGACTCCCGCTCAGCCTGACCGCACCGCCCCGCGGTCGTCCTGTCCTCGCTTACCCCTGGAGATCTCCTTGTCCCGCCGCCTGTTCACCTCGGAGTCCGTGACCGAAGGTCACCCCGACAAGATCGCCGACCAGATCAGTGACTCGATCCTGGACGCGCTGCTCGCCGAGGACCCCACCAGCCGCGTCGCGGTCGAGACGCTGATCATGACCGGCCAGGTGCACGTCGCCGGTGAGGTGACGACCAAGGGCTACGCCGACATCCCCACGATCGTGCGGGACCGGATCCTGGAGATCGGCTACGACTCCTCGGCCAAGGGCTTCGACGGCCACTCCTGCGGCGTCTCGATCTCGATCGGCAACCAGTCGCCGGACATCGCGCAGGGCGTCGACGACGCCTACGAGGAGCGCCACGACCACTCCGGCGACCCGCTGGACCGCCAGGGCGCCGGCGACCAGGGCCTGATGTTCGGCTACGCCTGCCAGGACACCCCCGAGCTGATGCCGCTGCCGATCTCGCTGGCCCACCGGCTCGCCCAGCAGCTGTCGGCGGTCCGCAAGGACGGCGCGGTGCCCTACCTGCGCCCCGACGGCAAGACCCAGGTCACGATCGAGTACGACGGCGACCGCCCGGTCCGGCTGGACACCGTGGTGGTCTCCAGCCAGCACGCCAGCGACATCGGCCTCGAGTCGATGCTCGAGCCGGACATCGCCGAGCAGGTCGTCAAGCCCATCCTCGACGGGGTCGCCATCGACTCGTCGGGCTACCGGCTGCTGGTCAACCCGACCGGCCGGTTCGAGATCGGCGGCCCGATGGGCGACGCCGGGCTGACCGGGCGCAAGATCATCGTCGACACCTACGGCGGCATGGCCCGCCACGGTGGTGGCGCGTTCTCGGGCAAGGACCCGTCCAAGGTCGACCGGTCCGCCGCCTACGCCATGCGCTGGGTCGCCAAGAACGTCGTCGCGGCCGGCCTGGCCGAGCGGTGCGAGGTGCAGGTCGCCTACGCGATCGGCAAGGCCCACCCGGTCGGGCTGTTCGTCGAGACCTTCGGCACCGAGACGGTTCCGGTCGAGAAGATCCAGGACGCCGTCGGCGAGGTCTTCGACCTCCGCCCGGCCGCGATCATCCGCGACCTCGAGCTGCTCCGGCCCATCTACGCGCAGACCGCCGCCTACGGGCACTTCGGCCGCGAGCTCGCGGACTTCACCTGGGAGCGCACCGACCGGGTCGACGCGCTGCGCGCCATCACGGGCGCCTGACCCCGCGCGGAGCAGTGCCCGGGCGAGCACCTCGCCGGTGACAGTACCGTCTGGTGTGATGACCGGCGTGACCGAGCCAGTCCCGCACCCGGCGGCAGAGCCAGACCTGCCGGTCGCCCGCGTGGTGCTCGACGTGCCGCTGGCCCACCTCGACCGCCCGTTCGACTACCTCGTGCCGGCGGCGCTGGCCGAGGCCGCCCAGCCGGGCGTTCGCGTGCGGGTCAGGTTCGCCGGACGGCTGGTCGGCGGCTTCGTCACCGAGCGGCTGGCGTCCTCGGAGCATCCCGGCCGCCTGTCCGCCATCGCCAAGGTGGTGTCGCCCGAGCCGGTGCTCAGCCCGGCGATCCTCGACCTGGCCCGCGCGGTGGCCGCCCGCTATGCGGGCACGGTGTCCGACGTGCTGCGGCTGGCGATCCCGCCGCGGCACGCCCGGGTCGAGGCGCAGCCGACCGCACCCACGCCTGCACCGCCGCCGGCCGTCCCGCCGGCCGGCCCGTGGGACTCCTACGACGAGGGCCCCGGCCTGCTCGCGGCGCTCGGCGCCGGTCGCTCCCCGCGCGCCGTCTGGACCGCCCTGCCGGGTCCCGACTGGCCGGACGCGGTGGCGCTCGCGGTGACCGCCACCCTGGCCGGCGGGCGCGGGGCGCTGGTGGTGCTCCCCGACGGGCGTGACGTGGCCCGCGTCGACGACGCCCTGACCGCGCGCCTCGGCGGCGAGCGCCATGTCGTGCTGACGGCCGACCTCGGCCCGGCCGAGCGCTACCGGCGCTGGCTCGCGGTGCGCCGCGGGTCGGCCCGCGCGGTGGTCGGCACCCGCGCCGCGATGTTCGCGCCCGTGCAGGACCTCGGGCTGGTGGTCGTCTGGGACGACGGGGACGACCTGCACTCCGAGCCGCACGCGCCCTACCCGCACGTCCGCGAGGTGCTCGGCCTGCGCGCGCTGGGGGAGGGCTGCGGCCTGCTCGTGGGGGGCTTCGCGCGTACGGCGGAAGCCGCCCAGCTGGTCGGCACCGGCTGGGCCCGCCCGGTGCGGGCCACCCGCGCCGTGCTGCGCGGCGCAGCGCCACGGGTCCTGGTCGCCGGTGACGACGCCGAGCAGGCCGCCGACCCGGCCGCCCGCACCGCCCGGCTGCCGAGCCTGGCCTGGCGCACGGCCCGGGACGCGCTCACCCGCGGGCCGGTGCTGGTGCAGGTGCCCCGCGGTGGCTACCTGCCGTCGCTGGCGTGCGCCGACTGCCGGACGCCGGCGCGCTGCCGGGACTGCCAGGGGCCGTTGGCCACGACCGCGAACCAGGGCACCCCGGCGTGCGCCTGGTGCGGCCACCGCGCCGTCAGCTGGGAGTGCGCCGCCTGCGGCGGCACCCGCACCCGCGCGCTCGTCGTCGGGGCCCGGCGCACCGCCGAGGAGCTGGGCCGGGCGTTCCCGCAGGTGCCGGTGCGCACGTCCGGGCGCGACGGCGTCCTCGCCGGCGTCGGTCCGGAGCCGGCGCTGGTGATCGCGACCCCCGGTGCCGAGCCGGTCGCCGCTGACGGCTACGCCGCGGCGCTGCTCCTCGACGGGTGGGCGCTGCTCACCCGTCCCGACCTGCGCGCCGGCGAGGAGGCGCTGCGGCGCTGGCTGGCCGCCGCCGCCCTGGTCCGGCCGGCCGGGGAGGGCGGGCTGGTGGTGGTCCTGGCCGACCCGGCCAGCCGCGCGGTGCAGGCGCTGGTGCGCTGGGACCCGGAGGGCTTCGCCGAGCGCGAGCTCGCCGACCGGCTGGTCTCGCGGCTGCCGCCCGCGGCCCGGATGGCCTCGCTGACGGGGGCGCGCCCGGCGCTGGCCCGGCTGCTCGAGATCACCGAGCTGCCGCCCGGTGCCGAGGTCCTCGGCCCGGTCGCCGCGCCCGGCCGGGACACCGACGACGGCCCGCTCGAGCGCATGATCGTGCGGGTGCCGCGCGCCGGGGGACGGGCGCTGGCCGAGGCCCTGCACGCGGCGGCGGGTGTCCGCAGTGCCCGCAAGGAGCTCGGCTCGGTGCGGGTCCAGGTCGACCCGCTGCAGATCGCATGAGCATCGACGCATGCGCATCGACGGCATCGACACGGTGGTGTTCGACCTCGGCGGGGTCCTGATCGACTGGGACCCGCGCTACCTCTACCGCCGGCTGATGCCCGAGGACGAGGTCGATGCGTTCCTCGACGAGATCGGCTTCGCGGCGTGGAACCACGCGCAGGATGCCGGCCGGAGCTGGGCCGACGCGGTCGCCGCGCACGCGGCGCTGCACCCGCACCGCCGCGAGCTGATCGAGGCCTACCCGAAGCGGTTCGTCGACACCCTCGGTGGGCCGATCACCGGCACCGTCGCCATCCTCGAGGAGCTGCACGCCGCCGGGGTGCCGCTGCTGGCGCTGAGCAACTGGTCGGCCGAGACGTTCCAGGTGGCGCGCCGCGAGTACGCCTTCCTCGACCTGTTCGACGGCATCGTCGTCTCCGGGGAGGAGCAGGTGACCAAGCCCGACCCGCGGATCTTCGCGATCCTGCTCGAACGTCACCGGCTCGATGCTGCCCACACGGTCTTCATCGACGACTCGCCGGCCAACATCGCCGCGGCCCGGGCGGCCGGTCTCGTCACCATCCACTACGAGAGCCCCGGCCGGCTGCGCGAGCAGCTCGTCCAGGTCGGCCTCCTGCCGCCGCGCGCCCGCTCAGCCCGCCCGGAGCCGAACCAGCGTGACGCCGTCGCGCAGCGGCAGCATCACGCACTCGACCCGCTCGTCGGCCACGACGTGGTCGTTGAACTCGCGCAGTGCGCGCGTCGACTCGTCGACCTCGTCGGCCGGGGCGTCGTCGAGCACCCGCCCGCTCCACAGCACGTTGTCCACGGCGATCACACCGCCCGGAGCCAGCTTCGGCACGATCGCCTCGTAGTAGTCGAGGTAGCCGGTCTTGTCGGCGTCGATGAACGCCAGGTCGAACGGTCCGTCCAGGCTCTTCAGCGTGTCGATCGCCGGACCGACCCTGATGTCGATCTGGTCGCGGTGCGGCGAGGCGTCGATGTGGCGACGGGCGATGGCCACGTGGTCCTCGCTGATGTCGCACGTCACGATCCGGCCCCCGGGTGGGAGTGCCTCCGCCATGGACAGCGCGGAGTAGCCGGTGAACGTGCCGATCTCGAGCACCAGCTGCGGGCGCAGCATCGTCACGAGGAACGACAGGAACCGGCCCTCCAGCGTGCCCACCATCATGTTCGGCGCGCTGGTCGACGTCCGGGTCTCCGCGGCGAGGTCGGCGAAGAGCGCCGGCTCCGGGGTGGAGTGCGCCACGGCGTACTCCTCGATGCGGGGATCGACGATGTCCGCCATGGCGCGGCTCAGCGCGCCGGCGAGCTGGCGCCCGGCACCTTGACGTCGACCCAGACCGAGCGGTGGTCCGAGGTCGGGAAGCCGGGAAGACGGCCGGTCAGCCGGAACAGCGGGTCGGCCTGGACCGGCCAGAACACCCCCGAGTCCCAGATCCGCAGGTCGCTGCTCGGCAGCACGTAGTCCGCGCGCAGGTTGCCCGGGTGCGGAGTCGGCGAAGTCCGCCGTGTCGAACCTCGGGTCGGAGCGGTGCGTCAGGTTGGCCCCGCCCTGCAGCGCCGACGCCTCGGCGGCACCGGCGCTCTCCGGCGTGTGCGACGTGTTGACGCCGCGGGTTGTCGATCAGCTGCTGGATCGAGCCCGGGATGCTGTCGCCGTCGAGCGGGTCGGAGTTCTGGTCGCCGGCGATCACGAACGACTCGCCCGGCGCCAGGCCGCCGCGCGCCGCCCGCGTCGTCGTAGATGTAGCCGCCCGCGCCCGGCGTGATGTAGTCGGCCCACAGCCGGATCTCGTCGAAGTTGCGCCGGCCGTTGCGGTCCTCGGCGCCGTCGAACACCGGCGGCGTCGGGTGGCTGACCAGGAAGTGCACGGTGCGCTTGCCGATCTGGATCGGCAGGTCCCAGTGGCTCTTGGACGACACGGGCAGCATGGCCTGCTCCTCCGCGGAGTACCAGTCCACCGGGGCGGCATCTCGGGTAGTGCCCGGCATGTCCTTCCACTGGAAGTTCTGGAACGTGCGGATCGCCGCGTCGGTCGATCGGGTACATCGAGTAGACCGCCATCCCGAACTGGCCCGGGAAGCGCCGAAGCCGAGGGCGTCGTCGCCGTAGCCAGGGCCCCGGCGTCGTGACCACTCCGCCGTTGTTGTTCAGGTCGAAGCCGGACGGCGATCCCGGTGTTGGACGGCGCGGTGAACGCGTAGGGGTAGTCGATCGGCGGCCGCGCCGTTGTGCGGCACCGACAGGTAGTTGTCCTGGAAGCGCGCCAGGGCCACGCCCGCCGGCGTCGAAGTCGAACTCGTTGATCAGCAGCACGTCCGGGCGCTCCCGCTGGATGACCTCCGCGACGTTCGCCGCCTGGGCGTTGCTCGGCGTGGCGAGGTCCTGGATCAACTGGCCCGCGACGTTGCGGTTGAGCGACGCGTTGTACGTCGCGAAGCGCACCGTGTTGCCGGGCGGCGATGCCACCGCCAGCGGAGCGGCGGCGGTCAGGCCGGCGAGCGTGGCCAGCACGGCGGGGCCGCGCCCGCAGCCAGCGGGACGGCGGTCGTCGAGCAGTCATGGCGATCCTCCGGTGGGTTCGACCCCATCTGACCGCACCAGCCGCGGTTGGGAACCCCCGATTTCGGCGTCCGTAGACTGTTCACGTCCCCGTCACCCGGATCAGAGGGAGCGTCTGTGCCCGTCCAGCCCATCCGGCTCTTCGGCGACCCGGTGCTGCGCACGCCCGCCGACCCGGTGCGCGACTTCGACAAGGAGCTGCGCACGCTCGTGCGCGACCTCGCCGAGACGATGATGGATGCGCCGGGCGTCGGTCTGGCCGCGCCGCAGATCGGGGTCAGCCTGCGGGTCTTCACCTACTACGTCGACGACACGCTCGGGCACCTCATCAACCCCTCGCTCGACCTGTCCACCGAGGAGGAGGAGGGCGAGGAGGGCTGCCTGTCCTTCCCCGGTCTCGCGTTCCCGACCAAGCGGGCGATCCGGGTGGTCGCGACGGGCATGAACATGCACGGCGAGCCGGTCACCCTGGAGGGCAGCGAGCTGCTCGCCCGCTGCGTCCAGCACGAGACCGACCACCTCGACGGGATCCTGTTCATCGACCGGCTGGACCGCGAGCAGCGCAAGCTCGCCATGCGGGCGATCCGCGAGGCCGAGTGGTCCGGGCAGGCCAGCGCCCGACGTACGCGTGTCCCCGCACGCCCTGCACGGGCGAGCGCTGTAGCGGGGCGGGTCGCGTGCGGCTCGTCTTCGCCGGGACCCCCGAGGTCGCCGTGCCGTCGCTGGAGGCACTGCTGGCCTCCCGTCACGACGTCGTCGCGGTGGTGACCCGGCCGGACGCACCGGCGGGCCGCGGCCGGCGCCTCGCCCCCTCACCCGTGGCGGTCCGCGCCGAGCGCGACGGTCTCGAGGTGCTCAAGCCGCCGACCCCACGTGACCCCGGGTTCCTCGACCGCCTGCGCGAGCTGGCGCCGGACAGCATCCCGGTGGTGGCCTACGGCGCGCTGGTCCCGCCCGCGGCGCTGGGCATCCCGCGGCACGGCTGGGTCAACCTGCACTTCTCGCTGCTGCCCGCCTGGCGCGGCGCCGCCCCCGTGCAGCACGCGATCCTGCACGGCGACGACCTCACCGGCGCCACGACCTTCCTGCTGGAGGAGGGGCTGGACACCGGGCCGGTGTTCGGCACGCTGACCGAGCCGGTCCGCGCCTCCGACACCAGCGGAGACCTGCTCGACCGGCTCGCGCGAGCGGGCGCGGGGCTGCTGGTGGCCACCCTCGACGGCATCGAGAGCGGCGACGTGGTGGGGGTGCCGCAGCCGGCCGACGGCGTCTCGCTCGCGCCCAAGCTCGGCACCGGCGACGCGCGGGTCGACTGGACCAGCCCGGCCCAGCACGTCGACCGGCTGGTGCGCGCGTGCACCCCCGCCCCCGGGGCCTGGACCACGGTCGGCGAGGAGCGGCTCGGTCTCGGCCCGGTCAGCCCCGCCGGGGAGACCGCGCTGGCGCCGGGCGAGGTGCGGGTGGAGAAGGCGCGCGTGCTGGTGGGTGCCGGCGACGGGCGCGCCGTCGAGCTCGGCGAGGTGCGCCCGGCCGGCAAGCGTCCGATGGCGGCCGCGGACTGGGCGCGCGGCGTGCGTGACCTCGACGGCGCGCGGCTGCACTGATGTCGACCCAGGGCGGCCCGCGCCGGGCGGCCAAGCCCTACCGCCGCCCGCAGCCGGACGCCGCGCGGCGGGCAGCGTTCGACGTGCTGCGCGCCGTGGCCGAGCGCGACGCCTACGCCAACCTGGTGCTGCCCGAGCTGCTCACCAGCCGCGGCATCGAGGGACGCGACGCGGCGTTCGCCACCGAGCTCACCTACGGCACGTTGCGCGGGCAGGGCACGTACGACGTGGTGCTGGCCGCGTGCGTGGACCGGCCGCTCGACCAGGTGGACGAGCCGGTGCGCGACGTCCTCCGGCTGGGCGCCCACCAGCTGCTCGCGATGCGGGTGCCCTCGCACGCCGCGGTGTCGGCGACGGTGGAGCTGGCCCGCGCGGTGCTCGGCGACGGCCGGGCGAAGTTCGTGAACGCGGTGCTGCGCCGGGTGGGTGCCAGCGACCTGGCGTCGTGGGTGAACGAGCTCGCCCCGGCGTACGACGTGGACCCGGTCGGGCATCTCGCCGTCGCGCACTCGCACCCGCGCTGGGTGGTCTCCGCCGTCCGGGACGCGCTGGGCGGCTCGCTCGAGGAGACGGCCGCGCTGCTCGCCGCCGACAACGTGGCGCCGGCGGTGAGCCTGGTCGCTCGACCGGGTCGCGCCGAGGTGGCCGAGCTGATCGCCGCCGGGGCGGTGCCCGGCCGGTGGTCGCCCTACGCGGCGACGCTGCCTGGCGGCGAGCCCGGTGCCATCCCGGCGGTGCGGGAGGGCCGGGCCGGTGTGCAGGACGAGGGCAGCCAGCTGGTCGCGCTGGCGTTGGCGGCGGCTCCCATCGAGGGTTCGGACCAGCGGTGGCTCGACCTGTGCGCCGGGCCGGGCGGCAAGGCGGCGTTGCTCGGCGCGCTGGCGCGGGAGCGGGGCGGACGTCTCGTCGCAGCAGAGCTGGCGCCGCATCGGGCTCGGCTGACGCGGCGCGCTGTCGGCGACGACGCCGATGTCGTGGTGGCGGACGGCCGGGCCCCGGCCTGGCAGGCGGGCGCGTTCGACCGGGTGCTCGTCGATGCTCCCTGCACCGGGTTGGGGGCGCTGCGGCGGCGGCCGGAGGCACGGTGGCGTCGTACGGCGGAGGACGTCGCTCCGCTCGTCCGCGCTGCAGCGATCGCTGCTCGCGTCGGCGCTGGAGGCCGTCCGCCCGGGTGGCGTGGTCGCCTACGTCACCTGCTCGCCGCACCTGGCCGAGACCCGGGCCGTCGTGGGTGACGCGCTCCGCGGGCCGGTGCCGGTGGAGCAGCTCGACGCGCGGGCGTCGCTCCCGGCGATGCCCGACCTGGGGGACGGCCCGGACGTGCAGCTGTGGCCGCACCGGCACGGCACCGACGCGATGTACCTGGCTCTGCTGCGGCGCAGCTGACGGGACTACGCGCCGGCCGCGGTGAGCAGCACCACGGCGCGGGACGCGGCCGCGCGCACCCGCGCCGTCGGGTCGTCCCGGAGGTCGGCGACGATCGGCAGCGCGTCACCGAGCCGGTGCCGGGCCACGACCTTGGCGGCCATCTCGCGCACCCGCCAGGCGTCGTCGCCCAGACGCCGTGACGATGGCCGGCAGGGCGCTGTCGTCCCAGGCCCAGAGCAGGCCGCGGGCGGCCCAGACCCGGCGCCAGTAGCGCGGCCCCTCGACACCGCCGCCGACCGCCCAGAGCGCCGCGGGCCCGCCGAGCGCCACGATCAGCTCGCCGTCGGCCTCGCGGCCCTCGAGCAGCGCGATGCAGCCGGCCACGACCGCGTCCTTGCCGCGCCGGTCGCACTCCGCGTCGATGCGCTCGCGCGGCTTCAGCCCGTGCGGGGATGCCGGCACGTCGCTGCCCCTCTCGTCAGTGGAGCTGACAGACGAGCATGATCTCGTCGCGGTCGTCACCGGGGGAGACCCGGACCGCGCCGGGATGGCGTCCCACGACGGTGTAGCCCAGCCGCTCGTAGAACCGTTCCAGTCCCTCGCCGCCGCGCACGGTCAGCTGCAGCTGTTCCAGCCCGAGCCGCTGCGCCACCTGATGCAGTCCGCCCATGAGCAGCAGCCCGGCGCCGTTGCCCTGGTGGTCGGGGTGGACCATCACCCGCAGGACGGTGCGCCAGTGCCGGGTCAGGACGCCTGGACCGGCGACGAGCAGCCCCAGCCCCACCGCTCGCCGCCCGTCGCGGAGGACCCCGAGCGCGTCCTCACCGGCAGCGACCCGGGCCAGGGATGCGTCCAGCGTCGCGGTGATCGCCGGCACCGGCGCGGGCGCGGTGAACCCGACGCTGCCCCCGGCGTCGGTCACGGCAACCCAGGTCTCCAGGAGGTCGGAGCGCAGCCCCGGGTCGAGCGCGGCCGCCGGGTCGACCTCCTCGAACGTGAGTCCGGTGCGAGGATCAGCGCCATGATCGGTCGAGCCCACCACGTCATCATCGACTGCCCCGACCCGCAGGCGCTGGCCGGGTTCTACTCCGAGCTGCTGGGGCTGCCGGTGACCTACCGGTCCGACGACTTCGTCGTGGTCGCGCGCGACGACACGACGTCGGGGTTCGCGTTCCAGCTCGCGCCCGACCACCGCGCGCCGCAGTGGCCGGACCCCGCGCACCCCCAGCAGATGCACCTCGACGTGATGGTCGACGACCTCGCACGCCGCGGCGCCGAAGGTGCTGGCGCTGGGCGCCCGCCGGCTGGCCGGTGGCGACCACGTCTACGCCGACCCGGCCGGGCACCCGTTCTGCCTGATCCCGCGCCCCGGGTGGGCACCTCCCGATCGACGGCAGTTAGACGTCGTCCCCGCTGAACAGCGTGAGCTGGAGCCCGGCCGCGCCCGCGAGCCGGGCGTTGGACGAGCCCCACGGGGTGACCGTCGGGGGAGCGATGACCTCGGTGCCGGCCTGCGCGCAGGCGCTCGGTCGCGACCGCGGCGTCCTCGACTCCGAACGCCACCCGGATGTGACCGGCGACGCGGCGGCCGACCTCGACCCGGTCGACGTACGCGGCGTGCGCCGGGTCGGCCAGCTCGAGGGTGGCCCGGCCCGCCTCCAGGATCGTCACGTGGCCGCCGTCCGCGGTGAACGCCGCGACCTCGCGCAGCCCGAGCAGGTCGCGGTAGAAGTGCAGGGCCCGCTCGTAGTCGTCGGTGGTGACCACCAGCCGCATCTCGGTGACCTGGGACGCGTCGGTCATGTCTCGTCTCCCCCTCACTCGGTCACCTGGACGGTAACGTCCCAGCGCATGAGCGACGCGAGCGAGGACGCCGAGACCGGCGAGCACGGCGACGACCCTGGAGGCGCAGCTCCTGGCCGCCCGCAAGGCGTGCACCCGGTGGCTCGGCTACCGCCCGGTCCCACCGCGGGAGGCGCTCGAGGAGCTGCTCGAGGTCGTGCCGGCCGAGGCGGAGTCCGACCGCTACGGCGACGGCGGTGTGGTCGCCGAGCTGGAGGCGGAGACGGCCACGGTGCTGGGCAAGCCGGCGGCGATGTTCCTGCCCAGCGGGACGATGGCCCAGCAGATCGTGCTGCGCATCTGGGCCGACCGCAGCAACTGCCGCACGGTCGCCTACCACCCCACGTCGCACGTCGAGCTGCACGAGGAGCACGGCTACGCGCACCTGCACGGCCTGATCGCACGGCCGGTCGGCGACTCCCGGGCCCCGTTGACGATGGCCGACCTCGAGGACGTCGACGAACCGCTCGCGGCGCTGCTCCTCGAGCTGCCGCAGCGCGAGATCGGCGGGTCGCTGCCCGAGTGGGACGAGCTGGGCGCGCAGACCGGCGTGGGCCCGCGATCGTGGCGTCGCCGTGCACCTCGACGGGGCCCGGCTCTGGGAGTCCGCGCCCTACTACGGCCGTACGCCGGCCGAGGTGGCCGCGCTCTTCGACACCGTCTACGTCTCGTTCTACAAGGGGCTCGGCGGCATCGCCGGCGCGTGCCTGGCCGGCCCGGCCGACGTCATCGCCGAGGCGGCGGTGTGGCGGCGCCGGCACGGCGGCACGCTCGCCGCGATGTGGCCCTATGCAGCCGCAGCGCTGCACGGGTTGCGCACGCGGCTGCCCCGGATGTCGGCGTACCTGCAGAAGACCCGGGAGATCGCCGATGCGATCCGCGACCTGCCCGGCGTCGAGGTCGTCGTCGACCCGCCGCAGTCGCCGATGCTGCACGTGCGCCTGCACACCGACCACGACGGCGTGCTGCGCGCCGCGCTCGAGCTGGCGACCGAGCGCGGGTGGGCGGTGCCGTTCCGCAGCGGGCCGTCCGAGTCGCCGCGCTGGCGCGTGATCGAGCTGTCCGTGCAGGAGAACACGATGGACTGGTCACCCGACGACGTCCGGGCGGTGATCAGCCGGCTCGCCTCGCCCGCCTAGGCTGCCGGACGCGACCGCTCGACGCCGGTCAACCGAGGTGCCGCACGTCGGGCCAGATCTGCGACCACGGGGCCAGCCGGTCGCGGCAGAGCCAGATCGGCGTGTCCTGCTCGTCGTTCTCCAGGTCCAGCCCGTTGTCGATCCGCGCGACCTCCTCGACGGAGCCGAACCAGGTGCGCAGGGTCGACCGGTCGTAGCCGATGACGATCGCGATGGTGGCCCTCTCCGGCGGCGGTCCCCACTCGGCGTAGCTGTTGTGGCCGCTGTAGGCACGCGGAAGTCCGAGTTCCGACCCGTAACGGTCCACCGCCCCGGCCTGGCCATAGTTGCGCGTCAGGACAATCGCGTCGTCCTGTTCGGCACTCGGCAGTGACCGGTGGACACCTGCCACGGTCTGGACGAACACCGGCCAGCCGACGGTCTCCCCAGCGTCGTAGTTGATGTCCACGATCGGCGTCGCGCCCAGGCGCGTCGGCCGGGACCACCGGCAGGAAGAGAATGCCGGCCACCAGCGCACTGAGCGCGACGGCGGCGCCGAGCAGAACCGGCCGCATCCGGGACGCTCCGGCACGGCACCAGCGCAGGGTCGGCTCTGCCCCCGCGGCGAGCAGCACCGGGTAGAGCCCGGCCAGGTAGTAGGGCTTGCCGCCAGTCACCAGGAACAGCGCCGCGAGCAACGGGTAGGCCACAGCGAAGGCGCGATAGGCACGCAGGGCGGGACTGCGCGCCAGCCGCCACAGTCCCGCGACCCAGATCGGCACCAGGAACGGACTGATGAGGACCAGTTGCATGGGGAGGAACAGCTCCCGGGGCTCGCTGGTGCCGGAACTGCCGCCGGCGATCGCCTCGGACAGTTCCACCAGCGGCCACCCGTGCCCTGCCTGCCAGACCAGGTTGGGGATCCAGAGGACCAGCGCGATGCCCGCGCCCGCCCACGGCCACGGGCTCCGCAGCCGCTCCCGCGGCCCAGCCACCAGCATGCCGACCGCCAAGGCAACGAGGAGGAAGGCCACGAGCGTCTTGTTCTGGAGCGCGATCCCGGCCACTACGCCGACCGCCGCCCAGACCGGACCCCCGTCCCGGAGCGCGCGGACCACCAGCCAGGAGAGGGCCGTCCAGGCCAGCAGGTCGAACGTGGTGGTCGACAGGAGGTGCCCGACGGCCAGCAGGAACGCCGATACGGCCATGCAGCCCGCAGCGAGGGCCTGCGCGCCCCGCCCGCCGCCGAACTCGCGGGCGATCAGGCCGGTAAGCAGCACCACGCCCCCGGCCGCTAGCGCGGAAACCAGCCGCAACCCGACCAGGGAGTCGCCGAAGAGCTCGGTTGCCACTCGCGCCAGCAGCGGGGTGAGCGGCGGCTGGTCGACGTAGCCGAACGACAGGTGCTTGCCAGCCTGGAGGAAATAGAGCTCGTCGCGGTGGTAGCCGTAACGGCTGCTCGTTGCCACGAGCACCGCAGCTACGGACCCGCTGATCGCGCCCAGGGACTGCCAGGCGACAAGCGGTCGGTCAGCCGACCCGTGCTGCGCCTCGTCGCTCCGCTTGGCCCGGGCCTCTGGCACCGTCACCGGGACATCGTCGCGCACGCCGCGACACGATGAGGTCGCCACCTAGACTCCGCCCGTGTCCGTGCAGATCTCGCCGAGCATCCTGTCCGCCGACTTCAGCAACCTCGCAGGCCGAGCTGGCTCGCGTGAGCAGCGCGGCCGACTGGGTGCACGTCGACGTCATGGACAACCACTTCGTGCCGAACCTGACGATCGGGCTCCCGGTCGTGGAGCGGCTGGCCGAGGTCAGCGCGCTGCCGCTGGACTGCCACCTGATGATCACCGACGTCGACCGGTGGGGACCGGGCTACGCCGAGGCCGGTGCCCGCAGCGTCACGTTCCACGTCGAGGCCTCGACGGCGCCGGCGGCGCTGGCCCGCGACCTGCGCAGGCTCGGCGCGCGCGCCGGGATGGCGCTCAAGCCGGGCACCCCGATCGACGACCACGCCGACCTGCTGCCCGAGCTGGACATGCTGCTGCTCATGACGGTGGAGCCCGGCTTCGGCGGCCAGCAGTTCCTCGACCACGTGCTGCCCAAGATCCGCCGGGCCAGGGAGCTGGTCAGCGCGGCCGGCCTGGACGTGTGGGTGCAGGTCGACGGGGGAGTCTCGGCCGAGACCATCGAGCGGTGCGCCGACGCGGGTGCCGACGTCTTCGTCGCCGGCTCCGCGGTCTACCAGGCCGACGACCCGGGCGCGGCGGTGCAGGCCCTGCGGGCCCAAGCCGTGGCCGCCACTGCCGGCTCCTGGTGGGCCGTGGCAGACTGAGCCCCGACACAGCAATGTGCGTGCTCCGGGGTCGGTGTAATTCCGAACCGGCGGTGACAGTCCGCGACCCGTGCATCGTCAGCGATGACAGTGCCCGGTTGACCTGGTGGAACTCCAGGACCGACGGTGAAAGTCCGGATGGGAGGTAGCACGCGCGGGTGCTCGATGTCCGTCGTACGACGGGCGCGGGTGCCCGTCGTCGGCGTACGCCGACATGCCCTGGAGCGCGCCCGAGAGAGGGAGCGTTTCCGTGGATGTCATCAACTGGCTCTTCGACGCGCAGTTGACGTTCGGCGGCCACCACATCCTGTGGCGCGAGATCATCGGCAACGGGTTCGGGCTTGCCTCGGCGGTCGGCGGCATGCGGCGGCGGGTGTGGGCGTGGCCGGTCGGCATCGTCGGCAACGTGCTGCTGTTCACCGTCTTCCTCGGGGTCGCGTTCGACAACCCGCAGGGGCAGACGCTCTACGGGCAGGCCGCCCGCCAGGTCTTCTTCATCGGCGTGAGCATCTACGGCTGGTACCGCTGGCACCAGACGGCCAAGGCAGGGCGGCACCGCCGTCGCGGTGACCCCCCGCTGGGCGACCGGGAGGGAGCGGGCATTCCTCATCTTCGGCGGCGCCGCGGCGGTGGCCGTCTGCTACTACCTCTTCAGCGCGATCGGCGCCGGCTTCCCGGCCGAGTGGTGGTACTACCTCGCCGACTCCTGGATCTTCGTCGGCTCGATCCTCGCGACCTACGCGATGGCCCGCGGCTGGATCGAGTTCTGGCTGTGCTGGATCGCCGTCGACCTGGTCGGCGTGCCGGAGCTGCTGCACTTCAAGTTCTATCCCTCGGCGATCCTCTACGGCATCTACGGCGTCTTCGTCATCTGGGGCTTCTTCGTGTGGTGGCGCGTCTACCGCGAGGAGGGCGCCGGCCCGACGCCCGTCGACCCGGCCATCGAGACGGTGGGGGCCTGAGCGGCGACCTCTGCAAGGATCGCGGCGTGAAGACATTCGACGCGTTGTTCGCCGAGCTGACCGAGCGGGCCCAGTCGCGGCCGGCCGGCTCGTCGACCGTGGCCGCGCTCGACGCCGGGCGTGCACGAGATCGGCAAGAAGGTCGTCGAGGAGGCGGCCGAGGCGTGGATGGCCGCCGAGCACGAGTCGCCCGAGCGGGCCGCCGAGGAGATCTCCCAGCTGCTCTACCACGTGCAGGTGCTGATGATCGCCCGCGGTCTGGGGCTGGCCGACGTCTACGCTCGGCTCTGAGGACATCCTGCGAGAGAGGCCTGTCGTGCTGCGTGTCGCCGTGCCCAACAAGGGCTCCCTGGCCGAGCCGGCCGCGAGCATGCTGCGCGAGTCGGGCTACCGGCAGCGCAACGACACCCGCGAGCTGGTGCTGCAGGACCCCGACAACGACACCGAGTTCTTCTTCCTGCGCCCGCGCGACATCGCGGTGTACGTCGGGTCGGGGCGGCTCGACGTCGGCATCACCGGCCGCGACCTGCTGCTCGACAGTGGCGCCGCCGCCGAGGAGATCCTGGCGCTGGGCTTCGGCCGGTCGACGTTCCGCTTCGCCGCTCGGCCGGGGACGGCCACCGGCGTGAAGGACTTCGCCGGGCAGCGGGTCGCCACGTCGTACGGCGGCCTGCTCGCGAAGTTCTTCGCCGAGCACGGCGTCGACGCCGAGGTGATCCGCCTCGACGGCGCGGTGGAGACCGCGGTGCGCCTCGGCGTGGCCGACGTCGTGGCCGACGTGGTCTCGACCGGTACGACGTTGCGCCAGGCCGGTCTGGAGATCGTCGGGGAGCCGATCCTCGAGTCCGAGGCGGTGCTCGTCCGGCGCACGGGTGAGCCGGCGATGCCCGCGGTCGACCAGCTGGTCCGGCGCATCCAGGGCGTCATCATCGCGCGGCAGTACGTCCTGATGGACTACGACGTGCGCAGCGACCTCGTCGAGTCGGCGGTGAAGCTCACGCCCGGCATCGAGAGCCCGACCGTGTCGCCGCTGCACGAGGCCGGCTGGGTGGCGGTGCGCGCGATGGTGCTGCGGGCAGACACCCACCGCGTCATGGACGAGCTCTGGGAGCTCGGTGCCCGGGGCATCCTGGTCACCGACATCCACGCCTGCCGGCTGTGACGCCCGGCGTGGTCACCGAGCGCGGGACCACGGTGTTCCGGCCCCGGCGCGCCCGCCTGGTCATCTATCCGTGCGCCGCGCTGGTTCTGGTCGCGCTCGATCGGTGGGGCGGTGTTCGCCCCGTCGGACGGCGCCGGCGGGTGGAGCCTCGGGTCGCGGCTGGCGCTGGGCGCGGTCGCCCTCGCGGTTGCCTACTTCCTGCACCGGCTGGCCGCCGTGCGGGTCGTCGCCGACGACGCCGGGGTGTCGGTCATCAACATCGTGCACCGCCGGCGGCTGGAGTGGCCCGAGGTGGTCGGGGTCCGGCTGCTGCGCGACGACCCGTGGATGATGCTCGACCTCTCCGACGGGTCGGCGATGGCCGCGATGGGCGTGCAGAAGGCGGACGGGGCATACGCGCAGGAGCAGGCGGAGCAGTTCGCCCGGATGGTTGCCGAGCGCACCCGCGGCCCCCGGCGGCCACTGAGTCAGACTCTCCGTGGCCCACCTGGGTCACGAGGTTCTGACAAGTACGGTGATCGGGTGACCGACGTGACCTCGCCCCAGCAGCTGGCCGAGCGCCTCGACGCCCAGGACTACCTCGCCGACGAGGGACTGGCGACCGCCGCCTACCTCGCCCTGCGGATGCACCGGCCGCTGTTCTGCGAGGGGGATGCCGGCGTCGGCAAGACCGCGCTGGCCGGTGCGCTGGCCGGCGTGCTGGACGCGCCGCTGATCCGGCTGCAGTGCTACGAGGGGATCGACGCCTCGCAGGCGCTCTACGACTGGGACTTCCCGCGCCAGCTGCTGCACCTGCGCGCGGCCGAGGCCGCCGGGGTGACCGACGCCGACCAGATCGAGGCCGAGCTCTACGACCGGCGCTTCCTGGTCGCCCGCCCGCTGCTGCAGGCGCTGGAGACCACGCCGAGCGTGCTCCTCGTCGACGAGGTCGACCGCGCCGACGACGAGTTCGAGGCGTTCCTGCTCGAGGTGCTCAGCGAGTGGACGATCACCGTGCCCGAGCTCGGCACGATCAGCGCCGCCGAGCCGCCGCTCGTCGTCGTCACGAGCAACCGCACCCGTGAGGTGCACGACGCGCTCAAGCGCCGCTGCCTCTACCACTGGGTCGAGCACCCCGGCTTCGAGCGCGAGGTCGCCATCGTCCGGCGGCGGCTCCCGGCGGTGACCGAGGCGCTGGCGGCCGGCGTCGCCCGGGTGGCCGCGGACCTCCGCCAGGAGGACCTGCTCAAGCCGCCCGGCGTGGCCGAGTCGCTCGACTGGGCCGAGGCCATGCTCGCCCTCGGCGCCCGCGACCTCGACCCCGACCTCGCGGCCGCGAGCCTGGGCGCGTTCCTGAAGTACCGCGAGGACCAGGAGCGGGTCGTCGGGCCGCCTGGCCACCTGGGCGCGGGCGGGATGACCAGCCGGATGACGCGGGACGTCACGGCCACGCTGGTCGGCTTCGCCCGCACGCTGCGAGCCGCCGGCGTGCCCGCCAGCCCCGACCGGGTGCACGCGATGGTGACCGCGGTCGAGCACCTCGACGTCACGGGACGGGCCGACGTCTACTGGGCCGGGCGGCTCACGCTCTGCTCGTCACCCGAGGACCTGGACCGCTACGACCGGGCGTTCGCGGCCTACTTCGCCGGCGAGCAGGCGCCGCCGCGGCGGCGGGCGGCTCCCGTCGAGGTGACTCGTCCGGTCGCCGTCCCGGGCCGGAACGAGCCGGCGTCGCGGAGCTCGCGCGACGATCCTGCTCCGGTCGCGACGGCGAGCCGGACCGAGGTGCTGCGGCACCGCGACCTGGCCGCCCTGACGGCGAGCGAGCGGGAGACGCGTACGACGGCTGATCGCCGCGATCGACCCGGTGGGGGAGTCGCGCCGGTCCCGGCGGTACCGACCGTCCCTGCGGGGCGCGCTGGACACCCGGCGTACGGTCCGGTCCTTGCTCCGGCGCGGCGGCGAGCCGGCCCGGCTGGAGCACCGGGTCCGCCGGGTGCGGCCCCGTCGCCTGGTGCTGGTCGTCGACGTCAGCGGGTCGATGCAGCCCTACGCCGAGCCGCTGCTGCGGTTCGCCCACGCGGCCGCCCGCCGACGGCCCGCGACCGAGGTCTTCACCGTCGGCACCCGGCTGACCCGGGTCTCCCGCGAGATGCGCGGTCGCGACGCGTCGGCGGCGCTGGCCGCGGTGGGGCGCGCGGTGCCCGACTGGAGCGGCGGGACCCGGCTCGGCGAGCTGCTGCAGACCTTCCTCGACCGGTGGGGGCAGCGCGGTGTGGCCCGGGGGGCGGTGGTGGTGATCGCCTCGGACGGCTGGGAGCGCGGCGACGCGGCCCTGCTCGGGACGCAGATGGCGCGGCTGCACCGGCTCGCGCACCGGGTCGTGTGGGTCAACCCGCACCGCGGGCAGCCGGGCTACGCGCCGATGACGGCCGGGATGCTCGCCGCGCTGCCGCACGTCGACGACTTCGTCGACGGCCACTCGCTCGCGGCGCTCGAGCGGCTGGCCGAGGTCATCGGCGGCCGTTGAGCCGGACCGGACTCGCGACAAGCGCACGGGTGAACGTCGTACCGTGGTCAGGTGCATGACGTGGTGACCGAGGTCGAGCGCTGGTACGCCGAGGGGCGGCCGTTCGCTCTGGCGACGGTGGTCTCGACCTGGCAGAGCGCCCCGCGTCCCGCCGGCGCCGCGATGCTCGTCTCGGCCGACGGTGAGGTCGTCGGGAGCGTCTCGGGCGGGTGCGTCGAGGGCGCCGTCTACGAGCTGGCGCAGGAGGTGCTGGCCGGCGGCGACCCGGTCCTGCAGCGCTACGGCGTCAGCGACGACGACGCGTTCGCGGTCGGCCTGACCTGCGGGGGCATCCTCGACGTGTTCGTCGAGCGGGTCGACGCGACGACGCACCCGGAGCTGCCCGCTGTCGTCGCCTCGGAGGCACGAGCACGAGCCGGTGGCCGTCGCGACGATCGTCGACGGGCCCGGCCAGCTCGGTGCCCACCTCGTCGTGTGGCCCGACCGGGTCGCCGGCTCGCTCGGCACGGCCCGGCTCGACGCCGCCGTCGCCGATGACGTGCGCGGGATGCTCGACCACGGCACGACCGCCACCATGCGCATCGGCCCCGACGGCGAACGCCGCCAGGACGAGCTGACGGTGTTCGTGCAGTCGTTCGCACCGAGGCCGCGGATGCTCGTGTTCGGCGCGATCGACTTCGCGGCGGCGGTGGCGCGGGTGGGGAAGTTCCTCGGCTACCGCGTCACGGTGTGCGACGCCCGCGCGGTGTTCGCCACGCCGAAGCGGTTCCCCGACGCCGACGAGGTGGTCGTGGAGTGGCCGCACCGCTTCCTCGAGACCGTCGACGTGGACGCGCGCACCATCATCTGCGTGCTCACGCACGACCCGAAGTTCGACGTCCCGCTGCTGGAGGCCGCGCTGCGCACCGACGCGGCCTACATCGGCGCCATGGGCAGCCGCCGCACGCACGAGGACCGGCTGGCGCGGCTGCGGGACGAGGGCGTCAGCGAGGAGTCGCTGGCGCGGATCTCCTCGCCCATCGGCCTCGACATCGGCGCGCGCACCCCCGAGGAGACGGCGGTGTCGATCGCGGCCGAGATCGTCGCGCTGCGCTGGGGTGGCACCGGCCGTCGCCTGGGCGACACCGACGGTCCGATCCACCGGTGACCCGGGTCGCCGGGCTGGTGCTGGCAGCGGGGGAGGGCAGCCGCTTCGGCGGCCCCAAGGCCCTGGTCGAGCTCGACGGTGAGCGGCTGGTCGACCGCGCGGTGCGCGTCCTCCGCGAGGGCGGGTGCGAGCCCGTGTACGTCGTGTCCGGCGCCGTGACCGTCGAGGTCCCCGGCGCGACCACCGTGGTCAACGACGACTGGGCGACCGGGATGGCGTCCTCGCTGCGCGCCGGGCTCGCCGCCCTGCCCGAGAGCGCCGATGCGGTCGTCATCTCCCTGGTCGACCAGCCGGGGATCGGCGCGGACGTGGTCGCCCGACTCGTCCGCCGCCTCCACGAGGGTCACCAGCTCGTGGTCGCGACGTACGACGGCCAGCCACGCAACCCGGTCGGCGTCGCCCGCCCGCTGTGGGCCGCGGTGTCCGCTTCCGCCGTCGGCGACGAGGGTGTCCGGGCTTTCATCCGCGAACACCCCGACCAGGTCGACGCCGTCGAGTGCGCAGACATCGCCGACCCGGCCGACATCGACACCCCCGCGACCTGGACGCCGTCCGGCTTGGGGAGTGAGCGGCTCTCAGGCGGCGGCCCGGGCCGGCGCTGACTGGGCGACGGGCCGTCGAGTGCTGCGCAGCAACACCGCTCCGAGACCGGTCCACGAAGCGTCGAAGGCGAAGAGCGCAACGTCGTGCCAGGGATCCAGGGGGACGACGATCGCGGCCAGCGCCGCGGCGGCGCCGAACCACAGCGGCACTCTGGCGGCACGGAGCACGCCGCTCCGCCGCACGGCTGTTCCCAGCAACGCGGCACCGACGATCAGGGCGAGGAAACCCAGTGCGAAGAGCAGGAACACGGCTTCCAGTGGCTTCCCGGTCAACGCCGCAGTCACGGCCGCTCCCACGGCGAAGGCGACCTGCAGACCGCAACCCACGATGGTCGAGCGCACCCCGATCCGACCGGCTCGCCCGAGTGCCCGATCCGCCGCGGCTTGCTGCGCCGCGACCGCCCGGACAGTCACTGCCACGCAGATCATGCCAAGCGCCCACAGCGCGGTCAGGGTGGTGAACAGAACGGGAGCGACGACCGTGCCGTCGGGCTCCTGCACGTGAACTCCCAGCTGGATCCCGCTGGACAGGATGAGCAGGGGGCCGGCCGCCACACCCGCCCACCCAGCACGCAGCGACCGAGCCCAGGGCATCGTCTCCATCGGTTTCCTCCAGAGTTCGAGTGGTGTCCTCGAACGCTAGGAGCCCGAGCCACGACAGGTCGTCTCCCCGCTGACGGGCTCGTGGGTAGCCCGCCTGGCATAGGGCTGGGGCATCCTCGGTATTCCGAGAGACGGATGCCGGACCGAAACCCAGCGGCTAGCGTCCCCGCATGAGCTTGTCGCGAGCCGCACGGATTGCCGACGTGGTCGTCGTCGTCCTGCTGGCTGGCTCCGCGCAGATCCAGGTCTGGACGCGGGACCCCTCTGCCTGGGAGAGCGGACCGGCCGTGAACGCGGCCCTCGCGGCGGTCGCGACGGTTCCGCTGCTCGTCCGTCGACGCCACCCACTTCTGGTCCTGAGTGTGGTGGCGGTCGCGGGATGGCTCCAGTACGAGCTGGACGGCGACCTCGGCCAGCCCTTCTTCGCCCTCGTCCTCGCCCTCTACTCCGTCGCGGCGCACGCCAACCGGATGCAGGCACTGCTCGGCGCCGGTGCGGCTGCAGCCGCACTGCTGTCGACCGACCTTCCGCGGCTCCGGGACGGGGCGCCGTGGGACGAGGTGGTCCCCGCGTGGTTCGTCCTCGCCGCACTCTGGGGATTCGGCCGCTGGATGCGTCGTCGGCGCGGCGAGGTCCAACGGCTCCACGACCACGCCTCCATGCTCGAGCGCACCCGGGAGGAGGACACCAGAGCCGCCGTGGTGGCCGAGCGAGCGCGCATCGCCCGCGAGCTGCACGACCTGGTGGCGCACAGCATGGGAGTGATCGTCATCCAGTCACAAGCGGCCCAGCGCGTCCTCCGTCACGACCCGCTCGCCGCGGAACGGTTGCTGACGTCCATCGAGTCGAGTGGGCGGCAGGGGCTCGCTGAGATGCGACGGCTGCTCGACGTCCTGGTCGGCATCGAGGAGACGGCACCTCTGTCACCGCAACCGAGTCTTCAGCACCTCGATGCCCTCGTCGCGGAGATCCGATCGGCAGGGCTCCCCGTCGACGTATCGGTCCGGGGCGAGCAACGGCCGCTGCCGCCCGGAGTCGACCTGGCTGCCTATCGCATCGTGCAGGAGTCGCTCACCAACACACTTCGCCACGCCCGCGATGCCCGCGCGACTGTCTCGGTGAACTATCACCGCGATGGCGTCGACGTGGAGGTGTCCGATGACGGTCGGCCTGTTGAGGTGGAAGGCGGCTCCGGGCGGGGTCTGGTCGGCATGCGGGAACGGGTGGCGCTCTACGGCGGGAGCCTGGATGTGGGTCCCAGACCCGGGGGTGGCTTCCTCGTGCGTGCTTCGCTGCCGATCGAGAGCGTGGCACGGGCGTGAGCATCCGCGTCCTGATCGCGGACGACGAGGAGCTCGTCCGTACGGGCCTGCGTCTCATCCTCGAGGCGGAGCCAGACATCGAGGTGGTGGGTGAGGCCTCGAACGGCCGGCTCGCCGTCGAGGCGGCAGCGGCCTTCCGACCCGACGTGGTCCTGCTCGACGTCCGGATGCCGGAGCTCGACGGAGTGCAGGCTGCCCGGCTCATTCGGGACAGCGGCTCTCCGGCACAGGTGGTCTGGCGCCGTCGACACGCCCGAGGACCTGGCGTCGCACCGCGGTGAGGACGGCTAGGGCCGGTCCTTCTTGGGCAGCTTGGCGACCACGAAGTCGTAGGACGCGTCGACCGCCTCCAGCAGCTCGTCGTCCGGGATCGCACCGCCCACCTGCAGGGTGTTCCACCCCGACCGCCCGATGTAGGGCATCACGGCCGCGTCCTGCGGGTAGCGCGCGAGCCACTCGTCGGCCTCGTCCCGGGTCAGCTCCGCACTTCAGGCCGACCGACGTGCCCGACCCGAGGAAGGCGAAGATCTTGGTGGCGACCTTGGCCACGGTGTCGCCCTCCCACGGCTCGTCCTGCCACGCGCCGGGCTTGTCGAGGCAGTAGCGCACGAGCTCCTCGGGGGTCACGCCGGCCATTCTTGCGGCTCGGCCAGCCGACCGGGGCGCAGGCGAGGCACCAGGGCGAGCTGCACGGCGCACAGAACGGCGAGCATGCCGAACGGCACCGAGTAGCCGCCGGTCACAGTCGTGCAGGGCACCGAAGACGAACGGTCCCAGCGACGCGACCGAGTAGGACACGAGGAACACCAGGGCCGACAGCCGGGCGGACGCGGCCGGCGACGGCGCGTAGTCCACGAGCTTCACCATCCCCAGGGCGAAGCCGCCGCCCTGCCCGATGCCGACCAGCGCGACCCACAGCAACGGCGCGGCGCCCGGCGCCACCGCCAGCCCGGTGAGGCCGGCGAGGGCCGCGCCGACGGATGCACCCACCAGCCAGCGGCGGTCACGGACCCGGTCGGCGAGCGCCGGTGCGCCCACCGCCGAGACCAGCTGCACGATGCTGAACAGGGCGAGCAGCAGACCGGCGTCGCGCGCCGACCAGCCGCGGTCCTCGTACGACGGGGAGATCCAGGCCAGCTGGCTGTAGAAGCCGGCCGACTGCAGCGCGAGGAAGCTCGCGAGCAGCCATGCGGTGCGGCTGCGCCACGGCAGGGCGCCCACCGGCTCGCGCTCGTCGGGGTCCTCGCGGTCGTTGACCGCCCGCACGACCGGCAGCCAGGCCACCAGCCCGAGCACGGCGAACACCGACCAGAACGCGAGCGAGCGCTGCCACGACCCGAGCGCGTCGGCGAGCGGCACCGCAGCGGCAGCAGCCACGGTGGCGCCGGCCATCATCGCGAACAGGTAGATCCCGGTGACCATGCCGGGACGGTTCGCGAAGAACTCCTTGACGATGCCCGGCAGCACGGTTCCGCACAGCGCGATGCCGGCGCCGCCGAGCAGCACGCCCAGGAAGAGCAGCGACAGGTGCGCGCCGCCCAGCCGCACCAGCAGCCCGACGAGCAGCACCACCAGCGCCAGCGCGACGGTGGCCTCCCGGCCGATCCGATGCGCCATGCGCTGCGCCACCGGCGCGAAGACGCCCATGCACAGCACCGGCAGCGTGGTGAGCAGCCCGGCGGTCGCCGCGCTGAGGCCGAGGTCGGCACGGATCGTCTGCACCAGCGGAGGCACCGAGGCAAGGGTCGCCCGCAGGTTCAGCGCGACCAGGAAGATCGCGACGACGAGCAGCCGTCCGCGGACGGGAGCCCGCGTTGCGGAGCGACCGGCGGCGAGGGACGGCATGATCTCGCCATGGTCGCAGGCGAGTGACGCCTGCCGGAGAGGGGCACCGGTGCCGACGTACGACCTGCTGATCACCAATGCCCGGGTGCGTGGCCACGAGCAGCTGTGCACCGTCGCGGTCGCCGCCGGGCTCATCGCTGCCATCGACGAGGCCGACGCCGACGCGACGCCGCGACGGTCCTCGACGCCGAGGGGCAGCTGCTGTCGCCCTCGTTCGTGGACGCCCACCTGCACCTGGACAAGGTCTACACGTTCGAGCGCGCCGGCGACGCCGTGCTGCGCGAGTACACCGGCGCCGGCATGGGCGGCGCCATGACGTCGATCGAGCTGGCGTCGCGGGTCAAGGACGACTACGCGGAGGACGCGATCCTCGACAACGCCCGCCGCGCCGTGCTCGACGGCCTGCGCAACGGCGTGACGCACGTGCAGGCGTTCGCCGACACCGACACGGCCGCGGGGCTGGAGGCGGTGAAGGCGCTGATCCGGCTGCGCGACGAGCTCGTCGATGTCGTCCGGGTGGACGTCGTGGCGTTCCCGCAGGACGGCCTGCTCCGCGACCCGGGTGCCGAGCAGCTGGTCCGGCACGCGATGGACCTCGGCGCCGACGTCGTGGGCGGCATCCCGTGGATCGAGTACGACGACGAGGCCGCTCGTCAGCACGTCGACCGGATGTGCCGGTTGGCGGCCGACCACGGCACCCGCGTCGCGATGCTGACCGACGACGCCGGTGACCCCGGCCTGCGCACGACCGAGATGCTGGCTCGGGCCGCGATCGACCACGGGCTCGAAGGCCGGGTGGTCGCCTGCCACGCCCGGGCGATCGGCAGCTACCCCGAGCCGTCGTTCCGCCGGCTGCTCGGCCTCGCCAAGGAGGCGGGGCTGTCGTTCGTCACCGACCCGCACACGGGGCCGCGGCACCTGCGCGCGTACGACGTGCACGACGCCGGGATCCCGGTGGCCATCGGGCAGGACGACATCGAGGACGCCTACTACCCGTTCGGCCGGCACAACCTGCTCGAGGTGGCGTTCCTCGCCGCCCACCTGCTCGGGCCGCCGACCCTGCAGCGGATGGACCTGCTGCTCGACATGGTGACGACCGATGCGGCCACGGTGCTCGGCGACGACGGCCATCGGCTGGAGGTGGGGGCGCCGGCCGACCTGGTCGTGCTCGACGGCGCGACCTCCCGGGAGGCGCTGATCAGGCACGCACCGCCGCGCTACGTCATCAGCCGCGGCCGGCTGGTCGCTGAGACCGCGCCGCAGGAGTCCCGCCTGCTGGGCTGATCTACGGTGGGCGGCATGGAGGTCGGCTACCGCAGCGAGATCGGTCATGTCCGCAAGCGCAACGAGGACGCGCTGCTGGTGCAGCCCGAGTCCGGCGTCTACGCGGTGGCCGACGGGATGGGGGGCCACCCGGCGGGAGACGTCGCGAGCGCCGTGGCCATCGCCCGCCTCAAGGACGTCTTCGGCGACTACGACGGCTCGGACCCCGCCGCGGCGGTGGGCGGGGCCCTCGAGGAGGCGCACGCAGCGGTCCTGGCCGCGTCGGAGGACGACCCTGCCCGGCACGGCATGGGCAGCACGGCGGTCGTGGCGCTGGTCACCTCGGACGAGGCCTGGGTCGGGCACGTCGGGGACAGCCGGTGCTACCTGTTCGCGAGCGGGGAGGGGCTGCGCCCGGTGACCGAGGACCACGGCGCCGGCGGCTACCTGACCCAGGCGCTGGGCCTCGAGCGCGGCATCCAGCCCGACGTTGCCCAGGTGCCCCTGGCAGCCGGTGACCGGCTGCTGCTCTGCACGGACGGGCTGACCAACATGGTCGACGACGCCCAGATCGCGGCGATCCTCGCGCGAAGCGGACGGGGCGCAGGCGGCGTGTGACGCGTTGACCGCGGCTGCGCTGGATGCCGGCGGGGTGGACAATGTGACGTTGGTGGTCATTCATTGTCAGTGAGCGGTTTGTCCAGGGTCGCCGACCGGGGTCACCTGGGTGCATGCTGTGAGGACCGGCCGTTGGCCGGCACGTGTGAGGCGGTAACGATGGCGGCTCGACCGGATCCCCGTGGTTGACCAGGGGCGATGGGCAGGGCTGTTGGCGGAGGCCGCCGCGGAACGCGACGCGCAGCCGCGGCGGATCAGTGAGCTGTGCGTCGAGATGCTCGGGGTGACGGGTGCTGGTATCTCCATGGTGACGACGTCTGGCAACCACGGTGTCGTCTGCGCGACCGACGAGGTCTCGGCGAAGATCGAGGACCTGCAGCTCACGCTGGGCGAAGGGCCGTGCATCGACTCGGTGCGCGGCGGTTCCCCGGTCCTGATCTCCGATCTCGGCGCCCTGGGCGACTTCTCGGGCGAGCGGTGGCCGGCCTTCCTGGAAGGGGCGGGCGCGGCCGGCGTGCGCGCCGTGTTCGCCTTCCCTCTGCGGATCGGTGCGATCAGCGTCGGGGCGATGGACCTCTACCGGGACGTGCCCGGCGACCTCGCCGTCGACGAGCTGCCCGCGGCGCTCATGGCGGCCGACGCGGCGGCGCACGCCTTGCTGCACCTGGACGACCCGCCGGACGCGACGGCCAGCCGGGGTCTTCGGACTTCGGCACCGTCTACCACCCGCAGGTGCACCAGGCGACCGGCATGGTCCAGGTCCAGCTCGGTGTCTCGACGAACGAGGCGTTCGTGCGGCTGCGTGCCCGCGCCTTTGCCACCAACCGCAGCCTGGTCGACCTCGCCGGAGACGTGGTGGCCCGGCGGATCCGCTTCTCGACGGAGGATGAGTGATGAGTGACGAGAGCACGAGCGGCACCTCGCTCGACCCCGGGCGACGCGAGAAGACGCTCGCCGAGACGTTCGTCCTGCTGGCGGACACGTTGGTCGACGACTACGACATCGTGGACCTCCTCGACCAGCTGGTCGCGAGCTGCGTCAACCTGCTCGGCGTCACCGCTGCCGGGCTCCTTCTCGACGACCAACGGGGCAACCTCGCCGTCGTCGCCTCGTCGGACGAGAGCACCCGGTTGCTGGAGATCTTCCAGCTCCAGACCAATGAGGGGCCCTGCCTGGACTGCGTCCGGACCGGCGTCAGCGGTCTCCAGCGACGACCTGCACGACGACCGCGAGCGGTGGCCTCGGTTCGTGCCGGCGGCCATCGATGCGGGTTTCCGGTCGGTCGTGGCCGTGCCGCTTCGGCTGCGTGACCAGACCATCGGCGGGCTCAACATGTTCCACGCCCGCCCCGAGCCGATCCCGGGCGATGACCGGCGGCTCGCGCAGGCACTCGCCGACGTCGCCACCATCGGCATCCTGCAGCGGCGCTCCACCCATCGCACGACTCAACTGGCCGAACAGCTGCAGCACGCGCTCAGCAGCAGGGTGGCGATCGAGCAGGCGAAGGGGGTCCTCGCCGAGCGCAGCAACGTGGGCATGGACGAGGCCTTCGGCGCTCTTCGCGGATACGCCCGCACCCACAACCTCAAGCTCACGGAAGTGGCCCTCGCCGTCGTCCGGGGTGAGCTGGACATCGGCGCACCGCCGGTCGCCTGACCTCGACACACGCAGCCGGCGGGAGCGCTGCACCTGCCGCCCGGCCGGAAGCCCGTCAACCGAGGGGAGGGGCTTCCTTCGCAAGCGCCGCCAGCGCGGCCGGGAAGATCTCTCCCGGCGGGTTGACCAGCCCGGCGCCGACCTGACCCACGCCGGCAACCTTGCCGGCCATGCCGGTGTTGATGTGGGGCAGGATTCCGGTGCGGACGACCTTGGTGACGTCGATGCCGGTCGGTGAGCCGCGGAAGTCCAAGACCGGGATCTGGTACGCCGGGTTCTCGGCCAGCGTGATCTCGTACATCAGCTGGGTCGCCTCGATCGCGTCGGGCACCTCGCCGCCGACGAACTTCACGATCGCCGGTGCGGCCGCCATCGCGAAGCCGCCGATGCCGGCCGTCTCGGTGATGGCCGAGTCGCCGATGTCGGGGTTGGCGTCGTCAGGTCCGAACGAGCCGAGGTAGAGCCCCTCGGGGGTGTTCGCCGGCCCGGTGAACCACTCGTCGCCGGTGCCGGAGACCTGGATGCCGAAGTCGGTGCCGTTGCGCGCCATCGCGACCACCAGCGTCGAGCCCGGCACGTCCCGCGCCGCGTCGGTGGCCAGCTTGCAGGTCGGCATGCCGAGGTTGAGGAAGAAGTGGTCGTTGCCACCGATGAAGCGGGCCGCCTCGGCGATGTCGGACGTCGGTGCGCCGGAGTCGATCAGGTCCGGCAGGATCTCGCGCAGGAACATCAACGTGCCGGCGCGGTTGCGGTTGTGCCCCTCGTCGCCCATCTGCAGCATCTGCACGGCGATCGACTTGATGTCGACCGCACTGCGCTTGACCCGCGAGCGCACCGCCGTCTGCAGCAGCGGCCCGAGCACTGCTGACATCCAGCGCAGCCGCTCGATCACCTCCGGGCCGTAGGCGCCGTAGCGCAGCACCTTGCCCAGCCCCTCGTTCAGCGAGCAGTAGGCCGTGCCGCCGTGCACCGGGTCGCGCAGCTCGAACATCCACATCGACGGGCTGACGACCCCGGCCATCGGGCCCACGGTGCGGTGGTGGTGACACGCGTCCAGCGTGATGCCGTCGCCGGACGCGAGTGCCCGCTCGGCCTGCTCCGGGTCGTCGGCGAGCCCCTCGAACAGCAGCGCGCCGATGAGCGCGCCGCGCAGCGGGCCGGACGCGCGCTCCCACGCGATCGGCGGCCCGGCGTGGAAGAACGTGCCGGTCTCGAGCCCCAGCGCCTCGGACGCGGGCCGGACGTCGACCAGCTCCGCGCCGGCCGAGAGCAGCCTGCTCCATCGCGGTGCGCGTTGGCCTCGGCCCGTCGCGGGTCGCCCAGCACGGTCGCGAGCGCCGCCTCGGTGCCCTCCATCGGCGGCCGCCAGTCGACCGTCCCGACGGCGACGGCCTGCTCGGCCAGCGCCTCGGCGAACAGCGAGACGCCGGCGCTGACGACGACGGGTTCCTGGTCGAGGAGGCTCATCCGGTCTCCTGCGCGAGTGCGGCGGCGGCGCGCGCCGCGTCGGCGTTGGAGCGGTGCACCACGGCGCCGGCCGCAGCCAGCGCGTCGCCCTGCCGGACCAGCCCCTGCGGGTCGCCCTCGGTGCCGCAGAGGGAGACGACCACGGCGAGCGACCTGCCGTCGTCCGCCGCCGTCCGCACCGCATCGGCGAGCGCCGGCGCGAGCTCGGTGGCGGGGTCCGGATGTGCGCCGTGTCCCAGCACGACGTCGAGCAGGAGCACGGCCGTGCTCGGGTCGGCGGCCTCCGCGGCGATCCGCTCCAGCCGCGACCGCTGGTCGATCATCGGGTGGGCGCGGCCCTGGGTCAGCCGGTCGTCGCCGAAGTCGATCATGGTGTGGCCGTCGGCCCGCAGGTCGTCGGGCAGCGCCCAGTCGGGCTGCAGGGGGATGTTGGACCGGATCGGCCCCAGCTCCTGGGCCGCGATGACCATCGCCTCGTCGCAGAGCGTGCCGCCGGCGAACAGCCCCCGCAGCGACCCGGCGCCGGCCGCGGGTGCGGCGGTGGGTGCCCAGGTCTGCAGCTGGGGCCAGCTGCCGCCGACGGTCTCCACCGCGCGCCGCGCCGCCGCGGTGAGGTCGGGCTGCCCGGCCCCCAGGAAGGCGAGCTGCACCGGCGTGGCCAGCCCCTCGGCGTACGCGGTGATCTCGTCGGCGACCTCCTTGGCGGGCGGCTTGGACACGACGATGACCAGCTCGGTGGCCGGGTCCTCGGCCAGCATGGCGAGCGCCTGCCGGGTGGACCGGCCGCCGACGGCGGCCGAGAGGTCGCGGCCGCCGACGCCGAGGCAGTGGCTCACCCCGACGCCGGCCGCGTCGAGCAGGCACATCAGCTGCTGGGCGCCGGTGCCGGACGCGGCCACGATGCCGACCGGCCCGGGCCGCACGGTGTTGGCGAACCCGAGCCCGACGCCCGACACCGCCGCGGTGCCGCAGTCGGGGCCCATGACCAGCAGCCCGCGCTTCGCGCCCTCGTCCTTGAGCCGGATCTCCTGCTCGACCGGGACGTTGTCGCTGAAGAGCATCACGTTCAGGCCGGCCTCCAGCGCGTCCATCGCCTCGGAGAACGCGTGCGGGCCGGGCACCGAGACCAGCGAGAGGTTCGCGGCCGTACGACGGGCGGCCGACCCGGTCGTGCGCGGCGGCGGGGCGGCGCCCAGACCGGCGGAGCCGGACCCGCCGGCCGACGACCGGGCCAGCGCCGCCTCGAGCTCGGCCTTGCCGCGCGCGATCGCCGTCGTCGTCGTCGGCGCGGATCGCGACCAGCAGGTCGTTGGGCCCGGCACCCTCCGGTGCCTGCGAAGCCCATGCCGTCGAGCAGGTCGAGGTTGAGCTCGGTGGCCATCGCGACCAGCGCCGCCTGCACACCGTCGACGGTGGAGACCGACCGGCTGACCTGCATCAGGGTGACCGAGTCGTGGTAGGCGCCGTGGCGGACCTCGACGGTCGTGCTGGCGCTCATCAGGCCACCTGGGTGTCGGGTCGGTCGGCGCGGGCGAGTGCCTGCCGGGTCGCGGCCAGCACGCCGTGCGCGAGGGCGGTGCCGGAGGTGTGGCCGACCGCGAGCAACCGGGCGGTGGCTGCGGCGCAGGTCGCCGGAGCCGGCCAGCGCGTCGATCAGCCGGGTCACCTCGGGGATCCCGCGGCCCGCGGCCGCGTGCCGGAGCAGCGTGGCGCTGAGCGCGGTCGTGCGCGTCAGCAGCGGTGCCGTCTCGGCGACGAGAGCGGCGACGGCGGTTGCGGTGCCCGGCACTGCGGACAGCGTCAGCAGCATCGCGGCGAGGACGTCGTCACCGGCGGGGGTGAGGCCGGGTCCGAGTCCGACGAGGGTGCCCGGCCGCCAGGTCCGGCGGTCGGCGGGCAGCTCGGCCGGCAGCGGGGGCGAGCAGCGCCTCGAGCGCGTCGGCACGGGCCGCGAGCTGCGGGTCCCGGCTGCAGCGGACGCAGCGGAGCGGGCCGCCACCACCGGCGTACCAGGAACTGCCTGTCGCCGACCGCGACCGCGCCCTCGCCCACGGCGGCGACATCGTCGGGCTGGATGGCGGCGAACGGCCGGCTGCTGCTCGGCGCCGCGAGCACCAACGCGCAGGGCAGTCGCAGGGCGTCGGCGGTGACGAGGGCGACCACCTCCGCGCCGGTGTCCAGGTAGACGGCCGTGGGAAACACGCCTCGCACGACGGCGGTCCGGGCCGGTCCGCCGAGCAGGTCGCGCAGCGCCGCGGGGGCGGCGACGGGCACTCCGTCGGGCAGCGTCACGGCCCGATCATGCCACCCCCTCTCGGCTCCGGCGGGGGGCGTTCTGTTGAGCCGAGCAGGTGAATTTTCCGACGTCCCACACCTGAGCGCCAGTTTGAGTCACCATGAGCGCGATGTGGCTGGGGGCCACGTCACCGGTGTGCCATGCGTTGCGGCCGGACCCGGTCGTGACCGTGCGCCTGAGCCCTGAGGAGGGGCGAGGATGGCATTCAGTTGGAAGGTCGTTCACGGCGGGAAGACACCGCCGCCAGGTGAGGTCGTAGCACCGGACGAACGGTTGTCCTGGGGACGGACAGCGGGCATCGGTGCTCAGCACGTGGTCGCCATGTTCGGGGCCACGTTCGTCTTCCCGCTGGTCATGGGGCTGGACCCCAACCTCGCGATCATGATGTCCGGCGTCGCGACGATCCTGTTCCTGCTCATCACGCAGGACCGGGTCCCCAGCTACCTCGGCACCAGCGCGTCGTTCGTCGGTGGCGTCATCGCGATCCGGGCGGCGCAGCGACAGCGACGCGCTGGTCACCGGCTCCATCCTGGTCGCCGGCCTGGTGCTGGCCGATCGCCGGTCTCGCTGATCAACTTCCTCGGCGTCGGCATCATCCACCGGGTCTTCCCGCCGGCGGTGACCGGCGGCGTCGTCATGCTGATCGGCTTCGGCCTGGCCTTCGTGGTCGCCGACATCTACTGGCCGCAGGACCGCTGGGTCGCGCTGATCACCATGACGGCGGTCTTCCTGATGACCGTGCTGCTGCGCGGCTTCTGGTCGCGCATCGCGATCCTGCTGGCGCTGGTCTTCGGCTACGCGCTGTCCTGGGTCCTGGACAAGACCGCCGGCGACATCACGTCGTTCAACCCGGCGCCGGCGAGGTCGACACGCACCCGCGCGTGAACTTCGACGCGGTCAAGGACGCCGACTGGTTCGGCTTCCCGGACTTCACCGGCCCGGACTTCAAGTTCTCCGCGATCGTGCTCGTGCTCCCCGCCGTGATCGCGCTGATCGCCGAGAACACCGGCCACGTCAAGGCCGTCGGCGCGATGACCGCGCCGCGACCTCGACCCCATGATCGGCCGCGCCATCTTCGCCGACGGCGTCGGCACCGCGGTGTCCACGTCCGTCGGTGGCTCGCCGACCACGACGTACGCCGAGAACATCGGTGTCATGGCGGCGACCCGCATCTACTCCACCGCCGCCTACTACGTGGCGGGTGTGGTCGCGATCCTGTTCGGCCTGTGCCCGAAGTTCGGGGCGCTGGTCGCGGCGACGCCCGGGCGGCGTGCTCGGCGGCATCACGGTCGTCCTCTACGGGATGATCGGCCTGCTCGGCGCGAAGATCTGGATCGAGAACCAGGTCGACTTCGCGAACCCGATCAACCTGGTCCCGATCGGCGCCGGCATCATCCTCGCCATCGGCCCGGTGTCCCACCAGGTCACCGACGACTTCAGCCTCGACGGCATCGCGCTGGGCACCATCGTGCTGCTGGCCGGCTACCACCTGCTGCGCTGGCTGGCCCCGGCCTACATGCGGGACGCCCTGGTCGCGGGCAAACCCTTCGACACGGAGGGCGCAGCTGTCGGCGCTGAGACACATCGACGGCACGGCGCCCATGCGGCGGGGGTGACCTCGGACCACGGGACACCGCCGTCCCCGAGGCACGGCTCGGACTCGCCGGAGCCGCGGCAGTAGGAGGTTTCGCACGAAGGCATGGGCCGCGCGGCTCGAAAGGGCCGCGCGGCCCTTGCACTTCCCGACCCGCCTGAGAGGATCCCCGGGTGAAGCCGTCCCCGTTCGCCTACTCGGCGCCCACGTCACTGGCGGAGGCGCTGTCGGTGCTCGCCGAGGTGGGGGCGGACGGCAAGGTGCTGGCCGGCGGGCAGAGCCTGGTGCCCATCCTCAACATGCGGCTGGCGGCGCCCGCGCACATCATCGACATCAACCGCATCCCCGACCTGGCGTTCGTGCGCGTCGAGGACGGCGGGGTGCGCATCGGCGCGCTGGCCCGCCATGCCGACGTGGAGCGCGACGACCCGGCCTTCGACGCGCTGCCCCTGCTCCGGCAGGCGCTGCGGCTGGTCGCGCACCCGGTGATCCGCAACCGCGGCACGACGGTCGGCAGCCTGGCCCACGCCGACCCGAGCGGGGAGATGACCGCGGTGCTCGCCCTCACGGGTGGAACCGTCGAGGTGGCCCGGCAGGGCTCGACGCGCACCGTCGGCGCCGAGGAGTTCTTCGTCGCGCCGCTGGAGTCGGCGGTCGAGCCGGGGGAGCTGGCCGTGTCGGCGCACTTCCCGGCGCCGCCGCCGCACACGGGCACGGCGTTCGTGGAGGTGGCCCGTCGCCACGGTGACTACGCCGTGTGCGGGCTCGCCGCGATGGTGACGCTGCAGCAGGACGGCACGATCGGGGTGGCGCGCGCGGCGTACATCTCGGTCGGTCCGACACCCGTCGTACTGGACCTCACCGAGGCGGTGCACGGCCAGGCGGTTGCGGATGCCGACTGGGCCGCCGCCGGCCGGCTCGCACAGGACCAGGTGGACCCCGAGCCCGACATCCACGCGAGCGCCGACTACCGGCGCCACCTCGTCGGGGTCCTGACCGGGCGCGCGCTGCGCGAGGCGGCGGGGAGGGCGGCATGAGCGAGGCGGAGGCGGAGCAGCTGTACGACGTGGTGCTGCACGTCAACGGGGTGCTGCGACCGGCGTCGGTGCCGGCCCGGCGGCTGCTGTCGGACTGCCTGCGGCACGACCTGCGGCTGACCGGCACCCACGTCGGGTGCGAGCACGGCGTGTGCGGCGCCTGCACGGTGCTCGTCGACGGCCGACCGATGCGGTCCTGCCTGATGCTCGCCGTGAGCGCCGAGGGTCACGAGATCACCACCGTCGAGGGCCTCGGCACGCCGGCGGACATGCACCCGGTGCAGCAGGCGTTCCGCGAGTGCCACGGCCTGCAGTGCGGCTTCTGCACACCCGGGTTCCTCACGACGATCGCGGCGTTCATCGAGGACAACCCGGAGCCGTCGGAGGAGGAGGCCCGCGAGGCCATCTCCGGCAACCTCTGCCGCTGCACCGGCTACCAGAACATCGTCAAGGCCACGTGCTGCCGCGAGCCCGCGCGAGCTCCAGCGGGGAGCAGTGGAGGCCGTGACGACGAAGCTGTTCGGCGAGCCGGTCCAGCGGGTCGAGGACGCCAAGCTGGTCACCGGCGGCGCGCACTTCCTCGACGACCTCGGCCACGACGCGCTCGGCGCCGCGTTCGTGCGCAGCCCGCACGCCCATGCGCGCATCACCGACATCGACATCACCGGCGCGCTCGAGGTCGACGGGCTGGTCGCGGTCTACACCCACGAGGACCTGACCGGCCGGGCCGGTGACCGCCTCCCGCTGCTCATCCCGCACCCGGCGCTGACCGAGCCGCGCACCGGCTACCCGCTGGCCCGCGACGTGGTCAAGCACGTCGGCGAGCCGATCGTCATGGTGGTGGCCACGGACCGCTACGTCGCCGAGGACGCCGCCGAGCGGGTCGTCGTCACCTACGAGCACCTGCCACCGGTGGTCGGCGTCGACAACGCCCGGCGGGCAGACCGCACCGTGCACGACGACGTGCCCGACAACGTCTCCGCGCACATGGTGCAGCAGGTCGGTGAGGTCGACCAGGCGATGGCGTCGGCGCCGCACGTGCTCGAGCTCGACCTCGAGATCCAGCGCAGCGCGTCGATGCCGATGGAGGGCAAGGGTGTCTACGCGCGGTGGGACGCCGCCGAGGGCTCGATGCGGATGTACTCCTCGACCCAGACCTCCACCGGCGTACGCGCTGCCGTCGCGGCCCGGCTCGGGCTGCCGCTGAACAAGGTCGACTGCATCGCACCGATGGTGGGTGGCGGGTTCGGCGCCAAGATCATGCACCCGTGGCCGGAGGAGGTGATGGTGCCGTGGGCGGCCCGCGAGCTCGACCGCGAGGTCAAGTGGGTCGAGGACCGCCGCGAGCACTTCATCTCCTCGGCGCACGAGCGCGGCCAGATCCAGAACGTGAAGGTCGGCTTCGACGACGACGGCCGGGTGCTCGCCCTCGACGTGAAGTTCTGGCACGACAACGGCGCCTACACGCCGTACGGCATCATCGTCCCGATCATCACCTCCACCCAGCTGCTCGGGCCCTACAAGCCCGGCGCCTACCGGGTGGAGTTCTGGTCGCTCTACACCAACACCGTGATCGTCACGCCCTACCGCGGCGCCGGCCGGCCGCAGGGCGTCTTCGCGATGGAACGCACCATGGACGCGATCGCCGAGACCCTCGGCCTCGACCGCACCGAGGTGCGCCGCCGCAACTTCATCACGCCGGCGGAGATGCCCTACGACCACCAGATGACGTTCCAGGACGGCCGACCGCTCATCTACGACTCCGGTGACTTCCCGGCGTCGCTGGACAAGCTGAAGGCGCTGATCGGCTGGGACGAGATGACGTCGTACGCCGAGCAGGCCCGGGCGGACGGGCGCAAGGTCGGGCTGGGGCTGGCCTGCTACGTCGAGGGCACCGGCGTCGGTCCCTACGAGGGTGCCCACGTCGTCGTCGAGTCCTCCGGCAAGGTCAAGGTGGCGACCGGGCTGACCACGCAGGGGCAGGGCCACTTCACGTCCTTCGCGCAGATCGCCGCCGACGAGCTCGGCGTACCTCTCGAGGACGTCGAGGTGGTCACCGGCGACACGCGACGGTTCGGCTACGCGGTCGGGACGTTCGCCTCGCGTGCGGCCGTGATGAGCGGCAACGCGATCGCGCTCGCCTCGCGCAAGGTGCGCGCGAAGGCCCTGCACATCGCCGGCGAGGCGCTGGAGGCCGACCCCGGCGACCTCGAGATCGTGGACGGCGTGGTGCGGGTGAAGGGGTCGCCGGGCTCGTCGATCCCGCTGGCGACGGTGGCGGTGCTGTCCAACCCGCTGCGCTACGCGTTCGACGAGGCGTCCAAGGCGGCGACGCAGTTCGCCGTCGGCGACACCAGTGGCCCGCCGATCGCGCGGGACCAGGAGCCCGGGCTCGAAGGCACCGACTACTACTCGCCGGTCGGCTCGACCTACGCCAACGGCATGCACGCCGTCCTGGTGGAGAACGATGCCGAGACCGCCCAGACCAAGATCCTGCGCTACTGCGTGGTGCACGACTGCGGGCCGCTCATCAACCCGATGATCGTCGAGGGACAGGTGCACGGCGGTGTCGCGCAGGGCGTGGGAGGTGCGCTCTACGAGCGGATGGAGTACGACGAGAACGGCCAGCTGCTGAACGCGTCGTTCATGGACTTCCTGATGCCCTATGCCTCCGAGGTCCCGCACATCGAGATCGACCACCTGGAGACGCCGTCGCCGCTGAACCCGCTGGGCATCAAGGGCGCGGGTGAGGCGGGGGTGATCCCGTCGGCGGCGGTGTTCGCGGCGGCGATCGAGGACGCCGAGGGCTTCTCGATCCGGTCGATGCCGATCTCGCCGAGCGAGCTGTTCGAGCTGCGGCGGCGGCACGCGGCGGGGGAGGTCCCGTCGTTGAAGAGAGTGGCGAAGCAGGAAGCGCGCAAGCGCCCGACGAAGAAGAGGACTCCGTCATGAAGGTGACCGGTTCGGCGACGCTGCACGCTCCGCGCGAGAAGGTCTGGGACGCGCTGAACGACCCGGCCGTGCTGGTGCGCACCATCCCGGGCTGCCAGCAGCTGGAGGAGGTCGGGCCGGACCGCTACCGGATGACCATCACCGCGGGCGTCGCCTCGATCAAGGGCACCTACCAGGGCGATGTGGCGCTCACCGACCAGGAGCAGCCGGGGTCGTTCACCCTCAAGGCGTCGGGGGCGGGCGCGCCGGGCACCGTCAGCGCCGACGTCAAGGTGACGCTCGCCGAGGCCGACGGGGACACCCGGCTCGACTACGACGCGGACGCCATCGTCGGTGGCGTCGTCGGCGGTGTCGGCCAGCGGGTGCTGTCAGGCGTCGCGAAGAAGACGGCGGGGGAGTTCTTCAAGGCGGTCGACGACGTCCTCACCGGCAAGGCGCCCGGCGGTGCCGGCGCCTCGCGACGAGGCGGTCGCCGGGCAGCTCTCGGCGGCACCGACGCCGGGGGTGTTCACCGCGCCGCCCAAGGCACGGTCAGGTGGCCTGATCGGCTCCGACTTCGTCAAGGGCGCCGTGTTCGGGGCTGTCGTGGCGCTGCTGGGCGTGCTCGTCGGCGCGCTGGTGGGCGGCTAGCGGCGCCGTTCTCCGTGATCGGAGGTCGGGGGCTGTCGATTTTCGGGTGAGCCATTCGTCGTAGTGGTGTCGACCGACCCGTGTCGACGGGCTGCGCGGCTGACGCGCAGCGCAGCACCTCGAGACGAAGGACGGCACACCATGGGACATCCCGTCATCCACACCGAGATCCGCTCCGCCGACCCGGACGCCACTCGCGCGTTCTTCGGTGACCTCTTCGGCTGGAAGGTCGCCTCGGAGGGCGCCTTCCCGGGCTACACGTTCATCGACACGGGTGTCGAGGGCGGCCCGTACGTCGCGATCAGCCCGCGCCAGGGCGCCGAGGACGAGGTGCTGTTCTTCGTCGGCGTCGAGGACGTCGCGGCCACGCTGGCGCGAGCCGAGGAGCTCGGCGGGTCGATCGTCCAGCCGGCCCAGAACGTGCCGGGCACCAGCTTCGGGGTCCTCGCCGACGCGCACGGCCACAAGGTGGGCGTGGCCGCGAACGGGTAACTCTTTCGACCTCCCGCCGCGCGATATCCGGCATGGTCGAGGAGCGGGGGATCCGGGACTTAGCCCGTCCGAAAACTTGTTGCGGGGCAACGGATTTCTGCTTGTCCACAGATTGCCTGACGGCGGTGAAGTTGTCGGTGGTCCGCGGTAGGATTCGAACATGCGTTCGATGGTGGCGGATCCTCCGGTGGTGGCGGCGTTGGACGCCGCCCGGGAGGCGGTCGACGCCCTGGTCGGCGCGGTCGACGACGGTGCGCTGCGCGACCTGGGTCATGACGAGCTGACCGCGCAGCTGCAGGCGGCGCGGGCGCTGGCGGCCCGGCTGGAGTGGTTCGGCCTGCAGGTGGTGCGCGAGGTGGACACCCGCGGCAGCCATGTCCTGGATGCGGCGCTGTCCCCGCGGCGTGGCTGCGGCATCGGGCCCGGATGAGCCCGAGCGAGGCGAAGGCGGCGGTGCGCACCGCCCGGGCGCTGGCGGACGAGTCGCTGGCGGCGACGTCGGCGGCGCTGGCGGGCGGGGAGATCGACCCGGCGCACGCCCGGCTGATCGCCGCGCACGCCGCGGATGCGCCGGCCGGGGCGGTGGCGCTGATCGAGCCGGAGGCGCTGGCGGTGGCCCGGGCCGCCGACCCGGGCGCGGTGGCGGGGGTGATGCGCCAGTTCGCCCACGCCCTGGACCCCGATCGCGCGGATGAGGCGGCGGTGCGCCGCTACGAGCGGCGCGGGGTGTCGCTGGCGACGACGCTGGACGGGATGGTGGTGGGCACGGTGCTGCTCGACCCGGTCGCCGGCGCCGAGGTGCTCACCGCGCTGAGCGCCGCCAGCGCGCCGGTGTCGGGTGACACCCGCAGCCGCGTGCCAGCGCAACGCCGACGCGCTGACCGACATCTGCCGGCAGTACCTGGCCACCGCGCGAGGACCGCAAGTCCGGCGGCGGGCACCCGCACCTGATCGTCACCGTCGACGCCGACTCCCTGGCCAGCGACGCCCGGCAGCCCCGGGCTCGCCCGGGGCGATGCTGGGCTGGGTCGGGCCGGTCAACACCACCACCGCCCAGCGGGTCGGCTGCGACGCCGACGTCACCGTCGTCGCGGTCGGCGGCCCGGACGGCGCCGGCGGTGCCCGGGAGGTCGAGCGCACCCGGCGGTTCTTCACCACCGCCCAGCGGGTCGCGATGATCGCCCGCGACGGCGACCGCTGCGCCGTGCCCTACTGCGACCGGCCCGTGCTCTGGTCCGACGCCCACCACCTGCAGGCCTGGGCCAACGGCGGGCCCACCGTCATCGACAACGGCGCACTCCCGTGCGCCGCGCACCACACCATGCTCCACGAAGGCCACTGGACCCTGCACCGCGACCGACGACGGCCGCTACCTGATGACCCACCCCGACGGCCGAACCATCGGACCCGAACCCCACCCACCCGGACACAGCCGCCCACCCCCACAACGCGAGTAGCCCGTCCGCGGGCGAACCATCTCTCGGTGACGGACCGACCGCGTCAAGCGGTAACGCGCGAGAACCGGCATTATGCGACCGGCGACGGAGATCGCCTGGTCCGACAGACGTCTCGGCTGAGACGACGTCCTCCGAACGCTCTGGACGAGGCGGCCGAGCCTTCCGTCCTGACGCCGTGGGTCGAGCCAGTCGCTGGCCGGACCGTCGCGACTCCGCATGGCTGGTTGACCGACCACCGCGCGGGACAGCACGGCACCTCGGGATGTCCGACAGAGCAGCAGCTGCTCCGCGACGACTCGAAGCCAACGCTGCCGACGGGTCGCTCGAAGGCCGACCGATGACCGTCTCCGAGCCGGCCAGCGCGGGAGCCTACGGCGACTACACGACGCGCACGTCGATCATCACGCTGACCACGCGGTGGCCGAAGTCCGCAGGCTGGCGGCCCAGGCAGCCGCGACCCTTCGCGCATGAGTGCCGACAGCGAGCCGTCACGGACGCATCATGCCTTGCCGGCGCCGAGCGGACCTCGATCTCCTCGGTCCGCGCATGGTCAGATCGGGCAGCGGTATGGTCTAGCCATGATCCGGGCTGCTCCAGCTGCGCCAGTCTGCGCGAGTCGACGGCCGCAGCGGGCGTAGACGCCAACGTAGCGACGGCAGTGCACGGCGCGTTGGGTCGGAAGTCGGTATCGGACCTGACCGCGACGCGTCGGCTCATGAACACGAACATCGACTGCACCCGCTCCGGATGCGCTGGAGTAGACAGCCATCTGAAGCTAGCTCGGAGGCCCACCGGCGACGCATCACTTGACCACAATCCAGACGTATAACGCTTGGCCTCGACTGTGATCGCGCACCCACCTTTGCATGCGTGCTGAACCCCGCGGGTTGGCTGGGTCATGACACAGATGAGCGATCACCCGGGTGGCTTGTCGGGGATCTCCTGGACGTGCTCGGCGAAGTAGGCACCCCAGTCGGGTTGGCGCCCGTCCAGGTCGGTGAAGCCGTAGTCGCGGTAGAGGCCCCAGGTCGAGAGCACCTGTCCTGACCGACGCATCACGTCGGGGTCTGCGGCCAGCGCGGCCACCGCTCTCCCGACGTAGTGCGGCGTCTCGGAGGCGATGAAGTGGGGCGAGACCGCGACGGCGTCGCGCCAGTTGTCCTCGCTGACCCCGAAGCGGTCGAGCATCGCCTCGGACCGCAGGAAGCCGGGGGTGAGCGCGACGGCGGCGACGCCGTGGGGGCGGAGGTCGGCGGCCTGCGACAGCCCCAGCCGGTTGGCCGAGACCTTGGCCAGGTCGTAGTAGACGTTGCCGCGGTAGTCGTCGCGGTCGCCGTCGGTGATCTCGATGACCAGCCCCCGCCCGCGGGCCACCATCAGCGGCACCGCGAACCAGCTGGTGATCAGGTGGGTCCGGACGGCGAGCTCGAGGATGCGCAGGCCGTCGTCGAGGGAGTGCTCCCAGAACGGCTTGGCCCAGTCGGTCAGGTGGTCACCGCCCCAGATGTCGTTGACCAGCAGGTCGAGCCGCCCGTCCTGCTCGGTGCGCACCTGCTCGACGAGCCGCTCGACGTCGGCCGGGACCGTGTGATCGGCCCGGACCGCGATGCCGCGCCCGCCCGCCGCGGTCACCCGCTCGGCCGTCTCCTCGATCGTCTCGGGCCGGTCCATCTCGGACCGGGCCTCCCGCGTGCTCCGGCCGCTGCAGTAGACGGTCGCACCCGCTGCGCCGAGCTCGACCGCGATGGCCCGGCCGGCGCCTCGGGTGGCCCCGGCGACGATCGCGACCTGTCCTGAGAGTGACCCACTCATGACTGCGGAGGTTAGCGACGGGCCCCGACAGATAGCCTGGGCCCAACCGGAGGAGGGTGCGATGAAGGCGTTCACCGCCGCCGCGATCCAGGTCGCGCCGCTGCCCGGGCCGCTGACGCCCGAGACGGTCAAGGGCAACCTCGCCAAGGCGGGCGAGTGGGTGGAGCGCTGCGTCGACGCGACCGGCGCCGAGCTCGTCGTGCTCCCCGAGTCGGTGACCACCGGCTTCACGCCCGGCCTCGGCCCGGACGAGCTCTGGGACCTCGTGTCGACCGTTCCCGGGCCGGTCACCGAGCCGGTCCAGGAGGTCGCGCGCCGGCTCGGCGTACACGTCGTCATCGGCACGTACGAGCGGGGCGAGGACCGTGGCGTCGTCTACAACGCCGCGGTGCACGTCGACCGTGGCGGCGAGGTGGCCGGCGTCTACCGCAAGACCCACCCGTTCTGCACCGAGATGCGCTCGCGCGGCGGCTGGGTGACCCCCGGCGACGAGGTCTGCGTGGTGGAGACCGACCTCGGCCGGATCGGCATGATCATCTGCTTCGACGGCGACTATCCCGAGCTGTCGCGCATCACGGCGGTCCGCGGCGCCGAGGTGATCGTGCGGCCGTCCGCGCTGCTGCGCTCGGCCGACATCTGGGAGCTGACCAACCGGGCGCGGGCCTACGACAACCACGTGTACGTCGTGGGCGCCAACGCCACCGGCGCCGACCCCGGGGGCGTGCTCTACTTCGGCAACTCGATGATCGTCACCCCGATCGCCGAGGTGGTCGCCCGGGCGGCGAGCCACGAGTGCTGGGTGTCGGCCCGGCTCGACCCGGCCACCGCGATGTCCTCGCTCACGCCCGGGTCGAGCATCCCGCAGGTGTTCGACCACCTGGCCGACCGCAACCTCGACCTGATCCGGCGCTACGCCGACGACCTGACCAAGCCTGCGGCGACGTCGTTCCCGCACAAGGCACCCGACGGGGAGATCGTCGACTGATGGGTGCGCCTCGACGGATCCGGATCGGCATCGACACCGGCGGCACGTTCACCGACGTCGTCGCGCTGGACGAGGGCTCCGGCGACATGGTCACCACCAAGACGCCGTCGACGCCGGCCAACCCGGCAGACGGGTTCCTCGAGGGTGTCCGCAAGGTGCTCGGCCTGCTCGGCGCCTCCGGCAGCGACGTGACCGCCGTCAGCCACGGCACCACGGTCGCCACCAACCAGCTGCTCGAGGGCAAGGTCGGCGCGCTGGGCTTCATCACCACCGAGGGCTACGAGTTCGTGCTCGAGATCGCGCGGCAGAGCGTCCCCGACGGCTACGGCAACTCCTACTTCTGGGTCAAGCCGCCGCGCATCGTCCCGGCCGACCGGGTCAAGGTCGTCGGCGGCCGGCTGGACTTCCAGGGCAACGAGATCCGCCCGTTCGACGAGGACCAGGCGGTCGCGGTGGCGCGGTGGTTCCGCGACCAGGGCATCACCACGCTCGGCGTCTGCTTCCTGCACTCCTACGCCGACCCCAGCCACGAGCTGCGGATGCGCGACATCCTGCGCCGCGAGCACCCGGACGCCGTCGTCTCGATCTCCAGCGACGTGCTGCGCGAGTACCGCGAGTACGAACGGTCGGTGACCACCCTGGTCGACGCCGCGGTCAAGCCGAAGATGGCGAGCTACGTCGCCAACATCAAGACCCGGCTCGAGGAGGTCGCGCCGGGCGTCCCGTTCTACGTCATGAAGTCCAACGGCGGCGTGCTGTCTGCCGACGAGGTCGTGCACCAGCCGATCACGACGGTGCTGTCCGGTCCGGCCGCCGGCGCGCTCGGCGCCGCCCTGATCGCGCGGGTCGCCGGCTTCGACAAGGTGCTGACCTGCGACGGCGGCGGCACCTCGACCGACGTGTCCGTGGTGCTCGACGGCGAGCCGACGCTGACGACCGAGGGCACCGTCGGCCAGTACCCCAGCAAGATCCCGATGATCGACGTCGTCACGGTCGGTGCGGGCGGCGGGTCGGTCGCGTGGATCTCGCCCGAGGGCACGCTGAAGGTCGGCCCGCGCTCGGCCGGCGCCGACCCCGGTCCGCTCTGCTACGGCCGGGGCGGGACCGAGCCCACGATCACGGATGCCCACGTCGTACTCGGCCGGATCCCGCCGCACCTGCTGGGCGGCGAGATCCCGCTCGACGTCGACGCCGCGCGCGCCGGGCTGCAGCGCCTCGCCGACTCGCTCGGGCTCGGCCTCGAGGAGTGCGCGACCGGCATCCTGGAGATCTCGGCGTGGAACCAGGCCAACGCGCTGCGCCAGGTCACCGTCAAGCGCGGTCTGGACGTGCGCGACTTCACGATGGCGACGTTCGGCGGCTCCGGGTCGCTGCTGCTGTGCCGGCTGATCGACGTGCTCGGGCTCTCCGGCGTGCTCGTGCCGCAGAACCCCGGCAACGTGTCGGCGTTCGGGCTGCTGACGGTGGACGTGAAGAACGACTACGTGCAGACGTCGGTGACCCGGCACAGCGACCTCGACGTGGGCACCGTGCAGAAGCTCTACGACGACCTGCAGGCCCAGGCGGCCGAGGCGCTGGACCGGGAGGGCTTCGACCGCTCCGAGCACCGGTTCGTGCGCACCGCCGACCTGCGCTACTTCGGGCAGGCGTTCGAGGTGCGGGTGCCGGCGGCGGACGGTCCGGTCGACGACGCGTTCGCCACGGCGGTCACGGACGCGTTCCACGCGGCGCACGAGCAGCTCTACGGCTACTCGTTCGCCGGCGACGAGCGGCAGCCGGTCGAGTGGGTCAACGTCCGGGTGTCCGGCATCGGCCCGATCGCCCGGCCCGAGCTGCGCGAGCTGCCGCCCCAGGAGGGCGACGCGAGCCGGGCTCGCACCGGCGTACGGCCGGTGTTCTTCGAGTCCTGGGTCGACACCCCGGTCTACTGGCGGGCCGACCTCGCGCCGGACGACGCCATCGCGGGCCCCGCGATCATCGAGGAGTTCGGCTCGACGGTGCCGGTGCATCCCGGCTTCACGGCGCGCATCGACCGGTTCGGCAACCTCCTGGTGACCCGGGAGGGGGACCGATGAGCACCGATGCGGTCAGCACCGATGCGATCAAAGGCGTCGACCCGGTCGTGGTCGAGATCGTCGAGGGCTCGCTCGCGTCGATCGAGATGGAGGTCGAGACCGCGATCGGGCGGACGGCGCGCTCACCGATGATCCGCGACGCGCACGACTTCCGCGCCGGCATCCACGACGCGAAGCTGCGCAAGCTGACCGGCCGGTCCTACTCCGCGCTCGTGCACCCGGTCGCGCGCGACTTCCCGCTCGAGACGATGCGCCCCGGCGACGTGTTCTTCCACAACGACGTCTACCTGTCCGAGGGCGGCATCGGCCACCTGCCCGACCTGTGCGTGACGGTGCCGGTGTTCGTGGCCGACGAGTCGGCGCCGGGCGGTCACGCGGTCGTCGCGTTCGTGCAGGCGTTCGGCCACCACGACGACATCGGCGGGGCGGTGCCCGGGTCGATGCCCTCGCACGCCACCTCGGTCTTCGAGGAGGGCCTGATGGTCCCGCCCATCAAGCTGTGGGACCAGGGCGTGCCCAACCAGGCGGCGCTGCGCATCATGACGCGCAACTCGCGGATGCCCGACTCGCTGGCCGGCCGACCTCGACGCCGAGTGCTCGGCCTGCCTGATGGGGTCGCGCCGGCTGACGGAGCTGTTCGACCGCTACGGCCGCGCGACGGTCGAGGCCTGCTTCGACGCGATCATCGACAAGACCACCGAGACCTACCGGCGCGAGATCCTGTCCAAGATCCCCGACGGCGAGTACGTCTGGGAGGACTACGCCGAGCACGACGGCGTCGACGAGCCGAAGCTGCACGCGCAGCGCATCACGATGACCAAGACGCCCGACAAGCTGGTGCTCGACTTCACCGGCACGTCGCCGCAGGCGAAGGGGCCGATCAACCACTGCGGCGACTACGCCGACGGCAACTTCCTGAAGAAGTGGCTGGCGCCGATGCTGCGCAACCTCGCCGACACCCCCGAGCGGATGGCCGAGCTCGACGTCAACGAGGGCATCGTGCCGCTGATCGAGATGCGCTTCCCGCCGAAGGGCACGCTGCTCACCCCGATCTTCCCGGCGCCGACCAACGCCCGCACGTTCGTCATCCTGCGGCTGCTCGGGGTGCTGGCCGGTGTGGTGGCCAAGGCCGTCGACGGCCGGATGCCGGCCGACCAGGAGACCATCCGCTACACCGGCGTCTACGGCGAGGACCTCGACGGCGCGCCCTACCTGATGCGCGAGGTGCTCGGCGGCGGGTCCGGCGGGCGCTACTACGCCGACGGCGAGGACACCATCCACGTCGTGCCCGACTCGCGGAACCTGCCGACCGAGTTCACCGAGTCGCGGTTCCCGTTCTTCGTCGAGCGGCTCGGGCTGGCGGTCGACTCCGGCGGGCCGGGCGAGTTCCGCGGCGGCCTCGGCTACGAGAAGCACATCCGGATGCGCAAGGACGCCCACTTCATGTCGATCGCCGACCGGTCGATCCTGGCCTGCTGGGGCGTGAAGGGCGGCAAGGCCGGGCGGTCCGTTCCAGGTGACGATCGACCCGGGCGGGCCGGCCGAGCGCGAGGTCGATGCGCTCGCCGACGCCGAGCCGGTGCGCGCGGGGGAGACGATCCGGATCCGTACGACGGGTGGTGGCGGCTGGGGCGACCCGCTGGCCCGCGACGTGGCCGCCGTCGTGCGGGACGTGGAGTGGGGCAAGGTCAGCGTCGACGGCGCCCGGACCGACTACGGCGTCGTGCTGACCGTCGCCGATGGCGTCGTCACCGTCGACGGCCCGGCCAGCGACTCCCTGCGGGCCGAGCAGCGGTCACGTCGTACGGGCGGCGAGCCGTTCTTCGACCGGGGCCCGGGGTATGCCAGGCTCTCCGGCGGGAAGGCTTTCGCCGACGTCGACGTCCTCTGAGAGGGTTTTGACCCATGTCCGACATCTCCAGGCGCTACAGCGCGCTTGCCCGCGAGCTGACCCGACGCGTCGACAATGTCCCGGTCGGGCGCTGGGACGACCAGTCGCCCTGCGCGGACTGGACCGCCCGCGACGTGCTCCAGCACCTGCTCGACTCGCACCGTGACATGCCCGGCCACGCCGGTCACCCGCTGGTCTTCGAGAAGTCCGTCCAGGACGACCCGCACGCGGCGTGGGTCGAGGCGCGCGACGCCATGCAGGCGCTGCTCGACGACCCGGAGCGGGCCGGCATGGAGTACGACGGCATGTTCGGGCGCACCAGCGTGGAGCAGACCGTCGACAAGTTCCTCGGCCTCGACCTGCTCATCCACGGCTGGGACATCGCGCGGGCCACCGGCCAGGACGAGAAGCTGCCCGAGGAGGAGGTCACTCACGTCGCCGAGTTCGTCGAGAGCCTCGGCGACAACCTCCAGAGGAGCGGGGTCTGCGGACCGCCCGTCCCGGTCCCGGCCGACGCGTCCGAGCAGGACAAGCTGCTGGCGAGCCTCGGCCGCCATCCCTGATGGGCGGCATTGCCGACGACCTGCACCGCTACCTGCAGCAGTCGCGGGAGAGCGTGCTCGCCTCGCTGGACGGGTTGAGCGAGTACGACGTGCGCCGGCCGGTCACGCCGACCGCCACCAACCTGCTGGGGCTCGTCAAGCACCTGGCCGGCGTCGAGCTCGGCTACCTGGGTGACTCGGTGGGCCGGCCCGTCACCGGTGCGGCTGCCGTGGGTCGAGGACGAGTCGATCTGGGACAGCGCCGACATGTGGGCCACGGCCGAGGAGACCAGGGAGGACCTGGTCGCGCTGTACCGGACCGCGTGGCAGCACTCCGACGAGTCGATCGCCGAGCTGGGGCTGGACGCGCCGGCAACGGTGGCGTGGTGGCCCGAGGAGCGCCGATCGACCACCCTCGGGTCGCTCCTGGTCCGCTGTGTCGCCGAGACCGCGCAGCACGCCGGGCACGCCGACATCATCCGCGAGACGATCGACGGGCGCGGCGGGCAAGGACCACGACGACATCGGCGACGCCGACTGGTGGGCGCGCTACGTCGAGCGCGTGCAGCAGGCGGCCGACCAGCACCGCTGACCTGAGCTAGAACCGCACCGAGCCGGTGCTCTGCATCGTGTCGGCGTTGCCGGCGACCACACCGGCCTCGCCCACGGCGTACAGGTTGTCGTCGTCGACGAGCACGCGGGCCGACCAGGCCGCCCGACTGGATCGGCATCCGGCCCGCCTCGTGCAGCTGGCCGTCCTCGTCCACGGTGATGCCGAGGGCGCTGGAGATCTCCTCGCCCTTCGAGGTCGGGGACAGGTCGTAGGCGCTGAACGCGAACGTCGCGAGCCGGCGGTCGGGGTCGTAGGTGAAGGCCCTCGAGTCGTCCAGCGCGGGGGTGTAGCCGTTGCCGAGCCGGAGCCGGTCGACCAGCGCGGGGCGGCTGAGGTCGGAGATGTCGAAGACCGACGCCTGCATGCCGGTGACCATGCCGGTCTTGTCGGCGTCCTGGCCGATCCCGAGCAGGAGGCCGTCGCCGATCGGGTGCAGGTAGGTGGAGAAGCCGGGGACCTTGAGCTCGCCGAGCACCTTGGGCTGACCCGAGAGGTCGAGCAGGTAGAGCGGGTCGGTCTGGCGGAACGTCACGACCGCCGCGATGTCGCCGAAGTAGCGGACGGCGCGGATCTGCTCGGTCTTGCCGAGGCCGCCGACCCGTCCGGTCTCGACCAGGGAGCCGTTGCGCTCCTCGAGCTTGACGACCATCGACGACGTCTTGCCGGTCTGCTCGCCGTCCCAGGGTGGCTGGCGGGTGGTGGCCACCCGCAGCGCGCCCTCGTGCTGGGAGAGCGCCCAGCGACCGAGGACGAACCCCGGCACCGAGCCGGACCCGACGTACTCGGTCTTCGTCGACGAGGACGTGTCGAAGGCGTGCAGCTCGGTGCTCACCTCGTCGGGCTGCGGCCGGATCTGCTGCCGACCCTGACCTGAGCATCGGCATCACCGGGCCGACGGTTCCCCAGCGGCTGGTGGCGACGTACAGGCGGTCGGCCGAGGCGTAGACGAGGTCCCCGTCGGTGGTGACTGCTGTGCTGTCGGTGGCCGCGAGGCCGTCGGCGGGACGCAGGGTGGTGACGAGGAGCGTGCTCACGCCGTACGGCGTGCGGGCGTGGAACGTGTCCGTGCAGCTGACCGCGTTGCCGCGCTGGAGCACCTTGCCGCTGGCGTTCTTGCGGACCACCTGCGGAAGCACCTCGGTCAGCTTCACCTGGCCGGCGAGGCGCCGGTTGGTGGCGAGTGCCTTCCGCTCCGACATGGCCGGGCCGTTCGGGTAGTAGACCGGCGGCTGCGGCCGGGTGGTGGTGACCAGGCGGACCGTGCCGTCCACGAGGCGGGCGCTGACGTACTGCGCGTCGTAGGTGGCGTCCTCGATCAGCCGCGGCGTGTCGGTCGAGACGTCGAGCAGGAGGACCCGGGTGGTGGGCGTGCCCGGCATGTAGAGCCGGGAGTCCATGACGCGGGGACGAGGACTTCTTCAGCTGGCTCGGGTCCGCGCGCCATCCCTGGACCAGCGCGACCGCGCGGTTGCCGTCGAGCAGCAGCTCCCCGCCGTACGTCTGGTCGCCGCTGATGCGCATCGAGCCGAGCACCTCGGGCTGGGAGCTCGCGCTCAGGATCCTGACCCGGTTGCCGGTGAGGACGACGAGTCGGCCGTCCTTCAGCTTGGCCAGGTCGGGCTCGTCGACGCCCTGCTCCTGCAGGTTGGTGCCCGTCGGCCCGCTGCCGACCGCTTTCGGCTCGGCGGCGGAGCGCGCCGCGCCGGTGCGCCCGCGGCCGCGGTGTCATCGACCGCGTAGCCGAAACCCATGCCGTACGCCGTGGCCGTGCGCTTGAGCTCGGAGCGGTAGTAGGCGAGCAGCTGGTCGCAGCCGGAGTAGCCGGTGAGTGCCTTGGCGCTCGCCTTGGGCGCAGCGCCCGGGAGCAGCTGGGTGCCGCCGACGCCGACCACGAGGGCAGCGACGGTGCCGGCGACGACAAGGACGTGGCGGCGGGACATTCGGTCCTCCAGCAGGGTTGGCTGCTGGTGTGACGCAGCCGGAGCCCGGCTGGTTGCATCGGCGGCGCTCGGTTAGCCCTCTCGAGCCAGGAACTGGTCGAGCCCCGCCTGGGCCTTGCGGCGGACACTGCCCTGGACGATCGGGGTCCAGCCGAGGGCGACCCCCATCGGGCCGAGCGCCTGCCGGGTCCAGCGGTAGAAGTCGAAGTCGTCGCGCTGCTCAGCGATCAGGCCGTCCCGGAAGAGGAAGGTGGAGCTGACGTCGTTGACCACGGGCCGGCCGGTCTGGCCGAACGTGTAGCGCGCGATCCAGTGCGCGGACCCGCCGTCACCTGCCGCAGCGCGGTCGACGAGCTCGACCTGGAGGTCCTGGGACCGGGCGGTGAGCATCCGCCACATCGCGCCGGGCTCCTTGCCGCTGAGGTCGGTGAAGACCGGGTCGGCGAACGTCGCGTCGTCGGTGTAGCAGGCCGCCATGGCGTTGCCGTCGTGCTTGGCGAAGGCGGCGTAGAACCGGTCGATGAGGTCCAGGTTGGCTTGCGTCACGGGCCCCACCGTAGAGGGCTCGGGCGTCCGGTCAGTCGGGACTGACGGCGACGGCGCCCGCCCGCCGCGGGTCGGCGGCCGCGGTGATCTCTCCGGTGGGAGCCAGGTGGGCGGCGCCCACACCACCGAAGTACATCGAGAGCGGCTGATGCCGGCGTACGGGCAGATCCAGCTCGGGCAGGGGCATGTTCTCCTCGGCCTCGATCCGCGCGCTCTCCGCCGTGTCGTCGAGGTAGTGCAGGTGCAGGCGGGGCCGGTCGATCGCGTGCTGAAGGTCGGTGTGGCCGTTGGTGAAGGACGCGAGGACCTGGGTGAGCGCGGTCGTGATGCGGTCGGCTCCCGGTGTGCCGATGGCCAGCACGCCACCGTCGCTGGACCGGCCCACCGTCGGGGCCATGTTGGAGGCGAGCCGGTCTCCGGGCGCGGGGGCCGGCCCCTTGTTGAGCTCGTGCTCGCCGAGGCAGTTGTTCAGCCACAGGCCGGTGCCCGGAACGGTCGCGCCGGAGCCGTAGCCGCTGGATGCCGTGATCGCGCAGGCAGCGCCGGTCGAGTCGACGACGGAGATGTGTGCGGTGCTGGCGGAGCCGCGCTGGGGGAGACCGACCTCGTCGAGGAGTGCGCGGGCTGCGAGCTCGCGGTCGGTGGCGACGTCGAGGCGCTCGCGCCGGTAGCCGAGGACGCGGCGCAGGATGCTGATGAGATGGGCCACGTCGTCGACGGTCCACTCGCCGCTGCGGTCGGTCGCCGAGCAGGGTGAGCATCGCGGTGAGGACGGCGCCGCCGAATGCCGGGGGAGGGTTGGTGCGCAGCTGCCAGTCGCCTGCGCTCGACGCGAGAGTCTCCCGTACGACGGGTTGGTAGGCGGACAGGTCGGCGGCGCTGAGCAGGCCGCCTCTGTTGGCGATGTCGGCGGCGATCGCGGCGGCAAGGTCACCGTCGTACATCGTTCGTGCGCCTTGCTCGGCGATCTGGGCGATCGTGTCCGCGAGTCCGTCGATCACCATCGTGTCGCCGGGCTCGACCCAGGTGCCGTCGTCGTTCTTGAGCGCGGCGGATGTCGCCGGGTCCCAGGCGAAGACGCTGTCGCGGGTGTGGTCCAGGTAGTAGCCGGCGGCGGTGCCGAGGGGGAAGCCACGGCGGGCGATCGCCTCGGCCGGCGCGACCACGTCACGCCACGGGACCCTGCCGTAGCGGTGGTGAGCGAGATCGAGGGCGGCGAGCGCACCGGGGGTCGCGACCGACCCGTGGCCGACCGTCATGGTGAGGCCGCCGCCGTAGTCGGTGGTCACCTCGCGTACGTCGGGCGGGGGTGCGTCGGCGGCGCGGCCTCGACCTGGCATGGCGACGCATCCGTCGACCGTGACGGCTCGGTCCGTGCCGGCGGGCCAGATGGTGATGAACGCGCCGCCGGTGAGCGACACGATGCCTGGCTCGTTGACCATCGCGGTGAGCATGGCCGCGACGGCTGCGTCGACGGCGCCGCCACCTTGGCTCGCGACGGAGAGCGCGGCGTCGGCGCTTGCCGCGTTGGGCGCGGCGATGCCGATGCGTGGTCACGCGCCCTATCCTGCCCGCTGCTCCTGTCGCTATCCACAGGTGGTCGGGGGGGACGGGGCTAGGTCACGGTTTGGAAAGAGTTGGAAATCCCTTGTGGATAAAGGGGATTCTGGCCGTTTCTGTCGGCGGAACTGTCGGTGGTGGCCTCTAGGTTTCTGCATGGCCAAGCACCACAACCGAGGCTCCGGGCGCGGCGAGCACCGCCGCGATGGCTGGCAGCCGTCGTGACGGTGCCCGCGATGGTCGCCGTCGCGACGCCGACCGCTGCGGGCAGCGGGTTGTGCCCGGCAGCGGTGACGGTGACGGGCTGCTGGTCGCGGAGGGTCTGGAGCCGGACGTGCTGGCGCTGCGGGCCGACGCGCGGGCGCTGGCGGCTGCGGAGGCGAAGCGGCTGCGGCGGGTGGTGGCGATCGCGGAGCGGGTCACCCGCGAGACGCCGCGCGTTCCTGGCGCTGGGGGGCCGGGTGCCGGGGGCGGCGTCGGACACCGAGCTGGTGATGTCGGCGGTCACCTGCGAGCTGATGATGGCGCTGGGGATCAGCAAGGGCCACGCCGAGAGCGCTGCAGCTGCTGGCCACCCGCCTGGTCCGGGTGCTGCCGGAGACGCTGGCGATGCTCGAGGCGGGCCGCCTGGACCTGACCCGGGCCGAGGCTCCTGGCGGAGGCGACCGAGGTCCTCGACGACGCCGCACGCCCGCCAGGTGCAGGCCCTGGTGCTGCCGGCGGTCGGCGGACGGGCCGTGGGACGGGCCGTCGCCGCGGGCCTGGCGGGCCCGGGTCCAGCGCGCGGTGATCACGGTGGACGCCGGACTCGGCCCGGCGCCGGCGGGAGTCCGCGATCCGCTGACCGGCTGGTGCGGGCGTGGGCGGTAGGGCGACGGCACCGGCGTCCTGCAGATCGATCGGCCAGGACACCGACATCGCTCGGCGGACCGGGTGATCACCGACCTCGCCCGAGCCTGGCCGACGGTCGGGCCGGACGGTGAGCCGTTGTCCATGGACCAGCGCCGCGCCGGATGCGGTGCATGGACCTGTTCCGCCGGGTCGCCGACGGCAACGACCTGCCCTGGATGCAGCGCCCGCCGCGAACGCGAGGTCGGGATCGTGCTGCACGCCGACACCCTCTTCGGCGACGGCCCCGGCAAGGACGCCCCCGGTGAGCTGCGCGGTCTCGGCGCCCCCGCCCCGATCGACCCGCACTCCGCCGCCGAGCTGGCCCGGACCGAGATCGAGGCCGGCGCCGCCACCCGGGTGCTGCTCGTCGACGGCGACGGTGTCCTGCAGCGCACCCTCCGACTGCCCAAGGCACCGCCGGGTGGCTGGACCCGCGACCTCACTCACCGGCCAAGTCCGCAACGCCCTGCCCGGACCTGCCGGACCTGCAGACCGAGTCCTACGAACCGACCGTGGCGATCACCGACCACGTCCGCGCCGTCCACCCCCGCTGCACCTCCTATGACTGCGCCCGGCTCGCGTCCCGCTGCGACCTCGACCACGACGAGTCCTGGCCCCGCGGACCCACCAGCGTCACGAATCTGTGTCCACGCTGCCGGCGCCACCACGAGCTCAAGACCCGAGGCCTCATGCAAACACGCCTGCACCCCGACGGATCCCTCACCACCACAACCCTGCTCGGCACGACCGTCACCACCCGACCCGAACCCGTGCCCGGCTACGGTCCCGGCGAGGCCTACGCCACCTCGCACTCAGCCTGACGCGGGCGCAAACCACTCACTTCACAGCAGCACGTCCCGCTTCGTCGAGGCGGGCTGCTCGCTTCCGTCTCGGCCAAAGCCCGCTCAGGTGCGTCCATGGCTGGTGGCGAAGGCCGCCATCTCGCATGGGCCTGTTTCAACACCCGGCGCCGCTCTGGCGGGCTCATGCACCGGAGACTTGTAGCCACACTCCCCGCTGGCCGGGTGTCTGCTACCGGCACCTCCGCCGCTAGCGCCTTTCGCCTCGAAGCGGCAATGTTGAGCCATGGCCGACGACACGGGCGTACTGGTGCTTCCTGAGCATGAATGTTGGAAGTTGCTGCGATCCACCGAGGTTGGGCGGCTCGCCGTTTCCGGCGGCGACGGGCCTGACTATCTTCCCCATCAACTTCGTCGTCGATCACGGCTCGATCGTGTTCCGCACCGCACCGGGTATCCAAGCTCTCCGCCGTGGCCACCTCGCTCGATCGCCTTCGAGGCGGACGGCTACGACCCTACAGGGGCACGAAGCGTGGAGCGTCGTGGTCAAGGGGCGCGGGCAGGAGATCAAGCAGTTGCACCAGCGAATTTGAGACATGGAGTGCTGCCGTTGTTCCCGTGGCATGCCGAGCCGAAGGGTCACTTTGTGCGCATCGAGCCGACTGCCATCAGCGGGCGACGGTTCCACGTGGTCGACCCCTCTGCGTGGGCCACCCCGACGAGCGGCGCCAGGCACATACCGTCGGACTGAGTCAGCGGCTCAGCAGTACCTTGAGCGCGTGCGTCTGCGCCGCGTTCCGACGAACGTCTCATAGGCGGCTACGACGTCGTCGAGGGCGAACTCGGTGCGTCACAGAGCTGGATCAACCGAAGCTGGTGGTTGGCGAGGGGCACGCAGCGACGAGCCTGGCGCGCGACATCGGCAGCGACGAAGGACGCTGTGCGCCCAGGGACATCGCTCGCCGCGTCTGCCTCACTGGCGCGTGGTTGGCCTACCACGCATATCCCGGGCTACTTCGCGACGGCGTAGCGCACGTGCGTGGCGTATGGCGAGCTGTAGACCTTGACCACCTCGAGGTCGACGTCCCGGTCGAACCCGTCGAAGAGCCGCTTGCCCGCGCCGAGGATCACCGGCGCCGTCGAGATGACGAGCTCGTCGACCTTCCCGGCGGCCAGCGCCTGCCGGATCACGTCGGCACCGCCGCCGACTGACACGTCGCCGTCACCCGCGGCGGCGCGCGCCTGGGCCAGCGCGTCGTCGAGGTCGGAGACGAACGTGAAGCCTGCCTCCGGGGCGGGCTGGTCCTCGGTGCGGTGGGTGAGCACGAACAGCGGCCCCGGGAACGGGTTCGTCCCGCCCCACGCGCCCGCGGCGTCGTACATGCCGCGGCCGACCACGCCGGCCCCCACCGTCGAGACCATCTCGTCGAAGAACTCCTTGTCGGGCCCGTGCATGGCGAACTCGTGGCCGCCGTCGTAGGTCCACGGGCCGCCCATCACCCAGTAGTGCAGCCGCTCCCCGCCCTTGCCGAGCCCGTACTCCGGGCCGTCGTCGGGCCCGGTGACGTAGCCGTCGACCGAGGTCGTGATGGATGCGATGACCTTGCCCATGGTGCCTCCTCCGTCGGGTTCCGGCAGGGTAGACCGGTCCCGGACCGAGGACTCATCGCGAGATGGCGAGAACGGCACATGCGATGAGTTTCGCCGTTGGTCCCAGTCTGTACCACACACCGATCAACCGCACTCGAGGAGAACGACATGACCGCCACCTACACCTTCGACGTCTTTTCCAGCCTCGACGGCTACGGCGCCGCCAGCGGCGACTGGACCGGCTACTGGGGCAAGCAGGGCCCCGAGCTGCTCGACCACCGCCTTGCCTTGTACGGCGCGGAGCAGCGGATGGTCTTCGGGGCCAACACCTATCGGGCATTCGTGGGGATGCTGGCCTCGGGCGCCGAGGAGTCCGAGGTGCATGACCCGTGGGTCACCCGGATGAGGAACCTGCCGGCAACGGTGGTGTCGACGACGCTGGAAGAACCCCTCGACTGGCCGGACGCGACCCTCGCGAGCGGTGACGCCGTCGACGTCGTCGCCCGGCTCAAGGAGGAGTCCGAGGTGCCGTTGCGCTCGCACGGCAGCCTGTCGATGAACCGGGCGCTGATGGCCGCCGGCCTGGTCGACCGCGTGCAGGTGACGCTCTTCCCGGTCATCACCGGTCAGACCGGGCTGGACCCGATCTTCCAGGGTGCGGCCGACTTCGACCTGGAGCTGGTCGAGAACCGGACGCTCGACGGTCACATCCAGGAGCTCATCTACCGACCCACCCTCCACTGACCTGCGTCAGGGGGAGGCGAGGCGGCCCAGCGAGGCGGGCAGCGCGGAGGCGGCCCCTCGGTCCAGCAACCACAGGGTGCGCTGCGAACCGCGCGCCGCGGCGGCGGGAACCTGTTGCGGGCCGGCACCGGACAGCGCCATGTTCACGACCTTCGCCTTGTCCTCGCCGGCGACAACGACCCACACCTCGCGCGACGCCTGGATCGTCGGGATGGTGAGCGAGATCCGCACCGGCGGCGGCTTCGGCGACCCGCGGACGGCCACGACCGGCCGTACGTCGACGACCGCCGGCTTGCCCGGGAACAGAGACGCGATGTGCCCGTCCGGCCCGACGCCGAGCAGGCACACGTCGAAGGACGGGGTCGGCCCGTGGTCCTGCGGCCGGGCAGCCCGGGCGAGCTCCTCGGCGTACCGCTCCGCAGCCGACTCCGGGTCGTTGCCGTCCGGCCCGTCGGACGGCGGCATCGGGTGCACGCGGGAGTCGTCCAACGGCACCGCGTCGAGCAACGCCTCGCGAGCCTGCGTCTCGTTGCGTTCGGGATCGCCGCTGGGCAGGAAGCGCTCGTCGCCCCACCACAGGTCCAGCTGCCGCCAGTCCACCGCGCCGCGCGCGGGGGAGGCGGCAACGGCGGAGTAGGTCTTGGCCGCGATGCCGCCACCGGTGAGCACGAGCGATGCCGAGCTGCCGCCCGCCTGGATGTCGACCAGCCGCGTGATCAGCCGTGCCGCCACCGCCGCCGCGAGCTCGTCCTCATTGCGGTGGACGAGAATGCTCGGTCCGCTCATCGGCCCGCCTTCGCCTTCGCTCCGCGTCGCCGTCTTCCGCGTCGCAGTCTTCTTGGTGGCGGCCTTCTTGGTGGCGCTCTTCTTTGGCGCGGCCTTCGTGCTCTTCGTCGCCTTCTTCGTGGCGGCGCTCTTCGGGGAGGCCGCCTTCGGAGCCGTCTTCTTCGCGGCCGGCTCCGGGTCCTTCCAGACATGGGTGCGCTTGGCCGGCCGGTCGTTGAGGCCCTTGGTCTTGGTGGCGGCCTGCAGCGCCTCGGCGTACGGCTGGTCCGCGTCGAGTCGCCGCAGCTCCTCGGCGATCAGGTCACCGAGGTCGCGCCGCTTCAGCGGCAGTGGACGGTCCGGCCGGGCCGGTGCGCGACAGCGTCGCCGTGTGCCCGTCGGGTCGATCGATGCGCACGTGACCCTTGTCCTCGAAGCGCACCTCGACCGACGTGATCCCGGGCCCCTTCGACTCGACCACCTTGGACCGGCACACCGAGCCGGGCGGTCAGCCAGCCGGCGATCAACGGCGCGCTCGGGTTCCCGGCCTCCGCTTCCACGACGACAGACGTCGGGCCGGTCGGGCAGTCGTCGAACGCCGACGCCAGCAACGACCGCCACGGCGTGGTGCGCGTCCAGGCGAGGTCCGAGTCGCCGGGCGCATAGTCCTTGGCCCGCCGCTTCAGCTCGGCCAGCGGGTCCTCGGCAGCGGTGCAGTCGGTGATCCGCCGCGACGCCAGCACCCCGAGCGCGTCGTAGGCGAGCCGCTCCGGCGCCGGGCCGTACCACCACGTCACCACCGGCGCGTCCGACGCGAGCAACGGCAGCACGACCGACTCCGCGTGCAGCGTCAGCCGGCCGTACATCCGCATCACCACGCACTCGTTGGCACCGAGATGGCCGCCCACCTGCACCTCGGCGTCGAGCCGGTCGTCGGTGTCCATGCGACGGCGTACGACGATGAGCAGCCGGCAGGGATGGGCGGCCGCTGCCGTGGTGGCCGCGCTCTGCGCCTCGGCGACGTGCTTCTCGTCCACGACGACGACCAGCGTCAGCGCCAGCCCCGAGGCGATCGCGCCGGCAGCCCGCCGCTCGTGCGAGAGCGTCTGCACGATCTCGTTGCCGTTCGTGTCCCACAGCGTGGTGGTCATGGCCGCCGCCACACCCGGCCGTCGAGCGCGAGCATCTCGTCGGCCTGCGTGCGGCCCCCACTCACCGGCGCGGTAGAGCTGCGGCTTGCGGCCGGCCCAGAACTCCTCGAGCGGGTCGATGACCCGCCACGAGTGCTCGACCTCCTCGTTGCGGGGGAACAGCGTGGCGTCCCCGATCAGCACGTCCAGCAGCAACCGCTCGTAGGCCTCGGGCGACGACTCGGTGAACGACTCGCCGTACAGGAAGTCCATCGAGACGTCGCGCACCTCCATCGACGACCCGGGCACCTTCGAGCCGAACCGCAGCGTGATCCCCTCGTCCGGCTGCACCCGGATGACGAGCTGGTTGTGCCCGAGCTCCTCGGTGTCGGTCATCGCGAACGGCAGGTGCGGCGCGCGCTTGAACACCACCGCGATCTCGGTGACGCGCCGGGGGAGCCGCTTGCCCGTGCGCAGGTAGAACGGCACGCCGGCCCAGCGCCGCGTCTCGACGCCGAGCCGGACCGCGGCGTAGGTCTCGGTCAGCGACCCGGCCGGCACGTCCTTCTCGTCGAGGTAGGACGGCACCCGCTCACCGCCGAGCCAGCCCTGGTCGTACTGCCCGCGGACCGCGTAGTGCTCCATGTCCTTCGGCAGCGAGATCGCGCCGAGCACCTTGGTCTTCTCGGTGCGGATCGCCTCGGCGTCGAACGCGACCGGCTCCTCCATCGCGGTCAGCGCGACGAGCTGCAGCACGTGGTTCTGCAGCACGTCGCGCGCGGCGCCGGCGTTGTCGTAGAAGGCGGCCCGGCCGCCGATGCCGACGTCCTCGGCCATCGTGATCTGCACGGAGTCGACGAAGTTGCCGTTCCACACCGGCTCGAACAGCGTGTTGGCGAACCGCAGCGCCAGCAGGTTCTGGACCGTCTCCTTGCCGAGGTAGTGGTCGATCCGGAACACGTCTTCCGCGGTGAACACGTCGTCGACCAGGTCGTTGAGCTCGCGGCTGCTCGCCAGGTCGTGGCCGAACGGCTTCTCCACGACCACGCGCCGCCACCCGCCGCGGGCATCGTTGTCGGCCATGCCGGTGCGCTGCATCTGCTTGAGCACGACCGGGAACATCGCCGGCGGGATCGACAGGTAGAAGGCGGCGTTGCCCTGGATGCCGTGGCTCTCCTCGAGCTCGATCAGCGTGTCGTGCAGCCGGTCGAACGCCGCGTCGTCGTCGAACGACCCGGGCACGAACTTGATGCTGTCGGCGATCCGCCGCCACACGTCCTCGCGGAACCCGGTGCGCGAGCCCTTCTCGGCCGCCTCGCGGGCCAGCGCCTCGAACTCCCCGTGGCCCCAGTCGCGGCGGGCGAAGCCGAGCAGCGCGAACCCCGGCGGCAGCAGCCCCCGGTTGCCGAGGTCGTAGACCGCCGGGATCAGCTTCTTGCGGGCCAGGTCGCCGGTGACGCCGAACACGACCAGCGCGCACGGGTCGGGAACGCGCGGCAGCCGCCGGTCGCGGACGTCGCGCAGCGGGTTGCCGCGCAGCCCCTCCGCCACGCCACCGGCTTCACTCACCCGCGGTCCTCGCACGCCTCGAGCAGCTGGGCGACACCGTCGGCACGGTCGAGCAGATGCACGCCGTACGGCGGGGCGTCCCCGCTCGGTCAGCGCCCCCAGGTCGCCGAGTGCCTGGGCGAGCTGCAGCCGGCCGAACGTGTAGGGCCGGCCGGGCACCTCGAGGTCGCTGGTGACGGCGCCGGTGATCTGGAGGAACGCCTGGTTCTGCGGTCCGCCCTTGTGGTACTGCCCGGTCGAGTGCAGGAACCGCGGCCCCCAGCCGAAGGTCACCTGCCGGCCGTCGAGGCGGCGCGCCAGCGCCGGCCGCAGCCCGGCCGCGGCCTTGTCGCCGAACCGGTCGAGGTAGGCCATGCACCGCGAGGTAGCCGTCGTCCGGCACCGTGTCGAGCAGCGCGCTGATCGCCGAGCGCAGGTCCTTCGCGTCGCCGAGCACCTTCGGGTCGCCGTAGACCGCGACCGAGCCGTCGGTGAACAGCGGCTCGCCCTCGGGCAGCGGCCCGTCACCGGCCTGGTCGAGCAGCTTCTGCGGTGTTCTCCTTCGACTCGGCCACGTTGGGCTGGTCGAACGGGTCGATGCCGAGGATCTTCCCGGCCACCGCCGTCGCGTACTCCCACAGCAGGAACTGCGCGCCGAGCGGCCCGGCGACCGTCGTACCGTCGAATCCCGCCGGCGCCCGGCCGAGCACGACGCGGTGCGCGTCCTTGCCCGCGTCGGCGAACCCGGGGCGTCGGTGCCCTCGACCACGACGGGCAGCACACCGGTGCCCTGCTTGCCGGTCGACTCGGCGATCAGCTGCTCGGCCCAGTCGCCGAACCCGACGATGCCCGAGCCCGTGTCGGCGATCACCAGCTTGTCGCGGCCCTCCTTCGCGCACGCCACCGATCGCGGCACCGAGCAGCAGCCCGGGGTTGTCCGTGTCGCCGCCGAGCTGCGCCTGCAACGCGCGCGCCGACACGAGCAGCCCCTCGACGTCGACGCCGGCGAGCACGCTGGGCACCAGCCCGAAGGCGGACAGCGCGCTGTAGCGCCCGCCGACGTTCGGGTCGGCGAGGACCACCTCGTAGCCCGCCTTGCGCGCCGACTCCTCCAGCGCGGAGCCCGGGTCGGTCACCACGACGATCCGCCGGGCGAGCTCCTCGTCGGACAGACCCAGGTCGCGGAACGCCTTCTCGAAGACCCGCCGGTGGCTGTCGGTCTCGACCGTCGAGCCGCTCTTGGACGACACCACGAGCACCGTCCGGTCGAGCCGGTCGGCCATCGCGGCCCGGATCTGGTGGGGGTCGGTGGTGTCCAGCACGATCAGGTCGGCCCCGGCGGTGCGGGCGATGACCTCGGGGGCCAGCGAGGAGCCGCCCATGCCGGCGAGTACGACGTGGTCCAGCCCGCTCGCGCGCAGCGAGTCGCGCAGCTCGTTGAGGCGGGGGAGCAGCTCCTGCGACGAGGTCGGCAGGTCGAGCCAGCCGAGCCGGATGCGTGCCTCCTCCTCGGCGTCCGGCCCCCACAGGCTGGCGTCCTTGCCGGTCAGCCGCGCGGCCACACCCTGCAGCGCCGCCAGGTCCTTCTCGGCGTCGGGCGTGCTGACCGACACCTGGCCGGTGCCGAGTGCGTCACCGCTGCCCGGGCTCACTCGCCCGCCTCCTTGGCGAGGCGCTTCAGCTCCCCGGCGACCGACTCCAGCAGCTCGGTCCACGACGTCTCGAACTTCTCGACGCCCTCCTCCTCGAGCACCCGCACCACGTCGTCGTAGTCGATGCCGGCCGCCGCGAGGTCGTCGAGCACCTGCGTGCGCGTCGGCGTACTCGCCGCGCGACGGTGTCGCCGCGGATCTCGCCGTGGTCGGCCACCGCGTCGAGGGTCGCCTCCGGCATCGTGTTGACGACGCCGCGGGTGACCAGCTCCACGACGTACATGCGTGTCGTCGTAGGCCGGGTCCTTGACGCCGGTCGACGCCCACAGCGGACGCTGCGGCCGGGCGCCGGCCTCGGCGAGCGCCTGCCAGCGCGGCGAGGCGAGCACCTTCTCGTAGGCCTCGAAGGCCAGCCGGGCGTTGGCGATGGCGGCCTTGCCCGCGCAGCGCCTTGCCGTCCTCGGTGCCGATCTTGTCGAGCCGCTTGTCGATCTCGGTGTCGACCCGGCTGACGAAGAACGACGCGACCGACGCCATCTTGGTGAGGTCGTGGCCGGCGCCCTGGCCCGCTCCATGCCCGTCGAGGAAGGCGTCCATGACCGCGTCGTAGCGCTCGCAGCGAGAAGATCAGCGTGACGTTGACGCTGATGCCCTCGGCGAGGCACTGCGGCGATCGCCGGCAGGCCCGCCTCGGTGGCCGGGATCTTGATGAACAGGTTGGGCCGGTCGACCAGCCACCACAGCTGGCGGGCCTCGGCGATGGTCGTCTCGGTGTCGTGCGCCAGCCGCGGGTCGACCTCGATCGACACCCGGCCGTCCAGCCGCCGGTCGGTCGTAGACCGGCCGCAGCACGTCGCAGCCCCAGCGCACGTCGTACGTCGTGATCATGCGCACGGCCTCCTCGACGTCGACGCCGCGCAGCGCCAGGTCGCGCACCTGCTCGTCGTAGGCTCGCTGTCGCTGATGCGCCTTCTGGAAGATCGTCGGGTTGGTCGTCACCCCGACGACGTACTTGTCCGCGGATCAGGTCTGCCAGGTTCCCGGTGGCGCAGCCGGCTCGCGGACTGAGGTCGTCGAGCCAGATGGCGACGCCTTCGTCGCTGAGCTGTCGGAGCGCTTCGGTCATGAGCTGCTCATCTCCTTGGCAGACAGATCTTGGCTAGCACAGACGATCAGTTGCCCGTCTTGGTGCCGGTGATGACGCCGACCCGCTCGAGCGAGGCATGGGCGGCCGCGACGACGCGGTCGGCGGTGAAGCCGAACTGCTCGTAGAGCACCGTGTGGGCGGCGCTCGCGCCGAAGTGCTCGAGGCCGACGATCTCGCCGGCGTCACCGACGATCTCGCGCCAGCCCTGGGCGACTGCGGCCTCGACGCTGACCCGGGCCTTCACGCCGCTCGGGAGCACCCGCTGCCGGTAGGCCGCGTCCTGCTGGTTGAACCACTCGACGCACGGCATCGACACCACGCGGGTCGGCGATGCCCTCGGCCTCGAGCGTCTCCCGCGCGGCGACCGCGAGCTGCACCTCCGAGCCGGTGCCGATCAGCACGACCTGCGGCTGGCCGTCGGAGGCGTCGGCCAGGATGTAGCCGCCGCTTGCGTGCCCTCGGCCGACTCGAAGACCGACCGGTCCCACGGTCGGGACGTTCTGCCGGGTCAGGCAGAGGCCGGCGGGCCGGTCGGTGTGCTCGAGGATCGTGCGCCAGGCCACCGCGGTCTCGTTGGCGTCGGCGGGCCGCACGACGTCGAGGCCGGGGATCGCGCGCAGCGCCGCCAGGTGCTCGACCGGCTGGTGGGTCGGGCCGTCCTCGCCGAGCCCGATCGAGTCGTGGGTCCAGACGTAGGTCACCGGCAGCTGCATGATCGCCGCCAGCCGCACCGCCGGGCGCATGTAGTCGCTGAAGACGAGGAAGGTGCCGCCGTAGGGGCGGGTGCCGCCGTGCAGCGCGATGCCGTTGAGGATCGAGCCCATCGCGTGCTCGCGGATGCCGAAGTGCAGCACCCGGCCGTACGGGCCGCCGGGGAACTGCTTGGACTGGCGGTCCTCGCGGCAGGAACGACGGCTCGCCCTTGGGGGTCGTGTTGTTGCGACTCGGCGAGGTCGGCCGAGCCGCCCCAGAGCTCGGGCAGCACCGGCGCGAGCGCGGTGAGCACCTCACCGGACGCCTTGCGGGTGGCCATGCCCTTCGCGTCGGCCGGGAACTGCGGCAGCGCCTCGGTCCAGCCGTCCGGCAGCCGCCGGTCCTGCATCCGGTCGAGCAGCGCCTTGCCGTCGCGGGTTGGCCGTCGGCCCAGGCCGTCGAACTTCTCGTTCCACCCGGCGTGGTCCTCGCGGCCGCGCTCGACGACCTTGCGGGCGTGCGCGAGCACCTCGGGGTCGACGTCGAAGGTCTTGCCGGGGTCGAAGCCGAGCAGCTTCTTGGTGGCGGCGACCTCGTCGTCGCCGAGCGCGCAGCCGTGGGCCTTGCCGGTGTTCTGCAGGTTGGGCGCCGGCCAGCCGATGATCGTGCGCAGCGCGATGAAGCTCGGGCGCTCGGTCTCCTGCCGGGCGGCCTCGAAGGCGGCGCCGAGCGCCTGCACGTCCTCGTCGTACGACCCGCTGCCTTCCAGCCAGTCGACGCGCTGGGTGTGCCAGCCGTAGGCCTCGTAGCGGGCCACGACGTCCTCGGACAGCGCGATGCTGGTGTCGTCCTCGATCGAGATGTGGTTGTCGTCGTAGAGCAGGACGAGGTTGCCGAGCCGCTGGGTGCCGGCGAGCGAGGACGCCTCGCTGGTGACGCCCTCCTCGATGTCGCCGTCGGAGGCGAAGCACCAGATCGTGTGGTCGAACGGGCTCTCGCCGGCGGCGGTGTCCGGGTCGAGCAGGCCGCGCTCGCGGCGGGCGGCCATCGCCATCCCGACCGCGTTGCCGACGCCCTGGCCGAGCGGCCCGGTCGTGGTCTCGACGCCGACGCGTGTGCCCGTGCTCGGGGTGCCCGGGGGTGAGCGAGCCCCAGGTGCGCAGCGACTGGAGGTCCTCGAGCTGCAGGCCGTAGCCCGACAGGTAGAGCTGGATGTAGAGGGTCAGGCTGGAGTGGCCGCACGAGAGGACGAACCGGTCGCGGCCGGGCCAGCCCGGGTCGGTGGGGTCGTGGCGCAGGTAGCGCTGGAAGAGCAGGTAGGCCGCGGGGGCCAGGCTCATCGCGGTGCCGGGGTGGCCGTTGCCGACCTTCTCCACGGCGTCCATCGCGAGGACCCGGACGGTGTCGACCGCCTGCTGGTCCAGGTCGGTCCAGTCCGAGCTTCTGCTGCTTGGTGCTCACCGGGGCTCCTTCGGCTGGACGCGATCTCGTGCTGGTCGGACGGCGGGTCCTCGGCGGTTGGTCATCTCCTACGCGGCGAGCCTACCCAGCGACCAAGCGGGCACGCACGGGGTCGGTAGAGTTGAGACGCAGCCCTGAGATCCCGCTCCCGCTTCCCTCCGAGGTGCTTGTGACGGCCGTTGACTCCCGCCCCGCGACGGGTGTGGCAACGGTCGGTCGCGCGCCCGCGGCCGCGGCGCGGTCTCCGGCGCACGGTGGCGGCCTACGTCGCCCTGACCAAGCCGCGGATCATCGAGCTGCTGCTCGTCACCACCGTGCCGACGATGTTCCTCGCCGAGGGCGGCGTCCCGTCGCTGCGCCTGGTGCTGGCCACCCTGATCGGCGGCACGCTCGCCGCGGGCAGCGCCAACACGCTCAACTGCTATCTCGACCGCGACATCGACGTGGTCATGCACCGCACCGAGCGGCGCCCGCTGGCGACCGGACTGGTCGCGCCGGGGGAGGCGCTGTGGTTCGGGGCGGTCCTCGGCGTCCTGGCCGTCGGCTGGCTGGCCCTGACGGTCAACGGGCTGGCCGCGGTGCTCGCCCTCGCCGCGATCCTGTTCTACGTCTGCGTCTACACGATGGCGCTCAAGCGGCGCACCCCGCAGAACATCGTGTGGGGCGGCGCGGCCGGCTGCATGCCGGTGCTGATCGGCTGGGCCGCCGTGACCGGCTCCCTGTCCTGGACGCCGGTGGTGCTGTTCGCGGTGATCTTCTTCTGGACCCCGCCGCACTACTGGCCGCTGTCCATGCGCTTCAAGGACGACTACGCGGCGGCCGGTGTCCCGATGCTCCCGGTCGTGGCCGACGTCGTCGTCGTGGCGCGGCGCATCGTCGCCTACAGCTGGGTGATGGTCGCCACCTCGCTGCTCCTGTGGCCGGTGGCGCCGACCGGGCCGGTGTACGGCGTGGCCGCCGCTCGTGCTCGGCGGCGCCTTCCTGGTCGAGGCGCACCGGCTGCTGGCCCGGGCGCGGGCCGGGCTCGCCGGTGCGGCGCTGCGACCGATGCGGCTCTTCCACTGGTCGATCACCTATCTCACGCTGCTCTTCGTCGCCGTCGCGATCGACCCGCTGCTGCCGTTCTGAGGGCTCCTCCGCTCAGGCCACCGGTGGGCCGAGGTGCAGCGCGACGCGGGTGCCCGAGCCGGGGCGCGAGCTGATCTCCATCCGGCCGCCGGAGGCCTCGGCGGTGCCGCGCGCGATGTCGATCCCGAGCCCGGTCGAGCCGGCAGTGCTCTGCCCCCGCTGCAGGGCTGAGCTGTCGGGCAGACCCGGGCCCTCGTCGGAGACGACCAGGACGGCACCGCCCTCGTCGCGCGGCGTGAGCCGGACCGCGAACGCCGTCCCCTCGGGCGTGTGGCTGAAGACGTTGCCCAGCAGCGCGTCCACCGCCGCGGCCAGGTCGTCGGCGTGGAGCCGGACCGGCACCGCGGTCGCCGGGACGTCGACCTCCACCTGACGGTGCTGCTCGTCCGCGAGCACGGACCAGAAGTCGGCGCGCGAGCGCACCACCTCGGCGCTGTCGCAGCGCGCCGTCGAGGGCCTCCCGGACCGGTCGCCGGGCGGCGTTGATCACGGCGTCGATGTGGCGCATCAGGTCGTCGACGTCGCTGCCCAGGCGGTCCCGCTCGTCCGGGTCGGTCAGTGACTCGGCGTCCAGCCGCAGCACGGTGACCGGCGTGCGCAGCCGGTGCGAGAGGTCGGCGACGGTCTCCCGCTCGGCCTTGAGCAGCTCGCCGATGCGGGCCGCCAGCCGGTTGAGCTCGGCGCCGACCGCCGCGATCTCGGGTGGCCCGGCGGGCTCGACCCGGGTGCTCAGCTGGCCCTGCTCGAGCGCAGCGGCCGCCGTCGCGAGCGCGGTGATCGGCCGGGTCAGGGCCCGCGCCATCCGGTCGGCGACGACGAGCGCCAACGCGAACAGGCCCAGACCGAGCAGGGCGAGCACGAGCCAGGCCTTGCGCACACCCTCGTGCAGCTGCTCGTCGGGGACCAGCACCCGGATGACGGCGGTGCCGTCGGGCCGGGTCACCGGTTGCAGGAGCCGCTTCCCGCTGGACCCGGCGACGCTGTAGTCCTCGATGCTCGCGACCCGTCCGGCCGCGGCCTCGGCGATCTCCGGGTCTGCTGCCGCCGCCGCGCCGCTGCCGACCACCCGGCCGCCGGGCAGGAAGACGGCGGTGGGGTAGCCCTCCGCGGCCAGGTTGTCGACGGTGGCCGCGAACGCGCCCTCCTCGCCCGGCTCGGCCCCGGCGACGAGCGGCACCAGCGACTGGGCGCGGACCTGGGCGTCGTTGAGCGCGCTCGACTCGGCGAGCCGGGACAGCAGCACGGCCGTGGGCAGCAGGAAGGCGAGGATGACCACGGACGTCGTGGCAGCCACGAGCAGGGTGAGCTGTCGCCTCATGGTTGTGGCGCGGATGGCCCCGGCGCGGACAGCTTGATGCCGACGCCGCGCACCGAGTGCAGGTAGCGCGGCGCGTCGGCGGTCTCGCCGAGCTTGCGGCGCAGCCACGACAGGTGGACGTCGACGGTCTTGTCGCTGCCGCCGTAGGGCAGTCGCCACACGTCGGTCAGCAGCTCCTTCTTGGTCACGACCTGACCGGCCCGGCCGGCCAGGTGGGCCAGCAGGTCGAACTCCTTGGGGCTGAGCTCGAGCGTCCGGCCGTCGAGGACCGCCGTCCGCGCGCCGATGTCGAGCACCAGCCCGCCGACGACGAGGTTCGCGGCGCTCTCCTGACCGGTGACCACCCGGCGCAGCACCGCGCGGATCCGGGCGTCCAGCTGCTCCGCGCTGAACGGCTTCACGATGTAGTCGTCGGCGCCGGCGTCCAGCAGCCGCACGATGGCCGGGTCGTCGTCGCGGGCCGAGGCGATGATCACGGGTACGTCGGTGACCGCCCGCAACATCGACAGCAGCGCACTGCCGTCGAGGTCGGGCAGGCCGAGGTCGAGCACGACGATGTCCGGCCGCTGGTCAACCGTCGCCTGCAGTCCGGTCATCGCGTTGGGCGCGGAGGAGACGGCGTGACCTCGCTCGCCGAGCGCGCGGGTCAGGGCCGTCCGGATCCGCGCGTCGTCTTCGATGAGCAGGACCTGAGGCACGGGGGAACCGTAGCGTCGGCGAGCCGGTCAACGGCCGCGTGACGCGGGCGCCTTGCTCGGCACCAGCAGGAGAGCCCGTTTCGGGCAGCCGGCCACGGCGCGCTCCGCCTGCCTGATCTCGTCGTCGGAGAGATCGCCACGGAGGACGACCGGGAAGCCCCAGCTGTCCGTCGTCACCACGTCCGGTGCGAGCTGGGTGCACATGCCGATGCCGTCGCACGCGACCGGGTTCACGAGCAGCTCCATGCCGATTTCCCTCCGGGCCATGTCAGGCCACCTCCGGCACGGGCAGCGCGGGTGCCTGCCGGCTCTCCGGGCAGGGGTGCCCGGCGGCGTGCGCCGACACGTCCTCGGCGAACGTGGTCAGTGCGCTGGCCATCAGCCGGATCGCGCCGTCCGGGTGCCGGCAGGCGCCGCGGCCGCTCACCTCGGCGGCGTGGCGCTGGATGCGCTCGACGTCCTGGCGGCGGGCCCGGCCGCGCGCCAGGTCGGTCAGCACGGTGCTGATGGAGCGCAGCCCGAACAGGCAGGGCCCGCACTGACGGGCGCTGCTCGCCGCGAGGAACGCGAACACGCTCGCCGTCTCGACCAGGCCGCAGGCGCGGGCGGGCAGCGGCGCCACGACGCCCGGCCCCGATCGAGGCGCCGGCCGCGCGCAGTGTCGGCTCGTCGACCGGCAGGTCGGCTGCCTCCGCCCAGGACAGCCAGGCCCCGCCGTACCCCCCGAGCAGCACGGCCTGCGGTTCGCTCGACAGCAGGTTGCCGGCAGCCGCGACGGCGGCAGCGACCGTCGACGTCGTGGGTCGCTCGAGAACGGTCCGGCGGCCGCCGCCGACGACCGTCAGCAGCGCCGACGGCGCGTAGTCCTCGGCGCCGGTCCGGCTCAGGACCGCGATGCGGGTCAGCGTCTCCGCGTTCTGCACCAGGGTGGGTCGCCCGTGCACGCCGACCGTGGCGGCCGGGAGCACCGCGAAGCCGGGCAGCGCCGGACCGCCGGAGAGCGCCCGCACGACCGCGTTGCCCTCACCCGAGAGGTAGCTGTCCGGTGCCCGAACGATGCGCATCGGCAGCTCCGGGAGCCGGGCGGCGCGGCGTTCGGCCAGGGCGTGGGAGAGCACGCGCTGGGTGTCGGTGGAGCCGCCGTGCAGCCAGATGACGACGTCGGTGGCGCCGAGGACCTCGGCGGCGGTCGCCAGCCCGTCGAGGAAGAGGTGCGGCCGTGCCCGCAGCAGCACGCCGTCCTTCGCGCTCGCGGGCTCGCCCTCGGCGGCATTCGCGACCACGGTCCCGCCGCCACCCGCGGCGAGCACGGCGCGCCACTTCACGGCGACCGGGAAGTGCGCGCCACCGCGGCCCGACAGCGCCACCTCGGCCATCGACTCGAGCAGCGGCTCGGCGTCGCGGGCCGAGTCGCTGGGCCGGGGACCCCAGGCGGCATGGTGCGCGCGCAGATCCTGCAGCTCGTGCGACCCGCCGATCGGGCGCTCGTCGTGCAACCCGACCGACACCGGCGCGACCGGAAGCAGCCCGGTGCGCCGTGGCCAGCCGCTGGACCACGCGGACGCATCGATGTGCAGCAGGGTCATGACCGGCCACTCCTCAGCTCGTCGACCAGGTGCAGGTCGGTGGTTGTCGGTTGTGCCGCGCGGGTCATCTCGGCGACCCGGTCCGCCGTGGTGCGGGCGGCGTAGCGGGAGATCGCGAGCAGCAGGACGAGCCCGCCGCTGCCCAGGTAGAGCGCGAGCAGTGCCGGGGTGTCGCTGCCGGCGAGGACGCTGTGCGCCCACACCAGCACGAGCGAGATCGCCGCGGCCTTGTGCACCGGCCACCAGATCCGGGCGGCCAGCCGGCCGGCCATCGACGCCGTGAGCCCGGCCACCAGCCCGGCGTACAGGCCGATCACGCCGAGCGTCACGGGCACCGGCCGGTAGTCGGAGGCCAGCGGCAGGAGGGCGCCCTGCCAGCCCACGCCGGCGTGCTTGTCGACGGCGAGGGCGACCACGTGCAGGACCGTGAACACCAGGGTGCCGCTGGCGAGTGCGGCGTGGATGCGCAGCCGGGTGGCTGTCGTCGGCCGGGTGATGCGGGTGCGCCACGGGTGCGCCAGCACCAGACCGGTGCAGACGAGGGCGACAAGCAGCAGGTACGACGTGAGACCACCCGCCCGCGCGAGCAGCCACGGGCCCATCGGCTCGTGCGAGAGCGCCAGGACACCGCGCGCCACGAGCCAGCTCGAGGCGCCGGCGGCGAGCATGGCGATCGTCACGTGCACCGCGGTGCTGCGGCGGAGGTCAGTCGACATGGTCAGGTCTCCAGATCACGAGGGGTTGCATCTGCGGGCTGCACGTCAGCTGCGCCTGCTCGTCGATCCACAGCGCAGCCAGCTGATGCCGGTCGGCCAGTGCCGCGGCCTCGTCCGGCCCGGCCAGCAGGAGCGCCTTGCTCCAGACCTCCGCGCGCGCGGCGTCGCTCGACACGACGGTCACGGCGACCAGCCCGGACCGCCCGGGCTCACCCGTGCGCGGGTCGACCAGGTGGTGCACCGAGCGGCCGTCGACGTTCCAGGTGCGCAGCCGCACGGACGACGTGGCGCACGCGACGTCGGCGACCCGCAGGACTGCGGCGGGCTCGTCCGAGCCGCGCGGGTCCTCGACGGCGACGTTCCAGCCGTCACCCTCCGGGCCGGCACCCGCCAGGTGGCAGTCGCCGCCGGCCTCGACGAGCGCGGCCATGCCCGCGCCGCGCAGCTCGTCCGCCGCCATCCGCACGGCCAGGCCCTTGCCGATGCCGCCGAGGTCGATCGGGTCGGGTCCGAGGCGGACCGCGCTGGCTGACCGGGTCGAGGCCGGGCAGCCAGGGACTCCTCGGCGCCGCTGGTGCCGGCGGGGCAGCGATGTCCAGGGAGACCGGGCCCGCAGCGAACGGCAGCGACCGGTCGTAGCCCCAGGCCTCGAGCGTGCGCAGGCACCGCGGGTCGAACAGGCCACCGGTGACGCGGTGCGCCTCCGCCGCGCCGGCAATCGCCTGGTAGCACTCCGGGGGCACGACGTGCCACTGGTCCGGCTCGGCGTTCGCGCGCATCAGCGCGCTCGTCGGGTCGAACCGGCTGCAGCTCGCCTCGATGCGCCGGAACACCTGCTCCGCCGCCGCACAGCGCCTCTTCCGCCCACGGGGCGGGGCCGAGGACGCGCAGGTTGACCGTGCTCGCCATCGCCGTGAAGGTGCGGGTGAGCGTCTCGATCCCGGTGCGGGACCCCCGTGTGATGGTCATGGCTCAGCCCGACGCCCCGGTCGAGGTGTCCACCGGCGGCGGTGGTGCTGCGCCGGGCGCGGCGCTGCCGCGGGACGCGGTGGCGGACGCGGGCGCGGCCTGCGGCGCCCGGCTTGCCGGCCGAGCCGACGAGGCGCGTGCGCAGCGCGTCCAGCCGCCGCCGGTCCGCCTGCACCCGGGCATGCAGCGCGGCGAGCTGCGTGGAAGAGGCGCTCCGGCGCGACGACCTCGACCGGCTCGGTCGCACTCGTCACCTCGGCAGGTGCCGGCGCGGGTTGGGGCGCGGTGAGGCTCGCCCAGGCCGCAGCACCGCTGAAGAGCAGAGCCGCGGCCGGGGCGACCGCCGCCACCACGGGCCACCGGCCCGTGGTGGCGCGAGGCGACTCAGTCATCGTCGCCGCTGTCGTCGTCGTCCGCCGTGCCCGCTGTCGTCGTCGCCGTCGTGCCCGCTGTCGTCGGAACCGCGGTTGTGGTGACCGCTGTCGTCGTCGTCGTCGTCGTCGTCGCCGCCACGGTTGCGGTGCTGGTGCACACCGTCGTCCTCGACCCCGTCTGTTGCCCGGGCCGGCGTTGGCACCGTGCCGGTCGAAGCCGGCGGCCGTGCGCGTTGCGGTGGCGCTGGGCGGCGTCGTGGTCCCGTCGGTCGCGAGGGTGGCGACGAGCTCCAGGGCCGCGATCTCGTCCTCGAGGCTGCGAACCGAGTCGCGCAGCTGCGCCTCCACCGGGTCCGTGCTCGACGTCGCGCTCGGGGTGGGACTGGAGGTGGCGGCCGACGACGTCTCTGCGCCGGCTGTGGGCTCTGCGGCGTTCGCGGCCACGACCGCGGAGGCGCCGCCGATGATGGCTGCGGCGATGGTGGCGGTGAGTGCGGTTCGTCGGGTGCGGTTCATGGCGTCCTCCTGGGCTGGGATGTGCTGTCGTGTCCCATTACTCGGGCGCCGGGTGCACCGCGGGAAGGCCTTTAGGGGCGGGTTAGCCATGGGCTAGGCGAACCTTGAGGTGCGGTCGGGCACAGTGATGGCATGCGGCTGCGATCGATGCTCGTCCTGACCTGGCTGGTGTTCGCCGGCCTGGCGACGGCGGCTGGTTTCGCGGCCGTCGGGCTCGTCGGTCAGGGGCTCGACCTGACCGCGGCGCCTGCCGGGCCGACCTCGACGGCCAGTGCGACGGCACGCCGACGCCCACCGACCACGACGTCGCCGACCGACGACCGCGACCCGCGGCGACGCAGACCACCCCGACGGCAGTGCGGCGCACCGTCAGCAGGTCGGTCAGGGGCAACTTCGTGTCAGCGACGTGCCGCGGCGCCTCGGTGACCCTGTCGGCGTCGCCTGCCCCGGGGTGGCGGCTGGACGACTACCGGCCCGGACCCGGCCGCGAGGCGCGGGCCAAGTTCCGCTCCGACTCCGGCGAGGTGGAGTTCAAGGTCTCCTGCTCCGGCGGCAGACCGGTCTTCGAGACCAAGAACGACGCGGACAGCGGCGGGGGAGACGGCTGAGCCAGTCGCGGGTTCAGGCCGAACGCGACCCGGAGCGCGGCGATCCACACCAGGGCGGCACCGAGGATGTGCACGCCCACCAGCACCACGGGCAGGTCGGTGGCGTACTGCGTGTAGCCGATCGTCCCCTGCGCGAGAACCACGCCCAGCAGCACCACGGCACGACGGAACAGGAAGCCTCGACCGGCGATCGCCGCGACGGCGACGAGCAGCCCGATCGACAGGCCGACGAGCAGGAACACCAGGTCGGCGTGCACCTGGGTGACCGTGGCCAGGTCGAACGGCAGCCGGTCGGTCGCGTCCTTGTCGCCGGAGTGCGGCCCGGTGCCGGTGACCACGGTGCCGGCGAACAACGTCAGCGCGACGACGGCAAGCAGCGCGCCGGCGCCCAGCCGCAGCTCACGGCGTACGGCGGGCACCTCCCGGTCCGGTGCGGCGGAGGCGATCTCGTAGGCCCGCGCCGCAACCGCGATGAGAACCATCGAGAGCAGGAAGTGGGCCATCACGGTGACCGGGTTCAGGCCGGTGATGACGGTCACCGCGCCGAGACCGGCCTGCGCGACGATTCCGACGACGAGAACGGCCGCGCGACCGGACCAGGTCGCGGCGGCCGGCCCGCCACGCGGTGACCAGGGCGACGGCCACCGCGGCCGCCAGCGCGAAGGTGAGCATCCGGTTGCCGAACTCGATGACGCCGTGTGCGCCCATCTCCGACGTGGGGACCAGGCTGGTGTCGGTGCACTTCGGAACGTTGGGGCAGCCGAGGCCGGACGCGGTCAGCCGGACCGCGCCACCGGTGACGACGATGGCGGTGTTCGCCACCAGGGCGCCCAGGAACGCGCGCCGTACGGCGGTGGGGGTGGGCCGCCAACTCCGGAGCCGGGCCAGGCGGTCGCGCATGGTGGTCAGCCTACGGCGCGAGCACCTGCTCGTCGGCCGGGACGGGTGCCGGCTCGGTCGGGGGAGTGGCGTCCGGCAGCCGCAGCGACAGCGCGGCCGAGACGACCAGAAGCACACCGGCAGCGGCGAACCCGACGGACAAGCTGGTCCAGTCGGTGAGCAGCGGCAGGGTCAGGCTGCCCGTGATGCCGCCGAGCATGACGGCGAACGAGGACGCCGACACGGTGGTCGACCGCTTCGACGAGTCGACCCTGCTGTGCAGCAGCTGCTTGCGCAGCGGCCAGCCGGCGCCGTTCCACAGGTAGAACGTGGCGTAGGCCGCTCCGGCGAGAACCGCGGTGGGGGACAGGGCGATCCCGACCAGCGCGAGGGCGCAGAGCACCTGCAGGACGGCCGTCGCTCGCGAGATCGAGCCGCGCGCGGCCCGGCGGGCGGTCGTCGCCAGCGCTGACCCGACCGCGGCCGCCCCGAACGAGACGGCCATCACGATGCCGAAGACCGCGCTGCCATCTGTTGCGTCATCGGCCAGGGCGGCGAACCGCAGCGGCCCGAGCAGCTCCAGCGTCGAGAGCACCATCCCCGCGATGAAGGTGATGGCGATCAGCAGTCGAAGCGCGCGGTCCTGGGCAGCGAGCCGCACGGTGTCCCGCACGATGACGGGGACCTCGCGGACGCTGCCGCGCAGCAGCGCCCGGGTGCCGACGCTGCTCGGCGGGCCGAGCGGGGTCACGAATCTCACGATCGCGGCCACGTGCACCAGCTCGAAGACGGCTGCGACGAGGATCGGCAGGGCCAGCGCGTCCGCGTTGCCGTGGGCCAGCGTCGGCAGCACGCCGCCGACCACCGCACCGAGAGACAGCGCGATACCGTCGGCGACGGCCGCCCGGGACAGGCCGGGCGTGACGTCGGCTCCGGGCGTGACCTGGTGCACCGCGTCGACGTACCAGGACTCGAGGGGCCCGGAGTCGAGCGCGCGCCCTGCGCCGATCAGCGAGATGGCGGCGATGAAGGCCGGGAGGTTCGGCGCAACCGCGAGCCCGAGCAGCCCGAGCAGGTGCAGGGAGCCGGACAGGACGAGGACCGGCCGGCGTCCGATCGCGTCGGCCAGCCCGCCGGTCGGCAGCTCGAGCACCAGGCAGACCATCCCGTAGACGGCGAAGACCAGACCGACCTGGGCGACGCTGAGGCCGCGGGACTGCGCGAGCAGCACGGACACGGGCACGGACAGCCCGACGGGCAGCCAGCGCAGGGCGGTCAGCCCGACGTAGCGGCGGCCGGCGGCGGCAACGGTGAGGGTCATAGCGGGTACTCCGAGAGAGGAAGGACATCGAGATGGACGAGGACGAGGCCGGTGTCTGACTCGCCGTCGGCGTGGGGGTCGGCGGTCGGCGGCTCCGAGGCATCGCTCCAGCGCGCGAGCACCGCGTTGAGCTCGTCGGCCATCGCGACGGCATCCTCGGGCCGCATCCGCATCGCGTAGTCGTTGAGCGAGCCGGCCGGCTCCCAGTCGTCGCCGCGCCCGTGGCGCTGGTCGATGTAGGCGGCCAGCGTCCGCCGCCGCTGGTCGACCTGCAGGAGCAGCAGCTCGTCGACCACCTCGCGTGGCAGCTGGGTCGCCCAGGAAGTCGGCGGTCTCCCAGTGGGTGCTGCGGTGCAGCGCCCGCCACCAGCGCTCCCGGCCGTTTCCCTCGCCGGGCATGTCCTCGACGAAGCCGTAGGCCGCGAGCTGGCGCAGGTGGTAGCTGGTCGAGCCGCTGCTCTCGCCGAGCCGGTAGCCCAGCTGGGTCGCGGTGGCGGGGCCGTCCAGGCGCAGGACGCCGAGCAGGCGGCCGCGCAGCGGGTGGGCCAGCGCCCGGAGCGCTCGGGGGTCCTGGACGTCGATCGAGCGCGCAACCGGCGCGGCGGTGGGCGGATTCGGGCTCATGACGGAGACCGTACAACCGCAAAGAAACCTTTGCAAGGGTTCTGCTGCAGAGAGTTGCTTTGCGTTACTCCCAGCGGAAGGTGGCGGCCGCGGCGACGCCGAGCGCGCAGGCCCAGGCGACCAGGACCCCGAGCGCTGCCCAGGGCATGCCGGCGCCGTCGCGGAGGACGTCGCGCAGCCCTTCCGCCAGGGCGCCGGCGGGCAACAGCTCGAGCTTTGCCTGGACGCCGGCCGGGAAGCGGTCCAGCGGCACCACGATCCCGCCCGTGACGAGGAACAGCAGGTAGACCAGGTTGGCGAAGGCCAGCGTGGCCTCGGCCCGCAACGTGCCCGCCATGAGCAGCCCGAGCGCGCAGAACGCGGCGGTCCCGGCGAGCAGGAGGAGCAGGGCCGCCAGCGCCGATCCGTGGGGGTCCCAGCCCAGCGCGAGCCCGAGCCCGCAGATCAGGGTGACCTGCAGCGCCTCGACGGCGAGGACGGCGAGCGCCTTCCCGGCCAGCAGGCCCCAGCGAGGCAGCGGCGAGGCACCGAGGCGCTTGAGCGCGCCGTAGCGCCGCTCGAACCCGGTGCCGATCGCCAGCCCGGTGAAGGACGTCGAGATGACCGCGAGCGCGAGAACACCCGGGATGAGGAAGTCGACCCGCGCGGCGCGGTCGCCGAGGTCCATCGCCTCGACGCCGGTGAACACGCCGAGCACCAGCAGCGGGATGACGATCGTGAGCAGCAGCTGCTCGCCGTTGCGCAGCATCATCCGCAGCTCGAGCCCGGCCTGGGTGAGGACCATGCGGGGGAGCGGCGCCGCCCCGGGGGCCGGTGCGTAGGTGGCGGACGTGGTCACGGGCGCAGGCCCCTCCCGGTCAGCTCGAGGAACACGTCCTCGAGGGTGCGCTTGTCGACCTCGGGCATCACGCCGCGGTCCGCACACCACGAGGTGACGGTTGCCAGCAGCTGCGGGTCGAGGACGCCGTCGACGACGTACTCGCCCGGCCCCAGCTCGCGCACCCGGCTTCCGGCGGGCAGCAGGGCCTGCAGGCTGGCGGCCTCCTCCGGCGTCGGGCCGCGGAACCGCAGCGTGCTCTGCGCTCCGCTGGCCATCAGCTCGCGCGGGCTGCCCGTCGCGACCACCCGGCCGTGGTCGACGACGACCACCTGGTCGGCCAGCTGCTCCGCCTCGTCCATGTAGTGCGTGCTCAGCACCACCGTCACCCCGTCCCGGCGCAGGTCGCCGACCAGGTCCCAGGTGGCGCGCCGTGCCTGCGGGTCGAGACCGGCGGTCGGCTCGTCCAGGAAGACCAGCTCGGGGCGCCCGACCACGGCCATCGCCAGCGACAGCCGCTGCTGCTGGCCGCCGGAGAGCCGCCGGTAGGCCGTCGTGCCGGCACCGCTGAGCCCGACCTGCTCGAGCAGCACGTCGGGCTCGAGCGGATGAGCGTGCAGCGCGGCGATGTGGCGGAGCATCTCGCCGGCCTTCACCGCCGGGTAGACCCCGCCCGACTGCAGCATCACCCCGACCCGGGGCCGCAGCCGGCGGGCGTCCCGCCACGGGTCCAGGCCCAGCACCCGGACCGACCCGCGCTGCGGGCGCCGGTAGCCCTCGCAGGCCTCCAGCGTGGTGGTCTTGCCGGCGCCGTTCGGCCCGAGGACGGCGGTCACGGTCCCGGCCGCCACGCTCATGGTCAGCCCGTCCACGGCCACCGTGTCGCCGTACCGGAACCCGAGGTCCGCCACCTCGACCACGGGGTCGAGCGGTGCGGGGGCGGCAGGCATGCGCGGAGTCTAGGTTTCCCCGGTGATCATGCAGTTCCTGCGCCCCACCCCCGTGATCATGCAGTTCCGGCGGGGTTTGCGCTGGGTGGCGAATTAGGACACACTGATGTTGTGAAATTCGCTGGTACGACGGATGAGGCGGCCCTGGCCGTCCGCTCCGACGAACCCGCCGGCGCACGAGTCCCGCACCCGCGACCGCATCGCCCGCTCGATCCTCGAGAACGGCCCCTCCACCGCGTCGGTGCTCTCCGCCCGCGTCCAGCTGACCGCGACCGCCGTCCGCCGCCACCTCGACGCGCTGCTCGCCGACGGGCTCATCGAAGAGGTCGAGCCCCGCACCAGCGCCGTGCGCGGCCGTGGCCGGCCGGCCCGGCTCTTCGCGGTGACCGACGCCGGCCGCGACTCCTTCGACCAGGGCTACGACGACCTCGCCGCCAGCGCGATGCAGTTCCTCGAGCAGCACGGCGGTCGTGAGGCCGTCGCCGCGTTCGCCCGCCAGCGCGTCGCCGAGCTCGAGGCGCGCTACCGCCCGGTCGTCGAGCAGGCGCCCGCGGGTGCGCGCACCGAAGCCCTCGCCGCCGCGCTCTCCGGTGACGGCTACGCCGCGACCACCCGCACCGCACCCGGCCCGGGCAGCAGCCTCGGTGAGCAGCTGTGCCAGCATCACTGCCCGGTCGCCCATGTGGCCGAGAAGTACCCCGAGCTGTGCGAGGCCGAGACCGAGGCGTTCGCGCGGCTGCTCGGCACCCACGTCCAACGCCTCGCCACGATCGCCCACGGCGACGGTGTCTGCACGACCTACGTTCCGCGAACCACGACCCTCCCCAGCCCCGCCAACCGGAGGACTGCGCAGTGACCACGATTCCCGAGACCACCCAGGCCGAGATCGACGGCCTGGGCCGCTACGCGTTCGGCTGGTCCGACCCGGACTCCGCCGGAGCGACCGCGAAGCGCGGCCTCTCCGAGGACGTCGTGCGCAACATCTCGACGCTGAAGAGCGAGCCCGAGTGGATGCTGAAGATGCGGCTCAAGGGCCTGCGCCTGTTCGGCAAGAAGCCGATGCCGACGTGGGGCTCCGACCTGTCGGGCATCGACTTCGACAACATCAAGTACTTCGTCCGCTCCACCGAGAAGCAGGCGACGTCCTGGGACGAGCTGCCGGCCGACATCAAGAACACCTACGACCGGCTGGGCATCCCCGAGGCCGAGAAGCAGCGCCTGATCGCCGGCGTCGCCGCGCAGTACGAGAGCGAGGTCGTCTACCACCAGATCCGCGAGGACCTGGAGGAGAAGGGCGTCCTGTTCCTCGACACCGACACCGCGCTGCGCGAGCACGAGGAGCTGTTCAAGGAGTACTTCGGCTCGGTGATCCCGGTCGGCGACAACAAGTTCGCCGCGCTCAACACCGCGGTCTGGTCCGGCGGGTCGTTCATCTACGTGCCGCCCGGCGTGAAGGTCGACATCCCGCTGCAGGCCTACTTCCGCATCAACACCGAGAACATGGGCCAGTTCGAGCGGACCCTGATCATCGCCGACGAGGACTCCTACGTTCACTACGTCGAGGGCTGCACCGCGCCGATCTACTCGTCCGACTCGCTGCACAGCGCCGTGGTCGAGATCATCGTGAAGAAGAACGCCCGGGTGCGCTACACGACCATCCAGAACTGGTCCAACAACGTCTACAACCTGGTCACCAAGCGGGCGGCCGCCCACGAGGGCGCCACGATGGAGTGGGTCGACGGCAACATCGGCTCCAAGGTGACGATGAAGTACCCCGCCGTGTGGCTGCTCGGTGAGTACGCCAAGGGCGAGACGCTGTCCGTGGCGTTCGCCGGCGAGGGCCAGCACCAGGACGCCGGCGCCAAGATGGTGCACGCGGCTCCGCACACCTCCTCGACGATCATCTCCAAGTCGGTCGCGCGAGGCGGCGGGCGCACGTCGTACCGCGGTCTCGTGCAGGTGCACGAGGGTGCCTACGGCTCGAAGTCCACGGTGAAGTGCGACGCGCTGCTCGTCGACACGATCAGCCGCTCCGACACCTACCCCTACGTCGACGTGCGCGAGGACGACGTGACGATGGGCCACGAGGCGACGGTCTCCAAGGTCTCCGAGGACCAGCTCTTCTACCTGATGAGCCGCGGGATGACCGAGGACGAGGCGATGGCGATGATCGTGCGCGGCTTCGTCGAGCCGATCGCCAAGGAGCTCCCGATGGAGTACGCCCTCGAGCTCAACCGCCTGATTGAGCTGCAGATGGAGGGCTCCGTCGGATGAGCGAGCCGCCATTCGGGCACCAGTCGCTGGCCGGCGCGGCGGAGATCCTCTCCCCGAAGACCGGCGGGTTCAGCGGCAAGCCCCACTCCCACGGCGCCACGCCGCTGCCGGGCGACAGCCGCGGCGAGCGCTTCTCGTCGTACGACGTGCACGACTTCCCGATCCCGGGAGGTCGTGAGGAGGACTGGCGGTTCACGCCGCTGGAGCGCCTGCACGGCCTGCACGAGGGCGACGGGCCCGGTGACGGCAAGGTCCTGGTCGAGGTCGACGCTGCTCCCGAGGTCACCGTGGAGACGGTCGACCGCGGTGACGAGCGGCTCGGCAAGGCCGGCGTCCCGTCCGACCGCGTTGCGGCCCGCGCCTACTCCTCGTTCGAGAAGGCGACTGTCCTGACGGTGCCCGCCGAGGCCGTCGCGTCCCGCCCGACCGTGGTGACCATGCGCGGCGAGGGCGGTGGCGGCATCGCCTTCGGCCACCTGCTGGTCGACGTCAAGCCGTTCGCGTCGGCGCTCGTCGTGCTCGACCACGCGGGCAGTGCGACCTACGCCGACAACGTCGAGTTCATCGTCGGCGACAGCGCGTCGTTGACGGTCGTCAGCGTCAACGACTGGGCCGACGACGCCGTCCACCTCTCGCAGCAGTCCATCAAGGTCGGCCGCGACGCCAAGTTCAAGAGCATCGTGGTGACGTTCGGCGGCGACGTCGTGCGGATCGCACCCGAGGCCACGTTCACCGAGCCCGGCGGCGAGGTCGAGATGCTCGGCCTCTACTTCGCCGACGCCGGCCAGCACCTCGAGCACCGCCTGTTCGTCGACCACGCCGTGCCGCACTGCAAGTCCAACGTGACCTACAAGGGTGCGCTGCAGGGCGACGAGGCGCACACCGTCTGGATCGGCGACGTGCTGATCCGGGCCGCCGCGCAGGGCACCGAGACCTTCGAGCTCAACCGCAACCTGGTGCTGACCGACGGCGCCCGGGCCGACTCGGTGCCCAACCTCGAGATCGAGACCGGCGAGATCACCGGCGCCGGGCACGCCAGCGCGACCGGGCGCTTCGACGACCAGCAGCTGTTCTACCTGCAGTCACGAGGCATCCCCGAGGACGAGGCGCGGCGGCTGGTCGTGCGCGGCTTCTTCGCCGACGTCATCGCCCAGATCGGCATCCCCGACGTGCAGGCGCGCCTGCTCGCGGCGGTGGAGGCGGAGCTGGAAGGGGCGATGGACTAGTGCCCGAGTTCGTCCGCGCCTGCCGCATCGACGACGTCGAGGACGGCGGCGCCCTCCGCGTGATGATCGGGACCACCCCGATCGCGGTCGTGCGAAGCGACGGCGAGGTCTACGCGATCCACGACGTCTGCTCGCACGCCAACGTCGCCCTGTCCGAGGGCGAGATCGAGGACCAGACCATCGAGTGCTGGCTGCACGGCTCGCGCTTCGACCTGGTCACCGGCCGGCCGACCGGCCTGCCCGCCACCAAGCCCGTCCCTGTCTACCCCGTCAAGATCGACGGTGACGACGTCTTCATCGACGTCGCGCCGCTGAAGGAGAGATGACCCGCATGGCCACCCTGGAGATCCGCGACCTGCACGTCACCGTCGAGACCGAGGCGGGGCCGCAGGAGATCCTGCGCGGGGTCGACCTGACGGTGACGTCCGGCGAGACGCACGCCCTCATGGGCCCCAACGGATCCGGCAAGTCCACGCTCGCCTACTCCATCGCCGGGCACCCGAAGTACACCGTCACCAGCGGCTCGGTGACGCTGGACGGTGTCGACGTGCTGTCGATGACCGTTGACGAGCGCGCGCGGGCCGGGCTGTTCCTCGCGATGCAGTACCCCGTCGAGGTGCCTGGCGTCTCGGTGACCAACTTCCTGCGCACCGCGAAGACCGCGGTGGACGGCGAGGCACCCAAGCTGCGCACCTGGGTCAAGGAGGTCAAGGACGCGATGGAGCGCCTCTCCGTGGACGCGTCCTTCGCCGAGCGCAACGTCAACGAGGGGTTCTCCGGTGGTGAGAAGAAGCGCCACGAGATCCTGCAGCTCGAGCTGCTCAAGCCGAAGTTCGCGATCCTCGACGAGACCGACTCCGGGCTGGACATCGACGCGCTGAAGGTCGTGTCCGAGGGCGTCAACCGGGTGCGCTCCACCGGCGAGGTCGGCGTGCTGCTCATCACCCACTACACGCGCATCCTGCGCTACATCAAGCCCGACTTCGTGCACGTCTTCGTCGACGGCCGCATCGTCGAGGAGGGCGGCCCCGAGCTGGCCGACCGCCTCGAGGCCGAGGGCTACGAGCGCTACGTCGGCGGCGGCAAGGCGGTCACCACCGCATGACCACGCTGCTGGGCACGAGCCTCGACACCGAGAAGATCCGCAAGGACTTCCCGGTGCTCGAGCGGCTCGTGCACGGCGACAGGCCGCTGGTCTACCTCGACAACGCGGCCACCTCACAGAAGCCGCGGCAGGTCCTCGACGCCCTGACCTCCTACTACGCCGAGCACAACGCCAACGTGCACCGCGGCATCCACGTGCTGGCCGAGGAGGCGACCGCCCTCTACGAAGGCGCTCGGGACAAGGTCGCCGCGTTCGTCAACGCCGCCGACCGCGACGAGATCGTCTTCACCAAGAACGCGACCGAGTCGCTCAACCTGGCCGCCAACGTCATGGTCTGGGCTGCGCAGCCACGCGGCCTGCGCCCCGGCGACGAGGTCGTCATCACGGAGATGGAGCACCACTCCAACATCGTGCCGTGGCAGCTCGCCTGCGAGCGGTCGGGCGCGACGCTGAAGTGGTTCGGCATCACCGACGAGGGCCGCCTCGACCTGTCCGACATCGACCGCGTGATCACCGAGCGCACCAAGGTCGTCTCGTTCGTCCTGGTGTCCAACATCCTCGGCACCGTCAATCCCGCCGCCGAGATCGTCCGTCGGGCCCGCGAGGTCGGCGCCCTGGTCGTCGTCGACGCGTCCCAGGCGGCGCCGCACCACCCGCTGGACGTCCAGGCACTCGGCGCCGACCTGGTCGCCTTCACCGGCCACAAGATGTGCGGCCCGACCGGCATCGGTGTGCTGTGGGGCCGCAAGGAGCTGCTCGAGGAGCTGCCGCCCTTCCTCGGCGGCGGCGAGATGATCGAGATGGTCACCATGGCCGCCTCCACCTATGCCGCCGTCCCGCACAAGTTCGAGGCGGGCACGCCGCCGATCGCGCAGGCTGTCGGCCTCGGTGCGGCCGTCGACTACCTGACCGCCATCGGCATGGACCAGATCGCCGCTCACGAGCACGCCATCACGTCGTACGCGCTGGAGCGCCTGCAGGCGGTCGAGGGCCTGCGGGTCTTCGGCCCGACCACCGCGGACAACCGCGGCGCCGCCATCTCGTTCGCGCTGGGCGACCTGCACCCGCACGACGTCGGCCAGGTGCTCGACGACCTCGGCATCGCGGTGCGGGTCGGGCACCACTGCGCGCGGCCGGTGTGCCTGCGCTTCGGCGTGCCGGCCACGACCCGCGCGTCCTTCTACCTCTACTCCACGCCCGGCGAGGTCGACGCACTGGTCGACGGGCTCGAGCACGTCACGAGGTTCTTCCGGTGAAGATGGAGACGATGTACCAGGAGATCATCCTGGACCACTACCGCAGCCCTCATCACAAGGGCCTGCGGGAGCCGTTCGACGCCGAGGTGCACCACGTCAACCCGACGTGCGGTGACGAGGTGACCCTGCGGGTCAGGGTCACCGACGGGGTTGTCGAGGACGTGTCCTACGACTCGCTCGGCTGCTCGATCTCGCAGGCCTCGACGTCGGTGATGACCGACCTGGTCGTGGGCAAGCCCGTCGAGGAGGGCCTCGCCGCCCACGACGAGTTCCTCGCCCTGATGCAGTCGCGCGGCGAGGGCGAGCCCGACGAGGACGTCCTCGAGGACGCCGTCGCGTTCGTCGGCGTCGCCAAGTACCCCGCCCGGATCAAGTGCGCCCTGCTGGGCTGGATGGCCTGGAAGGACGCCACGGCACAGGCCGTGGCCGGCGCGCAGCAGCACTCAACGCAGGAGGAGACCGCATGAGCGACGCGACTGACATCGCCGCCAGCCCCGCCCCGAGCGGCCCGGCCAAGGTGGAGGACGTCGAGGAGGCGATGCGCGACGTCATCGACCCCGAGCTCGGCATCAACGTGGTCGACCTCGGCCTGGTCTACGGCGTGCACGTCGACGACGGCAACGTCGCCACCCTCGACATGACGCTGACCTCCGCCGCCTGCCCGCTCACCGACGTGATCGAGGACCAGACCAACAGCGCGCTGTCGGGCCTGGTCACCGAGGCGCGCATCAACTGGGTCTGGATGCCGCCGTGGGGTCCCGACAAGATCACCGACGAGGGCCGCGAGCAGCTGCGGGCGCTCGGCTTCAACGTCTGACCGCAGCCCGGCAAGCGCGACCAGGACGAGGAGCCCGACCCCGTTGGTCGCCAACCAGAGGCGCTGCTCCGGTCCCGGTGTGAGCTCGTCTATCTGGCTCAGGGCGGCGATCGAGAAGGCGGCGAGAAAGTACTGCGGCGACCAGGTCCGTTCTCCATCAGCGTCCGCACGAGCTCACCACTGCGACGGACACGGCGATGTCCCCCGGACTGTCCATCAGCGCGGCAGACTTCCGACAGCGACGTCACCGTCGATCAGTGTCGACTTCGGCCAGTCCAGTCGAGCGCAGCGTTCTGAGGCAAGCCGTAGCTTCCGCCGCCGCATTCGGGGTACGAGGCGCGTACGAGCGCAACGGTGAGCAGGAGCAGGGCTCAGCCCAGTAGGGCGGCCATCTTCGAACCGGTCTCTGCGTCCGCACAGACTAGGCGTCGGTCGACGGCCATGCGCGGCGGCTAGGCGCTGATCGCCGAGGACGCTCAATCCACGCAGCGGTCGCTGCCGCCGCCGTGGCCGGACCCACCTGACGGTGTCCTCGTTGGGGTCACCCGGTGCCTGCATGACACCCTCCAGTTGACAGGATCTCGATCACCCGAAGCGACCTCATGGGCCGATCACCCTGCCGATGGGCAGCAGTAGCCCTTAGTGGCGGACCACGAGCGGAGGGCGACCTCGTCGGCGTAGCGGACATCGCGGGTGCTGACTACTCGTCGCTGGTGAGGCGCAGGCTGCGCAACCGCCAGCCGGCGTACCACGTGGAGCCGACGATGACGACCAGCAGCAGCGGGACCGCTGCCCCGAGGCTGACGGCCGAGGTGATGCCCAGCTGTTCCGCGTCGGAGCCGACAACCTTCTCGGTGATGGCGAGCGACCACTGCTGGATGCTCAGCGTCTGCGCCCCAGGCACGTAGCTGCCGACCAGGGTCTCCCAGATCAGCGCGTAGAGGAGCCCGATCACGACGGCATGCCGGGTCACGACGGCCAGGAGCAGGAACAACGTGCCGTAGCCGATACCGGCGACCAGCGCGCCGACCGCGTACCCGACCGCCAGGTTGTCCGACGTCCCGGACAGGACCAGACCGGCGAGCAGCACAGTGACTGACCCGAACACCGTGATGACGGCGACGGCCACCACGACCTTGGACAGCACGATCGAGAACCGGCTCAAGGGCTTGGACAACAGGTAGACGATCGACCCGTCGTCGATCTCGGGCCCGATGGCACCGGTGCCGGCGATCAGGCCGAGGAGCGGCACGATCGTGGCGAGCGCGAAGCCACCGAGGATGCCGACGGTGATGTCGGTGTCCTCGCCGGCAAGACCGCGGACGAGCGCACACAGCAGCAACAGGATGAGCGACAGGGCAAGGAGCAGGTACGCCCGGCGCCGACCGAGCAGGCTGCGGGCGGTGAGCTGGACGACGGTCGCGTTCACCGCGCCACCAGGTAGGAGAAGACGCTCTCCAGGGACTCATCGGCGGGGGAGACCTCGTAGAGCCGGATGTTCGCCCGGCTGGCCAGCTGCGGAAGCACCCGCACGAAGCTGGCGAAGTCGGTGGCCTGCACGTGCAGGGCGCTGGTCGCCTCCCGGATGCCGGTGGTGGGCCCACCCCGTGCAACCTGCCGGCCACCGGTGGGGGCGGCGACCAGCTCGACCGAGGACGCGCTGGCGTCGGCGATGATCGCGGCCGCCAGGGCGCGGTCGTCGTCGGATCGGATCGTGTACTGGTGCGGGCGCTCGGTCATCAGCTGACGGATCTCGCGGAAGCCGCCGGAGGCGGCGTGCCGCCCCGCCACCATCACCTGGATGTTGCCCGCGATCCGCTCCACCTCCTCGAGGATGTGCGAGCTGAACAGCACCGTCCGTCCGGCGTCCCCCATCGCCTGCAAGAGCGCCATCAGCTGGAGTCGCTGACGCGGGTCCATGCCGTTGAACGGCTCGTCGAGCAGCAGGACAGGCGGGTCGTGCACCAGCGCCGTCGCCATCTTGATGCGCTGCTTCATCCCCTTGGAGTACGTCGAGATGTCGCGTTCCTGCGCCTCGGTCATGTGCACGGTCTCGATCGCCCGACGGGCAGCGCCCTCCGGATCGTCGAGTCGGTGCAGCCGGGCATTGGCCAGCACGAACTCCCAGCCGCTGACGACGTCGTACATCGCCTCCCGCTCGGGCACGAGTCCCATCCGGCGGTAGATGCCCTCGTTGCGCCAGACGACCTCGCCGTCGAGGGTCACCGAGCCGGCCGACGGCGGCAGGAAGCCGCCCATCATGTTGATGAGCGTCGACTTGCCGGCACCGTTGGGCCCGAGCAGCCCGGTGACGCCGGGACCGATCGCCATGGACACGTCGTTGACCGCGACCACGTTGCCGAACCAGCGCGACACGTTGTCCAGGAGGAGGGTGCTCACTAGATCGAGACCTTCCGGTAGCGGAGGAGCAGGGTGCCGAAGCAGGCCGCGACGATCAGGACGGTCGCGGCGACGAACACGGCGCCGCCCAGGGCACCGGGTGGCTCCGCCTGCAGCACCTTCTCGGCGCCCAGCACCGAGGACATCACTCCCTGCACCATGGTGAACGGTGAGAACAGGCCGGCGTACCCGGCGAAGGTGTCCGCGCCCTCCTCGACCGCGATCGCCTGCACGGCGCCCTGCACCCCTGCCAGCACGGCCAGCACGGCGATGATGGCGGCGACCCCGAGACCGCGGCGCGGCGTGAACGCGGCGATGACCAGGCCGATGCCGGCGAGCACCAGTGCCAGCGAGCAGGGCGCCGACCAGGGACCGCAGGTAGTCGGGCACCTGCTCGTCCAACGGCAGCTTCGCCAGCAGCGCGCCGACGAACAGGATGGTGAGCGGAAACGCCAGCAGCACGAACACCGCCGTGGTCATCGCGGCGTACTTGGCCACGACGTAGTCGATGCGCTCCATCGGGCGGGAGAAGTAGAGCGACACGACGCGGAACCGCAGGTCGCGCGACACATTCGCGGGCGCCTGGCCCGCGACGTAGACCATGACGAGGAGGCTCACGTTGAGGACGTACGACGTGTAGTCGCCGACCAGTGCATCCTCGTTGGTCACCGTCGTGATGACCACGATGATGAACGCGGGCACGCAGATCACGGCGAGCAGCAGCATCGGCATGATCTTCGACCGGGCGGACCGGCCCAGGCCGTAGGCGCCCTTGGCGCTCTCCAGGAACAGGGCACCGGCGATGTAGCGCCGCCCTGCCCGCGCGCCGTCGTAGTGCCGGTAGCCGAGGTCGTGGATGACCCCCTGTCCGGTCCCCGCCATCATGCGCTCCCGTCGGGCGTGGTGAAGATCTCGGCCATCCGGTGCCGGCGGCGTTCCATCCGGATGAGTCCCACTCCGAGGTCGGCCACGGTGTCGCGCACGATGTCGTACGTCGTGTCGTCCTGCAGGTCGACCTCGAGCAGCGTGCCCACCGGCTGGGCGCCGAGCCCGGCCGCGCGCAGGGCAGCGGCGAGCTCGTCGGTGCGCTCGGTGACCTCGACGGCGATCAGCTGGCTCGCCGCGGTGGCGTCGGCGGTGGACGAGGAGCGCAGCAGCCGGCCCGCGTCGATGACCACGATGTGGTCGCTGACCCTCTCGAGCTCACCCAGCAGGTGCGAGGCCACCAGGACCGAGATGCCGAAGTCGGTGCCGATCCGGCGGATCAACCCGAGCATGTCGTCCCGGCCCGCGGGGTCCAGGCCGTTGGTGGGCTCGTCGAGCAGCACCAGCTGCGGGTCGTGCACGAGCGCCTGGGCCAGCTTGACCCGCTGCTTCATCCCGGTCGAGTAGCCCCCGATCGGGCGGTAGCGCTCCTCGTAGAGGCCGACGTGCCGCAGCGTGTCGGCCGTGCGTTCCCGCGCGGAGGTCTTCGGCAGCCCCGACATGCGCGCCATGTGGACGACGAACTCCGTCGCCGACACGTCAGGTGGCAGGCAGTCGTGCTCGGGCATGTAGCCGACGCGCTGGCGGATCGCCGTACCGTCGGTGGCGATGTCGAGGCCGAGCACGCTGGCCCGGCCCGAGGTGGCCGGCAGCAGGCCGAGGACCATCTTGATGAGCGTCGACTTGCCGGCTCCGTTGGCGCCGATCAGGCCGACCACGCCGGGCTCGATCGCCACGGTGAGCTCCGAGACCGCCGTCACCTGGCCGTACCTCTTGGTCAGCCCCTCGGTCGCGATCAGTGCCACGGCGGTGACCCTACGCGAGTAGGGCCGCGGCGACGACCGGACCGCGCCGGGCTCAGTGAGTCGCGCTGGCGCACGCTCAGCGGCGGGCAGGCATCGTGCTCGACCAGGCCGTAGATGTTGCGCCGCACGTGATCGGTGGGCCCGATCCACTGCAGGCAGTCGGGGCAGACCGCGTCAGCATCCACGCGCAGCGCCGCGTCGACGATGACGGGCTCCGCTCGCCGACGCCTGCGCAACCGCGGCACGAGACGCATGCAGTCAACCCTGACCCGAACGAACGTGACCTGGCCAGGCTGCCCGGGTTAAGAACGCGCGACGGTCCGGTTACGGCCGCGGCGCAGCCGACTGCCGCGGTCAGCTGTTGAACGTGTCGCAGGCGTTGAGGTCGCCCTCCTGGTAGCCGGTGAGGAACCACTTCTTGCGGTCGGCGGCCGAGCCGTGGGTCCACGACTCCGGGTCGACCCGGCCCTGTGTCTTCTGCTGGATGCGGTCGTCGCCGACCGCCTGGGCGGCGTTGATGGCCTGGTTGAGCTGCTCCTCGTTGATGGAGACGTTGCCGCGCTTGTCCGAGAGCTTGCTCCACGCCCCGGCGTAGCAGTCGGCCTGCAGCTCCATCGCGATGGACAGCTCGTTCTGCTGGTCGGGGTTCCTCTGCTGGGCGGCGCGCACCTGGCGCTCGGTGCCCAGCAGCGTCTGCAGGTGGTGCCCGGCCTCGTGGGCCATGATGTAGGCCTCGGCGAAGCGGCCCTCGGCGCCGAACTGCTCCTGGAGCTGCTTCAGGAACCCGATGTCGATGAAGATCTCCTGGTCCGGCGGGCAGTAGAACGGGCCCACCTGGGAGGACGCCTGGCCGCAGCCGGTCTGCACGCCCTGCTCGAAGAAGCCGAGGGCCGGCTTCGTGTACTCACTGCCGCGCCGCTTGAACTCCTCGCCCCAGGTCTCGTTGATCTCGTTGTAGACCTTGATGAGGTAGCAGTCGTCGTACTTGTCGATCGCGCCCTCGGTGTTGCAGCGCGCCGACAGCTCCTCGGCCGACTCACCGGTGCCCTGCCCCTGCACCTGGCCATCCGGCGGCACCAGCTGGGTGGTGTCGACGTTGCCGCCGCCCAGCACCTGGACGAGCACGTAGATGAGCAGCCCGACGATCCCCACGCCACCGCCGCCGATCGCCAGCCCGCCCCCTCGACCCCTGCGGTCGTCGACGCCACCGACGTCGACGTTCTGGTCCGAGAAAGTCACGGCCACCTCCGGGTTCGGGCGCGCGGGTAGACTCCGGTCATGTCTTCGCCGGCGTGCTGATCAATGCGCTCGTACCCAGCGGACGAGTGGATCATCCCGACCGTACGACGCCGAAGGAACCCCATTGATCACCGCCACCGGGCTGGAGCTGCGAGCCGGCCCCCGCCTGTTGCTGGGCTCCAGCACCTTCCGGATCGCCCCCGGCGACCGGGTCGGGCTGGTCGGGCGCAACGGGGCCGGCAAGACCACCCTGACCCGGTGCCTGTCCGGGGAGGCCCAGCCGGCGACCGGCGAGGTGACCAGATCCGGCAATGTCGGCTACCTCCCGCAGGACCCGCGCACGGGTGACCTGCACGTCCTCGCCCACGACCGGATCCTGTCCGCCCGCGGGCTGGACCGGGTCCTGCGCGAGATGCGCGACGCCACCGGCGAGATGGCCAGCGCCGACACCGACACGCATGAGCGCGCGATGCGCCGCTACGCCCGCCTGGAGGCGGAGTTCCAGGCGGCCGGCGGCTACGCGGCGGAGAGCGAGGCGGCCGCCTTCGCGTCCAGCCTCGGCCTGCCGGAGCGCGTGCTCGGCCAGCAGCTGCACACCCTCTCGGGCGGCCAGCGCCGGCGCGTCGAGCTGGCCCGGATCCTGTTCGCGGGCGCCGGCTCCGACGCGACCCTGCTGCTGGACGAGCCGACCAACCACCTCGACGCCGACTCGATCGTGTGGCTGCGCGACTACCTCAAGGGCTACCAGGGCGGCCTGGTCGTCATCAGCCACGACGTCGGCCTGCTGGAACAGACCGTCAACCGGGTGTTCCACCTCGATGCCAACCGCGCCGAGCTCGACATCTACAACCTGGGCTGGAAGGCCTACCTGGTGCAGCGCGAGACCGACGAGCGGCGCCGCAAGCGCGAGCGCGCCAACGTCGAGAAGCAGGCCTCGGTGCTCAAGGCGCAGGCCGACCGGATGCGCTACAAGGCGACGAAGGCCCGGGCCGCGCAGAGCATGGACAAGCGGGCGCAACGCCTGCTGGCCGGCCTGGACGAGGTGCGCCGCGCCGACCGGGTCGCCAAGCTGCGCTTCCCCGACCCCGCACCGTGCGGCAAGACGCCGCTGACCGCCGAGGGCCTGTCGAAGTCCTACGGCTCGCTCGAGGTGTTCACCGACGTCGACCTGGCCATCGACCGGGGCAGCCGGGTCGTCATCCTCGGCCTCAACGGCGCCGGGAAGACCACCCTGCTCCGGCTGCTCGCCGGGGTCGAGGAGCCCGACACCGGGACGGTCGTGCCGGGTCACGGGCTCAAGGTGGGCTACTACGCGCAGGAGCACGAGACGCTGGACCCCCGTCGTACCGTCCTGGAGAACATGCGCTCCGCGGCTCCCGACGTCCCCGAGGTCGAGCTGCGCCGGATCCTGGGCTCGTTCCTGTTCACCGGCGACGACGTCGACAAGCCGGCGGCGGTGCTCTCGGGCGGGGAGAAGACCCGGCTGGCGCTCGCGACGCTCGTGGTCTCCAGCGCCAACGTGCTGATGCTCGACGAGCCGACCAACAACCTCGACCCGGCCAGCCGCGAGGAGATCCTCGGCGCGCTGCAGACGTTCAAGGGCGCGGTGATCCTGGTGACCCACGACGAGGGCGCCGTCGACGCGCTCAGCCCGGAGCGGCTGATCCTGCTCCCCGACGGCGTCGAGGACCTGTGGAACGAGCAGTACGCCGACCTGGTCGCCCTGGCCTGACACCGCCCCCTGCCGGCACGCGTTGTGTCCGAACAACCGTGCGGGTACCTCCGCGGGTCGTCTCGGACACGAGCGAAACGGGTTGTCGGAAACAGAGCGGAAGTTCGCCGGGATTGCCTCTGGTAGATCGGGGGAGTACAGACGATCATGGGCCTGTCGAACGTGATCTTCGAAGGAGGCAGGTGTGGCTGAGCTCAAGAAGGGTGCCCGGATCACGGGCGGTGACCGCAGCAAGCTCTCGTCGGACCTCAAGCGCAAGTACACCTCCGGTGCCAGCATCCGCTCGCTGGCAGCCGAGACCGGCCGCTCGTACGGGTTCGTGCACCGGATGCTGAGCGAGTCCGGCGTGCAGCTGCGCGGCCGCGGCGGCGCCACCCGCGGCAAGAAGCCCTGACACCCTCCGCCGACGGCGTCCGGCTCGATCGCGAGGGCGACCTCGCGACGCTGACGCTGGACCGCCCCGAGCGGCGCAACGCGCAGACGCCCAGCACCTGGCGCCGGCTGGCCGAGATCGGCCAGGAGCTGCTGACCAGTGGGGCGCGCGTGGTGGTCCTGCGCGCCGACGGGCCGTCGTTCTCCGCCGGGCTCGACCGGGCGATGCTGACCCCTGAGGGCGCCGCCTGGTGAGCCCACGTTCGTCGCGCTGGCCGGCCTCGACCCGGCCGTCCTCGACGGGGCCATCGCGGCGTTCCAGGAGGCGTTCACCTGGTGGCGCGACGAGCGGATCGTGTCGATCGCCGCCGTCCAGGGTCACGCGGTCGGGGCGGGCTTCCAGCTCGCGCTCGCCTGCGACCTGCGGGTGCTCGCCGACGACGCCCGCCTCTCGATGCGCGAGCCCAGCCTCGGCCTGGTGCCCGACCTCGGTGGCACCCAGCCGCTGGTCGAGCTGGTGGGCTACCCCGGGCGCTGGAGATCTGCGCCACCGGGCGCGAGGTGGCCGCAGCCGAGGCGGCCCGGATCGGCCTGGCCGAGCTCGTCGTACACCCCGCCGAGCTCGACGGCGCCGTCGACGACCTGTGTGCCGCGATCCTCGCGGCGCCCGCCGACGCCGTGCGCGAGACCAAGGCCCTGCTGCGCGCTGCGAGCAGCCGCGGGTACGACGAGCAGCGAGCCGCCGAGCGGGCTGCCCAGGGCCGGCGGCTGCGCGCGCTGGCGGGAGCAGGGCTGATGGTCGACCTGCGCCTCACCGACGAGCAACGAGCGGTTCGTGACGCGGTGCGCAGCTGGGTGGACGCCGTCGTCGTACCGGACGCGTTGCGCAACGATCGCGAGGAGCGCTTCCCGCAGGAGGCGCTCGACGGCCTGCGGCAGACCGGCTTCGTCGGCATCACGATCCCCGAGCGCTACGGCGGCGGGGGAGCCGACCCGCTCACCTACTGCCTGTTCATCGAGGAGCTCGGCCGCGGCGACGCCAACGTCCGCTCGATCATGTCGGTGCACCTCGATGCTCGTCGCCGGCTCGATCGACCGATGGGGGAGCGAGGACCAGCGCGACCAGTGGCTGCCGCGGATGGCGACCGGCGAGGTGCTCGGCTGCTTCGGGCTGACCGAGCCCGACGCCGGCTCCAACCCCGCCGACCTGCGGGCGAGCGCCGAAGCCGCTGCCCGGCGGAGGCTGGCGCATCAGCGGCCGCAAGGTGTTCATCACCAACGGCTCGATCGCGCGGCGTCGCCCTGGTGATCGCGCGGACCGGCGACGCGGGGGCGCGCGGGCTGTCGGCGTTCCTGGTCCCGACCGACCGGCCCGGGTTCACCGCCGTGCCGCTGCACGGCAAGCTCGGACTGCGGTCCTGCGACACCGCCGAGCTCGTCCTCGACGGGGTGGAGGTCGGCCCGGAGGCGCTGCTCGGCGGCGAGGGCGACGGGCTGAAGGTGGCGCTCTCCGCGCTGGACGACGGGCGGATGTCGATCGCGGCGTCCTGCACGGGGCTGAGCCAGGCCGCGCTGGACGCGATGGTGGCCTACGCCGGGTCGCGCGAGCAGTTCGGCAAGCCGATCGCCGGCCACCAGCTGGTGCAGGAGATGATCGCCGACTCGGCCGTCGACGTCGACGCGTCCCGGCTGCTCACCTGGGCGGCTGCCGACCTCAAGGCCAACGGCGAGCGGCACTCGCTGGCGGCGTCGAAGGCCAAGCTGTTCGCCACCGAGGCCTCGATCCGGGTCGCGAACGCCTGCCTGCAGGTCCACGGCGGCTACGGGTACGTCGAGGACTACCCGGCCGCGAAGTACCTCCGCGACGCCCGGGTCACCACGCTCTACGAGGGCACCAGCCAGATCCAGAAGCTGCTGATCGGCCGCGCCCTGACCGGCATCTCCGCCTTCTGACCCGCGGTTTCGCTCTGAGCGCAGTTGTCGGCGCCCCGGCGTACCGTCGTACGGGAAGCAGCGCCGCGCCGGCGGTGTTGTCGATCATGAGAACCGAACTCGTGGAGGACCTGCATGTCGATGTCGCACGGACCGTGGATGGCGATGCGGTCGATGACGCGCGACGGCGACGTGGTCAAGCGCAAGCTCGCGCCGGGCACCATCCCGCGCATCATCGAGTTCGCCCGGCCCTACCGCCGCGAGATCACCATCTTCCTGGTGCTGGTCGTCCTCGACTCCCTCCTGGTCGTGGCGCTCCCGCTGCTGTTCAAGGTCGTCATCGACGAGGGCGTGACCAAGGGCAACAAGGACGTCGTCGTCGCCGTCGCGCTCGCCGTCGCCGGGCTGGCTGTCTTCGACGCCCTGCTGACGCTCTACCAGCGCTTCCTGTCGTCGCGGGTGGGCGAGGGCCTCATCTACGACCTGCGCACCAAGGTCTACGCCCACGTGCAGCGGATGCCGATCGCGTTCTTCACCCGCACCCAGACCGGCGCGCTGGTGAGCCGGCTCAACACCGACGTGGTCGGTGCCCAGCAGGCGTTCACCTCGACGCTGTCGTCGGTCGTGTCCAACGTCATCGTGCTCGTCCTGGTCATCGCGACGATGCTGTTCCTGTCCTGGCAGATCACCATCGGTGCGCTGATCCTGACGCCGCTGTTCCTGCTGCCGGCCCGCTGGGTCGGCCGCAAGCTGCAGGCCATCACGCGTGAGGCCATGCAGCTCAACGCCGGCATGGGCACGATGATGACCGAGCGCTTCAACGTCTCCGGCGCGCTGCTGGTCAAGCTGTTCGGCCGCCTCGACGAGGAGTCGCTCGCCTTCTCCGACAAGGCCGGCAAGGTGCGCGACATCGGCATCAAGCAGGCGATGTACGGCCGCATCTTCTTCACCAGCCTGACCCTGGTCGCGTCGCTGGCGACGGCGCTCGTCTACGGCGTCGGCGGCATCCTCGTCATCGACAAGCACGATCGAGATCGGCACCCTGGTCGCGCTGACCGCGCTGCTCGGCCGGCTCTACGGGCCGCTCACCGCGCTGTCCAACGTGCAGGTCGACGTGATGACGGCGCTGGTGAGCTTCGAGCGGGTCTTCGAGGTGCTCGACCTGCCGCCGATGATCGACGAGAAGCCCGACGCCAAGACGCTCGCGCGCGGGAAGAACGACATCGAGCTGCGCCACGTCGACTTCCGCTACCCGGCCGCCGACGAGGTGTCGCTCGCGTCGCTGGAGTCGGTGGCCGTGCTCGACCAGGCGCCGAGCCAGCAGGTCCTGCACGACGTCTCGTTCACCGTGCCGGCCGGCACGATGACGGCTCTCGTCGGGCCGTCAGGAGCCGGCAAGACCACCATCACCAGCCTGGTCGGACGCCTGTACGACGTGCGCGCGGGCCAGGTGCTCGTCGGCGGCCAGGACGTCCGTGACCTGACCCTCGAGTCGCTGCACGAGGTCATCGGCGTCGTCACCCAGGACGCCCACATGTTCCACGAGACGATCCGGACCAACCTGCTCTACGCGCGCCCGGCAGCCACGGACGACGAGCTCGCCGAGGCGTTGAAGGCGGCCCAGATCTGGGATCTCGTCTCCTCCCTGCCGGACGGTCTGGACACGACGGTCGGCGACCGCGGCTACCGGCTCTCCGGCGGCGAGAAGCAGCGGCTGGCGATCGCGCGCCTCCTGCTCAAGGCGCCCGACATCGTCGTGCTCGACGAGGCGACCGCGCACCTCGACTCCGAGTCGGAGGTCGCAGTCCAGCGCGCGCTGGCGATCGCGCTGCAGGGCCGCACCTCGCTGGTGATCGCGCACCGGCTCTCGACGGTCCGCGAGGCCGACGAGATCCTGGTCGTCGACGAGGGGCAGATCGTCGAGCGCGGGACGCATGCCGAGCTGCTCGCCAACGGCGGCCTCTACGCCGACCTCTACATCACCCAGTTCGCGACGCAGGAGCGCGGCGACGACCCTGCACCGTCATCCTTCCCAGCGGACCTCGCCGTCGACCAGCGCGTCGGTGGGCTCTAGACCCAGGGCTCGAGCCACTGCCTTCGATGCCTCGTGCTGCGGGTGCACGTGCGCCACGATGGTCGTGACTCCTTGCTCCCGCAGCCACTCGACCATCGCGAGGGCAGCCTCCCGTGCGAACCCCTGACGTTGCTGCCCGGTGCCGATCACCCAGGCGATCTCAGCGGCTGAGCGTGCGGTCCTGCTCGGTGACCGTGGCCTGCACGGTCCCGACGGCCCGCCCGTCATCGCGACGACGGATGACCCAGTTGAGCCAACGCTCGCTCCCGTCGCGCGAGTGACCCACGACCAGCCGCTCGTAGCGCGCTCGTAGCTCCTCGCGCGTGGCCGGCTGGCCACCGATGAAGACGTGCAGGTCCGGGTCGTCGAGGACGGCGACCATCTCGTCGGCGTGTTCCACCGTCAGCGGCTCCAGGTGCAGCCGCTCGCTGTCCAGCGCCGCCGTCGTCGGCCAGTTCTCGTTGCCGGTCACGGCGGCGAGGACGTTCCCTAGCGTCAGCGGCTGCCCGAGGGCGATGATGTGCTTATGGCGGCGTACCGGCACGCTTTCGAGCACAGCATCTCGGACCCGCAGGGTTTTTGGGCCAAGGCGGCCCAGGGCATCGACTGGCGGACGCCGCCGAAGACGATCCTCGACTCGTCTGCCGCTCCCTTTCACCGTTGGTTCGTCGACGGGGTGGTCAACACGTGCGAGAACGCGCTCGACCGCCATGTCGCCGCGGGAAACGGCGAGCGGGTCGCGCTTATCTACGACAGCCCGGTCACCCAGACAAAACGGACCTACACATACGCCGAGCTGCTGGATGAGACGGCGACCTTCGCCGGTGCGCTCGCGGGGCTCGGGGTGACCAAGGGTGACCGGGTCGTCATCTACCTGCCGATGGTCCCGGAGGCCGTCGTCGCGATGCTGGCCTGCGCCCGCCTCGGCGCGGTGCACTCGGTGGTCTTCGGCGGATTCGCAGCACACGAGCTCGCGGTGCGCATCGACGACGCACAGCCGAAGATCGTCGTGACGGCGTCCTGCGGCATCGAGGTGGCGCGTGTGATCGAGTACAAGCCACTGGTCGACCGCGCGCTGTCCCTGGCGACCCATCAGCCCGACCACGTCGTGCTGTTGCAGCGCCCGCAGGCGCCGGCGCAGCTCGTCGCGCCCCGCGACCTGGACTGGCACGAGCTGGTCGCCGCAGCCGAGCCGGCCGAGTGCGAGCCCGTGGCGGCCACCGACCCGCTCTACGTGCTCTACACCAGCGGCACGACCGCCAAGCCCAAAGGCGTGGTGCGCGACAACGGGGGCCACGCTGTCGCCCTGCGCTGGAGCATGGAGAACATCTACGGCATCGGGCCTGGTGACGTGTGGTGGACGGCGTCGGACGTCGGGTGGGTGGTCGGCCACTCCTACATTGTCTACGGGCCGCTGCTCGTCGGGGCCACGACGGTGCTCTACGAGGGCAAGCCGGTCGGGACGCCCGACGCCGGCGCCTTCTGGCGCGTGATCGAGGAGTACGCCGTGCAGGCGCTCTTCACGGCTCCGACCGCGATCCGGGCGGTCGAAGAAGGAGGACCCCGACGGCACGCTCCAGGCCGGCCGGGACCTGTCGTCGCTGAAGGTGCTGTTCCTCGCGGGCGAGCGGCTTGATCCGGACACCTGGCAGTGGGCCACCGACCGGCTCGGTGTGCCCGTGGTCGACCACTGGTGGCAGACCGAGACCGGCTGGCCGGTCGCCGCCAACCTGCGTGGTCTTGAGCCGATGCCGATCAAAGCGGGATCACCAACGGTGGCGGTCCCCGGCTGGGACGTGCGGGTGCTGGACCCGTCGGGCGAAGAGGTCCCGGCCGGCACCGAGGGTGCGATCTGCGTGCGACTGCCGCTGCCACCCGGTGCGCTGGTGACCTTGTGGAACGACGACGAGCGGTTCGTCTCGTCGTACCTCTCGACCTTCGACGGCTACTACCTCACCGGCGACGGCGGGTACGTCGACGAGGATCGCTACGTCTACGTGATGGGCCGCACCGACGACGTCATCAATGTGGCCGGCCACCGGCTGTCGACGGGCTCGATGGAGGCGGTCGTCGCCAGCCACCCCGCAGTCGCCGAATGCTGTGTCATCGGCGTGCACGACGACCTCAAGGGACAGGTACCGCGCGGGTTCGTGGTGCTCAAGGCTGGGGTCGACATCGACCCGGACGTGCTGCGCGCCGAGCTGGTGCAGCGGATGCGCGACGAGATCGGCGCCGTCGCGTCCTTCAAACAGGTCGACGTCGTGGCTGGGCTGCCGAAGACGAGGTCCGGGAAGATTCTGCGCCGCTCGATGCGCGCGATCGCGGACGGTCGTGACGAACCGGTGCCCTCGACGATCGAGGACCCAGCCGTCCTGGACCTACTCACCCCGACGCTGCGCGGTTCCGTCACAAGGACCTGATCATGCCGCCGTCGACGGCCATCATCATCCCGGTCACGTAGGACGCGGCGGGGGAGAGCAGGAAGGTGGCGACCCGCGCGAACTCCTCCGGCTCGCCGTAGCGCCGCAGCGGGATCTTGGCCTCGGAGTCCTGACGCGCCTTCGCGGGCTTCCCCGTGGACGCATCGAGCTCGCGCACCCGGTCGGTGTCGATCCGGCCCGGCATCAGACCGTTGACCCGGATGTTGCGCGGTCCCAGCTCGTCGGCCAACGTCTTCGCGGCCATCGCCAGTCCGGGGCGCAGCCCGTTGGACGCGGCCAGCCCGTCGATCGGCTGCTTCACCGACGACGACAGCACGAACGCCAGCGACCCGCCCGTCTCCGGCAGCGTCGACACGACGGCCCGCGCCACCCGCATCGCGCCGAGGAACACCGTCTCGAAGCCGGTCCGCCACGCGTCGTCGCTGAGCTGGCTCGCCTGGCCGGGAGGCGGGCCACCGACGCTGATCAGCGCCCCGTCCAGCCGGTCCCAGCGGCCCATCGCGGCCGCGACCAGCTGGGCCTCGCTGCCCGGATCGGACAGGTCGACCACGACCGGCATCGCGTGGTCGGCGCCGCCCAGCTCGTCCGCCGCCGCAGTCAGTGACTTCTCGTCGCGGGCACCCATCACCACCCGCGCTCCCTCAGCCACGAGCGCCTGGGCGCAAGCCAGCCCCAGCCCGCGGCTGGCCCCCGTCACGACGTACACCCGGTCGGTCAGTCCCAGATCCATGGCCGACATCTTGCCGTCACCCCCCGGTTAGGGTGCAAGGCGTGCCCGGAACGGCTGATGAGGACGACGTCAGGGCCTGGCTGACCGCGGCCCGGCGGGTCACCGTCCTGACCGGTGCCGGCATCTCCACCGAGTCCGGCATCCCCGACTTCCGCGGCCCGCAGGGCGTGTGGACCAAGGACCCCGCGGCGCAGAAGCTGCTTCACCCTGCAGAACTACGTCGCCGACCCGGACGTACGACGGCTCGCGTGGCGCGACCGGCGCGACCACCCGGCGTGGGCCGCGGAGCCGAACGCCGGCCACCGCGCCCTCGTCGGCCTCGAGCGAGCAGGACGGCTGCGCGCGATCATCACCCAGAACATCGACGGGCTGCACCAGCGGGCGGGCAGCGACCCGGCGTCGGTCATCGAGATCCACGGCACGCTGTACGACGTCGAGTGCCTCGACTGCGGACGGCGGACGAGCATGCGCGAGAACCTCGACCGGGTCGAGGCCGGCGACGACGACCCGGCCTGCCTGGTCTGCGGGGGCATCCAGAAGGCCGCCACCATCTCCTTCGGCCAGGCCCTGCGGCCGGACGTCCTCCGTCAGGCCACTCTCGCCGCGGCCGACTGCGACCTGCTGCTCGCGATCGGGCACCACCTTGCAGGTGCAGCCGGCGGCCGGTCTCGCCGAGGTCGCCGTCCGGGCCGGCGCGCGGCTGGTCATCGTCAACCTCGACCCCACGCCGTACGACCCGATCGCCCACGCCATCGTCCGCGACAAGATCGGCGCGGTGCTGCCCCGGCTGGTCGCCACCCTCGCGGCGTGACGATCACCGCGCTGCGGCGCCCGCGCCGGCTGGTGCCCGGAGACCGGGTCGCGGTGGTGGCGCCGAGCGGTCCGATCGAGCCGGACCGGTTGGCCCGGGGCGCCGCGGTGCTGGAGTCCTGGGGACTGGACGTCGTCACCGGTGCGCACGTGCTCGACCGGGCGGCTCACCTGGCCGGGACCGACGAGGACCGCGCGGCCGACCTCCAGCAGGCCTGGTGCGATCCGGAGATCGCCGCCGTCCTGTGCGCCCGCGGCGGCTCGGGAGCCACCCGGCTGCTCGACCTGCTCGACTGGGACGCGATGCTCCGCGCCGAGCCGAAGGTGTTCGTCGGCTACAGCGATGCGACCGCGCTGCACGAGGCGCTCGCCACCCGACTCGGGCTCTCCTCGCTCTTCGGCCCGATGCCCGCCGCCCTGCCGTTCGGCGGCGAGTCGCCCGACCGGGCGTCGCTGGACCACCTGCGCACGACCCTCTTCCAGCCCGAGCAGGTGCAGGTCCTTCGCGGTGACGACGCCACGTGCGTGGTGCCGGGGCGGGCCACCGGCGTGACGGTCGGCGGCACGCTGGCTCTGCTCGCCAGCACCATCGGCACGTCCGAGTCGCGGCCGGCCAGCGGCGGCATCGTGGTCCTCGAGGACATCACCGAACCGGCCTACCGGCTGGACAACCTGCTCACCCAGCTGTTGCGGTCGGGTTGGTTCGACGGCGTCCGCGGGCATCGCGCTCGGCACCTGGGTCGACTGCGGCGACGACGCGCTCGACACCGTGTGCTCACGACTCGAGACCCTCGGGGTGCCCCTGCTCGCGGGTCTGCCGTTCGGCCATGGCGTGCCGCAGCTGACCGTGCCGCTCGGACTCGAGGCGGAGCTGGACGCCGATGCCGCAACGCTGACGATGGCTGTCCCGGCCCTGGTCTAGCCGGTCGTGCTGATCCGTCGGCCGACCGCGGCCGCTCCGTCGGCGCGCTCGCCGCGGGACCGACCCGGCCGCCTTGCGCCGCCGCCAGGTTGAGCGCGGTGTTCACCAGCGCGACGTGGCTGTAGGCCTGCGGCACGTTGCCCAGCTGGCGACCGATCCGCGGGTCGTACTCCTCCGCGAGCAGGCCGACGTCGTTGCGCAGCGCGAGCAGCCGTTCGAAGAGCGCCTCGCCGGCCTCCACCTGGCCGTCGAGGATCAGCCCGTCCGCCAGCCAGAAGCTGCAGGCCAGGAACGCGCCCTCGTCGCCGGGCAGGCCGTCGACGCCCTCGTCGCCGTTGCGGTAGCGCAGCACGAACGTGTCGTCCACGGTGAGGTCCTGCTGGATCGCCCGCAACGTGCCCCGCACCCGCTCGTCCTCCGGCGGCAGGAAGCCCAGCTGCGGGATCAGCAGGAGCGAGGCGTCCAGCGCCGTGCGATCCGTAAGCCTGGGTGAAGGTGTTGCGCGTCGGCGTCGTAGCCCTTCTCGCACACGTCGCGGTGGATCGTCGCCGCGCAGCTCGCGCCAGCGGTCGACCGGTCCGTCCAGGCCGCTGCTCTCGACGGTGCGCACCGCCCGGTCGGCGGCCACCCAGGCCAGCACCTTGGAGTGCGTGAAGTGCTGCCGCGCTCCGCGGACCTCCCACAGCCCCTCGTCGGGCTGCTCCCAGCCCGACTCCAGCCACTCCATCAGCTTCTTCTGGACCCTCCAGGCGTCCTCGTTGGGGTCCAGCCCGTAGGTGCGGGCGAGCCACAGCGTGTCCATCACCTCGCCGTAGACGTCGAGCTGGAGCTGGTCGACCGCGGCGTTCCCGACGCGCACCGGCTCGGCTGCCCTCGTATCCGGAGAGCCAGGGCAGCTCGGCCTCCGGGACCCGGCGCTCACCCGCGACGCCGTAGAGGATCTGCAGGCAGGACGGTTCGCCGGCGATGGCGCGCAGCAGCCACTCCCGCCACGCGCACGCCTCGTCGGAGTAGCCGGTCTTGACCGAGCGCCTGCAAGGTGAACGTCGCGTCGCGCAACCAGCAGAAGCGGTAGTCCCAGTTGCGCACCCCGCCGATGTGCTCGGGCAAGGACGTCGTGACCGCAGCAACGATCCCGCCGGTGGGCTGGTAGGTCATGCCCTTCAGCGTCGCCAGCGACTGCAGCACGGCATCGCGGTAGGGACCGTCGTACGTGCACTTCGCCGACCACTCGGCCCAGTAGCTCCCGCGTCTCGCGCAGCGCCACGAGCGCATCGACGGGATGCGGGCTTGCTCGAGCCAGGACGGGTGCCAGGTGAGCACGAAGGAGACCTGCTCGCCGGGCTCGACGACGAAGTCGGCGTACGACGCGAAGTCGCGCCCGTGATGGGGGACCGTCGAGGCGAGCCAGACCGAGTCCGGCCCGGCGACCGCCGCGATCAGTCCCTCCGTGTGGCGCACCCAGGGCACGATGCTGCCGTAGTCGAACCGCAGCCTCAGCTCGCTGCGCATCTCCACCCGGCCGGAGAGACCTTCCACGATGCGCACCACGTCGGGCGCCTCGCCGCGTTCGGGCATGAAGTCGGTGACCCGGACCGATCCGGTCGGCGTGTCCCACTCCGACTCCAGGATCAGCGAGCCCTCGACGTAGCGACGCCGGGTGCAGTCCTGCGCATCGACCGGGGAGACGCGCCACTGACCGTTGCTCTCGTCGCCCAGCAGCGCAGCGAAGCACGCACCGGAGTCGAAGCGCGGGAAGCACAGCCAGTCGATGGAGCCGTTGCGGCGGACCAGCCCCGCGGTCTGCATGTCGCTGATGAGCGCGTAGTCCTCGATGGGGGCGTGCATCCGGCCCTCCTACCCGCTCACCGGTGCGGGCACCGCGACGGCGGGGTCGGGCGCGGACTCGCGTGCCTCCCGGCGAGCGAGCACGACCACGCCGCCGAGCGCGATCGCGGCGAACACCCACCACTGGAACGCGTAGGCGAGATGAGGTCCCAGCCCCGGGTCTGGCTCGGGCAGGACCGTCGGGCTCGTGGCCGGGGCGGGCTGCTGCTCGACCAGCTCGCCGTAGCCGCCGTACACGTCGTACGGCAGCGTCGCGGCGATTGCCGGGACGTCGATGCGACGCACCTGGCCGGCGAGCGGCGCCGCCTTGTGGTCGCTCGGCTCGCTCGGTCGCGCGCGCACGATGACCGTGACCTCGCCGGCGGGCGCGGCCGGCACCTCGGGTCGGGTCCGCGCGGTCGCCCCGACCGGCACCCACCCGCGGTTGACCAGCAGCGCCGGGCCGTCGTCGGTGACGAGCGGGGTCAGGACGTAGTAGCCGGTCGAACCCTCCAGCGGCCGGTTGCGGACCAGGACCTCGTGCGCCTCGTCGTAGCGCCCGTGCGCCTCGACCCGCCGCCACTGCTCCCCAGCAGGCAGGGCGCGACCGACGCCGAGCAACGCGTCGGGGGAGACCGGGTCGGCGGCGACGTTCTCGTGCACCAGGTGGCTGCGGGCCTGCTTCTGGTGGAAGCGGTCCAGCTGCCAGAACCCGAGCGCCACGCAGCCCGCGGCCACGACGAGCGCGGCTGCGATCAGGCGGAGCCAGCGGGGGCTCAGCAGGAACCGGTACACACCGTCGACGGTAACGCGGCGCCACGAGCCGGGCACGTAGTCTGGGGGAGTGCTGCTCGACACCTTCGGCCGCGTGGCCACCGACCTGCGGGTCTCGCTGACCGACCGCTGCAACCTGCGCTGCACCTACTGCATGCCGCCCGAGGGCCTCGAGTGGCTGCCGTCGGACGAGGCGCTGACCGACGACGAGGTCGTCCGGCTGGTGGGTGTGGCCGTGTCGGAGGGCGTCACCGAGGTGCGGTTCACCGGCGGCGAGCCGCTGGTGCGTCGCGGCCTGGTCGACATCGTGCGCCGGGTGGCCGAGATGACGCCGCGCCCGCGGATCTCCCTCACCACGAACGGCATCGGGTTGGCCCGTACGGCGAGCGCGCTGAAGGCCGCGGGTCTGGACCGGGTGAACGTGTCGCTGGACACCCTCGACGCGCAGCGGTTTGCCGAGCTGACCCGCCGCGACCGTTTCGCCGACGTCGTTGCCGGACTGGAGGGTGCGACCGCGGCAGGGCTGGACCCGGTCAAGGTCAACACGGTGCTGATGCGCGGCGTCAATGACGACGAGGCAGTGGCGTTGCTGCGCTGGTGCCTCGAGCGCGGCTACCAGCTGCGGTTCATCGAGCAGATGCCGTTGGACGCCCAGCACGGCTGGGACCGCGCCGAGATGGTGACGGCCGCCGAGATCCTCGGGCGGCTGGCGGAGTCGTTCACGCTCACGCCGGTCGGCTCGGAGGACCGGGGCAGCGCGCCGGCCGAGACGTGGCTCGTCGACGGTGGCCCTGCCCGGGTCGGCGTGATCGGCAGCGTCACCCGGCCGTTCTGCGGGACCTGTGACCGGGTGCGGCTGACCGCCGACGGCCAGATCCGCAACTGCCTGTTCGCCCGCGAGGAGTCCGACCTGCGCGGCCCGATGCGAGCCGGTGCCAGTGACGACGAGCTCGCCGCACGTCTGCGTGCGGCACTGCACGCGAAGAAGGCCGGCCACGGCATCGACGACCCGGGGTTCCTCCAACCGTCTCGACCGATGTCAGCGATCGGCGGCTAGGCACCCGTCGTACGACGTCACTCCGGCGTCCACTCGGCCAGCGGCACCGTCTCGCGCAGGAACCCGCGCATCTCGAGGAACTGCGCCAGCTGCTCCCGGTGCTGTTCGCAGGTCGCCCAGGCCTTGCGGCGCTCCGGGGTGTGCAGCTTGGGGTTGTTCCACGCCAGCACCCAGACCGCCTCGGCCCGGCAGCCCTTGGCCGAGCAGATGGGTGACTCGTCTGGTTGCACGTTGGCAGTCTCCCAGCCTTGTCGCGGAACCGTTTCCGCGACAGAAACCGGTGGGAAATGGGCGATGCCGGGCAGCCACGGGGGGAGCCGCCCGGCATCGCGTCTACGCGGTCACGGAAGCGTTCTCCGGATCGCTCAGCCGGAGTATTGCACGCTTATCTGTCACGTGAGGCAGGTCCCTCGATCGCCTTGGGCGTTGTTGCCGGCATGCCCGGAAACGTCTCGATGCGTTCCCGGCCGCTGTTGGCGAACACGACGGACAGATAGGGCAGAACGACCGCGGCGGCGATCATCACCCAGCGCAGCCAGCCATCCGTGAACACGGCGAGCAGGAAGCAGACGGTCCGCACTCCCATGGAAATCAGGTAGCGGCGGGTCCGGCTGTTGACGTCGTCGCGTACGCCGGGCCGGGCGCCCGTGATCTGGTGGATCGGCGGGCGCTCGCGCCGCCGAAGGCTGGCCGGAGCGCGGAAGGACGTCACCCCTCCACAGTAGGTCAGCCGTGGCGAATCGCGCCGTCCGGATCCTCTGCACTGTGCGGAAAGAGATCCTCCGGCGCATGTATCTGGCAGCGCGGTGTATTTCTGGCACCCCGATGCCCCTCCCTCCTCGGACGAGTGCACCCGGCACTCAACAACGACGGAAGAGGCTCAACATGAAGCTCGACTCAATGAAGCGGCGCATGGCAGCGGCCGGCCTGGTGGCCGTGAGCGTGCTCGCCGGAGTGGGTGCCACCACTGCTCTCGGTGGGGCCGCGCAGGCCATCCCGCTGCTACGAGAAGTCCTGCAAGTTCGACGTTGCCGGCAACACGGCGGTCAACGGCTGGCGTGCGGTGAACTCGTCCGTGCGCGTGGTGAACAACGTCGGCCGCTACGTCGTGGTGAACTTCAACGCCGACGCCGGCGTGGACTCGCTCGCCGAGATCCGCCTGGGCTACCGCGTCGACTCCGGCCCGATCCAGATCGCCGGCGCGCAGAACTTCGCGAACCACACCGAGTACTGGCAGACCCGGCACAGCATGGTCGTGCTGTCCGTCCCCGCCGGCACGCACACCATCCGGCCGTACTGGCGGATCAGCGGTGCCCCCGGCAAGAACGGCATCATCGCGGCACGCTGCCTGACGGCTGAGGCCTACACCCACTGATCGCCTGGCACGGACCGAGGGGGTTGGAGCGGATCGCTCCAACCCCCTCGGCCGTTGTGACGAAAACGCGAGTCGCGGCGGGCCGCAGGCGCTGTAATGAGCGGTAGTCGTGAGTGGAGGAGGGATCTTCAGGTGGCGAAGTTCGGTGACCAGCGCATCAAGGTTGGTGAGTACTCGAACGGCCGGGCGAAGTACGTCACGCGTCGTCACTACGCCAAGATCAAGATGGCGGAGAAGAGACTCGGCTACCCGATCACCGTCGTGCAGGGCAGCTATCACACCGGCGTGCCGGCCTCCGCCGGCACGCACGACAAGGGCGGTTGCCTCGACCTCGCGCCCTTCGAGTGGAAGCGCAAGTGCCGGGTCTTCCGCGAGCTCGGCGACACCGCCTGGCATCGCACCGCGATCCCGGACCTGTGGAACGAGCACATCCACACCGTCGACCTGGGCTGCTCGAACCTCGCCCACATCAGCAAGCAGCAGGTGAAGGACTACCGCAACAAGCTCGACGGTCTGAAGCACCCCAAGCCGGACCCCCAGTGGCGGCCGGACCCGATCCCCGACTTCAAGCTGACCCTCGCCCTGATCGGGACGCTGTGGCCACAGAGCAAGGTCCGACGGGTCCGGCGGGTGGACCTGAACAAGGCCCGCGAGCAGGCCGAGTCCGCCAACCCCACGCCGAATGCCGGCGTGAAGCTGATCCAGCGAGCACTGAACAAGGCCATCGGCGCCAAGCTTCTGGTCGACGGCAAGTTCGGCGAGGTCACCAGGAAGGCCTACACCGCGTTTCAGAAGTCTCTCGGCCTCACCGGGGACGACGCCGACGGTCTGCCCGCACCGTTCAGCCTGGGGAAGCTCTCGAAGACCCGGGGCGCGCGGTTCACGATCACCTTGTAGCCGCGTCGCGTGAGCCGTGCGGGTCACCGGAGTCACGGTTCCCCGTTCGGGTCACTCACGCACGGGCTGCAGAAAGACCCCTCTGGCAGGCGTGCCCGGCCCCCAGCAGGGGTAGCAGCCCGCCGACAGACGCCCCGACCTAAGGAGTCTTTGTGGAGATCATCGGTGTGCTCATCGCCGGCATCATCATCGGCGCGCTCGGCAAGTTCGTCGCACCGGGAGACCGCGACAACATTCCGATCTGGCTGACCATCCTGTGCGGTATCGCCGGAGTTCTGATCGGCTACTACGCCGCAGCCGCGCTCGGCGTCGAAGCGACGGACGGGATCGACTGGGTGCGCTGGATCATCAGCATCGCCGTCGCGGCCGTGCTGGTGATGCTGGCCGCCTCGTTCACCGGACGACGGACGACGACGACAAGGCGCGACGTCGTCTGACCTCAGCTCGCGTCAGCCGGCCCCTCCAGCCCTCGGGCGGAGGGGCGTTGGGGTTGCCGACATCGCGAGACGCCTCGCGGAGGGCGGCCGAGCTGCCCCCTCTGCTGCGCGGCTGCGTCAGCGCGCAAGGCTCACTCGGTGAGGCTGGGGCGCGCTCCCGATCTCCCGGACCTGACGTTGCCCATAGGCACTCCCTGGCCTTCTGAGCGGCTATGCGCCTTCGCGAGCCGCTTGGCCTCGCGTTCTCAAGACCTTTCGTCGGACGATTGCCGCCGAAGCAGGCCTTTCAGCGCATCGAACATGGCTACCCTCACGCCAGGCGGACGTCTTGCGGTGACGGTGCTCTTCGAGTGCCGCAGACGTCAATCAAATGCGCGTGACCAGGCGCAGATCAGGAGGCCTGGCTGACCGAGGACATGTTGAAGTCGGCGATCCGCCAGGCCGGCATCGCCGTACGGGTGAAGTAGTCGTTCCACTCGCGGGCCAGCGTCCGCTCGGTCAGGCCGACCTCGGCGAGGCGGCCGAGCAGGGCCACCGGGCTCTCGTTGAACCGGAAGTTGTTGACCTCCGCCGACGACCTCGCCGCCTTCGACGAGGTAGACGCCGTCGCGGGTGAGCCCGGTCAGCAGCAGGGTCTGCGGCTCGACCTCGCGGATGTACCAGAGGCAGGTCAGCAGCAGGCCGCGCTCGGTGTCGGCGATCATCGCCTCCAGACCCCGGGACGCGTCGGCTGACTCGAACAGCAGGTTGTCCACGCCCGGCGTGAACGGCAGGCCGGTCAGCTCGGCCGAGTGCCGGGTCTGCATCAAGGCGGTCAGCGAGCCGTCGTTGAGCCAGTCGGTCGGGCTCGATCGGCAGGCCGTTGTCGAACACCGACTGGGCTGCGTTGGACGAACCCGCGACGACGAACGGCTGCGCACTCGAGCCCCTCGGCGGCGGGGTCGCTCCACATCCGCACCGGCGTCTCGGTGAGGCGCTCGCCCACCCGCGTGCCACCACCGGGCCGGCTGAACACGGTCTTGCCGTCGTTGGCGTCCCGCGCGACCGAGGACCAGTACTGGTAGATGAGCAGGTCGGCCACGGCGCTGGGCGGCAGCAGCGTCTCGTAGCGGCCGGCGGGCAGGTCGACGCGCCGCTGCGCCCAGCCCAGCCTGCGGCGCACCTCGGCGTCCAGCGCCGACACGTCGACGTCGGTGAAGTCGCGGGTGCCCTGGCCGACCCAGGTCGAGCGGCTCCAGTCAGCGGACTTCGCCGGTCACCTCGATGCGACCCGATCGGCTGGTCGTGGCGGCGGCGCAGACCGGTGGAGGTCGCGAGGTAGGTGGTCTCGACCTGGTGCTCGGCGAAGCCGAACAGGTCACGCTGCTCGCCGCGGGCAGCCGTGAACGCCTCCCCGAGCGCGGGCGCGACGTCGCCGAAGACGCCGATGGACGTCTCGGTCGGCGGGTCGTCCCAGGTGGCGTCGGCGCCGTCAGCCTCCGGGAGCGGGCGCGCGTCCTCCGCGGACCGCGCCTCCTGGGCCTTGGCCTCGGCGGCGCGCACGATCGACTCGACCTCGTCCAGGCCGACGTTGCTGCGCGAGACCACGCCGGCGGCCGTCCCCTCCTGCCCGCCGATGGTGGCGATCACGGTGAGGGTCCGCCCGCGGGTCACGCCGTTGGTGGTCAGGGTGTTGCCGGCCCAGCGCAGGTTGGCCTCGCTGCTCTCCTCGGCGATCACCACGCAGCCGTCGGCGGTGGAGAGCTCCAGCGCGCGCTCGGCGAGCTCCTGCGGCCGCAGCGCGGAGCCGGTCGACGCGGTGCTCATCGGCCCGCCTCCGCCACGGTGTTGAGGATCCGCACGCCGCGGAACAACGAGGTGGGGCAGCCGTGGCTCACCGCGGCCACCTGGCCGGGTTGCGCCTTGCCGCAGTTGAACGCGCCGCCGAGGACGTAGGTCTGCGGACCGCCGACGGCCTCCATCGACCCCCAGAAGTCCGTCGTCGTCGCCTGGTAGGCGACGTCGCGCAGCTGCCCGGCGAGCCTGCCGTTCTCGATCCGGAAGAACCGCTGCCCGGTGAACTGGAAGTTGTAGCGCTGCATGTCGATCGACCAGCTCTTGTCGCCGAGGACGTAGATGCCGCGCTCGACCCGGCCGATCAGCTCGTCGGTGGACGGGCCGTCCGGCGCCGGCTGCAGCGAGACGTTCGCCATCCGCTGCATCGGGACGTGGGCGGGGGAGTCGGCGAAGCGCGCAGCCGTTGGAGCGCCCGAGTCCCTTGAGGCGGGCCATGGCGCGGTCGAGCTGGTAGCCGACCAGCATCCCGTCGCGCACGAGGTCCCACGTCTGCGCCTCGACGCCCTCGTCGTCGTAGCCGATCGTGGACAGGCCGTGCTCGACGGTGCGGTCGCCGGTGACGTGCATGACCGGGCGACCCGTAGGTGCAGCTCGCCGAGCTTGTCGAAGGTCGCGAACGACGTGCCGGCGTAGTTGGCCTCGTAGCCCAGCGCCCGGTCCAGCTCGGTGGCGTGCCCGATCGACTCGTGGATGGTGAGCCACAGGTTCGACGGGTGCATGACGAGGTCGTAGTCGCCGGCCTCCACCGACGGGGCGCGCAGCTTCTCGCCGCAGCAGGTCGGGCAGCTCGGCCAGCTCGCCGTCCCAGTCCCAGCCGGTGCCGGTGAGGTACTCCCAGCCCCGCCCGACCGGCGGCGCGAGCGTGCGCATGGTGTCGAACCGGCCGGACTCCTTGTCGATGCCGACGGCCTCCAGCGCCGGGTGCAGCCGGACCCGCTGCTGCGTGCGTCACCGTGCCGGCCAGGTCGGCGTAGAACTTGTTCTCCATTACGGCGTGCAGCACCGCCTCGACGTGGTCGACCTGGTCATGGGCGAGCAGCTCGGCGCTCCAGTCGGCCAGCACCGTCACCTTGTCCTGGTCGGGCACGTCGAACGGGTCCACGTCGTACGACGACACCCAGGTGACCTCGCCGTGGGCGGGCTCGGCCGCCAGCTCCACCCGGGTCGTGGACAGCGGCCGGCTCACGGCGGCCACGTCGACGGCCTGCTCGGCGACGCGGACGACGGCGTCCGGGGTCAGGTCCACCCCGGAGGCGAACCCCCACGTCCCGTCGTGCACCACCCGGACGGCGAAGCCGATGTCCTCGCTGTCCGCTGCGCCGTCCAGCCGCGCGTCGTGCAGGCTCAGGTGCTGGTCGCGGATGCGCTCGAGCCGGAAGTCGGCGTGCTCGGCGCCGAGCTCGCGGGCCCGTGCCGAGCGCGGCGTCGGCGAGCGAGCGCAGCGGCAGGGCGGTGAAGGCGGGATCGATCTCAGCGGCCACCCGACAGACCCTAAGGGGCGAAGCTGCGCCGAACCGCACGTTGGGCGCGGACCCGACGCCCGGTACGGTCGCCTCCGTGGACGAGTCGAGCAACGCAGGGCGGTCGGTGCTGGTCACCGGCGGCAACCGCGGCATCGGGCTGGCCATCGCGCAGGCCTTCGCGGCCGGCGGCGACCAGGTCGCCGTGACCTACCGCTCGGGCGAGCCGCCGGCGGGCCTGTTCGGGGTGCGCTGCGACGTCACCGACCCCGCGTCGGTCGACGCCGCCTTCGAGCAGGTCGAGGCCGAGCACGGTCCGGTCGAGGTGCTGGTCGCCAACGCCGGAATCACCCGCGACCAGCTCATCATGCGGATGTCCGAGGAGGACTTCTCGGCCGTCGTGGACACGAACCTGGGCGGCTCGTGGCGGGTCGCCAAGCGGGCGAGCAAGGGGATGCTGCGCCTCAAGCGCGGCCGGATCGTCTTCATCTCCTCCGTCGTCGGCCTGCTCGGCTCGGCGGGCCAGACCAACTACGCCGCGTCCAAGGCCGGCCTGGTCGGCCTGGCCCGGTCACTGGCCCGCGAGCTGGGGTCGCGGGCCATCACCGCCAACGTGGTCGCGCCGGGGTTCGTCGAGACCGACATGACCGCCGAGCTGGCCGAGGACCTGCAGAAGACCTACAAGAGCCAGATCCCGCTCGGCCGCTTCTGCACCCCCGACGAGGTCGCGCGGGTGGTGCGGTTCGTGGCGGGCGAGGACGCCGGCTACATCACCGGTGCCGTCATACCCGTCGACGGCGGACTAGGGATGGGGCACTGAGATGGGACTGCTCGACGGCAAGCGCATCCTGGTCACCGGCGTGCTGATGGACTCGTCCATCGCCTTCCACGTCGCGCGGATCGCGCAGCAGGAGGGCGCCGAGGTGGTGCTCACCTCCTTCGGGCGCACGATGCGGATCACGCAGACGATCGCCAAGCGGCTGCCCAGCACGCCGCCGGTGATCGAGCTCGACGCCAGCAACGCCGATGACTTCGCCGCCATGGCCGACCGGGTGCGCGAGCACGTCGACGGCCTCGACGGGGTGCTGCACTCGATCGGCTTCGCCCCGGAGGCCGCGCTCGGCGGCAACTTCCTCAACACCGAGTGGCCCGACGTGGCGACGGCGGTGCAGATCTCGGCGTACTCGCTGAAGGCGCTCGCGGTCGCCGCGCAGCCCCTGATGCCCTCGGGCGGCGCGGTGGTCGGCCTCACCTTCGACGCGACGGTCGCCTGGCCGAAGTACGACTGGATGGGTGTGGCCAAGGCGGCGTTCGAGTCGACCGCGCGCTACCTGGCGCGCGACCTGGGGCCGAAGGAGATCCGCGTCAACCTGGTGGCGGCCGGGCCGCTGAAGACGACCGCGGCCAAGTCGATCCCGGGGTTCGAGGAGTTCGAGGGCGTCTGGTCGACGCGCGCCCCGCTCGGCGTGGGACATCTCCGACCCCGAGCCGGCGGCGCGGGCGTGCGTGGCCCTGATGTCGGACTGGTTCCCGCGCACGACCGGGGAGATCGTGCACGTCGACGGCGGCGTGCACGCCATGGGTGCCTGACGGACTCGTGCCTGCTCCGGCCGAGCCGCCTGCGCCGTCTGCGCTGGTCGAGCTGCGCGTCCTCGACGGGGCGAACCTCTACTTCCCCCGCCCCGCGGTCAAGCTCACGCTCGACCTGACCCGGCTGCTGGAGATGGACGAGGGCGCGGCTCGGGCCGCGGCGGAGCAGATGGGGATGCGCGGGGCGCGGCCGGGCGGCGCCGGCACCGGACTGCGGCAGCGGTTCGCCGCGCGACTGGTCGCCAGGCTGGTACGACGGGTGGCCGCCGAGTCGGGCACCACCCGCCTCGCCGTCCGCAGCCGCCCGACCGGTGACCTGCGCCGGATCGTGGTCGCCTACCCGTGGCGGCGTCGCGGTCGCGCCGAGGCGCTGGGGCTGGCGGTGGCGGCGGTGCTCGACGCCGTACCGGCGCCGGACCTGACGACCGTGCTGGCCGACGCGGTGGAGTCGGTGCGGGCGGCCGAGCCGGGTGACGTCCCCACCACGCGGCGGCCGCGGGTCCCCCTGGTCGCCGTGACCGGGACCAACGGGAAGACCACCACGTCGCGGATGGTGGCCCGGATGGGGCGGTGCGCCGGCCTGGTCGTCGGCTGGTCGTCCACGGACGGCGTCTACATCGACGGGGAGCTGGTCGAGCCCGGCGACTACTCCGGTCCGAGCGGCGCGGCCGCGGTCCTCGACGACCCGCGGGTGCAGCTCGCGGTCACCGAGACGGCTCGGGGCGGCATCCTGCTGCGCGGCCTCGGCGTGACGCACACCGACGTCTCGGTGGTGACCAACGTGAGCGCCGACCACCTCGGCCTGCAGGGCGTGGACACGGTCGACCAGCTGGCCGAGGTCAAGGCCGTCATCACCCGGGTGATCCGGCCCGACGGGTGGGTGGTGCTCAACGGCGACGACCCGAGGACGTTCGCGATGCGGCTGGCCGCGTCGGCACGTGCCGTCGTGTTCTCGCGCGACCCGGGCTCGCCGTCGATCCGCCAGGTGCTCAACGAGGGCGGCCGGGCGGTGACCGTGATCGACGGCGCGATCACGTTCCTGGGCCGGTCCCATCCCGATGCGTTGCTGCCGGTCGTCGACGTGCCGATGACCCTGGCCGGGCTGTCGCACTTCAACGTCGAGAACGCGCTCGCCGCGACCGCCGCCGGGCTGTCGGTCGGCTTGTCGCGCGAGGCGGTGATCGAGGGACTGCGGTCGTTCCGGCCCGGGCCGGCGGACAACCCCGGGCGGATGAACGTGTACGACGTGCGCGGCGTGACCGTCGTCCTCGACCTCGCGCACAACGAGGCCGGGGTGGCGGCGCTGGTCGAGGTGCTCCATGGGCTGCGCGCACCCGGCGGGACCGTCCGGCTGGTGCTGGGCAGCCCGGGTGACCGGACCGACGACATCATCCGCGGCATCGGCGAGCTCGGTGCCCGTGGTGCCGACCGGGTCGTCATCGGGCACAAGGAGTACTACCTGCGCGGCCGCCCGGCGGAGGAGCTGGCCGGGCTGCTGGTCGCGGGTGCGGCCGCGGTGGGTGTGCACGACGTACCGATCCATCCGACCGAGCTCGCAGCCGTGCAGGCGCTGGTCGCCGAGTCAGCACCCGGTGACGTGGTGGGGGTGATGTGCCACGCCGAGCGGAAGGCGATCGAGGAGTGGCTGGCGGCCGAGGGGGCCACCGTCGACGGCCCCGACGAGATCCGCACCAAGGTCCTGGCCGCCACACCCCCACAGTCATCCCCGTGATCATGCAGAAGCTGCGTCGATCGAGGGCAGGCAGCCCGGACAGCGCTACGTCGGCTCGAGGATGGCGACGGGAATCGTGCGGCCGGCCCGTCGGGCGTACTTCGCCACCTCCGGTGCCTGAGCGAGCACCACGTCGTTCCACATCGCGTCACGCTGCTCGCCGACGAGCTCTCTGGGTCGAGCCTGTATCCGCGTGGACCGGATCTGCACGTCGGCAACCTCCACCGCGCGCAGGTTGCAGAACCAGTCCGGGTCGCGCGGGGAACCCGAGCCGGTGCCCCAGACGAGATAGCCACCGTCGACATCGAGATAGCGGACGCACGTGGAGCGGGGAATCCCGGTTCGTCGCCCCGGTGTCGTGATCATCAGAACGTGGACGTTCTTGCTTCCACTGGCCATTCGTCCGTCGAGAGTCCGGTACATCCACACCCCGATGCGGTTCCCGATCCTCGTCATCCGGCGCTTGTCGCTGCTCATCGGATGCCTCCTCTGACCTGACCGGGGCCCAAGCCCACCACTCAGGGCAGGCGGTCGGCAAGCAGCCCGGACAGCACGGCGCCCCTCCGCCGGCCGGTGGCCGATGAAGGGGCGCTCGCTGATGGTGTGGGTCTGACTGTCTAGTCGTCCCAGGGACCGTAGTCGTCCATGTACAAGACGTTTCTCCTTCTCACAAGGCCGTCTACGACGCCGCACAACGAATCGCATCAACGTGGCGGAGACGGCCGTTTGGTGCTTCCTGTCCCACACGCACGTCGAGCGTCACACGCTCGGACGGGGAGGGCGCTGGAACCGGAGAGTCTCGCTCATCCGGGCAGCCGCTTGGTGGACTGCTGGGAACCAGCCTACCAGGCGTCGGCGACAACGCCCGATTCTGCTTGATCATCGCGAGGACGGGGGTGGGTGCCGGCCTGGGCCTGCGAGGACAGGATCTCCAGCTCCGCGAGCACCGGGCCGTGCTTGTCCACGCACAGGACGACCAGGTCGCCGGGGTTGGCGCGGGCCATCGAGTGGTGGACCGCGGGGATCTCGTCCAGCACCAGCTCGATCTGCTTGCAGCGGGCGCCCTCGGCCATCCGCGCCCGGGCGCCCTCGGCGACGAGCTCGGCGGCGACGCCGCGCTTGCGGCCGCGCAGCACCGAGTCCTCCCGGATGACGAGCACGTCGAAGTGCTCGGCGGCCACCGCTCCCAGCTCCCGGATGTCGTCGTCGCGGCGGTCACCGGCGGCCCCGACCATGCCGATCCGCGACGGCTTGGCCAGGTCGGTCAGCGCGGCATGGCTCTCGCTGAGCTGCTCGACGAAGTCGCCCAGCATCCGCATCCCGGGCGCGTTGTGGCAGTAGTCGACGATCACGGTGGTCCCGCCGACCTCGATCTGGTTCAGGCGACCGGGGGACAGGTAGTAGGACGTGGTGAACGTCCGCAGGCCCTGCCGGATGTCGTGCAGGTGGGCGCCCGCGGCGAAGGCGGCGGCAGCAGCGGCCAGGGAGTTCTGCACGTTCATCTTCGCCCGGCCGCCGAACGTCGCCGGCAGCAGATGGGTCCACGCGAGCTGCATCGACCGGCGGCCGTGCCGGATCACGATCATCTCGCCGAGCTCGCCGCGCTCGAGGACCACCGCACGCCCGCCGCGACGGCAGTGGTCGTCGATCATCTCGGCGATCTCGCTCCCGGTGTCGCCCATCGAGAACCACACCACCTGGCCGGAGCACCGGCGGCGCATGGCGCGGACCAGCTCGTCGTCGGCGTTGAGGACGGCGAACCCATCGCGCGGCACGGCCTCGACGATCACCGCCTTGACCTGCGCCAGCTGCTCCAGCGTGTCGATGCCGCGCATCCCCAGGTGGTCGGGCGCGATGTTGAGGACCACCGCGACGTCGTTGCGTTCGTAGCCCAGCCCCTCGCGCAGGATCCCGCCGCGGGCCACCTCGAACACCGCGAAGTCGACCCGGGGGTTCTGCAGCACCATCCGCGCCGACTTCGGTCCCGACGCGTCGGCGCGGATCACGAGCCGCTCGTCGATGACGATGCCGTCGGTCGAGGTCATCCCGACCTTGCGGCCCATGCCCTTGAAGACGTGCGCGATCATCCGCGCCGTCGTCGTCTTCCCGTTCGTCCCGGTCACCGCCACGATGGGGATGCGGCTGGGCGCGCCCGGGCGGGAAGAGCGAGTCGACGACCGGCTTCGCGACGTACTGCGCCTCTCCCTCGGTGGGGTGGGTGTGCATCCGGAACCCGGGCGCCGCGTTGACCTCGCAGATCGCGCCGCCGGCCTCGCGCACCGGCTCGGAGATGTCCGGTGCGATGAAGTCGATGCCGGCGACGTCGAGCCCGACCACGCGAGCCGCCTCCTCGGCGATCTCGACGTTGTCCGGATGGGCCTCGAGCGTCCGGTCGATCGAGATGCCGCCGGTCGACATGTTGCCCGTCAGGGTCAGCATGACCGTCGTACCGGCCGGTGGCACGTCGTCCAGGCCGAATCCCTGCTCGCGGACGAGCTCCTCCGCCGCTGTCGTCGAGCTTGATGCGGGTCAGGACCTTCTCGTGGCCGTAGCCGCGCCGCGGGTCGGCGTTGGTCTCCTCGACCAGCTGGCGCACCGTCTGCGACCCGTCGCCGATGACGTGCGCGGGAGTCCGCTCGGCCAGCGCCACCATCTTCCCGCCGATCACCAGCACGCGGTAGTCCTTGCCGGTGATGAACGACTCGACCACGACCGTGCCGCGACGGGACTCCGACTCGGCGATCGGGAACGCCGTGGTCAGCTCGGCGTCGTCGGTGATGCCGAGCACCACCCCGCGGCCATGGTTGCCGTCCAGCGGCTTGCACACGACGGGGTAGCCGATGCGGTGCGCCGCGCGCAGCGCCTGGTCGAGCGTGCGGACCGCCTCGGCCCTCGGCACCGGCAGGCCGGCGGCGGCGAGCAGCCGGGTGGTGAGCACCTTGTCGCCGGCGATGTCGACGGCCAGCGCGCTCGTCTTGGACGTCATGGTCGCCCGGATGCGCTGCTGGTGGACGCCCTGGCCGAGCTGGACGAGGGAGTGCTCGTTGAGCCGCAGCCACGGGATGTCGCGGGACATCGCCTCGTCGACGATCGCCTGGGTCGAGGGGCCGAACGCCGTGCGCTCGGCCGCGACGTGGAAGGCCTCCAGCTCGGCGTCGAAGTCGAAGCCGGGCTCGGGCTGCACCAGGTGGTTGACCAGGCGTACGGCGAGGTGCCCGGCGCTCAGGCCGACGCGCTCCTCGACGAACCCGTAGACGACGTTGTACTGCCCGCGGACGCCGGTGCTGCGCGTCTTGCCGCGGCGCAGGTCGTGACCCGCCTCCTGCTGGAGCTGCAGAGCGACGTGCTCGGCCACGTGGCCCAGCCAGGTGCCCTCCTTGAGCCGCTCGAGGAACCCGCCGCGCTTGCCGCGCGAGCAGGTGTGCCGGGCGAGGTTGGGCAGCGCCTCCATCAGGCCGTCGACGAAGCCGGGGATGGTGTTGCTCGGGTGGTCCTCCAGCGAGCCGAGCTCGACGACGAGGTGCACGGCCGGGTCGTAGGACCACAGGTTGGGGCCGCGGTAGACCCGGCTCTCGACGATGGTCAGGTCGGGGGCGGCCGGCGGGGTCACCGGTCGTCCTCCTCGGTCTGGCGCCGCAGCTGGTGGGCGAGGCGGGTCTCGGCGAAGGACAGCAGCCGGCGCTCGCTCAGGTCGAAGTGCGCGCCCTGCGGCAGCGTGTGGACGATGGCGCCGGAGACCAGCATCGGCGCGCCGTGCTCGGCGAGGTGGGCGTCGCTGACCGCATTGGCCGCGTCGACGACGAACACGCAGCCCCGGCCGACGACCTCGAGGAACCGGCCGCCCTTGATGACCGCTGCGGTGTCCTCGTCGATGCCGATCCCGACCAGGCTCGGCGAGCGGGCCGCGAGGGAGAGCAGCCGGCCGTATCGGCTGCGCTGGTCGAAGTGCTGGTCGACCACGACACCGGGCAGCAGCCCGAGCCCGGCCGACGTCTGGGTCATGCCCTGGCGCGGGGTGTCACCCTCGGACCCGAAGGCCACCATGTGCTCGCTGACGACGCTCGCGCCGGCCGACGTGCCGCCGACCACCGCGCCGCGCTCATAGACCGCCCGGACCGCGTCGCCGAACCGCGTGCCGGTGATGACGGCGGACAGCTTGACCTGGTTGCCGCCCGGTCATGAAGACGGCGTCCACGTCGGCGAGCTGGTCGGCGACCTGCGGGTCATCGGCCTCGGCCCGGTTCTCGGGGCGCAGCAGGACCGACTCGGCGGCGCCGAGGTCGGCGAAGATCGCGTCGTAGGTGTCCAGGATCTCCGGCCCCAGCGACGAGGCGGTGGCCACGATGGCGACCCGCGAACCGTTGCCGCCGGCCAGCTCGAGGAAGCTGGCGGAGCACCGCCTTGCGCCCGATCCGGTCCTCGCCGCCCCCGATGACGAACAGGGTCCCGGCGGCAACCGGGGTGACGGAGCGGTGTGGCACGGCCCTGAGCGTACGACGTCAGGCGCGCTCTGCGGTGCTCGTAGCCACGGGTCGGGCATGATGCGGACATGCGGCTGTACCTGATGCGTCACGCCAAAGCGGCGTCGGAGGAGGGAGCGCCCGACCACGAGCGACCCCTGACCGAGCGGGGGGTTGCGGACGCCCGCACCATGGGCCGCTGGTTGCGCGACCACGGTGGCGCGCCGGATGTCGTGTGGTGCTCGTCGGCGCTGCGTGCCCGCCAGACCTGGTCGGCGGTCGCGACGGAGCTGCCATCGACGCCGACACGACCGAGCCGTCGTACCTGCGCTCGGTCTACCAGGCCGGCCCGGGCGACCTGGTCGACCTGCTGCGCGACGTTCCGCCCGGGGTCGAGTCGGTCCTCATCCTGGGCCACAACCCGACCATGGAGCAGGCGATCGCCGGGCTGACGGGGGAGCCGCGCGACTTCCCGACGGGCGCGATCGCCGCACTCGACGTGACCGGCACGTGGTCCGAGCCCTCCTCGTTCGAGGTGGCCGAGCTCGCCACGCCGAAGGACGCCTGACGGGCCGTGCGCCGAGCCTCGCGGCTCCCGGTCGCCGCACTCGTCGCTCCGTCCGTGCTCGTGCACCGGGGGTGCACCGGCGAGCCGACTCGGGACGGCGGCGGCGGAGACCGCTCGACGTCCGCGCCGCCGACGCAGCAACCCAGCCCCTCGGCAACCTCGGTCAGCCCCGCGACATCGACGGCCGCCCCCGCGCGGTTCGACCGGGACTGCAGCGATGGAGACCGTGCGGCGCCTGGCCGGCGAGATCGGTCCGCGGCACGCCACCTCCGCCGCCTACACGCGAGCCGCCGATGTCGTCGTCGCGGCTTTCCGTGAGCACGGGTACGACGTGCGCCGCGACCGGTTCCGCGTGCCCGGGAGGGGTGTCGTGGGGCGTGCCGGTGCCGGCCGGCCGGACGCTGAACGTGGTCGCGACCCCACCGGGATTCCAGCCCGACCAGCCGCACGTCATCGTCGGGGCCCATCTCGACACCGTCCCGCAGGCGCCCGGCGCGGAGGACAACGCCAGCGGTGTCGGCGTCGTGCTCGAGCTGGCCCGGCTCGCCGCCGCGGAGCCGCCCGAGCTGCCGGCCGTCTTCGTCGCCTTCGGTGCCGAGGAGCCGCGCGGGCCGGGTGACGACGAGCACCACTTCGGGTCGCGGCACTACGTGCAGGAGATGCCCGCGTCGCAACGGCGCGCCCTGGTGGCGATGGTCTCGCTCGACCGCGTCGGCACCGGGACGCGCGTCCCGGTGTGCACGGGAGGACGGTCACCGGCTCGGGTGCAGCGCGACCTCCTCGCCGACGCATCGCGGCTGGGCATCCCGTCGCGGCGCTGTGAGAACAGGACCAGCGACCACTGGCCGTTCGAGAAGGCGGGTGAGGCGGTGGCGCGGATCGGCGGCAACAGCTACGCCGGCTACCACTCCGCGCGCGACCGGGTCGGCGTCGTGCGCCCGCGCGCAGATCGACCGGGTCGGGCGGCTCATGTGGGGATGGCTCACGACCGGTCGCGGTGGCTCCCGCTGAGCGGACGGCCGCTGGCGTCCCAGATCCGCTCGAGGATCGCCTGCCCCTCCCGCCCGGTGGCCACGCGCGGCGCGAAGTCCGCCCCGATGCGGACCGGCACGAACTCGGCGGCCTTCAGCTCGGATCCCCAGAAGACCAGCTCGAGGAACGCGCCCTCCTGGGTCTGCCGGGAGAAGTCCATGTCGAAGACGAAGTTGCCGAGCGAGTAGGCGATCGGTGCGCCGCGCCGCAGCTCCACTCCCTGCACCCAGTGCGGGTGCCCGCCAACGACGATGTCGGCCCCGGCGTCGACCAGGGCGCGGCCAACCCGGCGCTGGTCGGCGACCGTGCGGGTCGTGTACTGCGTGCCCCAGTGCGGCAGCACCATCACCACGTCGACCCGTGAGCGCAGCTCGCGCACGGTGTCGAGGACCCGCTCGAGGTCGGCGGGCACGAGCGGCCCGGTGCGCGGCTGCATCCGCAGCCGGAAGGCGCCTGGCCGCGCCGCGCGCGCCGCTGGCGTCTCGCCGATCGCGTCGAAGGCGACGACTCCGAAGCTGACCCCGTTGCGTTCGACGACCGCAGGCTCTCGTGCCTCCGCCAGGTCGGCGCCCGCCCCGACCGGGACGATGCCGGCGGCCCGCACCCGCCGTACCGTCTCGACGAGCGACGCGGGCCCGTAGTCACCGGTGTGGTTGTTGGCCAGTGACAGCACGTCGAACCCGGCCAGCCGAAGGCCCCGCCGCACCCGCGGGTCGGCGCCGAACGAGTCACCGCCCTGGCGCGGCGCGCCGAGGCGGGACAAGGTGCTCTCGAGGTTGCCCACCGTCAGGTCCGCGGACGCCAGGCGGGCCGCGGTCGGGCGCAACGCGGCGGCGAAGTCTCCGGCGGCGGCCATCCGGGCGCCCACCCGTCGCGCCAGCATGATGTCCCCGACCACCGTCGCGGTCGTGACCGCCGGGGCCGCGTCGTCCGGTGTCGTCAGCGGGTAGGACGTCGGGTCGCGCAGCGGATGGACGCCGTCCACCAGCACCACCCGGACCCGCGGCGTGACCGCGGAGGCCGGCACGGCACCCATCACCGTGCCGTCGCGACTGATGGCCGCCAGCACCTCCGCGGCATCGGTCACCACGCCGGGGCCGCCGTCGTCGCCGCGACGGCCGAGAGCAGGCGCAGGGGTCCGGGCGCGGCGCCGAGCTCGGACCAGTCGTCGACCCGTCCCGCCACGACCTCGGCGGCCAGCTCGGACGAGATGTCGATCGCCGGCCTGCTGGGGTGAGTCACCAGCGCGAGGGGGCCGACCGTGGGGGCGCGGGTCGTTCCCGGCTGCGTGGACGCGGTCGATCTCGCCGTCGTCGGCCGGTTGGCGCCAGGCGGGTCGCCGGGGTCGGCGGAGCACGCCGCGGCCATTGCTGCGACAAGCACGAGCGCACTCGCGTGCACGGGACGGGAGGCCATCGTGTGCTGCCAACGGGCGAGCGCGCTGCCGCGGTTCCTCGCCGTGCTCACGTCAGGTCGGGGGTGTGAAGACCGGCAGGCCTTCCTCGGCGTCGGCCGCCTCGATCTCCTGCCGGGAGATGCCGAGCAGGAACAGGATCGCGTCCAGGTAGGGGACGCTCAGCGACGCGTCCGCTGCCTCGCGCACGAGCGGCTTGGCGTTGAACGCGATCCCGAGACCCGCGAGGGCGAGCATGTCGAGGTCGTTCGCGCCGTCACCGATCGCCACGGTCTGCGTGACCGGCACCCCAGCCTCCCGGGCGAACTGCTCCAGCGCCCGGGCCTTTCCGGCCCGGTCCAGGACGGGTCCGACCACGCGACCGGTCAGCTTGCCGTCGACCACCTCGAGGGTGTTGGCGGCGGCGTAGTCGATGCCCAGCTCGGCGACGAGCATGTCGGTCACCTGGGTGAAGCCACCACTGACGATGGCCAGCTTGTAGTCCAGCCGCTTCAACGTGCGCACGAAGGTGCGGGCGCCCGGCGCGAGCTGCACGTCACGGCGTACGGCGTCCAGGGCCGAGGCGTCGACACCCTCGAGCAGGGCGACCCGCGACCGCAGCGCGTCGGCGAAGTCGAGCTCGCCGCGCATGGCCGCCTCCGTGACCGCGGCGACCTCCGCGGCGGCGCCGGCGTGCTCGGCGAGCATCTCGATCACCTCGCCCTGGACGAGCGTCGAGTCGACGTCCAGCACGACGAGCCGCTTGGCCCGCCGGTGCAGGCCGGAGCGCTCGACGGCGACGTCGACGCCCAGCGCCGCGGCAGCCAGCGCGAGCCGGGCCCGCAGCTCGGCCGCGGGGGCGCCGGAGACCTCCATCTCCACTGCCGTCACGGGGTAGTGCGCGATCCGCACGATCCGGTCGATGTTGGCCCCGCAGCCGGCGATGCACCCGGCCAGCCCGGCCATCGCCTCCGGCGTGAGCGGATGACCCGAGCACCGTCACGTGGCTGCGGCCGCGACGTCGCGGGTCCTCGTGCTCGCCGTCGCTGCTGCTGCGGGCGACCTCCACGTCCATGCCCATCGGCGCGAGGACCGCGGTCAGGGCGGCGTCGACCGCGTCGTCACTCGCGGCAGGTGCGCTGACAAGGACGCCGAGGATCAACCGGCCGCGGATGACCACCTGCTCGACGTCGAGGACGGTGACCTCGTGGGCGGACAGCGCATCGAACAGTGCTGAGGTGACGCCTGGCCGGTCCCGCCCGGTCACGGTCACCAGCATGGTCTGGCTCAAGCGATGACTCGCTGGTCCTTGCCGATGACGGTGATCCCGCCGTCTGAGACGGTGAACCCGCGCTCGCGGTCCTTGTCGAGGTCGACGCCGATGCTGGCGCCCTCGGGCACCATGACGTTCTTGTCCAGGATCGCGTTGCGCACGACGGCGTTCCGGCCGATGGTCACGTTGTCCATCAGCACGCTGCCGGTGACCTCGGCCCACGAGTTCACCGTCACGTTCGGGGACAGGATGGAGTCCTCGACGTGGGATCCGGACACCACGACGCCGTTGGAGATGAACGAGTTCACCGCCATGCCGGTGCGGCCCTCCTCGGCATGCACGAACTTCGCGGGCGGCAGCGGGTCGTGCGTCGTGTAGATCGGCCAGTCGTGGTTGTAGAGGTTGAACTCGGGGTGCACCGAGATCAGGTCGCTGTGCGCCTCGTAGAACGAGTCGATGGTGCCGACATCGCGCCAGTAGTCGCGGTCGCGTGCCGTCGACCCGGGCACGTCGTTGTCCCCGAAGTCGTAGACCTCTGCCTCTCCCTTGCTCACGAGATAGGGGATGATGTCGCCGCCCATGTCGTGCTTGCTCGCGGGGTTCAGCGCGTCCTGGGCCAGTGCGTCGAGCAGCACCCGGGTGGTGAACACGTAGTTGCCCATCGAGGCGTAGACGTGGTCCGGCGCGTCGGCCAGCCCCACGGCATCGGTCGGCTTCTCCCGGAAGGCGGAGATCGTGCGGCCGTCCTCGGCCGCCTCGATGACCCCGAACTGGTCCGCGAGCTTCAGCGGCTGGCGGATCGCGGCCACGGTCACGCCGGCACCGGAGTTCGACGTGCTGGGCCACCATCTGGCTGGGGTCCATCCGGTAGATGTGGTCCGCCCCGAAGACGATCACGTGGCTGGGCCGCTCGTCCTTGATGAGGTTCAGGCTCTGGTAGATCGCGTCCGCCGAGCCGGCGAACCACCGCGGGCCGAGCCGCTGCTGCGCCGGCACCGGCGCGATGTAGTTGCCGAGCATCGCCGAGAGCCGCCACGCCTGGGCGATGTGGCGGTCCAGGCTGTGGCTCTTGTACTGCGTCAGCACCACGATCTTGCGATAGCCGCCGTTGACCAGGTTGGACAGCACGAAGTCGATCAAGCCGGTAGATCCCGCCGAACGGCACCGCCGGCTTGGCCCGGTCGGCGGTCAGTGGCATCAGTCGCTTGCCCTCACCGCCGGCGAGCACGATGGAGAGAACCTTCTGCGCCATGGCGAGACGCTATCGCGCTTCGGGGGGTCTAGCCGAGGGCTTGTCCGAGGCGCGATCATGGCCGGATGCGCGTCGACCTGCTCACCCGCGAGTACCCGCCCGAGGTCTACGGCGGCGCCGGGGTGCACGTCGAGTACCTCGCCCGCGAGCTGCGCCGCCTGGTCGACGTCCAGGTGCACTGCATGGGCGCCCCGCGGGACGAGCCAGGCGTCACGGCGTACGGCGTGCCGGAGGCGCTGGCCGACGCCAACCCGGCGCTGCGCACTCTCGGGACCGACCTGTCGATGGTCGCCGGCTGCGAGGGCGCCGACCTGGTGCACTCGCACACCTGGTACGCGAACACCGCCGGCCACCTGGCCAAGCTGCTGTACGGCGTGCCGCACGTGATGAGCGCGCACAGCCTGGAGCCGCTGCGGCCGTGGAAGGCCGAGCAGCTCGGCGGCGGGTACGCGCTGTCGTCCTGGGCCGAGCAGACGGCGATCGAGGCGGCCGACGCGGTGATCGCGGTGTCGGGCGGGATGCGCGACGACGTGCTGCGCTGCTACCCGGCTGTCGACCCCGGCCGGGTGCACGTGGTGCACAACGGCATCGACACCGAGGAGTACCAGCCCGACACCGGTACGACGGTGCTGGAGCGCCACGGCATCGACCCGGACCGGCCGTCGGTCGTCTTCGTCGGGCGGATCACCCGGCAGAAGGGGCTGCCGCACCTGCTGCGTGCGGCGCTCTCGCTGGACCCCTCGGTGCAGCTGGTGATCTGCGCCGGGTCGCCGGACACCGACGAGATCCTGGCCGAGGTCACGGTGCTCGTCGAGGAGCTGCGGCGGGACCGGGACGGCGTCGTGTGGATCCAGGAGATGCTCCCCAAGCCGGACGTGATCCAGGTCCTCACCCACGCCACCGTGTTCGCCTGCCCGTCGGTCTACGAGCCGATGGGCATCGTCAACCTCGAGGCGATGGCCTGCGAGGTGCCGGTGGTGGCCACCGCGACCGGCGGCATCCCGGAGGTCGTGGCCGACGGCGAGACCGGGCTGCTGGTGCCGATCGAGCAGCAGAACGACGGCAGCGGCACCCCGCTGGACACCTCGCGGTTCGAGGCGGACCTGGCGGCGGCGCTCTCGCAGGTGCTGGCCGATCCGGCCGCTGCCCGCGAGATGGGGGTGGCCGGGCGGCGCCGCGCCGTCGAGGCGTTCTCCTGGGCGACCATCGCCACGCGGACGCTGGACCTCTACCGCGGGCTGCTCTGAGCGGTCAGGCCACGGCCGGCGCGCTGCAGGCGGCCTCGAGCGGCCCGCCGCGCCGCGGTCTCGATGTCGCGCAGCGCCTCCCGACGCGACGCCATCTCGACGGCGGAGACCGCCGCGCCGTCGTCGGCCCGGGCCACCTCGACGATGGACAGCAGGCGCAGGGACGTCTCCAGCACCTGGGCCGCCGCGCGGTGAGGCCGTCGACGGCAGCGGGCTGCGCGCGGCCTTCGCCTGGTGCGGCCAGGACCTCCGCCGCGGCCGGCTGCCACCGGGCGACGTCGAGGTGCACCAGCCGCGCGGTCGCGCTGCGCATGACGTGGTGCAGGTCGCGCTCCGCGTCGGCGAGCGACAGCGGGCGTGCGCACGTCCTGCGCGACCTGATGGACCGTCCAGGCGCCGCGGCTCTCGTCCAGCAGCCCGAGCGGCGGTCGGCCCGGCGGCGAGGGCCGCCGCACCGCGTCGCGAGGGCCCGCTCGTTGAACGCCGGCGGACCGGGCAGGCCGGACACGTCGCCGGGGCGTGGCAGGGCGAGGCGCATCGAGGTCACGCCCAGCGCGCGCAACCGGGCCAGGGCGTAGGTCATCGAGACGCCACCGGTCTCGCCGGGCAGGCCGAACACGCGATGGGTCGCGTCGGTCGGCCCGGTGACCCGCTCGGCCGCCTCGTCGGGGCTGACCGCACCGGTGAGGCAGGCGTTGCCCCACGCGACGAGTCGCGCGGCGGCGGGCAGGTCGGGCACGGCAGCAAGGCTAGGTCGCGTCGGCTCGTAGGGTGGCGCGCATGTCCGACGTCCTCGACTTCCGCGGCGTCACGGTGCTGCGCGACGGCGCCACCCTGCTCGACCGGGTGGACTGGCAGGTGTCCGAGGGCGAGCGCTGGGTCGTCCTCGGTGCCAACGGCGCGGGCAAGACGACGCTGCTCCAGCTCGCGTCGGGCAACCTGCATCCCAGCCGGGGCAGGGCCAGCATCCTCGGGGAGACGCTGGGCGCGGTCGACGTGTTCGAGCTGCGGCCGCGCATCGGGCTGTCCAGCGCCGCCCTGGCCGACCGGCTGCCCGGCAAGGAGACCGTGCGCGACGTGGTGCTCACCGCGTCGTACGCCGTGGTGGGCCGTTGGCGGGAGCGCTACGACGCGCTGGACAGCGAGCGGGCCGACGAGCTGCTCGACGCGCTCGGCGTCGCCGGTCTGGCGCAGCGGCGGTTCGGCACGCTGTCCGAGGGCGAGCGCAAGCGCGTGCAGATCGCGCGGGCGCTGATGACCGACCCCGAGCTGATGCTGCTCGACGAGCCGGCTGCCGGCCTGGACCTGGGCGGCCGCGAGGACCTCGTGCGGCGGCTCGGCAACCTCGCGGCCGACATCTATGCGCCGGCCATGGTGCTGGTCACCCACCACGTGGAGGAGATCCCGTCCGGGTTCACCCACGTGCTGCTGCTCAAAGGCGGTCGCGTCGTCGCCGAGGGTCCGCTGCACAGCACGCTGACGGCGGCGGCACTGGGGGAGACCTTCGACATCGCGCTGGAACTGGAACGACACGGCCCACGTTGGACAGCACGAGCGACGTACGGCGTGTGAGCCGCACCCGCCAAGCGCCGTGCCGCCTAGGATGCGGCCAACGGGCGGAGGAGATGGGCTGATGGGCGACTACGACTGGGCGTTGTGGCTGGGCCTGGCCGTCGTCCTCGGGCATCGTCGAGGTGACCACGCTCGACCTGATGTTCCTGATGCTGTCTGCCGGCGCGGTTGCTGCCGCCGCCGCAGCCGGTCTGGGCGCGCCGTTCGCCCTGCAGCTGGTCATCGCCATCGGCGTCGTCGATCGGGATGCTGGCCGTCGTGCGCCCGATCGCGCTGCGTCACCTGCGCACGCCCGCCGCGATCCGCACGGGCACCGATGCGCTGGTCGGGTCCGGCGCCGTCGCGCTCGAGCGGGTCGACGCCAACGGTGGCCAGGTCAAGCTCAAGGGCGAGGTGTGGTCCGCCCGCACCTATGACCCGCACGTCGTGATCGAGGCGGGACGCAACGTCGAGGTCGTGCAGATCGATGGCGCCACCGCGATCGTCTACGAATCGGAGATCTGAGTGGAGTCGCTCGTCGCCCTCGGAATCGTCGCAGCGATCGCGCTGCTGGTCCTGGTCGCCCTGGCGAAGACGGTGCGGATCGTCCCGCAGGCGAGGGCCGGGGTGGTCGAGCGGCTCGGCCGCTACTCCCGCACGCTGACGCCGGGCCTGACCATCCTGGTGCCGTTCATCGATCGGCTGCGACCGCTGATCGACCTGCGCGAGCAGGTCGTGTCGTTCCCGCCGCAGCCGGTCATCACCGCCGACAACCTCGTCGTCGGCATCGACACCGTCATCTACTTCCAGGTCACCGACGCCAAGGCCGCGACCTACGAGATCGCCAACTACATCCAGGGCGTCGAGCAGCTCACGGTCACCACGCTGCGCAACGTGGTCGGCAACCTGAACCTCGAGGAGACGCTGACCTCGCGCGACCACATCAACGCGGCCCTGCGCGGTGTCCTCGACGAGGCCACCGGCAAGTGGGGGATCCGGGTCAACCGCGTCGAGATCAAGGCCATCGACCCGCCCGCCTCCATCCAGGACTCGATGGAGAAGCAGATGCGCGCCGACCGCGAGAAGCGCGCCACGATCCTCACCGCCGAGGGCTTCAAGGCCTCGCAGATCCTGACCGCCGAGGGTGAGCGGCAGGCGTCGATCCTCAAGGCCGAGGGCGACGCGCAGGCCGCGGTGCTGCGCGCGGACGGCGAGGCGCAGGCGATCCAGCGGGTGTTCGACGCCATCCATGCCGGCAACCCCGACCAGAAGCTGCTGGCCTACCAGTACCTCCAGGTGCTGCCGAAGATCGCGAGCGGTGACTCCAACAAGGTGTGGATCGTGCCGAGCGAGCTCGGCGAGGCGCTCAAGGGCATCGGCGGGATGCTCGGCGGCGGGCGGACCGGCGAGGCGGGCGACGCTGTTCCGCCCAAGCCACCGATCCAGCCCGTCTGAGACGTCACCAGAGCAGGCTGGGGACGAACGCCAGCAGACCGAACCGGCCAAGGCGTCCGGCGAACGCGCTGATCAGGAACAGGTGCGGCCGCATCGCGGTCGACCCCGCCATCGGCGAGACGACCACCAACGGCGGGACACTGACCAGAGCACTGACACCGACGACCGCGGCGAGGTGGCGCGGGTGCTTCGCGTCGAAGGAGTCCACCTTCGTGAGCAGCCGGTTGTGAAGCAGCCGGTCCAGGAGGCGCACGCGGCGCAGGACCTTGCACCTGACCGCCAGGAAGACCAGCAGCTTGCCGGCCGCCTGCCCGACTGCCGCGGTGATGGCGACCGCGATCGCCCACTCGGGCGAGGTCGTGGCTGCGACGGTCAGGGCGACGACCATGGCCTCGGGCGGCCCCATGGGCACGATGGCGGTTGCGAAGCAGGCAAGGAGCAGGACCGCGAGTACGCCGACTGCGACCGCGGTCATGACGCGCTCGCCAGCGCGCAGCCGACCGGGGCAGGAACGCCCATCCGGTGCAGGCGTACCAGCGAGGCGACCTTCACGCCGGTGATGGCCAGCACGAGTGCGGTGCAGGCCGCCGGGGACCGCGTCGTGAGCATCAGGAGCACCAGCGCGCCGCTGTTGAGCGCCTTCCCTGGCGTTGACCAGTTCCACGCGTACAGCGCCCGGTCGACGAGGTAGAAGTAGTTCAGCGACCGCAGCGGCCAGTTCAGGAATGCCAGGGAGAGGTGGGCGTCGAGCACCATGAACTGGAAGAGGAAGAGCGCGATCGGCACGAGCATGTCGTGCTGCAGGTGGCCGTAGGACAGGTAGTAGACCGCGATGCACAACCGGTCACTGACGATGTCCAGCACGGCGCCCGCGCGGGTCTCCTCGTCCCGTCGCCTCGCGACGATCCCGTCGGCCATGTCGCCCACGCAGTGGATCGCGAGGCCGGCGAACAGCAGCTCGGGCCGGCCGGTCGAGATCGACAGCGTGACTGCGGTGAGACAGCCGGCCGTCCTGGCCAACGTGACGGCGTTCGCGAGGGTGAGGATGTTCTCGGTGGGCTCCGTCAGGCAGCCGTGGTGGCCGCACCCTGCGGGCGTCGAGGCGACGTGAGCCGCGGTCTTCCCCTGTCGTTTGGCCGGGATCGTCGTCGCTGCGCTCATGACCGCTCCTCGTCTCTTCTGCCGATGACTCGACCGTCGCGGAGCGGCGATGGGCCGGACAGCCGGTTGACGGCCGAGTTGGCGAGGGCTAACCGGGCCGCGGGACGGGGATTGCCTCCTTGCCACCCCCCGAGCGCAGCGCGCACGATCGGCCTCATGAGCGGTTGGAGCTCGCCTGCGGTCCGTGCCATCGCCGCGCTGTCGGTGCTCGCGAGCATCACGGCCCTGGTGCTGGCCGACGTCGTGACCACAGGCGCTGCCCGTGCAGACGATCAACCTGTCGGTGATCTCCGCCGGAGCGGCGGTCATGTCGGTCCTGCTGCACCGGTTCACGCCGGACAACAACGTGTGGCGAGTCCTGCTGCTGATTGCCGTGGTCGGATCGGTTGCGGTCGTGCTCTTCGCGTTGGCACGGACCGAGGCCGGGCGACCCGAGGCGCTGGTCGGAGCCGTGTGGCTCGTCGACGTCGCGCTCGCGGTGTCGTGGATGCTCTTCTTCGGACTCTTCCCCGACGGTCACCGCCCGATCCAGAGGTGGCGGACGCTGGTGCTCGGCTCGGCACTGGTGCTCACGTCGGTGTCCGTGGTGGCCTGGCTCTCCGCGCCGGACGGTGCCCCGCTCCCCGTCCCGGGCCACCTGCCGGGATGGTCACCACGGTCGAGGGCGGTGGCCTTCATGCACGTGGCGGCCCGCACGGCCAGCGTCCTCGTTGGCGTCCTGCCGCTCGTCGCGGCGGTGTGCCTGCTCCTGCGTTACCCCCGATCGGGCCCGTTGGTCCGCCAGCAGATCAGGGTGGGGGCAGCCGGTCTGAGCGCCGGCGTCCTGCTCGAGGTCGCTCTGCTGTGGACACTGCCGGGTGTCGAGGCGGGGAAGGTCCACTTCGTGGTCGCGTTGGTGGCGGTGGCCGTGGGGGCCTTCGGGGTGGCGGCCGCGCTGCTGCGATGGCGGTTGTGGGTGGTCGACCAGGCACTGCCGCGGGCGGTCGTGCTCGGCGCCTGCTCGGCGGGGTTCACCGCGGCGATCGTCCTGGTGGCGACCATCGCCACCGGTGGGCTGCGCAGGGAACAGGTGCAGGGAGCGGTGCTCGCCGCGGTCCTCGTCACCGTCCTCGTCCAGGGCTACAGCCGTCGGTTGGAGCCGTGGGTGCGCGAGATCGTCTACGGCAAGCGTCCCGGCGGGTACGCCGTGCTCGTCGGCCTCGCCGACGGGTTGGCCGCGGAAGGCGCCGACGCTGCATCGGGCCGGATCGCCGACGCGGCGCGTCGCGCCCTGGCGGTGCCCTGGGCCGTCCTCTGGGCGCCGACCGCCCGACCAGGGGTGTACCGACTCGCGGCCAAGGCGGGGGACGTGCAGGCGGCGTACGTGGTCCGCCTCGGCGAGGACGAGTTCCTCGGGACTCGTCCGGCGCGCCTGCTCCCGCCCGACGCGCCGCGCTCCGAGCTGCCGGGGGACTCCGCGGCCGCGGCCGTCCTGTCCGCGGCCGCGCAGCCGTGGGCGCTCCTCGTTGTCGGGCAGCGGCGTGGGGAGCCGCTGACGGACGGCGACCTGGAGCTCCTCACGGTCATCTGCCGCGAGGCCGAGCTGGCACACGACAACCGCGTGCTGCTCGGCGAGGTGGCCGCCAGTGTGGAAGAGCTGCGAGAGCGGGCCCACGAGCTGCAGGTGTCGCGACAACGCCTGGTCGCGGCGCAGGACGAGGAGCGCCGTCGCATCGAGCGCGACCTCCACGACGGAGCCCAGCACGAGCTGATCGCGCTGGCCGGCCAGCTGCGTCAGCTCGCGCGCGGCCCTGCTGTGCCGGCGGGCACGTTCGACGCGCTCGCCGACCAGGCCGAGCAGGCCGTGTTCAGCCTGCAGGACCTGGCCCGCGGCATCTACCCGAGCGTCCTGACCGACCATGGTGTCGCGGCGGCCATCCGGTCCTATGTCGCGCGGATGCCCCTCGACGTCGTCCTGGAGATCGCCCCCGCGAGCAGCCGCCGCCGATGGGCGACGGAGCTGGAGGTCGCTCTCTACTTCGTGGCTGTCGAAGCGCTCGGGAACATCCGCAAGCACGCGCATGCGACGACGAGCACGGTCACGCTTGCCGAGCGGGGCCCGAGCATCGTGCTGGAGGTCCACGACGACGGGGTCGGCTTCGACCAGGACAACGTGGCTGCCCGCAGCGGTCTCCAGCACATGTCCGACCGGATGGCGGCCCTGGGCGGGACGCTCGTCGTCGAGTCCCGGCCCGGAGCGGGGACCTGGGTCACCGCAACGGTTCCCAGCACGGTGCCGTCGGATCTCCTCGATGGGGATGTCAGCGGCCCGACGCCGACTCCCTCAGATACAGCAGCACGGCCTGGACCCGGCGGTTGACGTCGTCGCGCTCGGTGAGAGCCAGTTTCGTGAATACCGCGGCGATGCGCTTCTCGATCGTCCCGGTCGCCAGATGCGTCTCCGCCGCGATGCCGGCATTGCTGTAGCCCTCAGCCATCAACCGCAGGACGTCCAGCTCGCCGTCGCTGAGCTGGGACAGGGGAGACCCGGGCTTTCCGGCCCGCTGCGTGAGCAGCCGCTGCACGATCGCTGGGTCCAGGACCGATCCGCCCGCTGCCACCTCGTGCACGGCGCGGACGAGCTGCTCCGCGTCACCCACCCTCAGCTTGTGCAGATAGGCGTAGCCGGCAACACCGTCGGCGAACAACGACCAGATGTACTCCTCGTCGTCGTGCTGTGACAGCACGACGACGCCGCAGCTCGGCAGCATGGCTCGGATCGCGTGCGCCAGGTCGATTCCCTCGGTCGTGTGGGTCGGCGGCATCCGGATGTCGGTGAGCAGCACGTCGGGCTTGACGCGTTCGGCCAGCTCCATCGCCTCGACCGGGTCCGCCGCGCAGCCAACGACCTCGATGTCGGGCTGCTCGGCCAGAAGCCGCCGGAGGCCTTCGCGCGTCACGAAGTGGTCCTCCGCGACCAGCACCCTCACCCGGGCCGTCACCCGCACATGATGGCACTGTCGGGCTACCCGGGCGGGTTGTGATGGTTAACCCGGCCGAAGCAGTTGGGCAGCCACGTTGTGAGGATGGCGCAGGCAGGCAGAGCATCAAGCCGTGAGCACAGTCGAGCTCGAGCTCGCGGCGCCCAGGCTTCGCCGCCGGGATGTCGCTGTGGCTCTCGCCTTCGCCACCGTGCTCGCCGTCTATCTGCTCGCGCCACCTCGGGTTCCCGACCTGGCCGCGCAGGTTGCCAGGACGGAGCTGGTGCACCGGGTCGGCCTGACCGTCTGGTGGCAGGGCTGGTTCGGTGGCCTGCACCTGCCGACCTACAGCGCGCTCAGCCCGATGGTGATGTCGGTGTTGACGCCGCCGCTGACCGGCGCGCTCGCCGCGGTCGCCGCGGCTGCTGCGATGTCGGCGGCTGCTCCGTTCCTCGCTGCGACCGACGGCCGGGATGATCGCCTTCCTGATCACGGATACGGCGAACCTTCGTCGACGGACGGATCACCTTCGGTGTCGGCCTCGCGACCGGGCTCTGGTGCCTCGCGGTCATGCAGCAGGAGCCGTCGCGGTCGCGGGCTTGGGCGACCGGCTCTCTCGCGGTGCTCACCTGCCTGGCCAGCCCGCTTGCTGGGCTGTTCCTCGCGATGGCGATGGTGACGCGGCTGCTGGTGGAGCGGGCACCGGTGCGCCACTACATCGCGGTTGTGTTGCTCGTCGCGGGGAGCCTCGCAGTCACCGGCGTGCTCTTCCCCGGCTTCGGGTCGATGCCGTTCGACCCCATCACCGTGCTGCCGGCGCTGGGCTGCGCTGTGGGCATCGCGGTGTTCTGCCGTGAGCCGCGAATCCGGGTCGGCGCACTCGTGTACCTGGTCATGCTGGTGGCCTTCCTGGCCCATCCAGGTGCCGTCGGCATGAACGTCACCCGCCTCGCGTGGATCTTCACCGTGCCGCTCGTGGTCGCCTGGGCACCACTGTCGCGGCGGACCGTCGCAGTTCTGGCACTGGCCGCGGCGCTGCTCCCGGCGATCGACCTCGGTCGGCAGCTGGTTGCTGCCTCGGACCCGAGCTCGCAGTCGGCGTTCTACCGTCCCTTGGTCGCCGCGCTCGCCGCCGACCAGGCGGCGCGCCCGCACACGCTCGGTCAGCGCGTCGAGGTCGTGGACACGCGCAACCACTGGGCCGCGGCACAGATCGCCAGGCATCACGCATTGGCACGCGGGTGGGAGCGGCAGGCCGACCGGGCCAACAACCCGCTCTTCTACGCCGACGGGCCGGATCGACCCGGCGAGCTACCACGCCTGGCTCTCCGAGCTCGCTGTCGGCTGGGTGGCGGTGCCCGCGGCCGAGCTCGACTACGCATCGGTCAGCGAGGCCCAGCTGGTGTCCACCGGCCTGCCCTATCTGCAAGCGATCTGGTCCAACGCGGACTGGACGCTCTACCGGGTGCTGGACGCCCCCGGTCTGGCGACGCCGGGCACTGTGCTGGAGATCGACGACCGGGGACTGACGATCGCCGCCCGTGCCACCACGGTCCGCCTGGCGCTGCGCTGGTCTCCCTATCTCGTCGTGACCACCGCGTCCGGCCGCCCTGTGGCGGGCTGCGTCGGGGAGCGAGACGGGTGGACGTTCATCCACGTCCCGGCACCGGGCACCTATCGGGTCGTCGCCGACTTCGACGGCCAGCTGCGTGGTAGCCAGTCACGGTGCGGCTGAGCGGAACAGCGGTCAGCTCAGGGCTTCGCGGCGAGCTGCCCGGCGATCTTGAGCACCAGGGCGACGTACCAGTCGGCGTGGTTGTAGTGCCAGATCGCCCGGGCGAGGGCTGCTGGTCCGCGGCCGCCGCCGTTCGCGCACAGGTAGTGGGCCGCGGAGAAGATCGCGTCGGCCGGGTTGTTGATGTCGGCGGACCCGTCCCGGTCACCGTCCACGCCGTACGACGCGAAGGTCGCCGGCATGAACTGCATCGGGCCCTGCGCGCCGGCGTACGAGACGTTGGTGTTGCGGCCGTGGCCCGTCTCCACCTGGCCGATCGCGGCGAGCACGCTCCAGGGCAACCCCTTGCAGGTGCGCGCGGCGGCGACGTAGAGCGGCCGGAAGTCCTTCGGGACCGCGATGGCGCGGGCCGTGGCCACCCGCTCGGCAGCGGAGCGCGCGACCCGGGCCGACAGCGCACGGATCCGCGCGGCGGCAGCCTCGGCATCGGCCAGCTTCTTCGCCCGGGCACTCAGCCGGGACAGGGTGTCAGCGGCGGCCGCCAGCAGCGCCTGCAGCTCGTCGTAGCGCTGGGCGACCTCGGCCGCGGTGACCACCGCGCCCTCGGCGTCGGTGTCCAGGGCGCCCGCTCGGGCGAGCAAGGTCGTCGACGCCGACCGGCTGTCGGCGGCGTCGGCCCCGCCGACCTGGACGATGCGCTGCACGTAGGCGACCCGGCGCATCGCGTCCGCGACACTGCTCGCGTCCAGCACGCTCGCGTACAGCGCGGCCGACCCGCCGGCCATGTAGAGCGCCCGGACCCGGCCGTTGTAGGTCCGGCGCGCCCCGGCCGCCTGCCGCAGGGCCGCGTCGGCATCGACGTCGGCGCTCACACTCTTCGTGACGTTGTGCGCGAGCTGGCCGAGGGCCTTCTCGTAGGCCCGCATCGCCCGGTCGACCCGGGGCTGCAGCGCGGCGACCTCGGCGGCGGCCCGCTGGGCGGCCTGCTTGGCCTGGGCGGCGGACTCCGCGCGCGCCGGGGCGACCGGCAGGCTCCCAAGCAGCAGGACGCCGGCGAGCAGCAAGACCAGCCGCCGCGGAGAGGTCACGTTTCATACCTCGGCCCGGGTCGAGAGTGCCTTGACCGGCCAACTGGGGCCCCAGGCGCCCCAAGGGAGTGCAATGCGGTCGCATAGAGTCCGCGCGGTGAGTGGGGCGCACGCGTGACGGCACTGGAGATGCTCGCCGTGCTGCTGGCGGGCACGGCCGCCGGTGCGGTGAACGCCATCGTCGGGTCGGGAACCCTGATCACGTTCCCGGTCCTCCTGGCCGTCGGCTACCCGCCGGTGCTGGCCAACGTCAGCAACACCGTCGGTCTCACCCCCGGCTCCATCAGCGGGGCAGTCGGCTACCGCACCGAGCTCGCCGGCCAGCGCGCCCGCCTGGTCAGCCTCGGGGTCGCGTCCGTCCTCGGCGGGCTCACCGGGGCGGTGCTGCTGCTCACGCTGCCGCCAGGAGCCTTCAAGGCGATCGTCCCGGTTCTCATCGCCATCTCGCTGGTCCTCGTCGTGCTCGCGCCCCGGCTCTCCCGCCGGCTCGCCGCGGCCCCGGACGCGGACGCGGCCGCCGGCCCGAGGCGGCGCCCGCCCTGCACGCGGGTGTCTACGGCGCGGGCATCTACGGCGGCTACTTCGGCGCGGCGCAGGGCGTGCTGCTGATCGGCCTGCTGGGGCTGTTCCTGCACGAGGACCTGCAGCGCATCAACGCCGCCAAGAACGTGCTCGCCGCGCTCGTCAACGGGATGGCTGCGCTGGTCTTCGTGCTGGCCGCCGACGTCGCCTGGGCGGCCGCCGGCCTGATCGCCGTCGGGTCGGTCATCGGGGGCCAGCTCGGAGCGTCGGTCGGCCGGCGGGTGCCGTCGCCGGTCCTGCGCGGACTGATCGTCCTGGTGGGTGTCATCGCGATCGTCAAGATCCTTGCCGGGTGAGCCGGCCCGACGCCTGCACCCTCCTACTTTAGTCAAGTCCTGCCCATGATCTGGTGTGCAAGCCCCCAAGACCTGCGGAGCCCCCTGTGCAGTCCGTACGGTCTCGACTACGCCGAGTAGTGGGGAATGCATATGTCAGTCGCCACGATGTCCGTCGTCACCGATGACCTGCGCGAGCAGGCCTGGAAGCTCTACCGGGAGGCGTTCGACCCGCTGCGGCACACCGCCGTGCAGCGGCACGTCATGTACGACGACGAGTTCGACGCCGTGATGGCCGATCCGCGGGTGGACAAGTACCTCATCTACGACGCTGACGGCACCCTGCAGGGGCTGGGCACGATCACGAACATCATCGAGTCGATGCCGCTGGTGTCTCCGGAGTACTTCGCCGCCCGCTGGCCGGAGCGCTCCGCCGAGGGCCGGGTCTACTACATCGGCTTCGTCGGGGTGCATCCCAGCGCGCACGGGAGCGGCATCTTCGCCGAGCTCGTGCACGCGATGACAAGCGTGGTGGCGGCGTGTGACGGGATCGCGATCCTGGACGTGTGCCGGCACAACCTCCAGAAGCTGCACCTGCCGCGGATGATCTCCATCCTCGCGTCGAGCTGGGCCCCCCACGTCGAGATGGTCGACCTGGACGCGCAGACCTACATCGGCTACGACTTCATGCGGGCCGGCTGAGCGCCGTCTCGAAGACGCAGTCCTCCGCCGGCACCGGGCGTCCGAACAGCCAGCCCTGACCCAGTCGGACGCCCAGCCGGTGCAGGAGGTCGCGCTGGCCGGGCGTCTCGATGCCTTCCGCGACGACCTGCATGCGCATGGCGAAGGACATCGCGACGATCGCCCGGACGATCTCCTCGTCGTCCGAGTCCTGCTCGATCCCGGACACGAACGAGCGGTCGATCTTCACCTCGGTGACGGGGAAGCGCCGAAGGTGGCTCAACGACGAGTAGCCGGTGCCGAAGTCGTCGACGGCCAGCAGGACGCCCGACGTCGCGCAGGCGGTTGAGCAGGACGGCGGAGCTCTGCGGGTCCGCCATCATGGCCGACTCGGTGAGCTCGAGGACGAGGAGGTGGGCGGGCACGTCGTGGCGGAGCAGCTCGGCCTGGACATGCTCGACCAGAGCGGTCTCCTGCAGCTGCCTGGCCGAGACGTTCACGGCCATGAACAGGTCGTGACCGTCGGGGCGGATCCCGGCCGCGCGCCATGACGCGAGCTGGCGGACGGCCTCGGAGACCACCCACTCGCCGATCTCGACGATGAGGCCGGTCTCCTCGGCCACCGGGATGAAGTCGAGCGGGGAGATCATCCCCTTGCCGGGGTGTGCCCAGCGCAGCAGCGCCTCGAAGCCGCGCGTCGCGCCGTCCTCGATCGAGACGATCGGCTGGTAGTGCAGGATCAGCTGGTCCCGGTCGAGAGCGTGCCGCAGCGCGAGCTCGGTCTCGACCCGGGCCCGGACCGAGTCGCGCATGGTGCTGTCGAACACGATGCACCGGTTGCGCCCACCGTCCTTGGCCCGGTACATGGCGGTGTCGGCGTCGCGCAACAGCCCTTCTGCCGTAGCCGGAAAGACCGATCGCGCCATGCCGACGGAGACCGTGGTGACCAGCGAGGTGTCCGAGACCGTCAACGGCCGGCGGAAGGCGTCGATCACGTCGGCGGCAAGCATCTGGCCGTCACTGCCGCCGCCTGGCCCCACGAACCGGGCCAGCACGAACTCGTCGCCACCGATGCGCGCGATGACATCGCTCGGGTCGGTGATGCCGAGCAGCCGTTCTGACGCGGCCACCAGGACGCGGTCACCGACGTGGTGCCCCCACGAGTCGTTGACGAGCTTGAAGCCGTCGAGGTCGAGGAACAGCAGGTCGACATGCCCTCCGCTGGTCTCGCCGCGGGCGATCAGGGCGTCGACCCGCTCCACCAGGTGCGGCCGGTTCGCCAGCCCGGTGAGAGCGTCCCGGGTGGCCTGGTAGCGCAGTCCCACCTGCGAGCGCGCGTAGCCACGCACGGCGCCGACCGCCCGGACAGCACCAGCAGGGCGACCGCCAGGCCGCTCAGTGGCGCCGACCCAGTGCGCGGCCTCGAGTGTGCCGCCGCCGACGAGCACGACCGTCGGCGGAAGCAGGAGGGCCCCGACCAGCAGGGTCAGGCGCGCCGCGCGACCAGGCCTGAACCGGGCGTTCCCGCGTCTCGGTCAGCGAGGCCATGGACGGGTGCAGGGCGGCGGCGCCGAGGAAGGCGAACCCGAACACGAACGGCAGGTCCAGCAGCGGCGTCCCGACCAGTGTGCCCCTGGGTGCCGATGTAGGCGTATCCGAGGTCGCCGGTGAGGGTTGCCAGGGTCGCTCCGGTGAGGAACCAGTACGACGTGACCCGGTTGGCCGAGGTCCAGGACAGCAGCAGGATGACGAACAGGACGCAGACGTCGATGACGGGGTAGACGCCCTGCAGCAGGGCGAAGGGGGAGAGGTTGCCGTACGTCGCCGTCGGCAGCGTGAAGACGACCAGGGCCACCGCGCCCGCCGCGATGACGACGATCAGCCCGTCCAGCAGCTCGTGCAGGCCGCCGCGGGACACCGCGCCGGGTGCGCAGGATCGTGATGAACGCCGACAGGACCAGCCCGTAGCCGGTGAGGCTCGCGACATCGGCCAGCGGCGCCAGCGTGGGTGTCCACCAGCACCTGGCGCAGGACCGCACCCACGATGAAGACCGAGCAGGACGCGGCGAAGAGCGTCCAGGGCAACCGGGTGGAGGGATGGTTGCGCGCCCGCCCGAGCAGGATCAGCACGGTGCTGCCGACCCCGGCCACGACGAGCGGGACGGCGACGAGGTCGGTGTTGCGCAGGGCGACCAGCGTCAGGGCAAGCAGGACCGCCAGCCCGACGTACGACCACGCCACCAGCGCTGGCAGTGTCGCGCCGATCCTGGTTCGCCGCACGCAAGCGGGTGCGCCCGCATGAACCTTCCTTCTTTCGTCCTCGTTTCTGGTTCGACCGAAAGAGGGACCCGGTTGAGTGATTCCAGGTAGGCAAGGATCGGGGTCATGACAGTCCGTGTCACAGCCCCGGGGGACCCCCGGCTCAGCGACTACCTGCGCCTGACCGACGTCGCCCTGCGCCGGGTCAAGGAGCCGGCCGAGGGCATGTTCATCGCCGAGGGCGAGAAGGTCATCCGCCGGGCGCTCGCCGCGGGCTACCCGCTGCGCTCGCTGCTGCTGGAGGAGAAGTGGCTCGAGGGCCTTGCCGACGTGGTCGCGGCGGCCGACGTCCCGGTCTACCTGGCCGCCCGCGAGGTGCTCGACGCGGCCACCGGGTACGCCGTGCACCGGGGCGCACTGGCGGCGATGTCGAGGACCGCCCTGCCGGCCGCCGCGGAGCTGGTCGCGGGGGCGTCCCGGCTCGCCGTGCTCGAGGACGTCAACGACCACACCAACGTCGGTGCCATCTTCCGGGCGGCCGCGGGACTCGGCGTGGACGCGGTCCTGCTGACTCCTCGCTGCGCGGATCCGCTCTACCGGCGGGCCGTCAAGGTGTCGATGGGCGCGGTGTTCGCCCTGCCCTATGCCCGGCTCGACTCCTGGCGCTCGGGGCTGGACCTGCTGCGCGATGCCGGCTTCACCACGGTCGCGCTGGCCCCCGGCGAGGGGTCGCTCACGCTGGCCGAGCTGGCCGAGCAGCAGCGACCCAGACTCGCCCTCCTGCTGGGCGCCGAGGGCGACCGGGCTGCGCCCGGCCACCATCGCCGACGCCGACCTCGCGGTGCGGATCCCGATGGCCCGCGGGGTGGACTCGCTCAACGTGGCGGCCGCCGCGGCCGTGGCGTTCTACGCCACGGCGCGACCGGTCACGAGGGTCAGAGCCGGCGGTAGCGGACCTCCGCGAACGAGTAGGCCCCGAAGCAGATGAGACCGAGGGCGGCCAGGCCGAGCAGGAACTTGCCGAACGGCGCCTCAGCCAGGCTCTTCAGGGCGACGTCGAAGCCGGACGCCTTCTCCGGGTCGTGGTCCATGGCGGCCTTGATGACCAGGCCACCCACCAGCGCGACGACCGCGCCGCGGGCCAGGTAGCCGGCCTGGCCGAGCCGGCGGACCACGTCGTACGTGCGCGGGCTCATCTCGCCGGTCTTCAGCTGCTCCTCGAAGTCGGTCTTGAGCCCGCGCCACGCCAGCGCGATGCCCACCCCGATCAGCACCAGGCCGATCACGAGCATGATCGTCTCGCCACCGTCCGCGTTGAGCAGGCTGGACGAGAAGTCGCCGCCGCTGCTGCTGCCCGATCCGGTCGCGATCCGCACTGCCGTCACGGCGAGGAAGATGTTGAGCAGGCTGCTCGCGACGGACTCGACGCGCTTGAGCGTGCGCTTCTTCTCGTCGGTCACCTCACGGCGGCCCCAGATGCCCTCGCCGAGGCGCCAGAGGCCGTAGGCCAGCAGCCCAGCAGCGACGATCCACAGCAGCGAACGACCGAAGGGCTGCTCGGCGATCTTGCTGAGGGCGCCCTTCTGGTCGGTCCGTTCGGAGTCGCCGAGGGCCACCTGGATGGCGAGGGCGCCGACCAGGACGTAGATCAGGCCACGGGCGGCGAGGCCGACTCGAGCGGCGCGGGCCAGCCAGTCGCTGTCAGCGGCGCGCGAGGCGGCCTCGCGCGGGCGGTCGGTGGGGCGGTCGGTGGGGCGGGTGGGCATGGTCACAGCGGGACTCCTCGATGCCGGGACGCAACGTGCCCGACCCCCTACCCGCGCGATCCAGCGCGAAAGCCCACGCTCGCCTACGATCACGAGCCAGGGGCGACCAGGAGGGGAGTCGGCGTGGCACTCGGACGGCGGACCGCAGCAGCGAGCGTGTGCCTGCTGCTGCTCGCGGCCTGTGGCTCAGGCGACGGCGAGCAGACGGCCGCGGAGGCCGGCACCACGTCGGTGAGCACCCCCACCGTCCACCGCGTCCAGCGAGACGGCCTCGGACCAGCCGTCGTCTGCGCCGCTGCGCGCCGGCGAGCGGTTCCTCGACCTGCCCATGCCGGACGGCGCCTACTCGCCGGTCGCCCCGCGGGGCGGCAAGGACGAATACCGCTGCTTCCTGCTCGATCCCGAGCTTGCCGAGGACACGTTCGTCACCGGCGCCGAGGTCCTGCCCGGACGCGTCGAGATCGTCCACCACGCCATCATCTTCCGCGTCGGGCCGGACGAGGTGGCCACGGCCGAGCAGGCCGACCAGGGAGACCCGGGCACCGGCTGGACGTGCTTCGGCGGCACCGCGTTCCCCGGCCGTGGCGGGGCCAACGTCGTCAGCGCGCTCGACTCCGCGCCGTGGCTGTCTGCCTGGGCGCCGGGCGGCGGGGAGAACGTCTTCGGCCCCGGCACCGGGGTGCTGCTGGAGGCCGGCAGCCGGCTGGTCCTGCAGGTCCACTACAACCTGCGCAACGGCGCGGCGCCCGACGACAGCGGCCTGCGGCTGCGGCTTGCCGACGGCACGGCCGACCTCGAGCAGCTGCAGACGATGCTGCTCGTGGCGCCGGTCGAGCTGCCCTGCGCCAAGGGTGAGACCGGCACCCTGTGCGACCGCGAGACCGCGGTGCTCGACCTGATGCAGCGCTTCGGCGCGGGGTCGGGAGCGACCGTCGCGGGTCTTCAGCTGCTGTGCGACGGCAACGTGGCCGAGCCGCGCGCCGGGTCCGACCCAGCGCTGCGACCGGCGGGTGAGCGAGCCCGATGGTCGTCCGCGCCGCGGCCGGTCACATGCACCTGCTCGGCCGCTCGATCAAGCTCGAGCTCAACCCCGGCACGCCGGGCGCGCGCACCCTGCTCAACCGGGCGGTGTGGGACTTCGACAACCAGCGGGCCACGCCGCTTCCCAAGCCGGTCCGGGTGGCCCGCGGCGACGTGCTCCGCGTGACCTGCACCCACGACGCCGGCCTGCGCCAGCTGGTCCCGGAGCTGGAGGACGAGCAGCCGCGCTACGTCACCTGGGGCGAGGGCACGTCCGACGAGATGTGCCTCGGCATCGTCATCTACACCCGACTAACCCTGAGGTTCCGTGGTCCGCGTCGGTCAGCGGGCGTGCCAGCGGGCGAGCAGGTCGGCCTCGCGGTCGGGGTCGAGGCCCGGCTGGTCCGGCTGCTTCTCGTCGCGCAGCCAGTCCAGGGTGTCCCGGACGGTCTCGGTCAGGGGGCGGGGCCGGAGGCCGGTGGCCAGCGCCGCGGCCGGGTCGGCGGCCATGATCAGAGCGCTCGGGTCGGCGCCGCTCCACAGCGGCAGCGTCCCGTCGTCGAGGCCCTCGTTCGACGAGGAAGTCGGCGTCCACCCAGGTGAGCGTCGTTCCGGCGGGGGCGACCGTCTCCCGGATCGCCTCGAGCTGGTCGCCGAAGCTGAACGGCGGTGCGGGGCTGACCGCGTGGTAGGCCCCCGCCTCGCCCCGCTCGAGCAGGCCGACCGCCCAGGCGGCCATGTCGCGGGCGTCGATGACCTGAGCCGGGGCGTCGGCCGGGCCGGGCGCGAGCACCTCGCCGCCGCGAGCCAGCCGCTGCACCCACCACGGGAAGCGCCACGTGTAGTCGTCCGGGCCGACGACGTAGGTCGGCCGCACGATCACCGTGCCTGACCCGAACCGCTCGACGGCCGCCCGCTCGCACAGCACCTTCAGCCCGCCGTACGTCTCGCCGGTCACCTCCTCGGTCGTCGGGTCGTCGAGCTCGAGCAGCGCGGCGTCCTCGGTGTAGCCGGGCGCCTCCGGGGTCGCGTACGCCGACACGCTGGAGATGAGCAGGTAGCGGCCGGCCCGGTCGCCGAGCGCGTCGGCCAGCGAGTGGACGTGCCGGGGCACGTAGGCGCAGGTGTCCACGGTCGCGTCCCAGCTGCCCTCGGCCAGCTCGGACAGGTCGCCGTTGCGGTCGCCCGTGCGCCGCTCGACCTGGGGGAACAGCTCCGGGCCGGTCTGTCCGCGGTGGAACACCGTGACGTCGTGGCCGGCGGCGAGTGCCGCGTCGACGATGTGCCGGCCGACGAACCGGGTGCCACCGATCATGAGGATGCGCATGCCGGAACGCTATCCGGGGACCTCGGTGATCCCGTGCAGGGTCACCCCGTCCAGGTCGAGCACGAACTCCGCGCCGTGTGCCTTCGACGGCGTGTGCGCACCCGCGGGGACCGATCCGGCGAGGACCCGTTCCACCACCCGCAGGACGCTGTCGGCCGTCAGCGAGTAGCCGTTCGGAGTCGTCATCGATCCGGTCACGGTCCGCCCGCTCGTCGACCGCGCCTCGACGAACACCTGGTAGGTGCTGCGACTCCGGCGTTCCTCGTCCGGCCCGGTCACCCGGCGGGAGGCCGCAGCGCCCAGCACCCGTCGTACGGCTGGAATCCGCGCGAGAGGTTGGGTCAGCCGCTGCAGCAGCGAGGTGCTGCCGGCACCGGGGAGGTAGGTGTAGGTGACGATGTCGGGCACCCCGGTGGAGTGGAACGCCGTGCTGACGTCACCCCAGGGGATCGACGTGACGGTGACCGGTCCGGAGGCGAAGTCAGCCGTACGGCGACGCCACCCGGCCGGCACCGACACGATGCGCCCGTCGACGCGCGCCCGGCCGCCGGTGCCCATGCCCTCGACCGCGGTCCGTGCGGTGCCCGGGCTCAGCCCACCGCCGGCCCGGAACGCGATGTCCAGAGCGCTGGCCTCGGGCAGCCGCTCGACGACCATCGCGGCCAGGCAGTCGGTGGGGATGACGTCGAAGCCGCTGCCGGGCAGCAGGACGACCCCCGCGTCGCGGGCCTCGCCGTCGCGGGCCAGGACCGCCTCCAGGACCTCGATCTCGCCGGTGATGTCCAGGTAGTGGGCGCCCGTGGCCAGGCACGCGTCCACCATCGCCTTCGAGGTGGCCGAGAACGGGCCGGCGCAGTGGGCGACCGCGTCGATCCCGGTGAGGCCGGCCCGCAGGCCCGCGGAGTCGGACAGCGGGAACGCCCGGTGCTCGAGCCCCAGCCGGGCGCCGAGCTCGGCGAGCGCGCGCTCGTCGCGACCGGCCAGCACCGGTCGGTGCTCGCGCTGCACGGCCAGCTCCGCGACCAGCCGGCCGGTGTAGCCGTTGGCGCCGTAGATCAGCCAGGTCATGGGGCCGAGCGTAGGGTTCCGCGCTGCTAGACAGCCACGGGGAGGCAGTCGGCGTCGTCGAGCTGACCGCAATAGAGATGGTCGAGCTCGGCGCAGTCAGCGGGGATCTCGCCGACTCCGAAGGGCAGCGGCTCGGCCGCCTCGTCGTCGACGCGGCGGCGTGCCGCCAGCCGCCCGGCGACGTGGTGCCCGACCAGGACCACCGCGGCGCCGGCGACGGCGTCGAGCAGGTAGTGGTTCGCGGTCGCCATCACGACCAGGGTGATCAGCGCCGGGTAGGTCCAGGCCCACCGGCGCAGCACCCGGCTGCTCGTGTTGGCCCGCACCTGCAGCGCAGACCACAGCGCCCAGCCGACATGCAGCGACGGCAGCGCGGCGTACTGGTTGCTCAGGCCCTCCATGCCGCGCGGAGCGCTGGCGGCCTCGCCCCACCAGCCCCAGTCGCTGAAGACGGCCATCGTGTCGAGGAAGGCACCGGCGTCGAGCAGGCGGGGAGGGGCGGTCGGGAGCAGCCAGAAGCCGACCAGGCCCAGGGCGGTGGCGATGCAGCAGCGCGTTGCGGCCGCGGCGGTAGCCGTCGCGGTGCCGGACGGCGAGCCAGACCAGGACGAGTGGGGTCACGAGGTAGTGCAGGCTCGCGTAGACGTAGTCCGCGAGAACGGCGAGCACGGGTACGGCGTGGACCGCCGAGTTGAGCGGGCGCTCGATGTCGATCCGGGCCGATGCCTCCAGGTCGAGCAGCCACCGGCCGCGGTCCATCGCGGCTGCGGGATGCACGCCGACGAGTGCCCGGGCGAGCATGTACACGCCGTACAGGGCTGCGAGCAGGGCCAGCTCGCGCCACCAGGAGACGCGCGACCGCGAGCTGCCGGGGGAGGCGGCTGAAAGCGTGGCGGTGGCCATCGGGACTCCTTGGCAGGGGTGGCTGCGAACACCACCGAACCTAGGAATCGGCGCGGTCCCCGCCGATCGGGTGGACCGCATCGTCGGAGGGGACAGCCGCACCGTCGGGCGAGGGCCAGCCCCGCCTCCCGGGCGAGGGCCGGCCGAACGCGCGGCCAGAAACACCGGATGTGTTCCCCCCGGCGGCCTCCGCGGGTCATACTGGCAACGATGAGCCCTCGCCCCGCCGCACCCCGGCGTGTTCTGCCCGGCAGCCCGTTCAAGGCACCCGTGGCGGCGATTCCGGAGCACTTCACCGTGGGGCAGCGCGTCACCCACGACCGGCACGGCCTGGGCACGGTCGTCGGCGTCGAGGACGACGACATCGCCGTGCTCGTCGACTTCGGGGGCGACGGCGTGCAGCGCATCACGCTGCCGAACGGGAAGATCTCCAAGCTCTAGCCGCTAGCCTCGGCAGTCAAGCGGGGCAGCGGGTGCCGTGCGGCGGGACCGTCAGCGACACCAGGTAGTCGGCGACGTGGCGGGTGACGCAGTCGCTGCGGCCGACGGCGCCGTGCCCTTCTCCCTCCCACGTGAGCAGCTCCGCGGTGCCCAGGCTCGTGGCCATCGCGACGGCCCCGGTGTACGGCGTGGCCGGGTCGTGGACCGTGCCGACGACGACGATCGGGTGCCCGGTGGCCGCGACCGGTGGATGCAGGGTGTGCCGGTCCGGCTCCCAGAACGAGCACCCGAACAGCTGCCACGAGCCCCACACCCCGAACAGCGGGAACTGCCTGGCGAATCGCGCGGCTGCGGCCTTGGTCTCGGCCTCGGTCGGGCCGGCTGCGCTGTCGTTGCAGTTGATGACGAACTGCGCGTCGTCGGCGTTCGAGTCGTCGTCAGTGCCGCGGGAGGCGTCGATCAGCCCCCGCAGAGTGCCCGAGTCGCCGTTGCTCGCCTCGGCCAGACCCTCGGCGAGATCGGGCCAGCGGACGTCGTCGTACATGGCGCTGGCCACTGCGTCGATGATGTCCACCCCGTTCGCCGGTTCGTCGTCGGTCGGCCGACCGCTCGGGATGGGGGACTTCTCGGCCCGGCGGACGAGGTCGGCGACGAAGGCGCGCACGTCCCCGAGCGGACCGCACAGACCCTCGGCCGCACACCACGCGATGAACTGGTCGAAGGAGTCCTCGAAGCCGGCGATCTGGCGTTCGGCGGTCTCGATCCACGTCGTGCCCGGGTTGGTGGGGGCGTCGAGCACGGCCGCCCGCACCTTGTCCGGGTACAGCCGGGCGTACTCGGCGCCGAGCTTGGCGCCGTACGACCAGCCGAGGTACGTCAGCGTCGACTGGCCGAGGGCCGCGCGGATGCGGTCGATGTCGACGGCCGTGGCCGTCGTGCTGAACAGGGCCGCTCTCGAGCCGAGGGCAGTGGCGCACTCCTCGGCGAACTGGCGCATCTCGCTGGCTGCCCGGGCATAGCCCGTCGCGGTCAGCAGGTCGGGAAACGTGGGTGGACCCGGGTCGGGGTGCTTGCACCGGATGGGCTGCGAGTGCCCCACGCCGCGGGGGTCGAATCCGACCACGTCGAACTGGTCGAGCACCGCGTCGGGAAGCAGGCTGACCGAGAAGCCGGCGAAGTCGACGCCCGACTGGCCCGGACCGCCGGCGATGAGCAGCAGGGGATCCTTGCTCGCGGGTCCGCCCGACTGGTGGACCCGGATCAGCTGCACCGCGATGGTCCCGGCCGTCGCGTTGGCAGGGTCGAGGGGCACGTCGAGTGTCCCGCAGCCGAACTCGAGGCGGTCAAACCGTTCGGCCGGAATGTTCGCTGACCGCACGTCGGTGATGCGAGCGCAGTCGCCCCACTCGATGGACGTCGACTCACGTGACGGTGAGGACGTGCACGAGGACAGTCCCAGGGCCGCGGCCACGACCACGGCCGTGACCAGCGGACGCACGTCCTGCAGTAGAGCAGAAGGGGAGCGGGCAGCGCCGGTGTTTCGGTGACCCGCAAACCGGCCGGTGACACTACGAAGCGGTGGGATCCGTCCGCGTTCGCGGCGGTGGATCATGGGTGCCACCCGGCCGGCGGGTCCTCACCAACCAGACCGTCCACCGCCTCGCGGAGCAGGTCGGCGTGCCCGGTGTGCCGGCCGTACTCCTCGATCAGGTCGCAGACGAGCCTGCGCAGGCTGGCGTGGCGACCGTCGGACTGCCCGCTGCGACCAGCTGGTCGAGCCCACCGTCGGCGAAGAGCCGCGTCGAGCCTCGCGCGGACCGCTCGACGGCACCGTCCCAGAGGGCGTAGAGCTCCTCGGGGGTGTCGTCGGCAGCGGAGACGAACTCCCAGTCGGGGTCGTCCTCCGGATAGGTGCTCGCCCACGGCTCGCCGAGCGGCGTGCCACTCAGCTTGGTGGTGAAGTAGTAGTCCTCGATGAGCGCGAGGTGCTTGAGCAGGCCGCCGATGGTCAGCGAGGACGCACCGATGCGAGTCTGCAGCCCCGTCGCGTCGAGATCGCCTGCCTTCCAGCGAAACGTCGTGCGCAGCCGGTCGAGCGCGCCGACGAGGTGCTCGGTCTCGGTGCCCGCCAGGGGCGGTTCCCACGGGTAGTCGCTGTCGGTCATTGCGGCACCGTAGACGACATCTCGGCTGACCCGGCCGGCGCGACCAGCTGGGGGACGCACCCGGCTAGGCCTCGTCCAGCGCAGGGTGCAGCCCGGTCTGGTTCGGTGCCACAGCATCCGCCTCGTGGCCCGGGCGCGGGAGCCGTCGGTCCAGCGCCTTCGGGAACCACCAGTTGGCGTCGCCGAGCAGCGTCATGGTCGCCGGCACCAGCACCATCCGGACGAGGGTGGCGTCCACCAGGATCGCCGTGGCCAGGCCGAGGCCGAACATCTTCGTCGACGCGTCCTCCCCGAGGACGAAGGCGAGGAACACCGAGATCATGATGAGCGCAGCCGACGTGATGACCCGCCCCGTCGAGGCGATGCCGCGGACGATCGACGTCTCGTTGTCGCCCGTGGCGACGTACTCCTCGCGCACCCGCGACAGCAGGAACACCTCGTAGTCCATCGAGAGCCCGAACAGGATCGCGAACATGAACATCGGGATGAACGAGACGATCGGCACCGTCGACTCGAGTCCGATCAGCCCGGCCCCCCAGCCCCACTGGAACACCATGACCATCACGCCGTACGCCGCACCGATGCTGAGCAGGTTCAGGACCACCGCCTTCAGCGGCACCAGCACGGACCGGAAGACGAGCATCAGCAGCACGAACGACATCGCGAGCACCGCGGCGATCAGCACCGGGAGCCGCTCGTTGACGCGCGCACCGACGTCGGCGAAGTTCGCCGTCTGACCACCGACGTGTGCCCGCGCGGGGCTGCTCCCGAGGACGCTGGGCAGCACCTCTGCCCGCAGCCGCTCGACCGTCGCGTGCGTGGCGGCGTCCTGCGGCCCGGTCGTCGGGATGGCGACGATGACAGCGACACCCGCGCCGGCGTGCACCTCCGGGGCGCCCACCGAGGCGATCCCCGGGTCGGCCCCGACCGCCGCCACCAGCGGATCGACCACGGTCGGGTCCTCGGCGATGTCCACGGCGACCACCACCGGACCGTTGCTGCCCGGGCCGAACCCCTGGGCCACCAGGTCGTAGGCCTGGCGCTCGGTCCGGCTCTCGGGCAGCGCACCGTCGTCGGGGATGCCGGGGCGCAGCGCCACGACCGGCGCGGCGAGGGCGAGCAACAGCACGGTGACGCCCACGGCGTACGGCCACGGGTTGCGGGTCACGTGCCGGACCCATCGTGACCAGCCCGGGCTGACGGAGCCGTCGGCACCGTCGCGGGCGGAACGGTGCCCGCGCCGGTTGATGTGCTGCCCGGCCAGGCCCAGGAACGCAGGCAGCAGGGTGACGGAGACGGCCACCATGACGAGGACGACGACCGAGATCGCGATGCCGCCCGCGGTCATGAACGGGACGCCGGCCACGACGAGCCCGAGGATCGCCACGACGACGATGCCGCCGGCGACCACCACCGGCTTGCCGGCCGTGGCCAGCGCCGCGCCGGCCGCCTCTGCGACGGGCAGGCCGCGAGCAAGGTAGTCACGGTGCCGGGTCACGATGAACAACGCGTAGTCGATGCCCACCCCGAGTCCCACCATGGCCCCGAGGAGGGGCGCCCAGCTCGGGATGTCGATGACGTTGGCGATGAATGACATCGAGCTGACACCGACGGCGAGTCCGACGCAGTGCGGTGCCGAGCGGGAGGGCCGTGGCGATCAGGGACCCGAAGGCGAGGAACAGGATGAGCGCCGCGACCAGCAGGCCGATGAGCTCGCCCACGGCGGGCGGCGGCTGCTCGAACGCGTAGTAGAGGTCGCCACCCATCTCGAGCCGCAGCGGGGACCCCGCCTCGGCCTCGGCACCGAACGCCTTGAGGTTGCTGAGGTCCTCGGCGGAGAGCTCGTCCACGAGCGGGTACTGCAGGCGGATGAGCGCGACGCGCCCGTCCGGCGACACGACCTGCGTCGTCTTGAGGACGTGGGGCAGCGCTGCGGCGCCGCTGCTGCAGCGTGGCGAGCGCGGACCGTGCCTCCGCGCGAGTCGAGGAACGTCGCGTCGTCGTCCAGCGGCGTCGCCACCACCTGAGCCGTCAGACCGGCATCACTCGCACCGGCAGCGGCCATCAGCTCGCTCGCCTGCTGGGAGTCGAGCCCCGGAACCTGCATGGAGTCCTTGAGCCGGTGCCCGAAGGCGCCGGACGCACCCACGACGACGCCGGCCAGCACCAGCCAGGAGCCGATCACGACCCAGGGGCGGCGGGCAGCCAGGTGGCCGAGACGGTACAGAGACTTCGACATCATCGGTCGTCCTCCACGGTCGTTGGCGTCAGCGCGACTGCCATGCCGTCAGCGTGGTGACGCGACGCGGATGGCACATCGGCCGCAGGGCGCCCGGCTTCCCGTTCTCCGGAAGGGTGCGCGTCTGGTCCTTTCGGCCGAAGCGCAACGCCGGCAGATCCCTAGGCTGGGGTCGTGATCAGCAGCGTGGTCAGGTCTCTGCGAGACGAGCCACGAGCCGCCGCGCCCCCGCCGCGGGTCTGGCGGGACTGGGCACTGGTCGCCGTCCTGCTGCTGACCGCCGTGCTCGAAGGCATCTTTCGTACCGACGTCCCGTGGCGTCCGGTAGCGGTCGTGCTCGCCGTGGCGCTGGTGTTCCCGCTGCTCTGGCGGCGGACGCACCCACTGGCCGTTGTCGCCGTTGTCTTCGGCACGGTCATCGTGCTGAACCTCGTCACGCTGATCGATGGTCCGGACACACTCCGTCGGGCTGTACACGATGATCTACGTGGTCCTGCTCCCCTACGCGTTGCTGCGATGGGGATCCGGTCGCGAGGTCATCATCGGGCTGCCGATCATCGTGGTCGCCGGCGTGCTCGGGATCGCGAGCGACTACACGAACCTCGGCGAGGCCGCGGGCGGCTTCGTGTTCCTCATGTTCCCCGCAGTTCTCGGCGCCCTGGTCCGCTTCTGGACGACGTCGCGGACCCGGGAGATCGATCAGGTGCGGCTGCGCGAGCGCGAACAGCTCGCCCGGGAGCTGCACGACACCGTGGCGCACCACGTCTCGGCGATGGTCGATCCGGGCGCAGGCGGGACGCGTGGTGGCGACGTCCGACCCGGAAGCGGCGATCGATGCGCTCCGGGTGATCGAGGAGGAAGGCTCCCGTACCCTCGCCGAGATGCGGACCATGGTGGGCGCCCTGCGCGACCGTGAGGATGCCGACGCTCACGCCGCAGAACGGCGTCGCCGACATCGAGCGGCTTGCGCGCACCATCGACGGCGAGCCCCGGGTGCACGTCGGCCTCACCGGCGACCTCGACGAGCTCGGGCCCGCGGTCGGGGCAGCCACCTACCGCATCGCGCAGGAGTCGGTGACGAACGCGCTGCGGCACGCACGCAACGCCACCCGGATCGACGTGCAGGTCGGCGGCGAGCAGGACGCCGTCCGGCTGACGGTCCGCGACGACGGCGACCAGGTCCACGCGTCGAGCGTCAATGCCGGCTACGGCGTCATCGGGATGACCGAACGGGCGGCACTTCTCGGCGGCACTCTCGAAGCGGGTCCGGGACCCGACCACGGCTGGGTGGTCGACGCGGTGCTTCCGCGGACCCGGCCGGCCCGATGACCATCCGGGTGCTCGTCGCCGACGACCAGGAGCTCGTGCGGACCGGGCTGCGGATGATCCTGGACGCGCAGCCCGACATCCAGGTCGTGGGTGAGGCGAGCGAACGGTCGGGAAGCCGTGTCCCTCGCCCGGCAGCTGCGGCCCGACGTGTGCCTGTTCGACATCCGGATGCCCGAGCTCAACGGGCTCGAGGCCACCCGCGCGCTGGCCGGGCCGGACGTCGTGGACCCGCTCGCCGTGGTGGTCATCACCACGTTCGACCTCGACGAGTACGTCCACGGCGCGCTCAAGGCGGGCGCCCGGGGCTTCCTCCTCAAGGATGCCGGACCTGAGCTGCTCAGCCAGGCGATCCATGCCGCCGCCAACGGTGAAGCACTGATCGCGCCGAGCGTCACGGTGCGGCTGCTGGCTGCGTTCGCGGACGTGCGCACCGGACCAGCCGCCGGCCCAGCCGATCGAACCCCTGACCGCGCGGGAGGAAGAGGTCCTCGTCACCGTCGCTCGGGGCCACACCAACGCCGAGATCGCCGATCAGCTGCACATCAGCCTCAGCACCGTCAAGACGCACCTGGCCAGCCTGATGAACAAGCTCGGCACGAGGAACCGGGTCGAGATCGCCATGTGGGCCTATGAGACGAAGCGCATCAAGGTCTGAGGTCCGCTCGCTGGCCCGTTGCCCCGACCAGGTATTTCGGTGTGTGAGGCTCAGCGGTTGTTGCTCGAGAAGTGCTGGTAGTCCTTGCTGTAGCGCCAGGCGCCGCCCCAGTACCACCCGATGTCCGCGAACGCGTCGCGGACGCGTCCAGGTGACCATCCCCTTGCGAAGCGGCGACCGGGCGACGTAGGCCTTGCCGGCCGGCGGCTCCACGACCCCTCCGGAGACGTAGGGGTTCTGCACGGGGTTGATGTCGATCGCGCGCCCGTAGGAGTGCTGTGACCACGCGGTCCCGCCCGACGTGCGCCGGCAGTTGAAGGCGGAGGTGTTGTTGGCCGCCATCGAGGCGTCGTCGCTGCCGCGGTAGTCGTCCACCAGACGCATCCGGTAGATCGGGAAGCGGGCGTTGTAGGCGCGCCGGAAGACGCTGATGATCTTGGGGCGGCGGTGCGGTGCACGACCATCTCGCCACGGTGGGCGAGCCCGTCGAAGCCGACGTAGGTCATCCGCAGGTAGCGCAGGTCGCTCCGCGGCACCGGGCAGCCGGCGCGCCAGGAGTAGCGCATGCGGGTCGCGAGGGTGGCACTGATGGTGCTGACCGAGGAGCTGAACGCGGGCAGGGTCGCCGCAGCGGCCGGCGTCGCTCCGCCCGCGGAGTGCGCTTGGCAGGGTAAGGCTCATCAGCAGCGCCGCCAGCGCGAGCACGCCGCCGACCAGCGCACGCCGGGCCTGCCGGCCGATTGCCTGCACGAACGTCCACCTCCGCCGCATGTGACTGTGACGCCGGGCATGACCCGCCGGTTTACGTCTCATCGGCGCGACGGGGGGCTAACCGAACCCCTAGGTGCGTGCCTGCCCCCGACCGGACCCGCGCCAGGCACGCGGTCTGCCTCCGCCGGTCGGTCGGTTCGCACCATGTGCGCGCGACCCGCAGATTCCTAACGTCATTGGCATGCGGGTGATCGTCACCTGCATGCATCGGAAGGACCTGCCATGTCTCGCATTCTCTACCGCATCGGTCACTTCGCCGGTCGTCACCCGTGGCGGGTCCTCGCCGCATGGGTGCTCGTCGCCGTCACCGCGTTCATGCTCAACTCCTCGCTCGGCGGACCGCCGGACGAGAGCTTCACCATCCCCGGCGCCGAGTCGCAGCGCGCCGCCGACGCGATCGAGGACCGCTTCCCGCAGGAGACCCTCTACACGCTCCAACGTCATCTTCCACGCCGACGAGGGCATCACCGATCCGGCAGCCAAGGCGGCGGTCGAGCAGGCGCGTCACCGAGCTCGCCGAGGGCGACGCACGTCGTCGGCGTGAGCGACCCGTACGACCCGCAGGCCTCGACGGTCAGCAAGGACGGCACCACCGCCTTCGCGACCGTCGCCTTCGACCGCGAGGTGATCGGCGTCGAGCAGTTCGACGCCGCCGAGCACGCCACCGCAGGCGGCCCGTGACGCCGGTGTCCAGGTCGAGTACGACGGCGGCCTCGGCTACGCCAAGGGCGACGCCGAACCCGGCAGCGAGAAGATCGGCATCATCGTCGCCGTCGTCGTGCTGGCCATCGCCTTCGGCTCGCTCGTCGCGATGAGCCTGCCGATCGTCGTCGCGCTCGTCGGCCTCCTGGTCGGCATCAGCGCGATCGGCGTCCTGTCCGGCGCCATGCGCCGTGCCCGAGATCGCCAGCATCGTCGGCATGATGATCGGCCTCGGTGTCGGCATCGACTACGCGCTGTTCATCCTGGCCCGGCACCGCCAGAACCTCGAGTCCGGCATGCCGGTGCCCGAGGCCATCGGCCGGGCGAACGCCACCGCCGGTCTCTCCGTCCTGTTCGCCGGGTCACCGTCGTCCTCGCCATCGCCGGCCTCCAGGTCTCCGGCATCCCGATGATGACGACGATGGGCTGGGCCTCCGCGATCATGGTCGCGGTCTCGATGCTCGCCGCCGTCACCCTGCTGCCCGCGCTGCTCGGCATCGCCAAGAGGCGGGTCAACAGCGTCCGCATCCCGTTCATCAAGCAGCGGCCCGCGTACGACCCGCAGTCGAAGTCGGCCCGCTGGACGGCCCGGGTCGTCGCGCATCCGGTGCGCTACGGCGTCGCCGCCGCGCTGGTCCTCGTCGTGCTGGCCGATCCCGGTGTTCTCGATGCGGCTCGGCTTCACCGACGCCGGCAACGACGCCCCGTCGACGACCACCCGCAAGGCGTACGACCTGATCGCCGACGCGCTACGGCCCCGGCGTCAACGGCCCGCTCATGGTCGTCGTCGACACGGACGGCTCCGCCGACGCGGAGGCCACCGTCGACCGAGCTGGGCAGCGAGCTCAGCGACGTCACGGGTGTCGCCTCGGTCGACGCACCGGTGCTCAACGAGAAGGGCGACCTGGCCATCATCGGCGTCACGCCCGACCACCGCGCCGCAGGACGAGGCGACCTCGACCCTGCTCACGCACCTGCGGGACGACGTCATCCCCGCCGCCGTCGGGGACACCACGGCCGACGTCGTCCGTGACCGGCGGCACCGCCATCACCGACGACGTCTCGCAGCGGCTGCAGGACCGGATGCCGTAGTTCCTCGGTGCCGTCATCGGGCTGTCGTTCCTGGTGCTGATGATCGTGTTCCGCTCGGTCCTGGTCCCGCTGAAGGCCGCTGTCCTCAACGTGCTCAGCGTCGCCGCGGCGTACGGCGTCGTCGTCGCCGTCTTCCAGTGGGGTTGGGGCGCGCAGCTGATCGGCGTGCACGAGACGGTGCCGATCATGCCGCTGGCACCGATGCTGATGTTCGCGATCCTGTTCGGTCTCTCGATGGACTACGAGGTGTTCCTGCTCAGCCGGGTGCGCGAGCAGTACCTCAAGCACCGTGACCCGAAGCGGGCCATCGTCGAGGGTGTCGGCTCCACCGCACGCGTCATCACCAGCGCGGCGCTCATCATGATCGCCGTCTTCGGCGCCTTCATCCTGGGCTGCGACGTCATCGCGAAGATGTTCGGTGTCGGCCTGGCCGTCGCCGTCCTCCTCGACGTGACCCTGGTCCGGATGGTCCTGGTCCCGGCGGCGATGAGCCTGCTCGGGCACAGGGCCTGGTGGCTCCCGGCGTGGCTCGACCGCCTGCTGCCGACCATCGACCTCGAGGGTGGCGAGCCCGTGGCCCCAGATGGGACGAGGAGCTGGCCGGTCTCAGCGACGAGGAAGAGGAGCGTGAGCCCGCGCTGGTCTGATCAGCACAACACTGAGGGCCTGGCGCGACCGAGACACGGTCGCACCAGGCCCTCGGCCTGTCCCCGGGCGGCTGGTCAGGCGTCGTCGGCCGCCTTGCGGATGGCCTCGATGTCGATCTTGTTCTGCTGAAGCATGCACTGCATGGCCCGCTGTGCGCGACCCGGGTCAGGATCACTGAGCAGCTTGGGAGCCGGTCGGGATGATCTGCCAGGACAGCCCGAACTTGTCCTTGAGCCAGCCGCAGTTGCCCTCCTCGCCACCATCGGAGGTGAGCTTGTTCCAGAGCCGGTCGACCTCGCTCTGCGACTCCAGCTGACCTGGAACGACACCGCCTCGTTGAAGGTGAACACAGGGCCGCCGTTCAAGGCGGTGAACTCCAGCCCCTCGAGCTGGAAGGAGACCGTGAGCGCCGTGCCGGCCGGCATCGGCGCGCCCTCGCCGTAGCGCGAGACCTCCAGGATCTTGGCGTCGTCGAACAGCGAGACGTAGTAGTTGGCGGCGTCCTCGCCCTGGTTGTCGAACCACAGACACGGGGTGATCCTCTGCATGGTGACGGTCCTCTCGTGGCGCTTGCCCGGTGAGGTCCGGTCCCTCCGAACCACCCTGTCGCCCTATTCGACTCCGCCGCCGCCGGAAAGTCATCGGTTGCCCACTCGGGAGGCTGCCCTGAGCTCTCGACCGCTGAAACACGAAAGGAGCGGCACCGGCCGCTCCTCGCATTTCCACGGTAACCCACGGAGGCGGGCTTGCCGCAAGACCCCCTTCGTGACGCAGAATCACCGACCCGAGGCAGAACCACGGAGGTGGGCGCGGTGACCGAGCATGCCGTACTGATCGTTGGGGGAGGGCCCACGGGGCTGATGCTGGCCGGCGAGCTGGCGCTGGCAGGGGTCGACGCTGCCATCGTCGAGCGGCGAGCCAGCCAGCACCTCCCCGGCTCGCGCGCCGGCGGTCTGCATGCACGAACCATCGAGGTCCTCGATCAGCGTGGAATCGCCGATCGGTTCCTCGCGGAGGGACAGGTGGCCCAGGTCGCGGGGTTCGCCCGGGTCTCGTTCGACATCAGCGACTTCCCGACGCGGCATCCCTACGGGCTCGGGCTGTGGCAGAACCACATCGAGCGCATCCTGGCCGGCTGGGTCGACGAGCTGGCCGTGCCGTCTACCGCGAACGTGAGGTGACGGGGTTCGCGCAAGACGACACCGGCGTCGACGTCGAGCTGTCCGACGGCCAGTCGCTGCGGGCGGAGTACCTCGTCGGGTGCGACGGAGGACGCAGCCTCGTCCGCAAGGATGCCGGCATCGAGTTCCCCGGGTGGGATCCGACGACCAGTGCCCTGATCGGCGAGGTCGAGATGGCCGAGGAGCCGGAGCTGGGCACGCGCCAGGACGCCCGCGGCATCCACGGCCTCGGCAGGGTCGAGTACGAGATCCGCGACGGCGAGATCGTCTACGCCGACCACGGACTGGTCAGGGTCATGGTGACCGACCAGCACGTCGGATCCACGAGCGAACCCACCCTGCGCGATCTCAGCGAGGCGGTCATCTCCGTCTATGGGACCGACTACGGGATGCACAGTCCCATCTGGATCTCCAGGTTCACCGACATGACCCGTCAGGCCGCGGCCTACCGCGAGAGACGTGTCCTGCTTGCCGGCGACGCCGCACACGTGCACTCCCCGGTGGGCGGGCAGGGACTCAACACCGGCGTGCAGGATGCGGTGAACCTGGGGTGGAAGCTGGCCCAGGTGGTCAAGGGCGTGTCGCCGGAAAGCCTGCTGGACACCTATCACGACGAACGCCACCCGGTCGCTGCCCGCGTGCTGCGCAACACGATGGCGCAGGTCGCGCTCACCCGCCCCGGCGACGCGCGCCTTGATGCCTTGCGCGACACCGTGTCCGACCTGTTGAGCATGGACGAGCCGCGCAAGCGGTACGCCGCGATGATGTCCGGCCTGGACATTCACTACGACCTCGGTGAGGGACACCCGATGCTCGGTCGTCGCATGCCCGATCTCGACCTGGTCACTGCCGAGGGCCCCCGTCGGGTCTTCACCCTGCTGCACGAGGCCAAGCCGGTCCTGCTCAACCTCGGCGAACCCGGTGGATTCGACATCACGCCCTGGGCGGATCGGGTCCAGCTGCGTCGATGCCGACTTCGGCGGCACCTGGGAGCTTCCGGCGCTCGGCGACGTCCCTGCTCCCGCTGCGGTGTTGATCCGGCCCGACGGATACGTCGCGTGGGTGGGCGATGGGACCGACGTCGGGCTCGAGGACGCGCTGACTCGCTGGTTCGGACCGCCCGCATAAGCCGTGGCGATCGGCCGGCTCGCGCCTTAGGGTGGCCCGATGGCGTCGGTCAGCAGTTCCAAGTCACCTTCGACTGCGCAGAACCTGAG